>DATEQG010000037.1:0-2221 GCA_035272765.1 Candidatus Acidiferrum sp.
GCAAACCCTCCCCCGCCCCAAACTCTGGCTCCAAGCCGGAACCGACGCGGTGCGTCCAAACGCAGGCGAAATCCAAAAAAATCACCCAAAAACGCCACCCACGACGGCGGAATCGTCAAAGCGCTGCATTAAGCGGGCTAGTTCGAGGAGACCGCGGCCGATGTTTCAGTCTTGATCCGGCCAGAAGCCGCCGCCTGGCGGAGAGAATCGTAATCCCGCTCCGTCTGGTCCGCATAGGAAATCGCGTATTTGCCGAGCGCGGTGTCAAATACATCCGATTTGCCGAGATAACCGGCTATCCGGTGGGGGCCGCCGGCCTTGGAATGGGCTCGGGCAAGGGTCTCACCACAGAGGCCGGCATATAGGTTGAGAGTGTGGGCGTCCATTGACGCTATATCGACCGAGGCTTTCATATCGCGAAGTTGGCGAATGTAGTAATGCCGTCCGGCCGGCCCCTTCGTCCAGCCAAGGAAGATGTCCGAAGCAGCCTGCAAAATACGCTGACCGATGACCACTCTCTCGCCGTTGTTTTGCCAAGGCGAAGGGCCGGCGAAGCCGGCAAGCACCGAATGGATGGTAAATCAGCGGCGGCTGATCGTGCAGGCGGACCTTCCCGCCTTCGTCGCTCGTGAGATGGTGAAAGACATACTCGGAGGTGTGATGCTTGGCCTCGACCACGACCGCCTTGAGGCGATGGGAAACGGCGGGGTCATCCTTCACATCGCGCAAGATCTTCTCCCAGGTGACCGAGGCGTACCAAGTATCGAGCGTGTTCTCCTGTGCCGCGATTCCAATATGCTCGCGGTAAGCCGAAGCTTCAGCAATTGCAATGTCCCGCGCATGGGCGTCGGAAATTCCGCGCCAACGCGCCGCGACAACAAAACTGGCCACCAGACGTTTGAGGTCCCACTCGAAAGGCGCCAGAGAGGTCTCATCGAAATCGTTGATGTCGAATAAGAACCTGCGCTCGGGCGTGGCGAAACCGCCGAAGTTCAAAAGATGCGCATCGCCGCAGCACTGGATTACGATACCAGACGAAGGCGCCTGACTAAGGTCGTTCGCCTGTAACGCGGCGGCGCCCCTGTAGAAGGTGAAAGAGGACTCAAGCATCCGTGAATGGCGAATCGGCACCAAGTTCTCTAGCCGGTCCGCGTTGGACGCGGTGATGATAGTCACCGGATCGCGTTGTTTGGGCAGCTTGCCGATCTCGGCATGGCTTTCGCGGGGGATGCGCTCACGTAGAGCTTTGCCGGCCGCGTGCTCCTCATCAGCGGGGGCCTGGCCCGGGAGACGAAATCCGGTTTTGGACACTTCGGCGGAAGAGACGAAATTCGGGGAGTCAGCGGCATTCTTGCTCATGGAATTCCTTTCAAACGTGGGTTTGAGGGGCAAGCACAATCAACTTCCTCAAAGCTTTTCCCTCGGGAAATGACGAAGGCCAGCTATGCAAAATTGCTTGAAGGGCCAAATCAGTTCGCACTTCCGAACCATTTGTCGTATATTTGTTGATAAGCGCCGTCTTCGCGCATCGCCAGGAGAGCCGCATTGAATGGCCTGAGACCATGTCAATGAATTTGGCCCGCATAGCAGGATTGCTCTTTAAGAAAGTGACCGCTTTCACCGCCATTTCCGACGGCGCTTCTGCTTTTACGCTGATAGGCACGAGGCTCTGCGCGTTCACTTCATTGTCTTCAACAAATCCAGTAGAGGTTGCTGGCTCACCGTAATGAGGCCCGCCTGCGGAGTATTCAGGTCTATGACAAGCGTGATGACGCCGGCAATCACTGCGCTCATGACCCACATAGACCACCGGCTGTAGACGCCGCCCCAGCGCGCCCCGTACCCCGAAAATCCAACGGCGATCATGGCAATCCCCTCCAGCGCGAGGAATATTACCGACGGAACGCTATTTCGCGCGGCGGCCAGCCGCTTCGCGTATCCATCAATCGTATCGTTCAGCGCTTCTATGAACAATCCTGTCGGAACGACCTGCGGATTGGACGCTGCTGCGGTCGTGGCCTCGTCCCACAACTTTTCTTGGATTTCTACTGCTCGACGATTGTTCGCCGTCATTTCGTCAATCCGTGCCTATCCGGTTAACGCAGACACCTACTATATATAGTATGCGGCAACCTTGGCGGAGGAATGCCGTTCGCCGCCGCATTGATAAAGGTTCTGGGCAATTTCTGACTGTTCTGAAGTCCGGAGGGGGGCTAAAGTC
>DATEQG010000038.1:0-72458 GCA_035272765.1 Candidatus Acidiferrum sp.
AAAAAGATCTGACGCCGTTGTCAGTAGTCTGGGAACTTAAAAAAATAATGGAGCACACTTCCGTGAACGTAATCACACTCCCCACAAAAGGCAAGATGATCCCATACGAGACGCTATTTGAGCGGCACGCCGGTAACCCGATTTTGACGGGAAAGGATTGGCCGTATTCCATCAACAGCGTGTTTAACGCCGGCGCGACGCTTCTGCCGGATGGTTCCACGCTGTTGCTTTGCCGGGTGGAGGATCGCCGCGGCCTCTCGCACCTATGCGCCGCGCGATCGGTGAACGGCGTAGACGACTGGCAGATCGATCGCGAACCAACTCTGGTGCCTGATTCTGACCGGTACCCCGAGGAGATCTGGGGCATTGAGGATCCACGGATTACCTACGTCCCGGAGCTTAAGAAATATGCCGTGGCTTACACGTCGTATTCCCGCGGCGGGCCTGGAGTCTCACTGGCGCTGACTAGCGATTTCCGAAGCTTCGAAAGACTGGGCGTCGCCATGTCACCCGACGACAAGGACGCAGCGCTGCTGCCGCGAAGGATCGGAGGATTCTGGGCATTGATTCACCGGCCTATGACGCCGCTCGGAGCTCACGTGTGGATCTCTTACTCTCCCGATTTGCGTTACTGGGGAAATCACAAACTCATGCTCGAAGCTCGCCGGGGCGCCTGGTGGGATGCGAACAAGATAGGGATGTCGCCGCCGCCGATTGAAACGCCCAGAGGCTGGCTAATGATTTATCACGGCGTACGAAGGACGCCTTCGAGTTCGATCTACCGCCTGGGGCTGGCTCTCTTCGATCTGGAGCACCCGGAAAAGTGCATTATCCGCGGAGATTCCTGGATGTTCGCGCCCGAGGCGGACTACGAACGACACGGAGACGTGCAGGACGTTGTTTTTCCTTGCGGCTATACGGTGGCGCCGGACGGAGATACGATCAACCTTTACTACGGCGCCGCTGATTCAAGCATTGCTTTGGCGCATGGCAGCATTCGCTCGCTCCTGACCTGGCTAGACGCCAACGGCCATGCGGAACACGCAAACGACCGGCGGCATAAGTAGTGAGTGGTGACTAGAACTCGAGTCACAAGTGCCTGAGCAGGATCAAAGCTGAGGCGAGGTGAAGCATCGCGAGGAAGTTCTCGGCGTGCTCTTCCTAACGGACGACTACGCGACGATAGTTCTGCAACCAGACATCTTGGTGACTAGCGGTGCCCCGGCGTTCGTCCGTTCTTCGAATTACTTCCGACTTGCCGACAATTCAAAGTCAATGTTGATAACGACCGTTGCTGACAAAAATCGAGGGCAACGAGGGGAGTGGTTCTAAACGCGTTTAGCTGTCGCGGCCGCCATGTATGACTCACAAAGGAGCACGAGTTGCTCCCGCGCTTTGCGGACCGTGGCGAGAGATGGGTTAGATCCAGCCTCTAGCAGAGACCGCATTGCGCCCGCCATCGCGGAAAGCATTATCTCGACCGCGAATTTGTCCGGTGGGGACTTGGCATCTGTCGCACTCTCGAGCATCGCCTCGACGGCTTTCCGGGACCGCTGACCGACCTGTTTGACCAATGCAGGCCCACCCAGTTCTGTCGAGATTCGGTAGAGAGCGACGGAGATGTCTGAGCGCTCCATCTTGGCGTCGACGAACGCCTCCACCATTTCCTGAATCATCCCGGCTAGCGGTTTATGACGGGCACTCTCACAAGCAGCCTCAACTCTTGCCGCCACCTTATTCAAATGATTTTCCAGCACGGCAAACAGCAATGAGCGCTTATTGGGAAAGTACTGATACAGGGTGCCCACCGACACGCCGGCACGCTCGGCCACCCTTGTAGTGGTCAATCGCTGTGCCCCGTGGCTCAGCAAAACCTGAATAGTTGCCTCGGAAATCGACTGCACCGTGACGGTCGACCTCGCTTGAACGGGCGTTTTTCTTGGCTCTAATGCGAGTAGCGCGTCAGCCGGCATATGCGAAACACCAAACCTGAAGAATCCTTCATCAGATGATTATAGCAAGGAGGAATGAAATGACTGAACAGATTAGTTTCGCCGGCAGTTTCACGCTGCCCGGCACCTCGATGACTTTGAACCGCATGGGTTACGGCGCCATGCAACTGGCTGGTCCGGAGGTCTGGGGACCGCCACGGGACGTTAACGCAGCCATTGCTGTGCTACGCGAGGCATTAGAGTCTGGCGTGAATCACATCGATACGAGCGACTATTACGGTCCGTATGTGACCAATCAGATTATCAAGCAGGCGCTTCATCCCTACCCGGATGGTCTCGTGATCGTCACCAAACTGGGCGCTCGTCGGGGTGCAGACAAGTCGTGGATTCACGCTCTTTCTCGCCAGGAACTGATCGATGGCGCCCACGACAACTTGAGAAATCTGGGTGTTGAGACTCTCGATGTGGTCAATCTCAGCGTTGGCGGAGTCATGGAACCGTCCGAGGGACCTATCGAGCAACCCCTGACCGCACTCGCCGAACTGAAGCGTCAGGGCCTGATTCGTCACATCGGCTTGAGCAACATAACTCCCAGGCAGTTGTCGGAGGCTCAAACCATTACCGAGATCGTATGCGTGCAGAATTTCTACAACGCGGCGCACAGGAAAGACGATGCATGGATCGGCGATCTGGCCGCGCAAGGTATTGGCTATGTTCCGTTTTTCCCGCTAGGAGGGTTCACTCCACTACAGTCATCGACGCTCGACGCAGCGGCGGCCTCACTTCAAGCCACGCCGATGCAGGTTGCGCTTGCCTGGCTTCTGCAGCGCTCACCAAACATCTTGCTGATTCCGGGAACATCGTCAGTCGGGCATCTTCGCGAGAATCTCAAGGCTGCGACACTTCAAATCCCGGCGCAAGTGCGGGCGGATCTGGAATCAATTGGTCGCGGTTCCGGACAGTAACAACGGCCCGAATCGTTCATCGTTTATGGCCATAGCCCCAAAAAGGAGATTACTATGCAAAACAAACCCGTCGCCCTGGTCACCGGGGCCAATCAAGGAATCGGTCTTCAAATCGCAAAGGATCTCGCGGCACACGGCTTCACTGTGCTGGTCGGGTCGCGCAATCTCGAGCGCGGCGAGGCTGCGGCCAAGGAGGTTGGGCCGGACACACGCGCGCTCCAGCTCGACGTGACGGATCAGGCTTCGATCACCGCCGCGGCAGAGCGCATCCGGAAGGAGCTTGGCCGCCTCGACGTGCTCGTCAACAACGCGGCTATCTCGAACACGAGTAAGCTGCCGGGCATGTCCGTCCAGGACTACGCTAAGCTGACCCGGCCGAGCAACGTGTCCCTTGATGAAGTGCGCACGGTGTGGGAGACGAACGTGTTCGGCGTTCTCGCCGTTACGCAGGCGATGCTGCCGCTCCTGCGTGAGGTGCCGGCAGCCCGCATCGTCAACGTGTCGAGCGGCGTTGGCTCGCTGACGAGGAACTCGGACCCGGCGTACGCCTACCGCTCGATCTTCGGCCCCGGCTACGCCGCGTCCAAGACGGCTCTCAACGCTATGACGCTCGCTATGGCGATCGAGCTGGAGTCGACCGGGATCAAGGTGAACGCCGCCTGCCCGGGCTACACCAAGACGAACCTCAACAACTATACAGGCACGCGGAGTGTCGAGGAGGGCGCCCGCGAGCCAGTGCGTCTCGCGCTCCTCGACGCGAACGGTCCGACGGGCACGTTCTCAAACGAGGACGGCCCACTCCCGTGGTGAACGCAGTCGAACTTCGGAAATCGGCGAAAGTATTCAGACGATTGCTCCCGAATAACGGGCAACCTTACCTTACCGATTAGGGAAGGGTTGCCGACGATCCAGGAATTGACCAGACCACTCAATAAAAGCGCGTTTCACAGGACTCATGTCGAGTTCGGTAAACATTGGTCGCTGAGCGCATTGGCTTGAGGGCAGCAGTCGAGCCAAGGGTCACTTAGCCGGAAATGCGACTATTCGGCCAAGCGACGAGAAGCCCGTTCTACCTGAGCCTCCGCCGCCAGCCTTAGCCGTATCTCGCGCATGACGATCATCAAAACTTCAACTTCTTATTTCGCCTGCGCCAGCCCCGCAACCACTGCGGCAACTTTATCGAGGATCTCATTCCAGCCCTCGAGCTGCCCGCTGTTCTTTGCATCTTCCATGGTTTCATTGCCAATCAAGGTGACTTTCGTCTGGCCGTTTCCATAGTCCTCAAAAATAACCACGTCGTGCGCATCTTCTATGGCCTCATGTTCTATTCCTAATTGCGCAGGATCAATCTTGTTTCCGTTCGCGTCGGCAAAGTACATGGAGTAAACGATCTTCTCGTGCAGAACAATCTCGTGGTATTCCCCGCCATTCCAGCCCTCCTGCCCATCCGGCGCTCTCATGCAGCAGAGAAATTTTCCTCCCACGCGAAAATCTATCTTGCAAACAGGCGCAGTAAAACCCTTCGGTCCCCACCACTGCATCACATATTTCGGGTTTGTCCACGCTTCCCAAACCAATGCGCGCGGGGCATCAAAAACTCTGGTGACAACCATCCGCTCTTTCTCGTTAACCGTGTTTTTTGTCATTTCTGAGCTCCTCTTTTTTCATTTGATTCACAACCACATCCAACTTGTCGAACCTCTCTTCCCAGAATCGCCGATAGTTAGTCGCCCAGTCGCTGACTGTCTTGATCGCCTCTGGCCTAAGCGTGCACACGCTCTCTCTTCCACGCTTCGTCTTGATCACAATCCGCGCCCGCACCAGGTAGGCAATATGTTTTGAAATCATCTGCTGCGAGAGGGCAAACGGTTCCGTCAATCCATGCACGGAGGCAGGCCCATGGGAGAGTCGTTCGATCATCGCCCGGCGGGTTGGATCAGACAGAGCCGCGAATGTTGTATCTAACTTATCCACAACCATATGGTAGTGAATTATTCGCCGATGTCAAGTGTGAATTTTGGGGTTCCCGATTTCTGTTTCCTGATCTCTGAACCCTGACACCTGCGCTAATTTATGCTTCCCCATGCGCCGCGTATCGCGTCTGGGTGCATGGTTCAACAAACGGGCTTCCTTGAGCAATTACTCATTAACCTGACGATTAGAGTGGCATCGCAACCTGCGCAGGAGCGCGAGCCGTCACGGCGGAGGCCCTGGCATCAGGGGCCGGGGAATGCGGATTGCCGTTGGGACCTGTTCTCGATGTATTGCCAGTCTGTTGGGCAAGTGATCTTTGCCAATTGGCTTGCTACGACCTCCGCGATGAGGGGTAAATCGCCAATCCACTCATCGAGGAGATTAGTACCGGGAAGTCGGCTTGTGGGAAGCGATCTCCACGCTTGTCATAGATCCTGGACGGATTACGGGAAACCGGAAATTATGAGCTAGGTTATAGTGAATAGTGGCAGCTGCGAGAACTGTTGAGCGCGAGGTTTGAGGCTGTGGACGACTGGGGCGGAAGGCTTGAAAAGAATAGAGACCAGGCTGCAAGCCATGCTTGAGGTGATGCGTCCGGTACGAAGGCTTCGGTCGAGAGTTCAGCGAAGCAACTCCCCGAAACAATTTTCTGAGAAATAAAAACTCGCCGGGAGGTGAAACCTCCCGGCGAATTGGTCACTTCCAACTGTTAGTTAGAGGCGCGTTGTTCGTTGACTGGCGAATGCTTCTCTAGAACGTTGACGAGATGGCGGCCTGTTTCGGGCACGCCAACATGTTCGCCACGCACGATTTCACTTGCCTTCATGGGGCGGCCATAAACGTCGCCACTGGCGTCATCGTCAGGGCGAATCGTGGAACCTTCGAGGGAAACTCCGGCAAAAAGTCCCTGCGCGCGTGAATAGCTGAGAATTTCAGCGCGCATCCAAGCGTCCGTATCCGCGGAAGCGGTACGCCCAATTGGGCCTGCGGCAACGGAAGCATCGCCGCCCAACTTAACCTTGCTGCTGAGGATCGAGTTCATGCCGCTGTCATTCATGACCAGCAGGATCAAGTCCGTTCCTTCTCCGCCGATCTGGAAGCCGATACTGGCGCCTTCGAGAGCGTACATCGCCGGGGCTCCCCAAGGTCCGCGGAAGTGCTCGCCGGTGCGGCAAACCATGGCCCCGCGTCCGTACTCAGCACCGATTCCGAAAGCCAACTTCTTGACGGACGGAATCACTATGACGCATTCGGCCTTGTTCAAAAGATCCTGGGGAATGTCGTCTGGTACGTGGAGAACCTCTGACATAACAACGCCGCACTCTTCGAGGCGCCGCTGTTCCTTGTTTAGTTTGTGAGCATAGACTGCACCTGCTGCGAAAGTAAGACACGCTGCCGTTACCAAAAATTTCTTCATCACTGACCTCCGTTGGTCACAACTTCTCTTCTAATTTTTACTTCTACAAAATCCGTGGTTGAAGGACCTTCAACACAAATCCATTTGCGAGAGGGTTATGCGTTACCCGACTCTCAGGCGGGCACTCTTGCAGATTCGAACTAAGAACTTTTCTTGCCTCCAACGACGAGCAAAGCAATTCCTCCGGCGAGCGCGAGCCCGCCGAGAATCGGTGGGATGGGGACTCTGTTTTGAGTCTCTGTCGTGACGTGCATTGGTCCCACATCCAAAACATGTTGGCGGCGGGTGTAATCAAAGCCCTGATAAGCGAGGGCCAGCGCGCCCAAAACCACCAAAACAATTCCAGCCAGAGAGCTTGGTTTCATATATTCGACGCACGAGCCAGACGGCTATCCCTCGGCCCTGAATGACCCTGAGTAGCGGATGTCAGGACAGCCCAAGCCCAAAAATATCGAAGATCCTAACGAGAGAGAAGGAAGTGGCTAACCCCAAGTCGCATGGAACAAATCTAACTGCCGAAACGTCCAGAACCTGCTGATCCCGTTTTGCTTTTTCCGAGGTGAGGGTTGTCAGCCAAAACCATTTAGCGGAAGCGAGTGGGAGGATCCGCGAAACAGCGCTCTGGCTGCCCTGCACTAAGGAATGTTAGACGAAGTGAGAAGAGGTGTCTGTCCGGTTGTGCACACATCTGCATTTCGTTCCATTTTGGGAGTCATGCTGAGTTAGAGCGAAAAAGAGCATAAATGGCCGCGACGCATTTCTAAGGACCTGGATTCCTGGGAATCGTTCACGGCGCGGGTGGCGGAACTGGAGATGGGGATACAAGTTCGCGAGCGCGGACGACATAGCGGCTCGGTGCCGGGCCTATGTAGTCAAAGGGGAAGCACGTAATGAGCGTCAGGGTGCGGCCGCCCGAAGCATTTAGAACTTCTATGTCGCTGGCCGGAACGACTTCCGTGGATTCTACAAGATATTGAAAGACGCCACCGGGTGTTTTGAGAGTAATGGCATCACCCAATCGAATATTGCGGAGCGGGCGGAAAAAAGTGTCGCGGTGGCCGGCTAGAACGACGTTGCCTGGAGCTCCGGGAAGGGCCGTTTCGGGGATGTGGCCAACAGCGCGGCGCAGAATCGTGTGCGAGTCACCCTGAACGACGATGGCTTTCACGTGGAGACGAGGGACTTGAATCTCACCAATCACGCCGCCTTCCACGAGAAGAGACGGCGGCTTCTTGTCGCTGACATCTTCGAATTTCGCTTGTTCGTAGGCCTGATAGGCATGCGCATCGACGACGACATATCCCGCATACCCAAGGGCTAGAAGGCCGAGCGCCAGAAAAAAGTAAGAGGCCGCGCGAAGGATCGGGGCGCGCGTTCGCCGGCGGCGAGCCGTGGTGCGGTCGGCTGATTTCATGGCGCGCTCCTACCCGATTGCGGAGGAGGCTGGCTGGTGCCCTGAGCAAAATAGCCGGGCCGATAACGGACGTGAAGGCTGCCGCGGCCGGGAGCAGTCACCTTGACTTGAATTTTTCGGAAGGAACCGTCACTGGCCGGCTTTTCTGGAGCGAAGCCGAGGGTGTACTGATCGCGCAGGTCGCGGGCGATAAGAGCGGAGATGTTCGCGATGGTTTCCGAAGAGCTTGGGAAGTAAGAGATCCCGCCGGTGCTTTTGCTAAGCCGGCGAAGGGCACCTGGGTTTTCTTCCTGGCCGTCGCCCTGCAAAACGATGGAATAAATCAGAACTTGCGAGCGTTGAGCGAGAGCGAGAACTTGCGAAAATTTCAGATGGCTGGCGTTATCGCCGCCATCGCTCACAATGATCAGGGCTTTTTTCTCGCAATGGCCGAAACGTAGGTGGTTGAGGCCCTCCGCCACCGCGTCATAGAGGGCGGTTCGCCCGCGAGCGGAAACGGCAGCGAGTTCTTTCTCGAGATCGTCCGCTTTATTGGTGAAAGGCTTTCCGCCCAGTATCTGCAGCCACACGTCATCGTTGAAATCGACGACGAACATTTCGTCTTGAGGATTGCTGGAATGAGCGAATGCGGAAACGGCAACGGTTACTCCGGCAAGCTTAGGACCCATGCTGCGGCTGTGGTCGACGACGAGGCCTACGGTGACGGGAGCGTCTTCTTGCTGGAAGAGCGTGAGCTTTTGCGGGCGGCCGTCCTCGAAAACGCTGAAATCCTGCAGGGTCAATCCCGAGACGACATTTCCTTTTGCGTCAGTCACGCGGACGGGGAGTGCAACGAGTTCTGAGTTCACCGAGATTGTAGCGGCGGCAGCAGAGTCGGGAGGAGGCGATTGCTGGGATTGCGAAAAGGCCGTCGCCGTCAAGCTACTAGAAAGCAGAAAGGCGGCGAGGAAGCAGCAGCAAATGAGTAGAGCGGGAGTGCGCGGTCGAATGGTCGGAATCACTGGCAAATCTCCTTGCGCCGCGGGATGAAAAGGAAAGATCAAGCCCCGCGGCGCACTGGAGTTTCATTGCGTTTGCTGCAGGGACCTTAGCTCGAGAAGCGCTTGAGAACAAGCGCTGCGCCGAGTGAAACCAAACCAAGCAGCGCGATTAGAGGAAGCTGGCTGGCGGTTTGCGGCAGTTGCTTAGTTTCTACGACGGGTGCTGGAGCGGTTTCCACAACAGGCGCAGGAGTAGTTGCCTGCACGACTGGAGCGGGGGTTGCAACTTCAGCGGCCGGCGGAGTGACCTGGATCGCTTCTGTTACGGGCACTTCCTTCTGTTCCGGAGTTTCCGCAACTATGGGGACGACTTTGATGTCACTGTCGGCGGCGAGTGCGGGAACTGGTTCCTTCACAATCACGGCCAGTTCGATAGCTCTCTTCTTGGGGTAAACAAATTCCTGGCCGAAATTATCGCCGGGATAAAACCAAGCCTTGAGAGCTTCCGGATTGTCGCCCGAGCGTTCCGCGAACTTGACGACAGTATCGCCAGTCGGTCTGAGACGGTAGTTGTTGATCGCCAGGACGGTGGTGATGAGCTGTGAGCCGTCCGCATTGAAGATTTGGACGATGTGGCGGTCGGCAGGTGAATCGAGCAGGACGAACGTGTAGGTTCCGGCAGGCAGGACCTGGCCGGGGATTTCCACGGGTTGGCTAAAAGTCATTACGGTCTTTTTGTTCCACTCATCGGCGTGAGCGCCAGGTGCTAACGTGGCGCCGAGCAGTGTGAGTGCAAGCACTGCGAAAATTGTCTTTACGAACTTCATATCCATTTCCTCCCAAGAGTTTACCAATTGATTTGGTTCTGGAGGGAAAAGAGTAGTACGCGGCACAGCCAAAGTCTGTGCACAAGGGCACACTTTCGCTGATATTTGCAGATTCTACAAAACAGGGAGCGCATTGAAGGATGGACCGCGTCTTAGACGCGGGGCGGGACGATCCGGAATCAGGTGCGAGGTCACTAGATGCCCCTCGTTCTCACTCATCAGAGACTTCATTACAGCTCAAGGCCTTGCGTAGGGGGCAATGAAACGGCGGGTAATCGCGATCACTTTTCGCGAAGCGGGCTTGATCTTGATAGCCGCCTGCTCGCTTGTCCACCAAAGAAGGATCACTGCCAGGACTACGAGAGCGAGCAAAAGGAAGGCCATGCTAAAGAGGACCAGAAAGACGAGTAGCTCGCATATGTAGTAAAGGAACAGATCATGGCCTTCTTAGTTCGCGGACAAGTTTCTTGGCTTCCTTCATCCGGTCTTTATAGAAAGACGGGCTGATTAGGACCTTTTTCGTTCCCAGAAGCAGGTCAGTCTTAATCCCCCGCTTCGCCAAGAACAAAGAGAGCGCCAGGTAAGTCTTGATCTCTTTCTCGAGAAATTGAATTGCGTGTTGCCTGGATTCATCCATCGCGTACCTCCGGCCTGACAGGAGCGGCAAAATCTAAATGCGTCCGAGAAGCACGAGAATGACGACAATGATAAGAATGAGCCCCAAGCCCCCGGTCGGCCTATAGCCCCAATCCCTGCTGTGCGACCACCGCGGCAATGCGCCAAAGAGTGCCAAGATTAAAAAGATGATCAGGATTGTTCCAAGCATCGTTTTCTTCTCCCTAAGTATTTCCTGCTGACGGCATTCAAATTCCCCGCCCCTGCGAGATTTTCCCGTTGAGAAAGATCCGTCCCCGGGGCGGGTGCTATTCGATCCACACGCTGCTGAATCAGAAACTAAATCACGACGCTAATGGAGAAGCGTGCGCCGGGATAGTACGGGTTGTACATGTAATACCCGCCATCGACGTAATCGATGTAGACGTCATCGGTGTAGTACCAACCCACTGGCCAAGGCTGGACGAATCCAAACCAGAAGCCGCCGTACTGGAACCGAGAATATCCGCCGACCAAAACTGGGTTACCCATGTGGAAGTCGTGCGCGCGGCCAAAGCTGGCGCGGAAACGATCGTCTGGAATTCGACCGCTACCCCTGGCGCTGAGGCGAAGCGCGGGCTGAGCGCGCTGAGCGGCAATTGCCTCTTGCGTGCGCTGGGGAGCGTGTGAAGACTTTACCTGCTGTTGGTGCGCTTGTTGTTGCTGCGTCTTGGCTTGTTGCTGCTGTTTCTCAGGCTTGGCTTGCTCTTGCTTCGCAGCCTTCGCCTGTTGCTGTTTTTCAGGCTTGGCTTCTTGCTCTTGCTTTGGAGCCTTGGCTTGTTCCTGCTTTTCGGTCTTGGCTTTTGGTTCCTGTTTGGGTGCCTTAGCTTGCTGCTGTTTTTCAGGCTTAGCCTCTTGCTGCTGTTTCGGAGCTTTCGCTTCTTCCTGCTTTGCGGGTCTAGCTGGCTGCTCCTGCTTCGGGGGCGGGGCCTTTTCTTCCGGTTTCTCTTGGCTTCCGTTCGCCGGTGCAGCGATTCCGAAAAGCAAAAATAAAGCTGCGGTACTCATTACTCTAACTGGTTTCATGTGCTACCTCCGTTGCAATTGCTTATGGGCTTGTCACTCTTATGAAATGGTGCGCCTAGTGTCTTAAGACCGTTGATGGCCATCCGTGGCCCGAAATTCGTCCCCCTCGGCGCTTATCTAACCGCGCTGGTTATCCGACGCGGATATTCGACAGGGAATGGAACAATCCGAATACGTTAAGGAGCCACAGAACGACGCAAATGACCACGACTGCGTTCAAGATGGACTTGATGCTGCCTGCCATGGGGATGAAACGATTCACGAGCCAAAGCAGGACGCCCACTACGATCAGGGCTATAAAAATTTGAATGAGAGGCATACTTTTCGACCTTTCTGTCTGTGTTGCGAGACACTTCCACGCCGATCCCAAGGATTACTGTTTACTCTGCCTGGTGCGGAGATCGCGTCGAATCCGTTTCACTCAACGAATGACTGGGCTTCGAACCAGACAAGCGGTGCGAATGATGTGTTGTTCGATGTCCTCAGCTCTTTTGGGGGTCGGGGTGTTCAAGCTGAAGGGGATGAACTGGCCAACACTACAGTCCCTTTACCGCAAGACAATCTTAGGAGTTGCCAAGGAGCATGTCTGTTCACTTGTATACAAATTCGAAGTTAGTTGCGGTGGGAGGTGGGAAGGCGGGATCGGCAGTGCGAATCGTACCCGGCGTGAGAAGGACGGTGGTGCTCTCCAAAAATTCTTAAGCCTGGCTCGCCAAAAGAAGAGGGGCACGGCGAACCGTGCCCCGGTTGTTTTCCAGGTTAAGAGAAGCGGCGGTGGAACCCAGACTACGCTCCGCCGAGAAACTCGACGTGAACGTACGTGCCTAACCGAACGTTGTAGCAGAGATACCAACCATCGTGGTCGGGATCTTCGTAGATTACGACCTGGTCGGTGGCCCAGAGCCAATTATCGCAGAAGCCGTAGTCAGCGGGAGCGACGCTGAAGTAGAAGCCGCCGAACCAGAAGCGCTCACGGTTGCCGCCTGCGATGCGCCATACGTGGCCCTTGCCGAAGCCGCCGTTGAAATGGCCGTGCGCCCAGGGATGATCGAGGTGATAGTGCGGATCATTGGGGCCGGTATCGTGGCCGATCCACTTATCGTTGGTGTGAACGTGAGGAGCGTCGGGATGGCCATTTTTGTCGACGTATTTTGGAGCCGCAGGATGCTCCTCAGGTTTGGCTGGAGCAGGACCATGAGCCGGAACGTGGCCTCCGCCGACGCCGTGGACCGGAGGAAGCGGAGCCTGTTTTTCCTGCGCGAGAGCAGGCAGAGCACAGAGCAAGAACAGTGTAAGAACGCCCAGAAGTGATTTCATGCGAACCTCCGTGGTGATTTGTAATTCCTCCATACTTGAACCGGGAGTTTTGCAACTTCGGGTCGACCAGGAATGCTTACAACTAGCAGAACCCGGAAGCTCCACGAAAGTTGCTTTTGTGAAACTTGAACCGAGGTGAAGCAAAACTAATCCTTAGACGCTTGCTGCCGGGCATTTGGTTACGAGCTATAAATTTTTTGCGGCGCGGAAAACGCGGACGACGGCGGCGACGTCACGCTGATCGGCATCGACTTGCGAGTTGAGATGGCGCATTTCGGTGGCGGTGAGTTTGCCGGAGAGATCGGCTAGCGCGGCGCGGAGCTGAGGAAATTTCTCCAGCGCGGCGCGGCGAACGATGGGGACGGCGTCGTAGGGCGGGAAGTAATGGAGATTGTCTTCAAGTGCGACGAGGCGAAGAGAGTCGATGAGGCCGTCGGTGGAATTGCCGGCGACGACGTCAACTTGATGATCTACAAGGGCGCGGTAGAGGAGGCCGAGGTCCATAACGTTTGGCGGCGCGGCGAAATGGAGATTGTAGCGGTCGCTCCAGCCACGGAAGCCATCGGGGCGTTCGAGGAATTCGTAGCCCACGCCGGCGTGCCACTTGGGGGCGATTGGGGCGAGACCGGACATGGTGCGGAGATGGAGGTTTTGTGCGTCGTCGCCGCGGATGACCATAGCGAAAGTGTTTTCGAAGCCTAGCGGTTCGGTGAGTTCGAGATTGAAGCGTTGGGCATATTGTTGCTTCACGCGATCGTAGATGGCGGCGGAGCTGTCTGTTCCGGGTGATTCGTTGAGAACGGCTGTGAGGGCTGTGCCGGTGTATTCGACGTAGAGATCGAGATCGCCAGCGAGTAGGGCTTTGTGAACCAAGAGAGTGCCGCCGAGGTTGGTTTTGCGTTCGACGGGGATGTTGGTGCGGGCTTCGATGTGTTGGGCAAGGAGTTCAGCCAGGATGACTTGCTCGGTGAAAAACTTGGAGCCGATGGTCAGGTGGGGTTGCGCGGGTTTGCGGCAGGCGGAGGCGAGGTAGAGGAGGTTAAGGAAGCAAAGGAAATAAAGGAGGCGAAGGATTCGGAAGAGATTGAGGCGCATGTTATGTGGAGAGTTCCATTGGAATGTGGAATTTAACATAGAGGGCACAGAGAAGAGGAAGAAAGTGCGGTGGAGGTCAGACGACTTTGAGGCGGCGCTCGAGTTGGCCCAGGAGGAGGTCGGCGAAGATAGCCAGCAGAGCAGCAGGGATGGCGCCGGCCAGGATTACGGAGTCGCTGACCATGGCCACGCCGCGGAAGATAAAAGTGCCCAGGCCGCCAGCACCGATGGCGGCAGCAATGGTGGCGACGCCAATGGTGATGACGGTGGCGGTGCGGATGCCTGCGAGGATGAAGCTCAGAGCGAGCGGGAAGCGGACGCGGACTAGGATTTGTGTTGGAGTCATGCCCATGGCCTCGGCGGCTTCGAGTATGGCGGGGTCGATGCCGGTGAGGCCCACGTAAGTATTCCGGAGGATGGGAAGGAGAGCGTAGAGAACCAGGGCGACGATGGCTGTGCGTCGTCCGATGCCACCGATGAAGGGGATGGGAATTAGGAAGCCGAAGAGCGCCAGGCTGGGAATGGTTTGAAAAATGTTGGCGACCCCTAACGCGATGCCGCGAAGCTGGCGATGTTGCACGATCAGCATGCCAAGAGGTACGGCGATCGCGATAGCAAAAGCCATGGCGATGACAACCAGGGTGAGATGGTCGAGCGTGGCGCTAAGGATTTCGGAGCGGTGCTCAATGAAAAATTTCTGGGGCGTCATTGCGCGACTCCGTCGGATGGGTCGAGACAGGCGCAAAAGGCGTGGACTTCATGATGGTCGAGGCGAAGAAAGTCCTTGGGGGGCGCAAGGGCGACTAGACGTCCATCGCAGAGAAGGGCTATGCGCTGGCCAAGAAGCAGAGCTTCGCGGATGTCGTGCGTGACGAAAACGATGGTCTTTTTGAGGCGGCGAGCCAGGGCGCTGAATTCGCGCTGAAGTTCGGCGCGGGTGACGGGATCCAGGGCGCCAAAAGGCTCGTCCATAAGAAGGATGGGCGGGTCGGCGCCGAGGGCGCGCGCGACGCCGACCCGCTGGCGTTGCCCGCCAGAAAGTTCGCGAGGGCGGCGGGCTGAAAATTCGGCGGGATCAAGACCTACTAGGCGCAGTAGTTCTTCGACGCGGGCGGCGATTCGGGCGGGGTCCCATTTTTCGAGGGAGGGAACAAGGCCGACGTTCTCAGCGACCGTGAAATGCGGAAAGAGGCCTGCCTCCTGAATGACGTAGCCGATACCGCGGCGGAGCCGGATGGGGTCGGATTCGGCGGTGGCGCGGCCTTCGACGAAAACTTGGCCTTGCGAGGGAAGCAGCATGCGATTGATGAGCCTTAGCAGGGTGGTCTTGCCGCTTCCACTGCGGCCGAGTAGGACGAGGGTTTCGCCCCGCGAAACGGTTAGTGAGACATTTGAGACGATCGCACGGCCAGGAATATCGTTTATGCAGTAGCTCACGCCGCGGAATTCGATGGCGACGTCTGAAGGCGCAGCGGGTTTCGCATTCATTTCGGTTGACAGCCTCACGCCACTGGGTGGAATATCGTACTCTACTCAGCCGCCCCCGACGCCGAATTTCGGCGCATCTTTCTCGCGGAAGCCGCATCCAAGGTAAGGGGAAGACGCCATGGGAGCTACAGCAACTGCTGTCCGCATACGGCACGACCTTCACACCCGTCTCTTAAACGCGCGTGCGCAGACTGATGCGCTGTTTGGCATTGTGCGCGAAGAGGCTGTCTACGACCGGCCCATTCCTGAGCGGCACCGGATCATTTTCTATTTGGGACATGTTGAGGCGTTTGACTGGAACTTGCTTTCGCAGCGTGCGTTTGGGTTGCGGACCAAGCGGCGAACGTTTGACGACCTCTTTGCATTCGGAATCGACCCTGTGGGGGGCGGATTACCGAGCGACGGACCCGCCGATTGGCCGAAGCGCGAAGAAGTGGAACATTACAATCGTCGATTGCGGAATGAGCTGGACGAGGCGATCGAGCGCGCGCTGGCGCGGCCGGCGGAGGGGCACCCCCAACTCACCACGATGCTGGAAGTGGCGATTGAACACCGGCTAATGCATGCCGAGACGCTGGCTTACATGCTGCACAGGCTGCCGACCGAAAGAAAAATTCGTGGGCCTATTGGGCCGAGTCATGGGGCCGCGCGGATGAAGTCCAGCCTGGTGGAGATACCAGCGGGTCGAGCGACGCTGGGGCTGAAATACGAAACAGGAGACGAATTCGGCTGGGACAACGAGCTGCATGCGCATGCTGTGGACGTGGCGGGATTCGCGATCGAGAGTGGCAACGTCACGAAT
Source organism: Candidatus Acidiferrum sp. (assembly GCA_035272765.1). Classification (GTDB taxonomy): domain Bacteria; phylum Acidobacteriota; class Terriglobia; order Acidiferrales; family UBA7541; genus Acidiferrum. Next base: position 15,912 of record DATEQG010000038.1, read on the forward strand.
CAGGATTTCTTGCGTTTTATTCAAGCCGGCGGATACGAGAACCCCGCGCTGTGGAGCAAAGAAGCGTGGGAGTGGAAAGAAAAAGAGAGCGTAGGGCATCCAGCCTTTTGGAAGCGCGACGGAAATTTGTGGATGTACCGTGCGATGTTCGGCGAGGTTCGCTTGCCGCTGGATTGGCCGGTATACGTAAGCCACGCGGAAGCGACGGCATATGCGAAGTGGCTCGGGCGCGAGCTGCCCAGCGAAGCGCAATTTCACCGGGCGGCTTATGGAACGCGTGAGGGTGGGAGCGAGCGAGCTTTTCCTTGGGGCGATGGTTCGCCAAGCTCGCGTCACGGCAATTTTGATTTTAAGCAGTGGGATCCTGCACCAACGGGATCGCATCCAGAAGGGGCGAGCGCGTTTGGCGTTCACGATTTGGTGGGCAACGGGTGGGAATGGACGCGAACGAAATTTGAGCCTTTTCCCGGATTTGTGGCGATGCCCTTTTACCCCGGCTATTCCGCGAATTTCTTCGATGGCAAACACTATGTGATGAAGGGAGGGTCGCCGCGAACGGCTGCGTGCATGTTGCGGCGATCCTTCCGGAACTGGTTCCAGCCGCACTATCCGTACGTCTACGCAACCTTCCGTTGCGTGGAAGACTAGCACTAGCAATAAATACCCGGGCCCTTGGGAGCTGACATGCTGACGCAAACCCTTCCGTTGAGACATGTGTCCGAGTTCGCGGCCGATGTGCGGGAAGGCCTGACGAAGAGCGGGCAGCGGGAATTGCCATCAAAATATTTGTATGACGAAGTGGGTTCGGCGCTGTTCGAGGCGATCAGCGTGCTGCCGGAGTATGGGCTGACGCGTGCGGATGCGCGGTTGCTGAAAAAGCATGCGCGCGAAATTGTCGATCTGCTGCCGTCCCCGGTGCATGTCGCGGAGCTAGGAAGCGGAAGCGGAAAAAAGACGCGTTGGATACTGGAAGCGCTTTCGCGGCGGCAGAAGACGTATTACTTCCCGATCGAGATTTCACCTTCGGCACTGGCGGCATGCGAGAAGGAGCTCGGACAAATCGATCTGGTAAGCATCGTGGGGCACGAGCAGCCGTATCTGGAAGGCTTGCGGACGGTGGCCAATGGACGAGCCGACAGCGATCATCTCCTCGTTTTGTTTCTGGGCAGCACAATCGGGAATTTCGATCGCGATGCCGGAGAGGATTTCCTGAAGAGCGTGCGCAGTATCTTGCGCGAAGGAGACGCGCTGCTCTTGGGAACGGACTTGGAGAAAAACATTCGAGATCAAATGCTGGCGTATGACGATCCGGCTGGGGTAACTGCAGCTTTCAATATGAATTTGCTAGCGAGGATTAACCGGGAGCTGCGCGGGGATTTCGATCTGGCGTGTTTCCGGCACGAAGCGCGGTGGAACGCCACCGAAAGGCGGATGGAGATGCACTTGCGCTCGACGTGCCGGCAGCGCGTGGAGATTCCAGCGGCAGGACTGCGCCTTTCGCTGGATGAAGATGAAACGATCTGGACAGAGAGCTCGCACAAATACCGGATTGGAGAAGCAGCGGAAATGGCGGTGCGCACCGGGTTTCGGTGCGAGGGCCAGTGGGTGGATGAGGAGTGGCCGTTCGCGCAGAATTTGCTGATTGCGGAATAAAGGGAAGCGAACGCTAGAAAGATTCAATGCGCCAGACGAGGCGCGCGAACCACGGCTCCTGTGCCGCCAAAGCGGGATGCCAAATGGCGAGAATCTGAGAGCCCTGATAGACGCGTTCGAAACCTTCCTCAGATTCGGAAACCGTTTCAATCGGAGCGACCCAAAATTCCTTTGCGCCGGGCGCATGCAGCGTGATGCGGATACGCTGCCAGCCATCTTCCATGCGGAGTAACGGACCGGGCAAAACGCCGCTGAAGCGAAGATTTTGCGAGCCCTTCGGTGTTTCAAAAAAACGGTCAGGTTCGGCGGGAGCGAGCAGATTGATAATCGATTCGACGCCGACCGCGATGGGCTTCTCAAGAGAGTGCTTCAATTTCAAACCGACCTCGCAGCCGATCTCGCAGCCATTCGGGGCTGGGCCGAAGGAAAAACGCTTCGCCACAGAAAGCCTCGGCGCCGTCGTTCCGCCTTTCGCGGCTATCTTCAGTTCGTCTTCTCGAATCAGCTGCGCGTCGTTGGCGGAGGAAGAATTAACGTGAAAAGCGCCGCCGGCAAATCCGGGATCTTCCTGTAATTCCAGCGTTTCATATTGAAGCTGCGTGCGGGCGGTGTCGAAAAGCAATACGCGAAATGCGTGGCGTGGCCAGCGGTCGTAGTGGAGAAAACGTTCGAGGCCAGGCTCCTTGACGAGAGTTTGCTCGTGGATGGAGGCAACACCGCCCGCCACAGCGGTCTTCGCAGCCTCGCGAAGGCGCGCATGGTAAGCCTCCGGCCTGCGCTGAATGGAATTGATGAGAGTCGCGGCAGCTGGACGAAAGTCGAACGCGGCGAGCGTTCCGCCGTCCGCGGGTTTGAGCAGCGCTTGATAATCGGAAGCAGTGAAAAGGTGCTCATGCGCTCCGTCGGCGTCGTAGTCCAGTAACTCGACGCGCGGTATGAGCGCTCCGGCGGTTTGCCGGTCCGCGATGGCTTCGGCGCGAATTAAATTGCGCCAGAGCTCCGTGCGAAGATGCGGAGCATACAGACCACCAAAGATGCCGTGCCAGTAAGCGTCATTGCACTGCGCACGGAGGAGGAGGTCGCGCGCTTGGATAATCTCTTCGGAAGCTTTTGAACTGCTATGACGCGTGGGCACGGCAGCGATGCGTGCGGAAACGCGCAGCATTTTCTTGTGGAGCAGGTTGGATTCGGCGTACTTGCGAAAGAAACCGCGCCAAGAGCCGCCGCGAAGGAACGAAAGCACCTCGGGACGCGCGGCGAACTCTTTTTGGACGGCATGATAGCGCTGACGGACACGCGTGGGCAGAACCCACTCCATCATTTCCGTATAGGAAGCGGTGGGAAGGTCGGCGCGGCCCAAAGGCGAATGATCGGCGAGGTATTCTCCCGGCGTGGAAACGCGGAGCCACGAAGAGTTTTTCTCGAGGGCGGTGAAGAAATTTTCAAGCCAGCCATCCTTGTAGCAGTGGACGTTGGTACCGGGCCAAACACCGAATTTTTCCATGTCATCGCCCATCGATGCCATGCCGCCGGGATGCAGGACCGCAGCATCGCGCAAATAGGTGACGACCTCCTCGACCTTTCCGAAAGGAATGAAATAGCGGAGCGCTTTCTGGCCGGGAAAAAGCCAGACACTCTGGCCACGGTCCTCGGCGATGTAGGCGCCAAACAGTTCCTCGGGTTCAAAACCAGCGGAAAGAAAATGAATGTCGTCGACGAGGGTGTAGCTGACGCCAGCCGCGGCTAACGCTGAGGGAAGCTGCGGCTCCCAAACACGCTCGGCAATCCACGCGCCTGTCGGGCGGCGGCCGAACTGTTTTTCGAGGTAGCCTGCCAGCCGTGTGATCTGTTCGCGCTGGTCGTCGGGCGGGATGGAGACGAGGATGGGCTCGTAAAAGCCGCCGCCGATCAGCTCGACCTGCCCGGAACCGACGAGAGCTTTGAGGCGCGCGAAATACTCAGGACGATGCTCTTCGATCCAGGTGAGCAGCGGTCCGGAATAGTGCAGGCCCATGTGGACGCCGGGATGTTTTTCCAGCAGTTCGATGAAAGGCAGATAAGAGTCTTTGTAAGCCTTTTCGAGCACGTGGCCGAAATTGCCGCAGGGTTGGTGGGCATGAATTAGCAGGACGAGATGGAAACGTTCAGGCATGGGGACAATTTTGCTCTCAAACATCATACCGTGCAGCGCAACATTTCCAATTCACGAGATGCGAAAAATGCGCTAATGGCGCACTTTGCTTAGACGCATGGAGCCGGGGTGGGAGGCACAACGGGCGCGTAGCGGGTGAGTTTGAGAGTTGCCGTCAGTTGGAGCATGTAACGGTCAGAATTTAGACTGCGCGACGCGCGAAGATAGTGGCGGGAGTGAAAAGGGGGATAAGAACTGGAATGAGCGCGCACCAAAGTTGGGGCTTCGCGGTGAAAAAGGCAGCTGCAACGTCGATGGCGCACACCAAAACGAGGAGGATGGCCATTCTTTCTGCGCATGAACGAGTCGGCAGCATCCGCATGGAGATTTTTCCCCCCAAAAGCTTAGTATGTATTATCGCGAGTCCGTGCCGCCAGTAGAATGGCAATCCGGTAGTGGGTCATTTTCCGATTGCCGCGTTAATCAGGACTCAGCGTACCCAAAAGGCAGATTCTCGCATTCAGCGCGCGAGGGGTGAATCGTCTGGCCCTTGGACGGCCTCTCTAACCGCGATGAAGTCCCTAACAACGAGTTGCGTCTTCGAAGATTCGATGCCAATACCGATCAACGTTTGCTGGAGACGGCTTGCTAAACCAGCGTTGCTCGTTCCCGTTATGCGCATCACCTCGACAATGCACTCCCGCATCATTGCTATCTGGGCACTATTCATTTGCCTGCTGATCAACTCTCGCGTGAGTTTGTCAGTAAAGCTCACTACGACGGGCCACGATGGTTGGTGATTATTCTCTGCCAGTCTCATCATTACGTGCGCAAGCTCCTGGCTTAGATGACTCTGCGAAGCGCGCCCTTCCTTCAACGTCACCAGTGTCGAGTCCAGTGCTTGCTCCGCCGTTGATGACACTTGCTCCACCCGCAACCCTCCGCCTGTCGGTTTAGATTCGTCCTGGTGAACGGACTGAGGACTGGCGGGATTGAACTGAGCTGCTGGACGTGAAGAGCAAATCAAGGGGAGTAAGACAGAAAGAGCAGAAACCATTCCAATTCGCATGCTCTATCTCCTGTGCGGAGTCTAGCACAAATAAGAGATTTGGATATGCGAAGCTGGCTTACGCTTACGGATCGGGGAGGGCTATGGTTCGCCAAAGTCTCACCCGCGTTCAAGTGGACGATTAGCCGGGTAATCGGAATCTGACCCGCTACCGGCAGCCCATGACCGCTTCAGGATTTCTCGGCCGTCTTTGAAAATGCATCAGTGATCCCGAGTATTTTAGACTGGCCCGTCACCAGCGGGCGCGGGAGATTGACACACCTTCGCGCGTGTGAAAGGCTAGCGAAGGTAAAGAGCAGACGATGCGAGTGACAGCAAAAGGCGAATACGCGACACAGGCGGTGCTGCACCTGAGCCTGCAGTATCCCGAGGTTGTAACGATCCACGAAATCGCGCAGAGACATCACATTCCCTTGAAGTACCTAGAGCAAATCCTGCTGGAATTGAGGCGCGGCGGAATATTGGAGAGCCGGCGAGGCGTGCGGGGGGGCTACACGCTGGCGCGGGCGCCTGAAAAGATTTCCGTGGGAGCTGTCTTGCGAGTTGTCGATGGCGCCTTCGCGGAATCCAGCTGCGTGCACAACGAAGCGATGGGCGGGGTGTGCGTGGAGGGAGAAAGCTGCGGGCTGAAACAGATTTGGAAAGATGTGCAAGGGGCGGTGGAAAAAATATTATTCGCGACTACATTTGAGGAAGTGCGGAAGCGGACGCTGAGCGGCGGCGCACGGCGGGCGGAAACGGCACGTCTGGAAGGCTGAGCAAGAGGGCCGTGCAAAACAAAACGGCACGCCTGAACGTGCCGCGGAAAATGTATAACCCCTAATTTAAAAGCGCAGGCTCGTGTTACTTCGCGGTATAGAAATCCGCGTTTACCGGCGTGTAGCTATTCCACTTTTCCGGCAGGTCTTCCAAGGCGAAGATCGCGGTTACCGGGCAGACCGGGACGCAAGCGCCACAGTCGATGCATTCCGTCGGATTGATATAGAGCTGTGTGACCTTTTCATGCTCCGGCTCATCTTTGCGGGGGTGGATGCAATCGACGGGACAGACGTCCACGCAGGCGGTGTCTTTTGTGCCGATGCAGGGCTCAGCGATTACGTAAGCCATTCAAATCTCCTTTGCTCGGACAGTGAGCCGAGAGCGGTTCCGGGGAATGGAAGCGCCCGGCGGAATTTTCTTATACCACGCCCCTGCCGGGGCCAACAAGCGACTGGATTGATTGTACTGTGCGAGGGGAGGATTCTCAACTTCCGCGCATGCAGCTAGAATGGTGGGGGAAGGTACTTCGATGAGGATACGGACTCGCATTGCTGCACTGCTGTTGGTGGCCGCTGGGAGCACTCTTGCTGCGCCGCAAGCCAAGGCTCCGCACGATCCTGAAATGATCGATGCGCAAGGATTCCAAAAGATCCTGGAGCAAAATCATGGAAAAGCGCTGTTGGTGAACTTTTGGGCGACCTGGTGCGAGCCCTGCCGCGACGAATACCCGATGCTGAACGAACTGGCGAAACAGTATGCGCCAAAGGGGCTGCAAGTCGTGGGAGTAAGCATGGACGACGATGGCGACTTGATTTTGATGAGGCGGTTTCTGGCGCGGTACAAACCGATCTTTCCCAATTACCGCAAGACCGCTGGGGCGGAGGCCGCGTTCCGGCAAACCGTCCTTCCTGGGTGGACCGGGTCGATGCCAGTGTCCGTTTTCTACGCGAAGGATGGCCGGCAAGTAGCCCACTTCATTGGCGAAAAAGGCCGGGAACAATACGAAGAAGCGATTCGCGCGCTGCTGGCCGACGGTGGGGGCGCGGGCTCGCCGGGAAAATAGCAATCCGCCTCAAAATCGTAAGAGTTGCAGAAGGGGCTAAGGATGCTCGATACGAAGGGCAATCGAATTACGTATTTTGGACATAGCACGTTTTCGTTGACGACGCCTTCGGGACACACCGCCCTGATTGATCCGTGGGTGATGACGAATCCCTTGTGTCCGGACGCGCTGAAGGACGTGCAGCGCCTGAACGTGATTTTCCTTACTCATGCGCACGGGGATCATTTGGGCGACCTGCTGGCGCTTGCGAAACAGCACAAGCCAAAGATCGTGGCCATCTTCGAGACCTATCTTTGGCTCGCGAGCAAAGGGTTTGAAAAAGAGACTTCTCCCATGGGTAAGGGAGGATCGCAGAGCGTCGGCGAGTTTCAGGTGACGATGACGCACGCCTTTCATTCGAATTCCATCGATGATAATGGCGTGATGCTTTATGGCGGCGAGCCGGCCGGCTATGTGATTCGAATGCCGGGAGGATTCACGATCTATCACGCGGGAGACACGGCCGTGTTCGGAGACATGAAGCTGATCGCAGAGCTATACAAACCCGAGCTTGCCCTGCTGCCTATTGGCGATCGTTTCACGATGGGACCGCGCGAGGCGGCGCATGCCATCCGGCTGCTGGGAGTGAAACACGTGATCCCCATGCATTATGCGACGTTTCCGTTTTTGACGGGAACGGTGGACGATTTGCGCAACGAAACCGGCGACATCGCGGGGCTGCGGATTCATGCGCTTAAACCTGGAGAAAGCCTGTGATTCGAAGCGAGAACCTGCGTAGCGGCTATATACAAGATGACGTCGAACAATATTTGTACGAGTTGTTGCCGGAACGACACGCCGTCATCAGCGAGATGGAGGCTTATGCCGCGGAGCACCGCGTGCCGATCATTGGGCCGGCCGTAGCGCGCTTGCTTACACTTTTTGCGCAGGTTTCCGGGGCGAAACGTATTTTCGAAATGGGCTCAGCGATTGGCTATTCGACAATTTGGCTTGCGCGCGCGGCGGGACCAAAAGGAAAGGTGCACTTCACCGACGGAGATCCGGAGAACGCAAAGCGTGCACGAGAGTATTTCCGGCGGGCGGGAGTGGCGAAGCGCATAAATGTCCAGGTGGGCGATGCGCTCGAATTGCTTAAGAAAACCCATGGAACATTTGACCTGATCTTCAACGATGTGAACAAGGACCAATATCCGGACGCTCTGCGCGCGGCGCTGCCGAAGCTCAAGCGAGGAGGATTGTTCATCACCGACAATACGCTTTGGTCGGGCAAGGCGGCGCGACCTGCCGCTCCGGATGACGCGGCAACGCTCGGCGTGCAGGAATTCAACCGGCTAGTTTATGACTCGAAAGAGCTCTATCCCGTACTGATTCCGCTGCGGGATGGCGTGACGGTTTGCCGCAAGCAGTAAGGCGGCGAGGCAGCTAGGAGCGGAAGAAATTTCGCAGCAGGAAGCCAAGGTTTGCAGGACGTTCGGCGAGGCGGCGCATGAAATACGGGAACCAATCGTTACCATAGGGGATGTAAACGCGCAGGCGATAGCCGTCTTTCACAAGCATGCGTTGCAAGTCAGTCCGCACGCCATAGAGCATCTGAAACTCGAAATCATCCTTGGAAATCTGCCTGGCGGCGGCCCAGCGAATCGTTTCTGCAATCATGCGCTGGTCGTGCGTGGCAATGCCGTGGTAGAAACCGCTGGGCAGAAGAATCTTCATCAAGCGGACATAGTTAAAGTCGGTGTCTCTTTTGCGAGGGTACGCAAGATCCGGTGGCTCTTTATAAGCGCCCTTGCAGAGACGGATGCGGCACCCGTATGCGAGCAAATCCTGGATGTCGGTTTCGCTGCGGTAAAGATAGGACTGGATTACCGTTCCGATGGCAGGATTCCGCGAGCGCACGTTTTTCACCACGTCGAGGGTGCGCTGGGTGTACGGCGTTCCTTCCATATCCACGCGAAGAAAATTGTCATACCGGGCGGCTAACTCTACGATGGACACCACCAGACCCTGGCAGAAATCGGCATTGAGGTCCAACCCTAGCTGAGTCAGCTTGCAGGACACATTGGCGTGGAGATTCTCCTGGTGGATGCGCTCGAAAACTTCCAAGTAGGCATCGCGCGCACGCTGGGCGTCGGAAGTCGTGGCGCAGTTTTCGCCCAGGTAGTCCAGGCTGGCGAGCATCCCGGCATTGTTGCAGGCGCGGGCGGCTTCGATGGCTTCGTCGAGCGTTTCGCCGGCGACGAAGCGGCGTGCCATGCGGCGCGTGGTGCCGTTGGAAGTGACCCATTTGGCGAAGCGGGGACTCTCGGATAGCTTGAGAAGCGTCGCGCGGAGCATGCAGTGTAATTATGCCCGTGTAAATCCTTTGGGACTAGTCCGTGTGCCTTTCCAGGAACTTTTCCGCATCCAGGGCGGCCATGCAGCCGGAGCCTGCGGCAGTAACGGCCTGGCGGTAGCGATGGTCCTGCACATCACCGGCGACAAATACACCGTCGACGGAGGTCAAGGTGCCGTGCTTTGGGATGAGATAGCCGTTGGCGTCCATCTCGAGCTTACCCTTGAAAACGGTCGAGTTGGGGTCGTGGCCGATCGCGACGAATATGCCGTCAACCGTGATTTCGCGAACTTCTTTCGTCTGTAAATTCCGCAGGCGCGCTCCTTCCACGTGCCCTTTGGGAGAAAGAATCTCCTCGACGACGAACGGCGTAAGGAACTCCACTTTTGGATTGGCCCGTGCGCGATCAATCATTATTTTGGAAGCGCGAAACTCGTTTCGGCGGTGGACCAGGTAGACCTTATTTGCGTAGCGCGTAAGAAAATTGGCCTCCTCCATTGCGGAATCGCCGCCGCCCGCAACAGCGATGGCTTTCTCGCGAAAGAAATACCCGTCACAGGTCGCACAGGTGGAGACACCGCGGCCGATCAATTCACGCTCACCCGGCAGGCCCAGCATGCGGGCCGTAGCGCCTGCGGCAACGATCAGCGCCTTAGCTTCGTAGGAGTCCTTGCCGGCCGTGATCTTGAACGGACGCTTTGTGAGGTCAACTTCGTTCACGGCTCCCGCTTTGAATTCGGCGCCGAATCTTTGCGCCTGCTTGCGCATATTTTCGATGAGCTCTGGCCCCATGATGCCATCGGGGAAGCCTGGATAATTCTCGACGTGTGTGGTGAGCGAGAGCTGGCCGCCCTGCTCGTGGCCGTCAATCACGAGGGGCTTTAGATTGGCGCGTGCGGCGTAGATCGCAGCGGTCAGGCCAGCGCAGCCACTGCCAATAATCACGACGTTGTGCATTCCTATGATCTCCGCAACATTAGATTCAGCAGCGCGCCTTTTCGATTCATCACGAGAATACAGCCCCGATACAACAGGAAGTTCGTTATTGTATCATCCCGCCGCTCGCGAATCGGATTGCTGGGAGTCCAAATTGGAGAGTCATTCCTGTCGCGCCGCGTTGACCGTTGCAGAGACCCGCAGCTATAGTCACTCCCACCGACGAGTGGAAGTTTGAGGTTGCCGAAGGAGAAAGTCAGATGGATCCGCGCTACCCCATTGGAAAATTTGCAATGCCTTCTCAGCTGACCACCGAACGACGCCAAGCGGCTATCGAGGAGTTCGTTTTGCTGCCCGCCAAATTTCGGGCCGCAGTGAAAGGGCTCAACGATTCGCAGCTCGACACGCCGTATCGCGACGGCGGATGGACCGTGCGGCAGGTCGTCCACCACGTTCCGGACAGTCACATGAATGCCCTTTTCCGTCTGAAGCTCGCTCTTACAGAAGACAAACCGACCATCAAGCCCTATAACGAAGCAGCTTGGGCCGAACTGGCCGATTCAAAAGCGGCGCCCATCGAGAGTTCCCAGACACTTCTCGATTCCGTGCACGCGCGTTTGGACCGTCTCTGGCGGTCGTTGAAGCCGGAGCATTTCGCGCGGATTCTGGTGCACCCGGAGCATGGCGAGCGCACCGTCGATTGGCTTCTTTTTCTTTATGAATGGCACGGAAAACACCACACCGCACACATCACCGAATTGCGGAAGCAAAAGGGCTGGTGACCGGCGCGAGTGGCGCGGGCCGAGGCGGCTCGTGTAGGATGAATTAGTACACGAGGAGATTGCATGAGCCGACCATCAGGAATGTACGCGATTTTCGAGACCTCGCAAGGCAACATTGTGGTGAAACTTCTCGAAAAGGAAGCGCCGAAAACCGTCGAGAATTTCGTCGGACTGGCCGAAGGCACGAAAGAATTTACCGACGAAAGCACCGGCAAGAAGCTAAAGAAGAATTTTTACGACGGACTCGTCTTCCATCGCGTGATTCCACAGTTCATGATTCAAGGCGGATGCCCGCAGGGAACGGGCCGCGGCGGTCCGGGATACAGGTTTGCGGATGAGTTTCATCCTTCCCTCAATCATTCCAAGGCCGGCAAGCTTTCCATGGCCAACGCCGGACCGGGCACAAACGGTAGCCAATTTTTTATCACCGTGGCGGCAACGCCGTGGCTCGATAACAAGCACTCCATTTTTGGCGAAGTGATCGAGGGGCAAGACGTGGCGAATAAAATCTCCAATTTGCCGCGCGATTCGAACGACCGGCCAAAAACCGCCGTTGTGCTGCAGAAAGTGCGCATCGAGCGCGTCCCCTAAACGCGCAGTACGCCGATGCTGACACCCCAGCGCGCTCTGCGGCTCATGATCGAAGTGATCTTTTTACTGTTGGGCGTGCTGGTCGTTTGGCTGGCACTCACAGGACGCGTCCTGGTGGAGCGCCACAAACCCTCGTGGCTGATTCTGAGCGGCGCGCTCATCCTTTGGGGGCTTCGCGCGCTCTATGGCCCGAACAGATGGTGGGCCCGCTGGGAAAACTGGACTCGCGGCCTTTCCCTGACTCTTCTCGGCGTGGTAATGCTGGCCATTTCTCGCGTGCCATTTTTGTGGGTCGCGCCATTGATGGCCGCTGCGGGCGTATTGATGGGCTTGCGCGGCATCATCGGGGCGGCGCTCGTCTTCCGGCCGCGCTAGACTTCCTCGGAAGCTTTCCCAACCTGATTTTCTCTTTGCTTCAGCTATAATCTGCGGAACGAACGGCCCTCTCTGCTTCTGCAACCGCCCAGAGGCGATCGTTTGGCCCACGCCACAGGAAAAAAGGAGACGCACATGCTAAAAGAATTTAAAGAATTCGCCATGCGCGGAAACGTGCTGGACATGGCCGTCGGTATCATCATCGGCGCGGCCTTCGGGAAGATCGTTACATCATTTGTTGAAGACGTCATGATGCCGCCGCTCGGTAAGTTGGTGGGACCGGTCGATTTCTCGAGTCGGTTCATCAGCCTCTCCAGCAATCACTATGACACCATCGCCGCGGCCAAGTTAGACAAAGTGGCGACGCTGAACTACGGAATGTTTCTGAACAATGTCATCAACTTCCTGATCGTGGCATTCGCTGTGTTTCTTCTGGTGCGCATGGTGAATCGCTGGACGAAAAAACCCGCGCCACCCGCCGCGCCGACGACGAAAGATTGTCCGCAATGCGCCATGAGTATTCCCATCCAGGCCAAGCGCTGCGGGCACTGCACGACGCAACTGGCGTAAGACTACATTCTGTTTCTAAAGGGAAAATTTCCGCGGACCGCAATCTACTTCAAGAGGAAGGCGTTTTCTTCGATTGATTTCCTTCGAGGTGTGCCCGCAGACGCTTGACGACTTCATCTTCCTGGCCTTCTTCGATCTCTTTCTTGACCTCCTCCAGCGCGAAGTGCACGACATCGTGATGATGCAGCTCTTGGGGCGCCAGGACGTCGCTAAAGCGCAGCCACAACCGGTGCAGGAGATTCACTTCGTTGGAGGTCAGGTTCGGAGCGTGCGGCCCGAGAACTTTGTAGATCTTGTCGCCGTTGGGCAAATGAATTTCGAGGTTGAACTGCGGCTTGATGTCGCCCAGTTTTTCCCAGGCATCGCCGATCTGCCGTGCTTGCTCTTCGGTGTTGTCTTTCGCCGAACGGCCAATCACAATTGTGCTGGATTGAAGCGAAGCGCCCGCGCGCAAGATGCCTTCCCAGAGATCGTTTGAAGCCACGACCGCAAGCCGAATCGACTTCCCGCGTTTTTCGGCCATCGAAAGAGCCTGCGAAAACAGATGCTGTTCGATGCTGCCAAAGAGCTGATCGGCGTCGAGTTCGTTTTCGCCGGAAGCAGAGCGGCGCAACAAGCGAACATGCAAGACAACCACATCGCGGCGTCCCGGCTTGATGCGGTCGAGGACGTTTCCGAGGTGATAGAGATTGAAGTGGTTGCTCACCGGCACAAGGATGTTTCCAGCCCGCGCGCCAACAGCCTCGGGCGTCAGTTCGGATTCCAGCTCGAGGTTGAACTGGTCCATCTCCATGTGAGCCGCACCACCTCTGTGTGCGCGGCGCTCGGAGATGGTGAAAACGACAAAGAGCAAAACGGAAAAAGTGCCGCCCGCCATGGTGGCTACCGGTTTGGTGAAAAGATTGACGACAGCGATGAGAAAAAGCGTCAAGGTGATCAAGCTGAGCCCAACCGGGATTTGCACTCCGCGGAAATAAAAATTGAACGGCACCTGAAACTCGCGCACTCCCGGCCTGGTGTACCGGAGCACGAGCACAGCCAGGCCGTTCATCGTGAAGCTCCAGATGACGCCGAACGCGTAAAGGTTCGCGAGGAATGTGACATCGCCCCGGCTGATGAAGATGGTGAGGATTTGCAGAGCGACGACGATGTTAATAATGCGGTAGCTTGTGCCAAATCTGGGGTGCGGCTGCCGGAACCACGAGCTGAGAACGCCGTCCTCGGAAACGCGGTTCAGCACGCCGTTCGAACCGACGATGGCGGTGTTGACCGCTCCCGCCAGAATGAGTGTTCCCACTACAACGACGAAACCATGGAAGATCAGGCGCGCGATGAGCGGGCCGTGCAAGCTCATCGCCAGGCCGCCGATGAGGTTTTCGAGATAGTTCTGCCGGACGCTGTCGGGAATAATCATCACCGCAAAAAAGGAAACCAGCGAGGTGAAAACCAGGCTGTAGACGAAAATGACGAGGCCAGCCTTCTTCAAATTCGGCAGCTTGGGGCTTTCAATCTCACGATAAACCTGCGCGAGAGATTCTTCTCCGCTCATGGCCAGCACAGAGTGCCCCAGCGCGATGAAGATCGCGATGATTCCGAACATGTGCGGAAGCGGGCTGCCGGCAAGCCAGCCGAGCGCGCTGGCATTCAAGCGCAGATTGCGCGGATGCGGCCAGGGCGGAAGCGCCGAGTGCCGCAAGACCGCCGTGTAGATGCACCAGGTGATCAAAAGCACCACCATCACTGTTACGAGCTTCATGATGAGAAGCGCTTTTTCGCTGGACTCTGGAATGCCCTTGGTGTTCTCCCACCAGAAATAAACGGTTACCAGAACCGCAAAACCCGCAGCGATAAAGTCCACCTGGTTCGGAGTAAGCGCGTTGCCGAGATGCGAATACTGCAGCAGTTCGCTGATCAAACCTGCCAGATATTGCCCGGCCGCGACGCCGCTGATCGGGCCCGTGAGGATGTAATCGAACATCAGCGCGGAAACGCTGAATTTTGCGAGCGTTCCCCCGAGCGACTGCTTCACGGCACGGTACACGCCGCCGCGCACGAACATGCTACAGCTCTCGACGTAAACGGCACGCACCGCGTACGAAAACACCATGATGGCGAGAATGAACCACGGCGCGGTTTTGCCGATGTAGCCTTCCGCTTCACCGCCTGCGTAATAAGCCGAGGAAGCCAGGTCGTTCAAAACGATTGCGGCTGCTCGCCAGAAGGAAATAAATGTGAGGAGAGCGGTAGTCGCGACAATGACGCGCGGAATACCGTTGCCTCGGCTGCCTGCGGCAGCAGGGGTCTTGGAAGAGCTGCTCATGTACGGGTGATCTCGATCAGCGGATTAAAATGCTCGCACTTTTCCGGCGCGAAGTCTAGCCGAACGGTTCTTTTTGTTAGGGCTGAAACGATTTAGGAGGCAGAATTGCGGAACGCCTTCGCGCATTCGGGGCACGGGCAAATGCTGCGTAGATGTTCATAGCTATAGATGCCGGTGGAGTGCCCATCCGTGAAGCTGATTTGCACAGCGTAGTTGCCGACGACGGTTGCGGCTTGCGCGCTCGGCTTGGGCTTGAACATAGGCAACGCAGGAAAGGTGTTGGCTGCGGCCGCGAAGGCTTCTTTCTTCCCGCGCTCGTCGTTACAGGTGGCGCACGGACACTCCTCGCGCAAGTAGGCGAAGTCGTAGTGGCTCGCGTGGCCATCGGCCCACGTGATGTCGACACCGGCGCCAGTCTTCACGTGGACTTTCACAGTGGACGGCTTCCTGCGTGGATCGAGTGGAATCGGCATGCGCGCGGACTGCTTCAGCTTTTCGATTTTCCGTTGCAGCAATCGCCCGGAGGAATCGGATTGCCGTGTGGACAAGTTTTCGGATGGCCGAGGAACGTGCAGATGCGCTGATCCAGCTCCGGGCTGATGATGTGCTCGAATCGGCATGCTTGCGTGTGCGCCTCGGTGTCGTCGACAGAGAAAGTATCTTTGAAGAGGCGTTCGGCCAGCCGATGCCGGCGCACGACGCCTCGTGCGCGTTGGCTACCGACTGGCGTAAGTTGCGCTTCCCCGTTTAGCATTTCGACCAGGTGCCGCTCGCTCATCCGGCTCAAGGTTCTTGCCGCCGACTCATCGGGAAGAACAGGGAGACCGCCAGTGAGTCCAGTTGTTTGCAGTGCCTTGACATTCGCCGGCTTGCCTTCTTCGCAGCAAATCCAGATTTGTTCGAGCAGGTGATCGAAGCGAATCTCGTCATCGGGCGAAGCGGGAGTGCAGCAATCTGCAGTGTCCACGAGCGGGCACGCAAGCGGGTGGCTGGGGCCGTGTAGCGCGGTGTCAAAATGGAGGCGCCCGTGGGCAAGTTCGATGCGGCGGTCAGCTTGGCGGGCGATATCCGGATCGTGTGTAACCATCAAAATCGTGTGGCCGGCTTGGTGTAGTTCGCGAAAAATCTTCAGAACGATTTCTTCGTTGGCTTCATCGAGATTGCCTGTGGGCTCGTCGGCCAGAATGATCTTTGGCTGATTGATCAGCGCGCGCGCGATGGCTACGCGTTGCTGTTCGCCGCCGGAAAGTTGCGCGGGCAGATGTGTCATGCGCTCGCCCATGCCGACGCGGCGCAAAGCTTCTTCGGCCTGCTTTTCATCCGTCACGCTATGAAAATACTGCGCGAGCATGACGTTCTCGACCGCGTTCAAATACGGCACGAGATGAAATTGCTGGAAAACAAAGCCGACTTTTTCGGCGCGGTAGCGCACCATTTCGTTCTCGCCGAGCTTCGAGAGGTCGACTCCATCCACAACGACACGGCCGGAATTCAGCTTATCGAGCCCGCCAAGAATATTGATAAGCGTGGTTTTGCCCGAGCCAGACGGACCCATGAGCGCCACCCATTCGGCGGTGTTCACGTTGAAACTGAGGTCATCGATAGCGCGTAGCGCGCCGTATTTCTTGACGAGGTTTTCGATCGCCACCTGTGGCGCGGCCGTCTTTTGGTCTGGCAGAATCTGGACAGGCGTGCTCACGCTTCACCTCGAAAAACGGAAGCGGGGCGAACGCTGGCGAGCCGGCGGAGCGGGTACGCGCTGAGAATCGCGACGATAGTGGTGAGTGCCACAGCTACAGGATACACAATCAGTCGCGGCTGCGCCGCCACGCCAAACACCTGCTTGCCCAACCAAATAGAAAGAAAAATCCCCGCTGCCGCGCCAATCATGCCGCCCGCAAGACCAAGTAGCACCGCCTCCATCATAAAAAGCCGCAAGACGCGCCGCGTCGCCCCACCAATCGCTTTCATTAGTCCTACGTCGTTTCTGCGTTCCATCGCCACGTTGGTCATCGCCGCCATCACGCACAGGCCGGTGAGTAGCAGCACGATCACGACAGTCGCCGTCAACAATCCGCTGATGCGGTTGTAAATCTTTGCTTCGCCTTCGGCTAACTGGCGGATAGGCCGAATGTCAGCTTGCGGGAGCCGCTGTCTAAGCACGGCAACACGGTCGCTGATTTCCTTGGGTGTCCCGAAAACCACCAGTTTCACCAGACTGAGGCGGCGCGGCAAGCCCGCTAGGCGTTGGGAGATTCGAAGAGACACTAAGATCTGGTTATCCTCCGACCCGCCGGTCGAAAGAACGCCAGCCACAGTGCATTGCTCAAGATGGTCGCCATTCTGGAGATGTGCAATTGATCCCGCCTGAAGGTGGATAGCTGTTGCAAGATTGACTCCTGCGAGGCAATCTGTCGCCGACGATATGGGAAGGCTCTTGGAGACGATTTTCCAGCCCGGCCCCCCAAAACCCGGATACCCAAGATTGGTGCCAGCCACACCAGCCTGTTTGGCCTCTGGCGAGCCCTCGGAAGAAATGTTGGCAATAAGATAGAGAAAAGGAATCCCATAAAAATTCGATTCGTGCGGCTTTGACGGTAAAACGGAAAGGATGGATTCATCGAGCGTGTTGGAACCAGCCGCCTCTCCGGAATTTTCCTGCGGAGTGACTATAAAGTTCGGCCCGAATATGGAGAATTCCCAGGCGATGCGTTGCTTGGCATCCACTTGGAGATTGAGCAGCGCGGCGGTGACGGCCGCGCCGGCGGCCAGAGCAAGCAGAATGACGAACAAGCGGCCGCGATTTGCTCCGAGCAGACGGCGCACGATGCGCCAAAACATGGCTCGGTTGCCGACGCCAGGCGTACTCATCATTCGCCTCGCAGAATGGGCGCCGGCTCGTAGCGCGAAGCGCGACGCAGCGGAATGGCGCTTCCGAGAAGCGTGACCCCTGCGGCCAGCGCAAGAACCGCAACCAGAACAAGCAGCGACGGCGCAGGAGCAACTCCAAAGATCTTTTGTCCGACGAGGCGCGCAAGAATGGTGCCGAGCGAATAGCCGATGCCTCCGCCAACAAACGCGAGCAGAAGCTGCTCCGCGGCCAAAAGAAAACCAACCATGCCTGAGCCTGCTCCCAAAGCCTTCATCAAACCAATTTCTGAGCGGCGCTCAATTACAGAGGCCGCCGAAGAAGCCCCGACAGACAACCCCGCAGCCAGCAACGCCGCCAGCGTGACCATCCAAAGCAACGCGCGCACTCGGGTGAGAATCGTGCCCTCGCCCTCGGCCACGCGCCGGATCACGCGCACATCCGTCCCCGGTAGCGCCTGCTTGATCGAGTACGCAATCGAAGAAACATAAGGGCTGCACGACCAGCGCTCGAACTCATCAGCTTTCATCGTCTTGGGATCGCGCCGCGCAAAATCATCTTCCGGCTTCGTCAGCGCGCTCACATAAAGTTTGCGGTATACGCCGGACAGCCTCGATATTTCCTGCGCTTCAGCCAAGGAGGTTACAATCGCCTCGTCCTCAGATTCTCCAGTGCTAAGGATTCCTGTCACGGTCAAAACTGAAACCCGCTGCACCATCTTCGACGGATCGTCCACGTAAGGGCCAACTTTGTCTCCCGTTCTAAGTCCAAGGCGCTTCGCTGCCTTCGCGCCAACAACACACTCCTTTTGGCCCTCGACAAACCACCGCCCCTCCACTCCCCACCATGGATTCGTTCGATCGACACCAGTCACAAACGCATTGCCATCCGGCAAGACAATTCGATGAGCGATCCAAGTTCCGACGAGGGAAGCCTCCTCCTCAGGGTGACGTACAAGTTCCCAAGGATGGTCTTCCGTGTCCGCGATGTGAACGGAAAACCGAAGCTCCGGGGCGAAGGCAATGATGTTGTTGTGCCAGAAAACTGTCTTGATTTTGGGAAGGTCAGCTTCGGGTAGATACGCGCCGGCATTCACGGGCCGATAGTCCACGCCACCAATTTCCAGTGGCAACGAATCCGCCGCTGGCGTGACCACCAAATTCGCGCCCAGGCTGCGAAACTCGCTCGCCAACCGGTCGCCCACGTCGAGCGAAACGCTCAGCGCCGCCGTCACCACGGCCATGCCCAGTGACAGCGCCGCGGCGGTCAGCACCTTGCGGCGCGGCCGGCGTGTAAACGAATCGGCAACGAGTCGTAGAAACATTGGCATCCGTAGGGTCACGATACATCGTGCCCGTCTTGCGGAATCTCCTGGGTCGCGCATCCGAACGAAGCATCAAGCCCTACTGCGGAATCTCCTTGGTCGCTTGCACGAGTGACGAAACATCCATCACCAAATCAGCCCCATCCACATGCGACGGCACGCCAATCGGATTGCACCCGCCCGCCTCGCCGATCGTCGGGACATAAATCGCCGAGCCGCAATGTCTGCAAACGACGTTCTGCCCGTCCTGGCGATAACCTTCCGCGCCGCAGATGCGGCAAGCATCCAGCGCTGTGCCGTAACCATTCGGCTTCTTGATAATCATGAAGCGCAGCGACTGCCCCCCGGCGCTGATCGTAAACAAATGCATCTTGCCATCCTGCACTTCACTCACGGGAATTCGCACTTCATTGCCCACGGCAGCGATTGTCCGTGCCGATGGCGGCGCGGCATTCGCGTTCGTATAAACAAAATCTCCGGTCAGCAGCAGAATCACCGACAAACAACCCGTCGCCGCCGCAATCATCCACCGCCGCTGCCGCCGATTCTGCGCTTCGAGCAGCCGTTTCTCCGCTTCACCGGCAGTCTCTTTCGCAGCGCGCGCATGTGAGGCCGATTGCCATTCGCGCATGACCAGCAGCGCGGCGGCGCCAAAAATCAACACGAAGAAAAACAGTTCGTTCCGGACGATCGGCCCAATGATGGCCATTTCCGCTTTGCTGGATGGCAGCCACTGCGCCTCGCTCAGTTCGTGCAATCCGGTCAGCCCAAGCTGAAACGCCACTAGGATCAGAATGACGCTGGTGACGCCAAAAAATCGGTGTAACGGTACGCGCAGAGTCCCCTTGAAAAAAAATACTCCCACGGCCACCGCCGCCCCAATTCCCAGGGCCGTCCCAATCCAGGTCTGCAATCCTTCGCTGGACATCTCCACGGCCCGCAGAATCACCGCCAACTCCGCCCCTTCTCGCAGGACCATCAGAAAAACGAAGAAGAAAATCCCCCAGCCCGCGGCCGCTCCGGCTCGCCCCACGTAATTCTCGATTTTTTGCTCAATTTCTTTTTTCAGGTGGCGCGCAACGCGATTCATCCATAGGATCATCGTAATGACGAACGCTGCGGCGACGAGGTACATCACCCCCTCGAACCCGTCTTGGCTGATCCGCCAGCGTTCCAGGGCAATCGCCACCGCCAGACTGAGGGCAGCGGCAGCGGCCACGCCATACCAAACAAAACGCGCCAGTTGCGAGCGGCCCGTGCGCGAGAGATAAACGAGGATGATGCCGACGACGAGGGAAGCCTCGACACCTTCACGCAAAGCGATGAGAAAGGCTGGAAGCAAACGATCTCCAGTTGTTATCCATTTGCAACTGCAATCTAAGTCTACGCTTTGTATGAATTTACGTCAACCGGACCAATTCGGTCCGACTTTCCTATCCAAACATACGCTAAACTAGATGCCCTGCTCCATTCAATGATGATTGCCATTTACCGCCGCCGCGCCTTCTCTCTCCTCTCGGCTATTCTTGTCTCTTGCGCACAATCTTTTGCCCAAGCACAGGCTCCCGCGCAAGCTCCGGCCCCTCCGCCGCAAACGGCTCCCAATGAAGACCAGCTCGAAATGTCTCCGCGCCCCAATCCTAAATATGCCAAGAAAATCTCCGAGCTGGGCGACAAAGCGCTCGCCGACGGTCATTTTGATGAAGCGCTGAACTACTACCAGCAAGCCCTTCGTTATGCGCCGCAGGACACCGCCCTCCTCGAGCGTGTCGCATCCATGCGCTCCAAGCTCGTTCGCGACCATGTCGAAGCCGCCGAGCGCGACGCCCTTGCCGGCCACGCGGACGTGGCAACGGAGGAATTGGCCAAGGCTCTTCTCATCGATCCTGGAAATACCATCGTTGCCGAGCGATTGAGTCAGATGAAGGCGATGAATGATGAGCCGCTCGCGAAACCTGATCAGAAAATTGAAGGCTTGCCAGAGCTGAAGCCCCGGCCCGGCAAACAAAACCTCGATCTGCGGGGAGATACCAAGACGGTTTATGACCAGGTGGGGCAGGCGTTCGGAATAAAAATCGCTTTCGATCCGGATCTGGTTGCGCGACCCGTCAGGCTGCACGTGGACGATGTCGATTTCGCTACCTCTTTGAAGATCCTCGGCGCACAAACCGGCACATTTTTCCGCCCGTTAACTTCCAATCTCGCATTCGTGGCTCAAGACACCGCGGAAAAGCATCGCCAATATGCCGCACAAGCCGAGCAATCTTTCCTCTTGCCAGCTTCCGTCTCGACCGAAGAGATGACCGAACTGTCGCGCGCTCTGAAGGAGATGACTGGGTCGAACCGTGTCGAACTCGATTCGCAGAGCCGCACCGTCACCATTCGCGACACTCCCGAGAGACTTGCGGTTGCGGGAGAACTTATTCGCCAGGCCGAAAAAACGCGAGGGGAATTGCTGCTCGACATACAGATCCTTGAGGTCGATCGCAACAAAGCGCGCACCCTGGGCATTCTTCCCCCTCCCTCGACAGAGCTAATCTCTCTCAGCACTGGCCTGATCGCTCAATTGAAGGCAGCCCAGGATATCGGCACGCTGGTCACCTTGCTGGCCAGTATTTTCGGAAACGGGGGAACCGCCGCCAGCGCCGGAACTTCCCTCAGCTCGCTCATCCCTCCTGTGGCTCGGGTGGGAGGCGGAAATACGACATTTCTCCTGACCATGCCGACGTTCGCGGCGCAGTTTTCCGATGCTCTGACGCTCGTACACAGCGGGACTGAGGTCTTATTGCGCGCGCAGGACGGTAAACCTGCCTCTTTCTTTGTCGGTGATCGCTATCCGGTCACTCTTTCGCTTCTTTCTGGTAGCCTCGGAGCCTCTACGCCCGCTACGTCTGTTGGCGGAGTTTCCGGCAGCATCCTCCCCAGCACTTCTTATAACGTCGGTATCGGGCCGGTGGCACTCACTGCGGCCGACTTCCGTGGCGTGGGTCTGCTGGACCTCGCCGTCGTCAACGAGATCGACAACACTCTTACGATTCTCCAGAATCTGGGCGGAGGAACTTTTCTCCAAGCCGGTTCTCCCATCTCGCTGGGCGCTGCCAGAACATCCGCGCCTGCGATTGCTCCCTCCATCGCTTCCGCAATCCTCACTACCAGCGGTTTTCATGATCTCCTCGTCACCGATCCGGTCGCCAACACCGTGCAAGTCCTCCTCAGCAATGGCGACGACACGTTCAAAGAGGCCACCGGTTCGCCTATCACCGTAGGCCAAGAGCCTAGCTCCATCGTCGTCGGCGCATTCAATGCCACTGGAAATCAAGATTTTGCGGTGACGAATTTCAAAGACAACACGTTTTCTCTATTTCTCGGCAATGGCGACGGCACATTCAATCAAGCAACGGGTTCGCCCTTCGCCCTGCCTACCACGGCCACGGGTCCCATCGCGATGACCTCCGCCGATTTTAATTCGGATGGAAATCTGGATTTGGCGATCGTGAATCAAACGACAAACAATGTCCTGGTTCTTCTCGGCACTGGGAACGCCACGCTTTCCCTCGCTCCAAGCTCTCCGTTTACCGTGGGTAAATCTCCGGTCGCCGTCGCTGCGGCCGACCTGAATGCAGATGGCCACCCAGACCTTGTGGTCGTGAACCAGACGGACAATACCATCAGCGTGCTGCTGGGCAACGGCGATGGTACGTTTACTTCGGCCCTAAACTCGCCGATCGCTACGGGGCAAGCACCGACAGCCGTCACCATCGCGGATTTCAACGGCGATGGCATTCCAGACATTGCCGTAACCGACCCACAAACGGATAGCGTGTCGGTGTACCTCGGCCTCGGCCAGGGTTTATTTGCGTCGGCCTTCGAGCTTCCGGTTGGCACGAATCCCACCGCCATCCTGGCGGCCAGCCTTCTCGGCGCTTCCTTGCCCGATGTGGCGATTACGGACGATCCAAGCGGTACGGCAGGCCAAGTCACCATAATCCTGAGTCCCGCGAGCTTATTTTCAAATGTGTCGGGGGGAATCGCCCAGCAGCCTTATCCCGGCGCGGAGTATGAAGATATCGGCGTCAAGATTAAGGCCACTCCTACCCTGCATCCCAATGACGAGGTAACGCTGCAGTTGGAGTTCGAGATTCGGGCTTTGGCAGGCTCCAGCATCAATGGCATCCCGATCATTACCAACCGTACGCTCTCGCAAACCGTGCGTATAAAAGACGAAGTGCCCACAATCATCAGCGGACTGCTCGACAATGAAGAGACCCGCAGTCTTACCGGCCTCCCCGGCTTCGCGAATCTTCCAGGTGGAGCGGGCTATCTCTTCGGACAGAGAAACGCCACCGGTCAGGATATCGAGATGCTGATTCTGATCACGCCGCACAAAATGCGGCTGCGGGATCGCGTCTCCCGCTCAATTTACGTCGGACGCGATACAAGCCCGAGCCGCGGTTCCGCGGCCGGGGCTACGCCTCCTCCTACACCCACGCCTCCGCCAGCGCCTCTGCCACGGCAACCTTAGCCAAACTAGCGGCAGGGCCTGGGCACGCCGGGCACGCTTTCTCGGCAAACTCCTTCATTTAGGGCAATGGTTCGAAAACGACGATGGGCTGGTAAGTGCGCGGTACCAGTGCTTCGGCGATGGCCACAAGCTTGTCTTGCTGGCTGAACACGCGCAAGCGCGGCGGCTTTGCTTCTCCCGCATCAAGCTGCACAGTTGCGCCGGGAGGCAGCTCCACTCGGCCCGGCTGAATCTGCGAGACCTGCACGTTGAATTTCGTTCCATGGCGCACACGCTTCTCAATGATAGGCAGCACATTTACCCGCGGAAAATTCGGAAGCAGGTTTTCCAAACGGATCAGGCAATCGGCAAATTTCCCGGAGCGCGACGCTTCTGCCAGTTCCTCCAGCTTGATAGCCTGCTCCAAAGAAAACTCGCCTACCGCCGTCCGCGTAATCTCCGCCAAGTGCGCGCCGCAACCCAGCTTCTGCCCCATATCATGAGCCAGCGAGCGGATGTACGTCCCCGAAGAGCATTCGATGACGAAGCGCGCCACGTTGCCTTCGATACCAGTCAGTTTGTACTCGAAAAGCTCGACTTCGACCGCTTTGAGCTGGACAGGCTGTTTTTTGCGTGCCAGCTCGTACGCTGGCACTCCCTTGATTTTTTTTGCGGAAAAGGCGGGCGGCATTTGTTCGAACCGGCCAACGCTCTCTGCCGCAAGCGTTTCGAGAATTGACGCGTCGAGTACTGGCGGATTGTCCGGCCCTTGTGCTTCACCATCGGAATCGTACGTATCCGTCGCGAAGCCAAACCGGAATCCCGCTGAGTAACGCTTTCTGCGGCCGTTGTAAAATTGCACCAGCCGCGTGGCTCGTCCCAGCAACAACACCAGCACACCCGTCGCCAGCGGATCAAGCGTGCCGAGATGCCCAATCTGCCGGAACCCCGCGAGGTGCCGCACGGCATCGACGACGTCGTGGGAAGTTTTCCCCCGCGGCTTATCGATGACGAGCGCACCATCGAACGGCACAGGCTGAGGCTGGCGTGGCATGGGCTAATTGGGCTCTGATTAGATAAGTTCAAGAACGAAATAGCGTCGAAGCACAAACTACTCGATGGCCAAGGTTGCAAAGTCACCAGTCACGAGTCACCAGTCACCAGTCACTTTGCGCCTTTAACCCGCGATCTTCAAAATTAGGGCTAGGATGCGGCCGGCTTGTCCTTCTTCATCTCTTTCAGAAGCTGATCGATTCGCTCCGTATACTCCTGCGAGTGGTCCAGTGCGAAATGAAGTTCAGGCAGGCGGCGAAGTTGCAGACGCTCGATGAGCTCGCGGCGGATAAATCCAGAGGCATGCTCCAGTGCCTTGATGGCATCGGCCTGCTCTTTGCCTGATCCCTGCATATTGATGAACACGCGCGCGTGCTTCATATCCGGCTGCACGCGCACTTCGCTGACAACAACCATGCCTTCAAGCCGCGGATCCTTCAGCTCTCCCGCGAGCATGGCGTTGATTTCGTGAGCGATCTCTTCGCCCACCCGTTCATGACGGTGATTGGCTGGACTCATTTCCGTCCCCGCGTAAATTCCTAGATAATCTCGATTGCCTGGTTGATCAAAAACGAGCCGAGGATGCGGTCCGCCTCGTCCAGGACTTTTTGCAGCACTTCATTGAGATGCTTCTCTTCGTTAGAAAGTGTGACCACGCCGACCACCGACCGCTGCCACACATCGTGATGGTCCAATTCCGCTACCGCAACATTGAACTGCCTCCGCAGCTTATCCTTCAAGCTGCGCAACACTTGCCGTTTGTCCTTCAACGATTGCGCGTCTGGGATGTGCAGCTCAAGGGTGAGCAAGCCGACCGGCATGAGCGCTCCGGGGGACTATTTTCCGATTACCTGCGGCCGGCGGTCCCGACGCTCTGGCCCGCGGCTTCCGCCGCGCTCAACTTCTGAACGCTAAAGCATTCCAAAACATCACCGACTTTCACGTCGTTGAAATTCGCAATTCCCGCACCGCATTCAAATCCAGTGCGGACCTCGCTCGCATCATCCTTGAAGCGTTTCAGCGAACTGAGCTTCGACGTGTAGATGACCGCTCCGTCGCGCACAACCCGGATTTGCGCGTCGCGTTTGAGCACGCCATCCACCACGTAGCATCCCGCAACCGTGCCGGAGCCCTTGACCTTGAACGTGTTCCGAACTTCGGCACGTCCCAAATACGTTTCCTGGATGACCGGCTCCAGCAACCCTTCCATGGCTTTCTTGAGTTCGTCGGACACTTCGTAAATGATCGTGTGCGACCGGATATCCACGTGTTCCTGCTGCGCAAGTTCCAGCGCCTTGCGGTCCGGCCGGATGCCAAATGCGATAACGATCGCGCCCGAAGCCGACGCCAACAGGACATCGTTTTCGGTGACCGCGCCTACTCCCGAGCCGATGATCTTCAGCTTCACCTGGTCCGTCGAGAGCTTCGGCAACATTTCGCTGAGCACTTCCACGGAGCCTTGCACGTCCGCCTTGATGACGATGCCCAGCTCCTTCACATCTCCAGCCTTAAGTTGCTCGTGGAGCTGATCGAGCGTAATACGCGCTCCGCTTGAGCGCGCCATTTGCGCGTCGCGCTGCTTGCCTTGGCGATACTCGACGATGTGCCGCGCCTTGGCTTCCTCGGTCACTTGGAAATGGTCGCCCGCGTCCGGCACGCCCTGCAATCCCAGCACTTCCACCGGCGTCGATGGCGGCGCGTCCTTGATGACCCGCCCGCGATCATCAAACATCGCGCGGACCTTGCCGAACACCGAGCCGCAAATGAAAAAGTCGCCGGAATTGAGTGTTCCGTTTTGCACGAGGACTGTGGCCACCGGGCCGCGTCCTTTGTCCACGCGAGACTCGAGCACCGTCCCGCTCGCAGGCGCATCCGGGTTGGCTTTCAACTCGCGCAAATCGGCGACCAGCAGAATCGTTTCCAGCAGCCTGTCGATGCCCTTCTTCTGTTTCGCGGAAACTTCCACAAACTCGGTGTCCCCGCCCCACTCCGAGGGAACCAGGTTTACGTCGGAAAGCTGGCGCTTCACGCGCTCCACTTGGGCTTCCGGCTTGTCGATCTTGTTGATGGCGACAATGATGGGTACCTTTGCAGCCTTCGCGTGATCGATCGCTTCTTTCGTCTGCGGCATGACGCCGTCATCGGCAGCCACCACAAGCACCACGATGTCCGTCACCTTCGCGCCGCGCGATCGCATCCGCGTGAACGCTTCGTGGCCCGGTGTGTCCACAAAAACCACGCTGCGGTCGTTCACCATCACTTTGTAAGCGCCGATATGCTGCGTAATTCCGCCGGCTTCGCCGCCCGCTACGTCCGCTTCGCGAATCGCATCGAGCAAGCTGGTCTTGCCGTGGTCCACGTGCCCCATCACCGTCACGACCGGCGGCCGCGGCTTCAAGCTTTCCTTGGTTTCTTCCTTCGCTACTTCCAAAACCATTTCTTCTTCGAGCGATACAACGCTCACAACTCCGCTGAATGTTTCCGCAAGCGTAGTCGCCGTGGGTACATCCAGCGCCT
Organism: Candidatus Acidiferrum sp.; assembly: GCA_035272765.1. Lineage (GTDB taxonomy): Bacteria > Acidobacteriota > Terriglobia > Acidiferrales > UBA7541 > Acidiferrum. Next base: position 42,757 of record DATEQG010000038.1, read on the forward strand.
GGTTGATGCTGGCGAAAACTCCCCGATCGAGCAGCGTCTTCAAAAGATCCTTCGCTCGCACATCGAGCTTTTCCGCAAGTTCCCGGATCGTGATTCCTTCCGTAATCGTCACATCGCGAGGCGGACGCGGTTCGGGCGGAGCAATGACGGCTGCCGCAGAACGCCGGTCCCCTGCTCCCGGACGCTGGCGAGTCGGATGCAGCTTGCGCTCACCCTCTTGCTCCCGCTTGTCCATGACCGGCCGCTGCCTCTGGGGAGGTTTACGCGTATAGAGTGGCTTGCCGGGCTCCGCCTTCGGCGGCACTTTGTCCGGCGGCAATGCCGGCAGCATCCCAGGACGTCCTGGTGCGCGGGGTCCAGGGCGAGTGCCCGTGGGCATTGCTCCTCGCCGTTGCTCAAAAGGTCGATTCGCAGGCGAGCTCCCTGTTCCGCCAGGGCCGCCGGACCTCGGTGTGTACTGTCTTCCTTGACCGCCAGGTTGCATCGGCCGCATTGGCTGGCCTGGGCGTGGCCCTCCGCCAGAGCGCTGTCCGCTCCCTGGCGTCGTTCCAGGAACTGGCCCGCGGTTGCCTGTCGGCAACGGGCGCGCAGGTACCACTGGACGCGCTCCGGGCGCGGCAGCTGCCGGGCGCACGGATGAAGGTTGTGATCCAGATGGAGTTGCTGGCCGCGTTCCAGCGGGCGCCGCTGGCCGTTGCGCACTCGGCGCAGCCGTCGGCTGCCCTGTTGGCGACGCCGGACGAATCGGAACGGCGGCTGGAGGTCTCGCTGCAGCAGGCGCAGGGGGCGCAACTGGTTTTGCAACCGGAGGAACCACTGCAGGCGCTCCAGCAGGAGCGGTAACGGGCCCCTTTGGAGTAACAACAGGGGTTGCGGCGGGCGCACTTGGTGCGGGTGCCACGGGAACCGCTGGTTTCGCAACGGGGGCAAGTGGCGGCGCGACGGGTGCAGCTGCCGGCGCGGGAGGTTTCGCTACCACGATAGGAGGTGCCGGGGCAACAGGTGCTGCAGGAGCCGCCGGCCGCATGCGTGCAGCCCTGGCAGCCGCTTCTTTCGCCGTTGCTTCCGCCTTTGCGGCAGCTTCGGCCGCGGCCTCTGCCTCCGCCTGTCCCAGAATGTTCTTGCGAACTTTCTCCGCGACATCTTCAGGGATCGAGCTCGAGTGCGTCTTTTTCTCCGTGACGCCATACCCGGGCAAAAGATCTATGATCGCTTTGGCTTTGACCTCGAGTTCGCGGGCCAATTCGTTAATTCGGACTTGGTTTGCTTCGCTCATGCTTCTTATGGACCGTTCCACGGTCGAAAACTCAGTCAAGCCTAACTCAGCCGATGCTGTCTGTTATTTACGCCTTCGGCTCATCCTCTGCCTTGGCCCCGCTCTCGGAATGTTCCGGCGCAGGGGCTTCTTCACCCTCTGCTGCTGCCGTTTCGCCATCCGCCGCAGCTGCCTGCGAACTTGCCTCTAAAGTTCCGTCTGCAGTTTCTTCCGCCGCCGCGCCTTCTGCGTTCTCCGAGGCCGCATCCGTGCTCTCCGCCGACGCTTCGCCTTCCGCTGCCATGTCGTCCGTGTTTTCCCCAGCGGGCGCAGCCGCGGCAGCTTCCGCTCCGCCTTCGTAGAACCGGTTCACGGCCTGATAAATCTTGTCGACCATTTTCTCGCCGATTCCAGGTATTTCCATTAACTGTTCCGGCGTCATCCCCGCGAGCTTCTCGAGATTGGTGATCCCAGCGGCCTCGATTTTTTCAATCGTCTTCGGCCCTACACCGGCCAGTGCCGTCAAAGGCGTCGCCGGAGCCGTCAATGCCGTCATCTGCTCTTCAATCTCTTGCCGCTTCTCTTCCTCGCTCTTGATATCGATGTCCCAGCCGATCAACTTGCTCGCCAGCCGGACGTTTTGCCCCTTCTTCCCGATCGCCAGCGATAGCTGCGAATCCTCCACAATCACTTCCAGCTTCCGGCTTTCCGGGTCGGTGATCTGTACGCGTGTCACCTTTGCCGGGCTCAACGCCTTTTGCGCGAACGCCACCGTCTCTTCACTGTACGGAATAATGTCAATCTTCTCGCCGCGCAGTTCCCGAATAATCGACTGCACGCGCATTCCCTTCATCCCTACGCATGCGCCCACCGGATCGACATCCTTATCCCGGCTCGCGACCGCGACCTTCGTCCGCTCTCCCGCCTCGCGTGCCGCATGACGAATCTGCACGGTTCCGTCGTAAATTTCCGGCACTTCCATCTCAAATAGCCGCTGCACCAAACTCGCATCCGCGCGCGAAACGATCACCTGCGGCCCCTTCGCCGCGCGATCCACCATCTTGATCACCACGCGCAAACGCTCGCCAATGTTGTACGTCTCGAGCTTCGACTGCTCCCGCTTCGGCAAACGCGCTTCCGTCCGCCCCATGTCCACAATCAAATCCGGCCCCTCAGCGCGCTTCACAATCACGGTCACCAATTCGCCTACGCGTGTGTGGTACTCGTTGTAAATCGTGTCGCGCTCGGCCTCGCGCACCTTCTGCAAAATCACCTGCTTCGCCGTCTGCGCCGCAATCCGTCCCAGCACGTCGGTAGGCTTCGCCGCGGTAATCTCCGTCCCGATCTCCGCCGACGGATTCTTCTTCTTCGCCTCCGCCAGGCTCACTTCCTTCTTCGGGTCGGTCACTTCTTCCACGACCACATGCACCGAGTACACATCCACTTGCCCGGTTTCCGGATTGAACTTCGCGCGCAAATCCTCTTCCGTCTTGTAATATTTCCGCGCCGCCACCACCATCGCGTCTTCAATCGCGGACACCACGACGGTCGCCTCGATGTGCTTCTCGCGGCTCAACATCTCAATTTGCTGATAGAGCAGATTCGCCATGTAAAGTTCCCGATCGTCTTCCCGTTCCCGAAATCCTTGCTTACCTAAATCTCTTTCTCTCTTAAGCTCTTCCGTCCCTGAATTTCTCTTCTCTGCGTTTCCTCAGCGTCCTCTGCGTCTCTGCGTTATCTTTTCTCTTCGCTTTTTCTACTCACTATTCGCTACCCACTACTCACTCTCGTTAAAACTCCACCATCAAATTCGCCTTCCGTATCTTCTCCAGCGGCAACTCCACCGTCTGCGCCACTTTTCCCTTCAACTCCAACCGCACTTTCCCATCCACAAATCCCGCCAGCCGTCCCTCGAAATAATTCCCATCCTCCACCGGCTCGGTTGTCGAGATCTTCGCCATCCGTCCTCGGAATCTTTCGTACTCCGCAGGCTTCCGGAGCGCCCGGTCCATCCCCGGCGAGCTCACCTCTAGGATGTACCCCGCGGCTCCCGGAATCAGCTCTTCCACATCCAAGATCACGCTCAACTGCTGGCTGACGCGCTGGCAATCCGCATGGCTAACCCCCAGCTGCCCGCCCTCTCGCGCCTCCGAAGGTGCCAAAATTTGTCCCGCGGAGTCGCTCATCGCCGCCCCCGCTTTTGGAACCCGGTCGATGCTGACCCTCAGGAAGCGCTGTTTGCCCACTTTCCACTCAACATCAAATATTTCTAGCCCTTCCGACCGCGCCACACGCTCGGCGGCATCCCGAATTTTTTCCAAATCCAACTAGAGACTCCCCAAGCAATGCCGGTGTCCACTGCCCTCCAACCGGCCCAACAAAAAAGTGGGCTTGCGCCCACCTATCCGTGCGACCCGCTTCAGAGCGAAAATAGAGTATATTCCGCCAGCAAGGTAAAAGCAAGATACGGTGGAACATGGAGCCGCTCCCCGCAGACTTGAATCATCGCTCGGAGCTTCTATTCTCGATATTTTGCCGTCACTCTCTTCGGTGTGCTCCCGTCAACACCCCGTGGCTAACCAAACGCAACTCATCTCCGCTCACTCGCCTAAACCTTTCAGAATCAATGGGGGATAGTTGGCCATTCGACTGCCCTTTGAGTCTCCCGTGACCCGTGCGGCGAAAATCTCCGCAGCAATGTTAGCGTTGCTCCTGGCCTGCGCAACGACAGTTGTCTTTCTCCATGCCCGGCCCGCCCGCGGGTTTGCGCGTCGCTTCTTCCATTGGCGCATTGGAGATATGCCGTTTGTCCCAGCGAATGAACGCGCCGCCTTGTTACCAAACGTAACCTTCTGGGCCTGGGAACGCCCCGAAGATCTGCGTTTTCTACCACGAGATCAGGCCGGAGTGGCCTTCCTCGCGAAGACAATTTCTCTCGAGACTCCCACAGGAAACTCCTCCGCCGACTCGGCCTCTCCTTTCATCGCGCGCCCTCGTCTCCAGCCACTTCGCATCACTCCAGGCACGCAATTGATCGCCGTCGTCCGTATTGAGATCCCAACTTCTCTTCGCAATTCCGCTTCTCTCCAAGAAAACCAGTCGGCCCCTCATTCATTTCCGATATTTTCCGACGCTCAACGCGCGCTCCTCGCCTCGGAAATCTCCGACCTGCAATCCATCCCTGGCGTTTCTGCTATCCAAATCGATTTTGACGCCCCCGCGAGCGCCCACGCTTTCTACGCCTCTCTCCTCCAGGACGTCCGCCGCAAACTCCCGCCCTCGATGCCGCTGTCCATTACTGCTCTCGCCTCCTGGTGCATCGGCGATCCCTGGCTCGCCCAGCTCCCACCCGGAACCATCGACGAAGCCGTGCCCATGCTCTTCCGCATGGGACCCGACGCCGCCAGCGTCGCAAAATTTCTTCACTCCAACAACGATTTTCCCGTCGCCGCCTGCCGCGGCAGCCTCGGCCTCTCCACGGACGAACCTCTCTCGCACGACTTGCTAACCGCCAAATCCCCCTACGCAACTTTCGACCCGCGCGCGAAGCGCATTTACATTTTCGCTCCACGCGCTTGGACACCATCCGCCGCCCAAAACATCATCCAGGAGTTGCAACCATGATCAGCCGCATCGCCCGCATCTTCGCTGCAATCCTTCTAGCTTTCTTGCTCGTCCTGCCACCTCCACTCGCCTTCGCCTGTGGCCCCGATTTCACCGCCCCCACCTACACAGATTTCAACGCGCCCGACGCTCGCGACTCCTCCTATGTGCGCGGCAAACTCGGCCTTCTCCAACGCGGCTTCTATCACATCTATCTCTTCGAGGCCTATCGCAATCTCAGCGGCAAGCCGTTCAGCGCGGCGGAATTGTCCTCGCTAGGATTTCACTCAACTTCTTCTTCGTCGCAACAAAATGCCTCGCCGTCGCGAAATCTCGCCGAACCGGAGAATTGGATCGCCACGTGGGAATCGACCCGTGCCAATCTGCTCGGCGAAAAACCAAACAATTCACCCAGATCTTTCGATCCCGTCGGAGTCACTCGCGCCGGCATGCGAGATGACCAGTACATTTGGTATTACAACTGTCTGAGCGGCGCTTTCGAAAACGCGGTCCACACGCTCCAAAATCGCGCCGCACAATTCGGCCCCCAGAGCGCCGTCATCAAAGAATGGATTGCTGCGCAGGACCAAGTTTTTGAAAACTGCTCCGCCGACATGGGCTATCCGCCCAAACCCAAGCCCGCCGTCATTCCCGCCGCCGCTCATCCCGAAGACCCCGCCATCATTCGCGCCGACCGCGCCTATCAAATCGCCGCCGCCCTCTTCTACGCAGGCGATTTCGACGCCGCCCAAAAAGCCTTCGAGGGCATCGCCAAAGATTCCTCATCCCCCTACCAAAAAATCGCACCCTACCTTTGTGCGCGAGTTCTCGTCCGCAAGGCAGCTCTCGAAGGCGAAGACGGCGAATACGATGAAGCGGCCTTGTCGCAAGCGGAAGCGCAGTTGCACGCGATCATCGCCGACAAAGATTCCCCCGACTTTCACGCCGCCGCCGAACGCCTGCTCGGCTTCGTCCGTATCCGCCTTCATCGTCAGGATCGCCTTCACGAACTGGAAGCTTCTCTCCAAAGCGGTGCTCCTGCGAAATCTTTCAACCAGGATTTAACCGATTATCTCTGGCTCCTCGATCGTCCCGTTCTCACAAAAACGGTTATTATCGCTCCCGCATCCGAAGGAAAACCTGCGCAAAAAGGCACCACCATCGACAAATCCTCGCGCCTCGCTGGCGCCGACATGACCGACTGGATTCTCACCTTCAGCCATTCCTGCGGCGAATGCTACGACCATTCCTTACAACGCTGGAACGAAACGAAGTCCTTGCCCTGGCTCGTCGCCGCGATCGCTCAAACCGGCGCGAAAGATCCTGCTGTCCCCTCTCTCCTCGCCGCCGTTTCCAAAATCGGCCCCGACTCGCCTGCGTATCTCACTCTTGCGTTTCATCGTCTTCGCCTTCTGGAGCAATCCGGCGATGCCGATACCGCTCGTCACGATCTCGACCAGTTGCTCGCCCAGCAGGGAAACAACATGCCCATCTCCGCAAGAAATGAATTCCTTGCGCTCCGCATGAAGCTCGCCTCAAATCTCGCCGAATTTCTGCAATTCGCCCCGCGCCTCTCCACGGATGCCACGGGCATCGCTTCCCTTCCCGCCGGCAAATCCGACTTCGACCCCGGTACTCCCGAATATGCGGCCGCGCGCCCTCACTTCGATTCCGACGCGAGCGTCGTTCTCACGGAAAAACTTCCGCTCCGCCTTCTCGCCGACGCCGCCAAATCGAACACACTCCCGCCTGCGCTTCGCAGCGACATAGCCGTCGCCGCCTGGACTCGCGCCATCCTCCTCAAAAACGATGCCATTGCTCGCGAGATGACACCAGTCCTCGCTGAATTGGTTCCGGAGCTAAAAGACGACCTCGCCGAATACGCCAAGAGCACGGACCCCGAAGCCGGTGAATCCGCCGCCATCTTTGCCATTCTCCGCAACCCAGGCTTCCGGCCCTTCGTCAGTGCCAGCCCCGGCCGTGGCTGGTTCTACAGCACCAAAGAGAATCATTTCAATTCCATCGATAATTTTGGAGACAACTGGTGGTGCAAATTTCTGCTCACAGAAAAAAATCAACATCCGACTGGCGGTTTTTATCTAATGTTCTCCACGCTTCGCGCGCCGCTCAGGGAAATTTATCCCGGGGGCGTCGTGACCGCCCCCGCATTTCTTTCTGCGCAGGATAAAAACACGGCTGCCGAAGAACTAAACGTTATCGCCGATCTTCCATCCGCTCCCCGTTGGCTCGGAGAGTTCACCATTAATTGGGCCAAAGCCCATCCCGACGACTCCCGCGTTCCCGAAGCGCTTCACAATGTTGTCCGCTCCTGGCGCTACGGCTGCACCGAAACCGACCTACAAGACGCGCCCAACTATTCCAAAGACGCCTTCGAGATTCTTCACACCCGCTATCCCGACAACGACTGGACCAAGAAAACGCCCTACTGGTTCAAATGAACCTGGGTTCAAGCCGGATTCCTCGGTGGTTGTCATCCCGCTTGCCCTGTTTACCCTCAGCCTCGGAGGGACCGAAGTTGAAGGGAGCGAAGCGAGGGATCTGCTTTCCCCTCTTCTCCGCGCCGGGTGCCCCAGGTGCCAGTTTTGCACCTGGGTCTTTCGTCGGTTCTTTTACTCCCAAGCTGACGCGGGAAACACAGCTCAAGCGACTGCGACAACGCGGAGGCGTCCTTGACGGCGCGTCCGCGGCGCGTGCTTTATAACGATTTCAATGTCCCGGCCCAGGAGCGTCAGGAAGTGCATGAGCCGTTCGGTGGAGAATCCGGAGAGTTGGCCGCGAAGCAACCGAGAGATTTTTGGCTGATCAATTTTCAGTATCCGGGCTGCGTTCGCCTGAGTCAGCCGGCGCGAACGAATAGCGTCGGCGACGCGAATGGCGAGCGCGGCCTTTGTGAGGCGCTCTTCCGGACTTGGCAGACCCAGATCGGCGAAGACGTTGCCACTGCTTTCCTCTACTTCGATTGTCTTGGTCATTGTTCTTTCATTGCCCTCTGTCGTTCTAGCCATCCGGCGTGCTCTTCCTCGGCTCGCTTGAGGCGCCGCTTGATCAGGTCGGTCTCGGCCTTTGGCGTTTCGATTCCGTGCTTCGATTTCTTTTGAAAGGCGTGGAGCACGTAGACTCGGCCTGCCAGCCGCACCGTATAAACCGCACGATAGGTGTTCCCGGAATGGTCTTCCACAATCTCAAGAACGCCAGCCCCACCGAATCCTCGGAGCGGCTTTGCATCCGCATGCTTTCCGCCTTGCTGTGCAACGTAGAGCGCAAAGCCCATGGCGTCCTTGACGTCCTCTGGAAAATTCGACAAGTCCGCCTTTGCACTCCCAATCCAAAGGACCGGTTTAAGAGTGGGGTTGGCAGTCTCCATGATGTTATGCCAAAACGAGCATATGAGGCAAGCAATTACTTGTCAAGAGGCGCGGCGTCGAGGACGAGCGTCTGCGACGGACGGTGCGCTCCTCCTTCTCAGTCCAAGTAAGCACGCTCGAGAATCCAGCGCCTCGTGATCTCCTCAGGAGCGCCGCAGGCGCGACACACGTAAACCCAGCCCGCAAGGCGTCCAGAACGTACTGGAAAGCTAGCGCCGCAGGCCCGCCACCTCCCCGCAACTCCCCTGTAGGGGCACGATATATCGTGCCCTCTTTCTCTCTGCCGAACCGTCCCCCAAAATTGTCATCCTGCTTACCCTGAGCCTCGAAGGACGCAGAGAGAACCGCTGCCCCATTGCACGCATTTTGTGCGATGAAATCTCTCTTCTCCTAGCTCCGGAAGTCCCCGTACAGCCGCTCCGCAAATTCCTGGTCCTTCGTCGAGTTGCCTACCCTACACCCAAAAAATGTTTCTATGCTTGGTCCCTGGTAGGAGATAAACTCTGGACACTTGACCTTACTACTGGAATCCCGTACTATGGCTTTGAAGTTCGAATGGAACAAGTCCGAAGGAAAGGACAACTACGAGCGGCACGGAGTCAGTTTTGAGCTGGCTAAAGAAGTCTTTAAAGACCCGTTTGTCGTCGAGTTTCTTGACGACCGGCGAGACTATGGCGAAGAACGCTTTGTGATTATAGGTATCGTTACCGCCCACGTCCTCTACGTGGCCTATACCGAACGGCAGGACCTTATCAGAATCATATCCGCCCGGAGGGCGGCGAAACATGAGTAGGAAACCTATCTCCAGGAAAACCAATAAAGAGCTTCGTCCCATGACGCGAAGAGCAATCGAACGCGCCGCGCTTGCTGACCCTGATGCACGCCCTTTGAGCAGCGCCGACTTAAAGCGAATGAAGCGTACACCCCAAGCAAAAATTATTCGCCGCGCATTGGGTTTGACTCAGCAGGAACTCGCCAGGCGGTTTCATATTCCCCTCGGCACGCTGCGCGATTGGGAACAGGGCCGCGCCACACCCGATCAGCCCACGCGAGCCTACCTGACGGTTATTGCTCGCAGCCCGCAAGGCGTCCAGCGCGTACTGGAAAGCTAGCACCGTAGTCCCGCCACCTCCTCGTCCCGCCCCGCAACTCCCCTGTAGGGGCACGATATATCGTGCCCTCTTTCTCGACGCCGACCGGCCTGCCCCTCCACCTTCCCCGTGGGGCACGATTTCGCAGATTCCGGGCAGCAGCCGGAACATCGTGCCCTCTTTCTCTCTGCCGAACCGTCCCCCAAAATTGTCATCCCGCTTGCCCTGAGAGTCGAAGGGAACGAAGCGAGGGATCCGCTTTTTCCCCACTACTCACCGTTCCCTACTCACCACCCAACGCCCTCCCCGCCTTCAAATCCCCCAACAACCTTTCAAGCGCCTATTGATACTTGTCGTGTTCCTTCTACTCACTGAAAGGGTCCTCACCCAGAATGTGGACGATATTCCATTTGATCTCAAACACCGCCCACATACAGTTTATGGCGGGAAGATCGATGCGCTTCGAACTGCGCTCGTGCCCAAATTGCAATGGGCAATTGCAGAGTCGCGTAAGCAACAACGGGCGGGCGGCGCGGAACGATTCTCAATTCGCCTGTATGGGGTCGATCTCTCACCTAGTGATGCGTCCGCCCCATTCGATCGCGAAAAAATCCCCATCGTTAAGGCCGTCAGCAGATCTCTCTCTTTCAACCTCCCGATTCACCTCCGCAACGACTCTCTCGAAGGAATGGTCGGCATAACCCACGTGTACCTCTTTTGCGCGGCAGGCGCGGCACTGGTCGCATGCGAATACCGAACCGTAAATTTTAATACCGTCTTCTACGGCACCACAATGTATGCCCAGGGCGCTGCACCAGCCGTCCCATACAAAGAGCCAACTGAGTCGGACTCATTCTCGGCCAGCCCCGTTGATGCGCCAGACGGATTGTCGGAGCAGTACAGAATTAAGGCTGACTTCCCAGCCCTTCCGCCGGGTGCCGTAGAGAACGAGGTCCTGAGCTTAATGTTTCGGAGTGGCCAGAGTTCCAGCGACGCGATCTATCGCTTGCGCTTACATTCGGCCCGTCAGTTCCATGACTTCAGGTTCAGGTTAGCGATTGACTATAAACCCGAACCAAAAACAAAAGTGGAATCGGCCGGAGCTCAGGGCGGATAGTGGGCCGGCGGGTGGCGATTTCTTAAGTCTCGGGTAGCCTACCGTTTGCGGTCTTGCTTCTCACAAACGGTGGGGCACTCCTCTCCCACTCTTGTTCACCGTTCTACTCAGTACTGACTACTCCCCACTCACTCTCCGTGACCCACAACTCCCACAAACAAACGACTTTTAGTTTATACTTGACAACCAGTACCAATATGTTATAATCAGTGTGTCGATTGGGACACGGACCACGTCCGACCTCCCTTCAGTCATGTGCGCTCGCCGCGCGGTTCCTAAAATCCCCGCGAAATCTCCAGTTCCGCCCATGTTACCACTTCATAAAAGCCGTTCTCTCCGAACCCCTTCAGAATCAACACTTCCACAACTGTTGATTCCGCTCCACTTTAAGTCCTGTATCAGCAACACTTACAAAAAACCGGGAGAGGGGGTCCCTCCGTCCAGCCCCAAAGTTTTGCAACTCGTCACTCCCCACGTCGGCCTGCCCTTCTGTCTCTTTATATCGTTACCTCGTTACGTCATTGCATCGCATGCAAGGTTCTGCACACGCAGGAATCCCCGCAACTCCAATCTCCTCTATGCTTTACTTCATAACTTCTGGACACCCCGGGGTGGGGGGATCCCCCCAAAAAAGTTGGCGCAGACACCAAGCCATCTGTCATACCATCGCCTTTTGAACTTCCAGTGGTTGGATCTGCGGATTCCGGGGAGCCGAAGAGCGGCATGAGCAAGGATCGCAATCGCAAACTTTCGCCCCGGCTCGCCCTACTGCTGCTTCTCCTCCTCGTCCTCCCGCCCGGTTCCCCGGCGCAAACCGCTCCCCCTCCCTCGGCACCCTCCTCAACCGACGTCGTCATGCTCTCGCTCCAGGCCCTCGACGCCCGCGCCCAGCAAACCCAGCGCGTCAGCGAAGGCCTCCTCGGCAATGCCGCCGCCGAGCTCGAAAAAGAAAAACATCTCCTCGAGATTCAGATGAATATCGTCCGGGCGACCGCCAAATTCGGTCCCGTCCTGTTGCTAGCCCCCGACGACACCACGCAGACCGCCATCGAGCAAAGATGCAAGGAATTTCAGATCTGCGACCTGCTCCGCACCGATCGCGTCCGCTTGAAAATCGCGCCACACGACGGCCTGTGGATCCGCGATTTCGGCCCGCAAATCGAGGCCCGCGGCGATTCGGCCTACGTCGTCCACTGGCGCTATTTCGATCTGCGAAAGGAAGAAGCCAAGCGCGAAAAATTTCAGGAGCTGGAAACCGCGCGGCTGAAGTTGCTCGAAACCCGCCAACAAGAGGAACAGTCCGACGACTTCACTCAGGATTCGACACCGGAAGCCCGCAAGGCCGTCCTTTCCGCCATCGACGCCAAACTGAATCTCCTCCGCGAATACACGCAGATTTTGACCGAAGCTTCCGTCCAGCGCTCCAATGACGAGGATTCCGCTTTCGATATCGCCGACGCGGTCCTCGCTGCCCCCGATTTCAATTACATAAGCTCGCCAGTCGCCGTCGACGGAGGAAATCTTTTCAAGCTGGAAGACGGCCGCTGCCTGACCACGCGCGTGCTCCTCTCTCGCAACAAGGATCAAAATATCAATCTCGATCAGGAGCTCGAAAAAACCGGCGGCTGCAAAAGCGTCACGTACCTCGAACCTTTGCCGGGCCCCGTCATCGAGCACATCGATATGTTCGCGCTTCCGGCTGGCGGAAAGCGCATCCTGCTCGCTTCCTATGACCTTTCCAAACGATTCGCGGCGGAGTATTGGAGCAAACTGACCAATGACGAGCGCGACCTCGCGCTCAACGCGCAACTCGCCATGCAGTTGAACGCCGATCGGCTCAGCCGCCTCGGCTACGAAGTCGTCCCCGTCCCTTCGCCATTTCCAAAAATTCCCGCGAACGGCCATACCTATTATCCAGCCGTGTTAAATGCGTTAGTGCGAACGAGCGCCGATGGGCACAAACAGGTTCTTGTTCCATCGTATAAAGATTATGAGACGGATATTCAATCCGCGGCCATGAACCAGATTGTCGCCGCGTTCGGCCCCAACGCCGAAATTGTCGTCATCGAAGCCACGGACGCAGCGAAGTCGCAAGGCGGTGTTCATTGCCTGACCTTGACAGCACCATTCAGTTTGTCGATCTTCGGCGATTCCGCCGATGCTGCACGCCGAACCGCCTACCAGTCGCGAAAAGACGAGCTTAATCGGAATCTAGCCACGGAAATTGCTTCACAAATTCCAGCAACCGGCCTGCGCGGTTCTTGGGCGATTCTTCAGCAGGACGAACAAACGGATTCATCGCCGCTCGATCTCTATCCGCAAAGAATTTTTTTCGGCGAAAAGGATTTTCAGAAAGGCGTCTTCGATCGTTTGGAATCCAGGGGAACCTATGTCATCGACACGCGCGATCTCTCTTCCTGGACTTTGCATTTCCAGTTCGCGGATCAGCATGTCACGCCCGCTGTCGTGCAATGGCTGAGCAAGGACGAAGTCAAGCTCGTCCTCGAAGACGGCGACAAAATATTTGTTCTAAAACGAATGGGCTCCGGCCAGCAATCGCCCTTTAAGTCCGCGGAAAAAGTCGCGCCGCAAACCCAAAAAGGAGCGGGAGACACGAGCAAGAAAAATCAGAACTCCAAAAAACCCGCGCCGCCAGCGGGACAAGCGCCCGTTACCTTGCAGCCCGTTCAACCCTAAAATAATGGCCGCCCAAGGTTTCTTTTTGCCGTCACCGCGTTACTTCCTTACTTCTTTGCTTTCCATTTTCATTTCACTCAAACAAATCCGGCTGCTCCCGCGTGATGCGGTCCCACAGCGGCTGGAATTGGAACCACCCCACCATCGGCAATCCCACCTGCGAGTGCGTGAGCTTCGCCGTCTCATGCGGAATCTTGCGCGGCTCTCCCGCGGCTTCGGCGAGCAATTGCGCCTGGCACGACCGGTCCATGGTGATGAACCACCACGCCGCTTCGTCCACGGTTTGCCCAACGGTGAGCAAGCCGTGATTGCACAAAACCGCGGCCTTTTTATCGCCAAGCGTTTTGGCAATGCGGTCGCCTTCGTCCGTGTCGTAAACCACGCCGCTGAAATCGTCAAACACAACATGGTCTTCGTAAAACGCGCAAGCGTCCTGCGTCAGCGGATCGAGCAGCCGCCCCAGCGAAGACCAGGCCTTGCCGTTCAGCGAATGCGCATGCGCCGCCGCAATCACGTCGGGACGCGCTTTGTGAATTCTCGAGTGAATCGCGAACGCCGCAAGATTCACTTCGCGTTCGCCTTCCACCACTTCGCCATGATCATTGACGAGCAAAAGATCCGATGCGCGAATCTGGCTAAAATGCATTCCAAAAGGATTCACCCAGAAATGGTCAAGCTTTTCGGGATCGCGCGCCGTGATGTGGCCCGCCACTCCTTCGTCGAACCCGCATCGTGAAAAGATGCGGAAGGCTCCCGCAAGCTTTTCCTTCCGGTGGCGCCGCTCCTCGGCGGGCGTTGCGAAAACTGCCGGCCGCGGCATTCGTTCCATTCGCGATTTTACTTGTGGCATAAACCCCTCCCTGCTTTCGGCTCGCCTACTATAGCGAATTCCAAGCCGCTGTGACGACCCTTTCTCTCGCCTGCGCAACTCTGGTTCTTCTTGCTTCCGCTGCGAGACTCTTGCGCACCATATTCCGCATCACGATTCGCTTGACCATTCTCGCTACTCTTGGCTACTGTTTGAGGAGATTTCGGTGGTCAGACCAGGTTTGTATGCTACCTCGGCGCATTTCGCTCGCACGCTTTTTCCCAGGCCTCCTGGCCTACTGCGCTTTGCTTGTTTTTCCGGCAGTCATTCTCGCGCGACCGCCATCTGGCGGAGTCCCCCGGCAAAGTGCCGGGCAGCGGCCCAGCGACCCTTCCTCTCTCTCGGAAGGGCCCGTCGACGTAAACGTCAGCGTGCGCGAACCAAACGGCATGCCGCTCGACGGCTATGCTGTCGTCACGCTTTCTACCCCAGGCGGCCTTCATGTAACTGGTTCCACACAGGGCAACTCGACCGCTACGTTTCCGCAGATTCTTCCCGGCGAATACGATGTCGAAGTATCAGCGGTCGGTTATAAGACCGCCACCGAACGCGCCTCCGTTTTTGGGGGCGGCTCGAGCAGTTTCCTCTATGTCTACTTGCACAGGGAAAACGAGGGTGCTTCGGGTAGCAGCGCGCCAAGCGGAACGCTCATGACGCCGCGGTTGCAGGCAGAAGTTGACAAAGGGCTGGACAAGATGCGGCGGCATCAATATGACGCGGCTCGCGCGCAATTCGAAAAGGCAGCGAAGATGGCACCAGGCAATCCAGACGTCCAATACTTGCTCGGCATGGTGGAATACACGCAGGAACATTTCGATGCCGCGCGCGCTAAATTTCAGGCGGTTCTCTCCCTTTATCCTGCTCATGAGCGCTCGCTTTTGTCTCTCGGAGAACTTCAGCTTCGAACGGGGAACGCCGCAGCGGCTGCGGAGACTTTGGAGAAGGCCTACCAGGTAAATGGCGCGGACTGGCGCACCCACTTGCTGCTCGCCAATGCATACGTTCAACAGAAGGATTACGAAAAGGCGCTTCCTCATGCGACGCGCGCTGTTGAACTCGGCAAGGATCATGCGGCGGCGTGGATGCTCTTGGGCCAAATTCTGGTCCAGGAGGAAAACCGAGAGAAAGCGAAGAGAGCGTTCGAAACGGTCATCCGGAGTTTTCCTAACGATCCCGCCGTGCCTGAGGCTAAAAAGCAGCTCGCTGCGTTGGAGATGCCGGTAGTTACAACGGTTTCGAATCTCGAGCCGCCTCAACCACTGCTTCCGCTTGTGACGTCGCTTACGCCTACTCCAGCGGCAGTGCGCCCATGGGCACCTCCGGACATCGACAGCAAGGAATATCCGGCCGTCCAGGATGTTGCGTGCTCGGAAACCGATTTGGTTCGGAGGACGCAGGCGAAAATGATGCGCCAACTCGGGAACTTCGAGAAATTTTTAGCGACCGAACACATCGAACATCAAGAAGTGGACTCCAATGGTATTCCCGGGCCGGTGCGCGAGAAGGATTTCAGCTATCTCATCTTCGTGGAGCACCCGAGGCCAGGAATGTCTTTTCTGGAAGAGAAGCGCGATGGCGGGGAAAATCTTGAATCTTTTCCAACTTCGCTGGCGACGCAGGGCCTGGCCGCTCTCGCACTGAGCGTTTTCGACCCACATTACGATGGCGATCTTAACTACAAGTGTGAGGGGTTAGGAACGTGGCGGGGCAAAGCTGTTTGGAGACTGCGCTTCGAACAGAACAAGGAAGTGGCGTCGCGCATACGACTCTGGACGAATAGCCGCGGCACATACTCGATACCCATGAAGGGCCGTGTGTGGATTGCCGCGAGCAGCTACGACGTGCTCCATATAGAAACGGATCTTCGCGAACCTGTGAAAGATCTAGAACTCACACGGGATCACCTGCTCATCGACTACGGCCCCGTGAAGTTTGAGCACAGCGGAACAACGTTATGGCTTCCGTGGGATGCGGAGATGTTCATGGAGCTGCGAGGAAAGCGGTACCACCACACGCACACGCTGAGGAACTACATGCTATTTTCCGTGGACACCGGTAACGCCATAGCGAAACCTAAGCAAGCTCCCGAGGAGGAACAATAATTTCGAAGGAAGAAGGTGGAGGAGTTTAGGAGAGCGAATTGTCAGTAGCGGGTAGAACTCTTCTCATAAGTGCCTGAGCAGGATCAAAGCCGAGGCGAGGTGAAGCATCGGGAGGAAGTTCTCAGCGTGCCGTTCCCGTCGGACGACTGCGCGACGAAAGTTCTGCAGCCAAACGCCTTGGTGACTTGCGGCGCCCCGGGGTTCGTCCGTTCTTCGAATTACTTCGGGATTGCCGGCTATCCGCCCGGAATGTTCTGCCTTGAGTTCTCGTTTAGGCGCCGTATTCGGCCACAGGCTGCAGGATTCTCAGGATAATTAAAACCTCCACAGCTCAGGTCATTCGTAGCGCAGCGCGACCATCGGATCCACGCGGGTTGCCCGACTCGACGCCGGCAGCGTGGCCAGCAAAGCGATTATCAGAAACAGTAGGGACGCGCCGAGGAACGAAACGCTGTCCACAAGGTGCACTCCATAGAGGACGGCGCGCAGCAGATACGACGCTCCAACCGCTAGAAGCATTCCTACAGCGAGCCCCGCGAGCACCGGCCGCGTGCTGTCCAGCATGATGAGGCCAACGATGTCCCATTTCTGAGCGCCGATGGCCATGCGTATTCCGACTTCACGTGTGCGGAGCACGGCTACGTAGCTGACCGTGCCGTAGATGCCCATCGCGGCCAGCACAAGCCCGAACAGGCCAACCGTGCATGCAACCGCGGCGGCAAACAGCGCGCCCAAAAATGGCGGTGTCTGCCGAAGCATTTCCTGTAGCGTGGAAGTCGATACGACCAGGTCAGCATCCATCGAGGCAACGACGTCGTCTATCGCACGACTCACCAGCATCGGGTCGGACTGCGTTCGCATAAGGATCGGATAATCCTGAACGCGATCTTCGGGAAGCGGCAGATAAACTTGCGCGGCGTCGCTTCCATCCAACTGAACGCCGCGTGTATCGTTGGCCACGCCGATTACTTGCCAAGTGGGCCCATCGGGAAGAAGATCACCTCTGTTGTGAAACTGCTCGCCCGTGCCCAGACGCAAACTGCGCCCAATCGGGTTTCCTCCGGGCCAGAGTTGCCGGGCGGCAGATTCGCTCAGTACGACCGAGTGTTCACCCTTTTGCGTGTCGTCAGCGAAGCCTTCGCCAAGCAGTATCGCAACGCCCAACGTTCTGAAGTAATTTGGCTGCACCCACGTGTAGTAGAGGATGCCTTGCTTATTTTTAGAGGTAGGATTTTCTCCGTTGAGTGATACAGCAGCCGCTCGCACGTTGCTGTCGTCCGGTGCGCGAGCCGTTGTGATTGCTACAACTGCGGGCACGGCTGCAACTCGGCTACGAAGTTCGCGGACGATGGCTAGCTTTCGCTCAGCTGTGTATTTCGATCCTTCGGGGAATCGGAAGTCGAGATCCATGACGCGTTTGCCGTCGTAGCCCGTCGGCATGCCGAGCGTGTGCAGCGAACTGCGGATCAACATGCTTCCGGCGATCATCAAAACCAAGCAGACCGCGACCTGCGACGCGATGAGCAGTTCGCGAAGACGCCGGCTGCGAACGGGAGCGCTTCCCGCCTTGCCCCTGACCGCAGATAAAAGTGCCGAGCGGGAACTCTCAAGCGCCGGTGCGAGCCCGAACAAGAGGCCGGCAAACACCGAAATCGCGAGTGTGTAAGCGAAGATCTCGAAATCCGGCGCTACGTGGAGCACCAACGTGCCAGCTTCGACAGGAAAAGCCTGCGTGAACAAGTTGGCACCAATCTTCAAGATGGCCCAGGTGCTGGGAAATGCGATCATCCCCGCCAACAGTCCTTGCAATGCGCTTTCCGTCAGCAGTTGCTGCGCCAAGCGCCCGCGGCTGGCCCCCATTGACAACCGCGTGCTCAGCTCGTCCTGGCGTGCGGTCGCTCGAGCCAATTGCAGACTGGCGACATTCGCGCATGCAATGACCAAAACCATAGTCACGGCGACCATGATGAGCAAAATCGTGAACTTGAGCCCAGGCGCCATTTTGCCGGGCAATGGCGAGCCCGGCGTTATGAGAGCGGCCGCGGGCCTGCTCCATTCGGAATTGACGTCGTGCAACGTGCGCAAGCGCGAGGCCACCAGATTGGTCTGGGCTTGCGCCTGCTGCATGCTGACACCAGGCGCGAGTCTGCCGAACAATCGCAAATGCAAGTCTTCGCGATCATGAAGAGGGTCTGCGTTAGGATGAACCAATGGTTCGAGACTGAGCGGCAGCCAAAAGTCCGGCGCTTCCATGCTAGTCCCGACAAAATCATGGGGCGTTACTCCTATGATCGTCAAGGGTGCGCCATTCAAACGGATCGTTTTGCCGAGCACCGCAGCATCGCTGGCGAACCGCCGCTGCCAGTAGTTTTCGCTGATGAGAACCGCGGGCGAGGTAACAAGCTCGCGAGCGCCGATCGATTCAAACGTGGTACCTCGTAAGGGCGCGACGCCCAGCACCGAAAAATAATTCTCGGAGACAATCAGCGTATCGGCGACTTCGGCGCTCTTGAATCCTGGCGGTAACAGCCCCAAACGCCCGAAAAGAGAGCCCGCAGCGCTGGAGCGTCCGCTCAGAACGCCGCCAGCCTCGGTGAGCTTCAGCAGATCGTGCGAGCTTGCAATCAGACCGCTGAAGCAATGCAGTTGATCGCGATACGCCTCGTAGTCGGGATGGCTAAACTGCGAAGCGTTCGCGTCGGACTGCAGCGTCAACGCAAGGTTCACCATTTGACCGGGATCGCGAGCATCGAGAGGCTTCCGTACCAGGGCTTTGTAGGCTGTGAATGCGGCAGTGTTGATGCCTATGCCGAGCGCCAGTGCTAAAACCGAAACTGCAGTGAATGCCGCGTTACGGAAAAGCATCCGGCCGCCGTAGCGAAGGTCCTGGAGGAAGTTTTCAAGTAGCATCATCGCGATCGGCCTCTTCGGTGGCGCGTGCATGCGGCCCGCCAGAATCTAAGACGCTATCCCGCCACGATTATTACAAGTAGGCGAAGTGTGGTGACCTTTGCCCTCAATTCCCACACAACGGGAAACCGGAAACTGTGTGGAAGAGCGGCACAGATCGAATGCCAGGCATTTGTGAGACAGGTTCCAGTGAACGGTGAGTAGTGAGTAGAACTCGTCTCCTAAATGCCTGAGTAGGAGCAAGGCTGAGGCGAGGTGAAGCATCGGGAGGAAGTTCTCGGCGTGCCGTTCCTGTCGGACGACTACGCGACGATAGTTCTGCAGGCAGACGTCTCGGTGACTTGCGGCGCCCCGGGGTTCGTCCGTTCTTCGAGTTGCTTCCAGCTTGCCGACAAACCTACCAGAACTTCGCTGTTCGCTTGTTTGAAAGCCGCATGTGGATCGCATAGCCGATCAACGATATCCCCATTAGAATCTTTTACGTGAAGATCCCAGGCTTGGACCTTTTCCATTGTGCTTCCAGAAGACATTACGTATGCTCAACCGCGGATGCGGACACTTCTCCAAGACCTGAAATATGGAGTGAGGTTGCTCAGCAAATCACCCGCATTTACTGCTGTGGCCGTGCTGTCTCTTACGCTGGGCATAGGTGCGAACTCGACGATCTTCACGCTGGCTAAGGCATTCTTTCTTGAATCGGTTCCAGTGAAAGAACCGGCGCGTGTGGTGAGTCTTTATTCGAACGCGCAGAGCCGCAAAGGCCCACCGCAAGAATATTTGCCCACCCCTTACCTCAATGCTGTGGATTACCACGAGAAGACAACCGTCTTCTCTGGTTCATCGATTGCGATTTTCACCGGGCTCCAATACGTGGTTTCCGGCAAGCAACAGCAGCTATTTGGCGAGCTGGTGAACGGAAATTTCTTTGACGTCCTGGGTGTGGCGCCGTTTCTCGGACGCGGGTTCTCGGCAGAAGAAGACGCGGCCCCGCGACCCGTCGCCGTCTTGAGCTTTGGGCTGTGGAACACGCAATTCGGCGGGGACAAGGGAATTTTGGGACACACGATTCAACTGAATCATCAGGATTTTACCGTCATTGGAGTCGCGCCACGAGAATTCCGCAGCGTCGGTGTATTGGGAAATCCGGATCTATGGATTCCGATCTCGATGCGCGATCTAATGCTCGATGACGACACCAAAAAGCTAATGTATAACCGGGGTTTCCGGATGGTCGCCATGGTCGCGCGGCTCAAGCCCGGCGTCAACCTCAAGCAGGCACAGATCGCCGTTCACGCTCTGGGGGAGGAGCTCGAAAAGGAGTATCCGAAAGAGAACGGCGGCCGCAACGAGACACTCGTGCCCATCAATGAAACCGCGATTCCGCCGCAATTGCACAGCGTGTTTGCGCGCGCCGGAGCACTTATGATGTTGATTGTTAGTCTCGTTCTGCTGATCGCCTGCGCAAACGTAGCAAATTTGCTGTTATCTCGCGCGGCGCAACGCCAGCGCGAGATCGCAGTGAGGCTTGCGATGGGCGCCGGGCGAATGCGTTTGATCCGACAGCTGCTCACCGAGAGCTTGCTGCTGGCGCTCGTGGCAAGCACGCTGGGAATTCTTCTCGCCTACTGGGGCAAAACCGCGCTGGTGTCCCTGCTGCCACCCTTCTTCGCCCGGAACCTTAATCTCAAACTGGACGGGCGTGTGTTGCTGTACACATTGGTCCTCGCGCTCGCGGCAACGATTCTGTTCGGGCTGATTCCGGCGTTGCAAGCTTCGAAAACGGATCGCATGGCGGCGCTGAAGGATCGCACGGGCGCACCGACCGGGAGCGCGCGTTGGTATGGGCTTCGCGGCATCTTGGTCATGGTGCAGGTGGCACTATCGCTGGTTGCTCTCGCCGGCGCTGGGCTATTCATCCACAGCTTGCGAAACGCTCAGCAAGTCGACCCTGGGTTCGAAGTGAAACACGAACTCGTGATGACTGTGGACCTGGGCGCCGAGAATTACGCGCAGCCCCAAGCCGAAGCTTTCTATCGGGACGTTGTCGGACGGCTGAGAGCGCTTCCTCAGGTTGCCGGCGCGAGCGTGGCTGATAACGGGCCCTTCAGCGGTGGGTTTCAGCGGACTACATTCACCGACGGCGTGGATATTACCGATCCTCGCAATGGCAGGCTGACTCCGATTGTGGCCGTTGCGCCGAGTTTCTTTTCGACGGCGGGCATCACTTTGCTGAGCGGGAGGGACTTCGACGAGCAGGACGACGCTAGAGGGGCTATGGTCGCGGTCGTCAATCGAGCCATGGCGGAAAGCTTTTGGCCGGGCCAAGACCCACTGGGCAAGCACGTACATTTTCTGGGGGAAACCTGGGACGTGACCGTCGTCGGCGAAGTGAATACGGTCAAGTATTCGACGCTCGGAGAACCGCCGCAGGCGATTGTTTACATGCCGCTTAAGCAGCATTATTCGCCGTTCGTGTCGCTTTATGTGCGCACGAATGGAGATCCTGCGAAAGCGTTGGGGACCGTGCGCAGCACTGTGCAGTCCTTGATTCCAACCATTCCGCTGGTTCGCGTCCAGACGGTGGGTCAAGTTTTGCTCCAGTCTCTAACGGCGCCACGCATCGGCGCCGAATTGCTAGGTACATTCGGTCTGGTGGCGTTGATTCTCGCGGCCATTGGAACGTATGGCGTGATGTCCTACTCGGTCAGTCAGCGCACGCCGGAAATCGGCATCCGCATGACTCTTGGCGCGCAGCAGAGCGATGTTCTGCTCTTGATTCTCGCCGGCGGACTGGCCATGATACTGGTGGGTGTGGCATTTGGCTTGGGCTTTTCGGCACTTCTCAGTCGAAGCATGAGCAGCTTGCTTTTTGGAATCGGCTCGTTTGATGCGCCTAGTTTCCTCGCTGTGGCCGCGCTGCTGATTCTTGTGGCCATGGCGGCCTGCTGGATTCCCGCGCGGCGCGCCACGCATGTCGATCCCATGGTCGCGTTGCGCTACGAATAGCGCGCCACCCGTTTATTCGGATCGTGCCTGAATCTCCTAGCCAAGACCTCAGACGAACACGACGAACTCCATTCGACGGAATATCGAAACGCCATTCGTGTTAGGCGCGGCTTGAGTGAGATGAGGGGCGACCTGGAAATTATGCGGAAGAGCGGCACAGATCGGATGCCAGGCATTTGTGAGATAGGTTCCAGTGAATGGTGAGTAGTGAGCAGAATTCGTCTGACAAATGGCTGAGCAGGATCAAAGCTGGGGCGAGGTGAAGCATCGGGAGGAAGTTCTCGGCTTGCCGTTTCTGTCGGACGAGTACGCGACGAAAGTTCTGCAGCCAGACGGCTTGGTGACTTGCGGTGCTCCGGGTTTCGTGCGTTCTTCGAATCGCTTCCGGATTGCCGACCATCCGGGAGTTGGTCGGTTCGGTCAACGCTAACGCGATTATTGTCATTGATTTGGGTTGGGAGAATGATTTCCAGGTAATCTTATGGAGAGTTTCAGTCGGACCTCAGCTTCAGAACTCAAGGGGCGCCGAATCAACGAAGATTGCTCAGCAGGACGACATCGCTGCTGATCTCTCCACGCGACAGCAATAGTTGCTTGCTATCAAGCGACCAGTGGAAATCGAAGATCTCGCCTGTTGGGAAGTGCGTTAGCTGTCGTGGTTTGCCTCCATTAAGGGGCAGTTCCCAGATGTTTGACGCTCCATTTTCAGTCCGAATATACTGCAGATTCTTTCCATCGGGAGACCATCCGACCCAGTTAGCCCCTTCTGGTGCAGGGATGGTTCTTGCGGGCCCGTTCCCTTTTGCTGGGATGATTTCCAATTTTCGAACAGGTGCGGGCGTGTATTCTTCGTAGGGGTAGGCTAGAAACCTATCATCTGGTGAAATGGTCAGGGTGCCAACCAACATCTCGCCAAGAATCTCCGCGATCTTCACCGGGGTACCACCCTCCACAGGGATTCGCGAAATCATGTGTGGAGGGCGTGAGTCCGTGTAGAAAACGTATTTGCCGTCTCGCGTGCACACCAGGCTCCAACCTGCCAGATCGCCGCTGACCAAAGTGGCGGGATTTGAACCATCGCCGTCAACCCGTACCAGGTCCGTGGAAGTTGTCCGAGACGCAGTAAACACAACGTACCGGCCACAGGGAGTGGGCGCATCCGCGTTTTGCGCATTCGTGAAAGGAGCCCGCTCGGTGCCGTCGGCCCGCACACTCCAGAGTTTGCCGTCCTGGCCGACTGCTAATAAACGTCCATCGGGAGACTCGCTGATTCTCATCAACGGTAAGGCGATCGAGGTAATCTGTTTGGCCGAGTCCTCATGCCCTGCCGGAGCCACCCAGACATTCGCCACGTACTGATTCGCCACCGCAGCCATCACCTTTGCATCACGCGTAAGGTCAGCTCGCGTGCCGTAATTCGTTAGGTCATTGGTGACGCGCCGAATCTCCGCCTTGGGGTAGGAAATCGTCCATAACTGTCCGCGTCCACTCTGATCACCCATGACCAGCAACAGCGTGTCTCCTTCCGGCAGCCAGAGTGGCCGTCCAATCGCTTTAGAGCTGGAATACAGGGCGCGCACGCTGCCATCGGAAACGGACACAGCATAGAGTGTGAAGGACTGTTTCGCAGAGCGTTCCAAGGGAACAGCGATGGTTCGGCCGTCCGGTGACCAGGTCGCTCCAGCCTGGAAGCCGGCATACGTGTTCGGCACGGTCGCCAGCAAGTGGTTCCCGCTGCCGTCGGCGTTTGCGATCCTTATTTCGTTAGCGTTTGCTGCTGGCATGCCGCGCGTATAAACAAACTGCTTGCCATTCGGAGAGAAGCTAACCGGAGAATCTATATCCTCCACTAGTAATCTAGGCGGCCCCCCGAGTACTGGCATTACGTAGAGGTAGTTGAACCCTGGATCGTTCTTGTCAGCTCTGACGTAATAGATGTAGTTACCCTCAGGAGAAAAGCTCAGGTCCGAGAACCCGACGGCGTCAGCCGGCAGTATCTGTGTGTCGCTACCGGTCGCCACTTGGCGCAACCATAAGCCCAAACCGTTCCGGCCCCACAGTGCGTAACACACATAGCGACCATCGGGAGAAATCGCCACACGGTGGACTTTGCCGCTGTCGGTTAGCTTCGTAACTTGGATTTTTTCGATGTTGGGCTTGCGGCTACGCCCTAGCCAATTGTGCAGGGCGTAGCCCGCTGCCAAAGCAATCCCCAGCGTGAAGGCCACAAGCGCCGCAGCTTTCAAGTAGCCCTGCTTGGCTGCTGCTTCGACGCCGCCGGAAGCCACAAATTGTGAATCACTAGCAGGAACATGCAAAGAATCCGCCACGTCTGCCGATATCTTAGAGGTCGCCGCTGGTCCCTCCTCAACAACTGGGGCAACGAATCGGTATCCTCGCTTGGGTATGGTTCCGATAAATCGAGGCTGTTCCGCGGAATCTTCCAGCACCTCACGCAGCCGATTCACGGCTTTGTTCAGGCCGAGATTGAAGTCAACGAAAGTCCCGGCGGGCCATAGCCGCTTGACGAGTTCGTCCCGCGTGACCATCTCGCCCGGGCGCTCCAGTAGCGCTGCTAGGATCTGGAAAGGTTTTTCAGGGAGGATGACGTGATGGCCGTTTGTCCGGAGCTCGCCCGCGCGCAGGTCGAGTTCGAATTCCGCGAAGCGGACTATGCGCTTGGATGCGGCCGGATTCTCCATCTGGGATGCCTACCAGGGGGACAGTCCGCAGAGTTTAGCACGGGATAATGAGACGGGCCTCGACATTCATAATACCCGTAAACTCCCGACGTCCATGCACTTCACCAAGGAATAAAAAGGTCATATCAACGTCACGCGCCTGCCATTGACCCGCATGAGGGAGAGCCACAGTGTTAGTGGCCGTCCCTGCCGTCAGGAGAAGAACATGAATTCCAGGACCCGCACTCTGCTTGCCGTGACGCTTGCTCTTGCTGCGCTGGTGGCGGCACCGCTAACACCTGCGCAAGAAGCCAAAACCGGCCACCATCATTACAAACTGATCGACGTTGGGACCTTCGGCGGCCCTGGAGGTGGTTTTGAAAACCCTTCCTCACTCGTTCTAGACAACAGTGGAATGTTCGTTGGCTATTCTGACACCGCTATTCCTGATCCTTTCAGCCCAAACTGTTTCCTGGACTGCTACCTTGACCAAAGCTGGATATTGCAGAAGGGTGTTTTGACCCCCTTGCGTTCACTTCCGGGTGGCACAAGCACCTATCCAATCTGGATCAACGCAAACGGGCAGATCGCGGGAATCTCGCAAAACGGGGCGGTCGATCCGTCCACTGGATGGCCGGAAGCCGACGCGGTTCTCTGGCAGGACGGTGGAGTAACCAATCTGGGAACGCTCGGCGGGACCCAAAGCATCGCGAATGGCGTGAATGACGAAGGTCAGGCGGTGGGTGCCGCATTGAATGGGACCTTCGATCCTTTCGCGAACAACACGTTGCTTGCTTGCGTTTTTTACCCCATCCTCGAGGGGCCTTGCTATAGCTTTACAGAGACCTTCCTCTTCACCGCACCCGCTACCACCGAGACGCATGCTTTTGTCTGGACCAAAGCGCGAGGTATGCAAGATCTGGGTACACTCGGCGGACCCGACAGTGCTGCCTCGATTATCAACGATCGCGGGCAGATTACGGGCGAGTCCTTCACCAGCTTTACTGCGAATCCGTCGAGTGGTGTTCCGACCATCGACCCCTTCTTCTGGGATCCAAATGAAAGAAAGATGCTTGATCTGGGTGGCCTCGGCGGCACCTTTGGCGCAGCACTGTTTATGAACGCTAGTGGGCAGGTTGTTGGTCTTTCGAACCTGCCCGGAGATGCGACGTACCACCCATTCATTTGGAGTAAGCCGGAAGGCATGAAAGATCTCGGGACACTAGGAGGGACTTTCGCAGCTCCGCACTGGATCAACAACGCAGGAGAAGTGGTGGGATTCTCGAACCTCTTGGGTGATCAGAACCGCCACGCGTTTCTCTGGCGCAACGGAGTGATGACGGATTTGGGAACCCTCGGTTATCCGGAAAGCGAGTCAGCCAGCATCAATACGCAAGGACAAATCGTCGGCTCCTCATTCGTCTTTAACGGTCCTTCTCATGGCCTGATATGGGAAAATGGCGCGTCTCCAGCCGACCTGAACACGCTGGTTTCTCCCGGTACGTCCATGTCTGTCACCGCGGCGTATGTGATCAACGATGCCGGCGACATTGCCTGCCTTGGCTTGGATCCAGGCGACACAGAGGAGCACGCCTGTCTGCTCATCCCGTGCGACGAAAATCACCCGAGCATAGCGGGTTGCGACTACAACCTGGTTGATTCGGCCGCGGCGGCTGAAGTTCTCCCGGCAGACATCACGAAGGCAACGGCAGTGGCGGCGAGCCAGCCCAACTTGTCCGCAGCCGAACTGATGGCGCGATATCGCAGCCGGGTGGCGAGTCGTCGTTGGTCCGCTGGGTTGCCACCGAAATAGCACAGGGCGCGCCCGGGAGGACAGCACGCGCCAAGGTTGGCAGATGATGATGAGTCGCCGAAAGGCGGCTTGTACGAAGTGATCTCTGCGCTTGGCATCGATTCTGGACGGATTACGAGCAAACCGGAAATTATGCAGAAGAGCGGCACAGACCGAATGCCAGACATTTGTGAGATAGGTTCTAGTGAATGGTAAGTAGTGAGTAGAACTCGTCTCATAAGCGCCTGAGTAGGATCAAAGCTGAGGCGAGGTGAAGCATCGCGAGGAAGTTTTCGGCATGCCGTTCCTGTCGGACGACTACGCGACGATAGTTCTGCATCCAGACGTTTCGGCGGTTTGCGGTGCCCCGGAGTTCGTCCGTTCTTCGAACTACTTTCGGTTTGCCCGTCATTCGGAAGCAATCGCGGCGAACCTCGACGCGCTCAAAGCGAACTCACGACTTTCCTGCGTGGTCTCCATATTCCCAGTCATAGGGCACGCCAGTGTCACCGAGGATAAGCCTGACCAGTTCGGCGAAGCCCGCTTCGGAACGAACGTCGTTCGAGAGAATCAAGACGCAACGCTGGCTGGCCTCGATGCAGACCATGGTGTTGGCGGTCTGGCCGTCGTGGCCGCCTTTGTAAAAGCCGTGGCCCTGCGGGCCGTCGAACAGGGTCACGCCTAGCCCCGAGTACAAGTCCTTGCGCTGCTCAGCTGGCGGCAGATCGGGGAGGAAGAGGGGGAACTGACTGGCAGTGGGAATATGCAATACCGGTTTTGTGATTTCGGCGCGTGAGGCAGGACTGAGGCCTTCGCCGCTTACCAGGGCAGCGGTAAACTTCGACAGGTCAGCGATGGTGGTATTCATTGAGCCGGCCACGCGCACCTTGCCGCGCTTGTCATGGGGGTGCGGCTGGCCCTGATCGTTCCATCCATCAGCAACGTTGGTGTCTTGACCGTTAGACCACACCAGGCTTGTACGAGGCATTCCCAGCCGGTCGAAGTTGGCCTTGGTCAGGTCGCCGACGTCGAGCCCCAAACCTTGCGCCTTGCGGCCGTGTTCGACGACGAATTGCAGCAGGATGAAACCTTCGCCCGAATAGCTGAAGCGCGTGCCTGGCTCGAAATGGATGTGCAGCTTCTGGTCAGGTTCGATGAACCAGAAGTTGCTGAAGCCGGTGGAGTGAGTTAAGCACATACGCGGAGTGATCTTTTCCCAGCGCGGATCGTCAGCGAGGTCCTTGTACGGTCCATACTTGTCCGGAAAAACGGGATCGGGACCATAGCTCGGCAAAGGACTGTCGAGATCAAACTTAATGGGAGTGTCTAGGTTCAGCTTGCCTGCATCGACCAGTTGCATGACAGTGTAGGCAAACACCGTCTTGGTCAGCGACGCGCCGTACATGACAGTGCCGGTGGTCAGCGGATCTCCGTTGGCGTTACGGATGCCGTAAGCGTGGACATACTTGACCCTGCCGTGATCAATGACGGCAACGGCCATGCCGTTGCCGTGCGTATAGGTCATGATCTTTCGCACTTCTGTGTCGATCGCTTCACCATTGGGTATCGTTTGCCCGAGAGCCGCGGCGGGAAGACAGAAGCCAGCAAGAAGCGCAGTCAAAAGCGGAAGAACCCTTTTCAGCGTTCTCAAGGTGACAGTCCTTTCGGGACAGAATGCTCACTGATGGTTATTTGACGAAAGGTGCGAACCGAAGCCTGATTGGAGTTACACACAGGAGGCCGGTAAAGTCCGTCCATTTTTGGACATTTGTCCCGCTATGGGTCGATCCGTTCTTAAATCCTGGCAAATCGCATAACCGGACATTGAGGATCGCGGCGATTTCACTTGTATGGTAACGGCGTTAATCGGGAGGTGGCATCCGGACTTAAAATCGGGATACATGTCCCTAGCTCGTTCGTTCTGGATGACACCGAATCCCCCAGAGAGTATCGTACCCTTCGTGGCCCGCGTCCCGACTGCGCTTGCGTTATTTGCATTAGGGGCGGCGACGACTGCCGTTTCGGCCCAAAACACGCCGCAGCCTCCAACGATTAGCGTATCCACTCGGATGGTTCAGGTAGGTGTCATCGCCCGTGACAAGAACGGCCCGGTCGCAGATTTGAAGAAGGACGATTTCGTAGTGCTCGACCGTGGGAAACCGCAGAAAATCAGCGTTTTCTCTCTCGAATCCAGCGAGTTTGCCGCACAACCTGCACAGCCCTTGCCCCAAAACACGTTCTCCGATTTGCCGCGATATGGCGGGAACAAGCCGCGCAGCGTGACGATTGTTCTCCTCGACAATCTCAATACGCTTACAGGCTCCGCCCCGCTGGCGAACGAGACCACCCCGTTTTGGCTCGAAGACCATGCCCTTGCCAATGCGAAGCAGCATTTGCTCGAGTTCCTGAATCAGCTTGATCCCAATGATCGCCTCGCCATCTACGGCCTCACCGATACACTGCACGTGCTCTGCGACTTTACTTGCGACCGGGCTCAGCTTTTGGCGATTGTGCGTGGCTACGACCCTACATCGAAGACGCAACGCGAAATGGCTGAACCCGGCCAGTACCATTTTCCGAATCAGGACAGCCCCCTCTTTAACAATGCAGCGAGCGCGGGCGAGCAACAGTTGGCGTCGCTGAATAATCAAGCCCGTGCTGAAGCGACTATGGCCGCTCTAACGGCGATTGCCTCCCATGTCGCCAATATTCCGGGCCGCAAGAACTTGCTTTGGCTCACAGCCAATCTTCCGTTTTCTGGCTCCGCTATTGCCCGCATTCTGACTCGCGCAAACATCGCCGCCTATCCTGTCGACGCTCGCGGCTTGCTTCCCCTCACGCCTGCCACCACGCGAGACGACCTCGATGAGGGCGATGGATATGCTCGCAGCATCCTCGGACTCACTGTTCGTGCGGAACACTCCGACCAGCCTACCGGCATTGATGCCATGCAAAAGATGGCGGATGACACCGGAGGCCGAGCCTTCGTCAACACCAACGACCTCACAGGCGCAATCCGCAAAGCTATCGAGGATTCCGCCGTCACCTACACCCTCGGGTTTTACATCGGCGCCGATTCGCTGGATGGAAACTTCCACGAACTGAAAATCCAGGTAAAACGCGAGGGCCTCACAATTCGTTATCCAAGGGGGTATTTCGCCGCCGACAATAGCCTTCCCACCAAAGACCAGAAT
>DATEQG010000039.1:0-105708 GCA_035272765.1 Candidatus Acidiferrum sp.
TCGCGGATCTCGATTTCGACGAAATCAAAGAGGTGCGGGCGACCTGGCAGTTCTATCGCGACCGGCGACCGGAAAGTTACGACGAGATTGTGCGTACGCGCAAGCCCGGATCGTCGCAGGCGGCGGATTAGCGTGATAACCGTAAGCACCGTTGTCCGATGAGCGAGACACCGATTTCTTCAGTACCAAAGTCTCATCCCGAAGTGTTTGAATCGCGGTCGGTGCGCGACAGTTCCCTCTACAACGAAGACCTCGCTCCGGTGCCGGCGGAACGCCGGACCTGGGGCACCTACAACTACGCCGCGCTCTGGATCGCCATGAGCGTCAACATTCTGACCTACATGCTCGCGAGCGGAATGATCGCCGGCGGCATGAGCTGGAAGCAGGCGCTCTTCACGGTTTTTCTCGGCAACGTGCTCGTACTGATTCCGATGCTGCTGGATGCGCACGCGGGAACGCGCTACGGCATTCCCTTTCCTGTTTTTGCGCGCGCTTCGTTTGGCGTCTTGGGCGCGAACGTGCCAGCCATACTGCGCGCGCTTGTGGCTTGCGGCTGGTTTGGGATTCAGACTTGGATTGGCGGCGAAGCGATCAACGCGATGCTGATCACGCTGGCTCCGGGTTGGCAGCATTTTCAATACGGCCCGGCTATTTGTTTCGGTTTCTTTTGGCTGCTGAATGTCCTGGTGATTCTACGGGGCATTGAAACCATTCGCTTTTTGCAAGGCGTTTCGGCGCCGTTCTTGTTACTCATCGGGCTTGCGCTTCTGCTATGGGCAAAAGGAAAGGCAGGTGGCTTCGGTCCCATGTTGGCTGCGCCCTCTAAATTCGGCAGCTTCGGCGAATTTTTCCGCTTCTTCGTTCCGTCTCTTACCGGCGTGGTGGGCTTTTGGGCGACTGTTTCTCTCAACATTCCAGACTTCACGCGCTACGCGCGCAGCCAGCGCGATCAAATGCTTGGCCAGGCTTTGGGCCTTCCCGCAACGATGACGTTCTACTCTTTCATTGGCATCGCCGTAACATCCGCGACTCTGATTATTTTCGGCCAAGCTCTCTGGAATCCCGTCGATGTGCTTTCGCGGCTCGGCAATCCGTGGGCTGTCGTTATCGCGATGATTGCGCTGCTCATGGCCACGCTAAACGTCAACGTGGCCGCGAATGTTGTTTCGCCCGCGAACGACTTCTCTAATCTTTCTCCGCGGCGCATCAGTTTTCGCACCGGAGGTTTGATCACCTGCGTGATGGGCATCGCGATGCAGCCGTGGAAGCTGATGTCAAGCTACGGCAGCTACATTTTCGGCTGGCTGGTTGGCTATTCCGGATTCCTTGGCCCAATCGCCGGCGTCTTAATCTGCGATTATTTTGTGATTCGCCAGAAAAATCTTTCGGCGCAAGACCTCTACCAGCGCGGCGGACGGTATGAATATTCGCGCGGTGTCCATTGGCAGGCGATCCTTGCGCTTGCAGCAGGCGCTGGCGTGGCTTTCGTGGGACTCTTCGTCCCCCGGCTTCGTGTGCTGTACAACTACGCCTGGTTCGTCGGGTTTGCAGTGAGCTTTTTCGCTTATTTCGTTCTAATGGGCAAAGCGGAACCGGTCGCGGAAGCAGCGCACTGAGGAGGGCCAATCGTCATGGATTTCGGTATCACAATTAAACCTGATATTCACATCGACCGTATTGTCAGCCTGACGCAGCAGGCCGAAGCGGGAGGTTTCTCCTACGGCTGGATTTTCGACTCCCACGTGATTTGGAAGGAGCCTTTCCCGCTGCTGACGCTAATGGCCGCGAGCACGCAGACGATGCGCCTGGGAACGTGCGTTACAAATCCGGCGGTTCGGGATGTGACGGTTTCGGCGAGCCTCTTTGCAACATTGAACCTGGCCTCGCGCGGACGCATGCAGCTCGGTATTGGCCGCGGAGACAGCTCGCGGCGCGTGCTCGGAAAAAAACCGACGACACTTGAAAATCTGGAAGCTTTTGTCCATGTCTTCCGCGAGCTAAACGCCGGGAAGACAGTCGAGCTCGATGGGGTTGCGACAAATTTCCCGTGGGCGAGCGGTGAAGTGCCGCGCGTTTGGGTCGCGGGATACGGCCCGAAAGCATTGCGCACCGCCGGAAGAATCGGCGATGGAGTGATCCTGCAGTTCGCCGATCCGGATTTGATCGACTGGTGCTTGGGCTTCGTGCGCGAGGGCGCGAAAGAGGCCGGGCGCGACTTCAGCAAGTTCCAGGTAATGTCCGCTGCGCCCGTTTGGCCGTCGGATGATTTGAAGACTGCGAGAGACCATGTGCGCTGGTTCCCAGCACTCGTTTCGAATCACGTGATGGACCTAATCTCGAAATACAAACCTGAAGAACTGCCTCCTTCGCTCACGTCGTTCGTCAAAAACCGCGGCGGATACGACTATCACCACCATTGCGAAGTGGGCAGTGACAACGCCGATTTCGTCAGCGACGAGGTCATCGACCGTTTTTGCATCATTGGGCCAGTGGAAGCCCACCGCAAAAAGCTCGAAGCTCTGCGCAAGGTTGGCGTCACGCAGTTCAATATTTATTTGATGTGCGGCGAGGAAGAAAAAACCCTGGATGTGTACTCGCGCGAGATCCTGCCTGTTTACGCGAAGTGATTACGGCCCGTTGATTTTCTAGGACAAGCTGGAGGCTCAGAGATGCGTTTTGACACTATCATCCGAAACGGCACGATCGTAACGGCGTCGGACACCTTTGTTGCGGACATCGGCATCAACGGCGACAAGATTTCAGCGATTGCAGATCAGCTTCCCATCGAGAACGCGGGCCGGGTAGTTGACGCCGCTGGACTGCTCGTCATTCCCGGCGGGATCGATGTTCACACCCATCTGGACATGCCTTTTGGCGGCACGACGAGCGCCGACGATTTCCAAACCGGAACGATTGCGGCGGCTTTCGGCGGCACCACCACGCTGATCGATTTCGCCATCCAGTACAAAGGGCAAACTCTCCGCCAGGCGTTCGATACCTGGATGAAAAAGGCGCATGACAAGGCTGTGGCCGACTACGCCTTCCACTGCATCATCACCGACCTGGGGGCCGCGCAGCTCGAGGAGATGGGCCAACTGGTGCACGAAGGCGTCACGAGTTTCAAGCTTTTCATGGCGTATCCCGGCGTGTTTATGCTTGACGATGCCACGATCTTCCGCGCGATGCGACAAGCAGCCAAGCACGACGGCTTGATTTGCATGCACGCGGAAAATGGCGGCGCGATCGACGTAATCGTTCAGCAGGCACTGGCTGAGGGCAAACGCGCTCCGAAATATCATGCGCTGACGCGCCCCACGACCGCCGAAGCAGAGGCCACCTCGCGCGCGATCGCGCTGGCGGAAATGGCCGGCGCTCCTGTTTACATCGTTCATCTCTCCTGCAACGACGCGCTGGAAAAAGTGCGCGAGGCGCGCGACCGAGGCCTGCCTGCGTATGCGGAGACTTGCCCCCAATATTTGTACTTGTCCCTCGAAAACATGGACGCTCCCGGATTCGAGGGCGCGAAGTACGTTTTCACACCGCCGCTGCGGGAAAAGTGGCACCAGGAAAAACTTTGGCAAGGGCTGGCGAAAGACACCCTCCAAGTGGTTTCTACCGACCACTGCCCATTTTGCTTCAAAGAGCAAAAGGAATTGGGCAAGGATGACTTCACCAAAATTCCGAACGGCGGCCCGGGCATCGAGCACCGCCTCAGCCTCATCTACACTGGCGGAGTCCATGGAAAGCGATTCTCCGCGAACCGCTTCGTGGAGCTTGTGGCCACCGCGCCTGCAAAACTGTTCGGCCTCTATCCGCGAAAAGGAACCATCGCGGTGGGATCGGACGCCGACCTGGTGATTTTCGACCCCGACTTGGAGCAAATCATCAGCGCAAAGACCCACCACATGCGCGTGGATTATTCGATGTTCGAGGGTATTCAGATCAAAGGAGCGCCGAAGACGGTCTTCTCGCGTGGGCGGGCCGTGATTGAGGCTGGCAAGTTTGTCGGCCGGCCGGGTGCAGGCCAGTTCCTCCGGCGACAGACACATTCCACAATAAAGTGATTTGCCCGCCTCTGATTGCCGGTTGAAATTATTTCGGTCGGGCTGATTGCTGGAAAAGCCGCCTCGCTAAGGCTTTTGTTTTACCGCGTCGCCTGGAGCACCTACGGTGGAGGTCTCGTCGACCTTTGGCACCGATATCTTCTGCTTATCTTCAACGCCGAAGAGCATGTAATTGCTGAAGCTGTGGCGGCGATGAGTACGCCGGCCCTTCCAGTCGTAATACACGTCCGCGCTCTGGGGCAGCCACATATTCACATTGCTTTTGGTGAATTTCACGGGTCCATATTCGATGTCCGAATGATCTGCCAGCAATCGAATCTGCGGCACCGGGGAAACCAAATCCGTTTCCAGCCGAACGATCTGGTAGTTGTCCGCAGAAATCCAGGCGCGGCCCTTCAGTGCAACGGGATACGATGGTCCGTCGGCTCCGATCCTGTACCTCTTGATCGTGTTCGGCTTGTCGGGCCTTTGCTTAAAATGGACTTGCCAGGCAAGCCCGCCGTTCCATCGCGCCAATCCTTCGCAGGTCATCTCAAAATTAATTGCGTTGTAGGGATGGAAAATCAGAACGAGAGCCGGCAGCCCATTCGTAGCGATTCCATCGGGAAAGTCAGCCGCGGAACCACCGGCGCCGTTCCGGTATTCCTCGACGTTCAGATAGCCATGCTGCACTTCCTGAATGGATACGACATAATCGAACTTGCGCTTTTCAGGAGAAGAGGCGAGCCCATTTTTGCCGATCGATTCATGCGTGAGCGATTCGGTCGCGGCGAAGCGATCCACGTCCTTCACCAATTCCATGAGTTGTTTTCCGGCTTTGCTCACGACATCGTCCACTGAGCAGGAAGCGCCCGTTTCGACCGGCGGGATTTTCTCGTCGATGTCGGGCGGCAGCCATTTGGAAGATGCAGGCAGAGCAGTGGCTTCCTTGGTCATGGCAGCCAACTCGCTAGCCGCGGCTGTGGCGTCGCCAGAGGCGTCCGCAGCTTGCGGATTTTTTAGTCTTTCGAGGTCTTTACTTGCCGCAGCGTCCGCAGGATGCGCCTGCACGTAGGCTTGCAAAACCTTTGTCGCCTCGTCCCTATCCCCGCGCGCGGCTAAAGCCCGTGCCAATAGCGGCTGAACAATTGCGGCTCGCTCGTGCCCCAACTCGATCGCCCGTTCGGCTTGTTTGACGGCTTCATCGTTCTGGTGCTGCAATACATACGCTTCGGCGAGGAGCGCGTGGGCGCGCCAGGAAGACGGTTCGGCCTCGGCAGCACGCGTCAGGTACGGCATCGCATCGGCCGGTTTGTTTTCCTGCAGAAGACCCTGGCCAATACCGAGCAGCGCACTCAGGTGCTTGGGATTAAGTTCCAGAGTCTTCATCCAATAAGCCTTGGCCTGGACCTGGTCGTTCACCTGCTGCGAATAAACGCCGAATAGGTACTCGATCTCAGCGCTTTTCGGAGCATCTTTTTGGGCGGCTTCGAGATGCTTGCGCGCATCATTGGGCTTGTTGGCCCGCAGCTCGTCCAGGGCTTTCCCTACTTCCCTTTGCGTTTTGGGAGCAAGCGCGTAGAGGCCCACCGATGAGGCGGCATCTTCCGCAGATAACGGAGTCATCTCGATGGTGATCTTTGCGAGCGACTGTTGCTGAACCTCGACTTGCTTGACGGCTGCTTCGTATTTGGGAGACAACACCTGAATTTTGTATTCCGTCGCGCGTATGCCATTAAACCTGGCATAGCCATTTTTCGCGGTTTGCTGGTCAACGAATTCGCCGCTCAGTTTTGTTAAGGTCACCACCGCGGAACCACCCAGTGGCGTCCCGTTGGGTCCTTTTAGATAAACATCAATGTCGCCCTGCAGGCTTGCATCTTCCAAGTGGGCTTGACCCGGAGTGAGGGAAACGCCAGGGCCCGGCATTTGTTGCCCACCAGCCCACACGCCGACCGGCAGCAGAAGAACGCAAGTTGCAAAAAGAATGACCCGGAAATGCTTCTGGACACATGCAAACATGACACACCCGTTGACTACCTGGTTAGGGGACCGGAAATCTCAGCACATGATACTCCTAAACTTAAGGCCTCGGCTAGAGGTAACCGCCCATCTCGCAAATCAAAGACGGCAAAGGCTTTCTCTTGGATCAAGCCTGGCGGCGCGGCGACGACTCCTTTGTGGCACAGACAATCCGACGGGATCAATAGTAAATAATACCGTTTCCTTCCTGGTGGAAGGGTTCTGCTCGCCGACAAATTTTGTGGCCAGAGGCGGCGATGGTAGAGTACGCCCCGATCGCGAAGGGCCCGGAGGGGCAGTCCGGCGGCGCGGAGCATAAGTCAGGCTTGATGAAAATGACCGAGAACCCGAGCAAACAGGCAGAGCAGGGCGGCGGACTGGCCCGGCAACTCGGCCTCTTTGGTACGACGATGGCCGTAATGGGCGGGATCATCGGCGCGGGCATCTTCATCAATCCGTACCTCGTTGCTGACCAAGTGCACACTTCCGTGCTCATTCTGAGCGCCTGGATCGCTGGCGGTCTTATCGCGCTGGTCGGCGGGTTTATCTACGCCGAGTTGGCCGCCCGTTTACCCGTTGTGGGGGGCCAATACGCCTATCTGCGCGAAGCGCTTCATCCCGCCGTGGCTTTCCTCTACGGCTGGGTGCTTCTTTTGGTGATTCAGACGGGTGGTATGGCCGCCGTCGCCGTCACATTTGCCCGGTACTTTCTCGAACTGACGCATTGGCAGGTTGGCGCTTCGCTCGTTGCGGTGTCCGCGCTGGGTTTGCTCACGATCATCAACTGCCTGGGTGTTCGCACAGGCAGCCGAGTGCAATCCGTGATGACTCTGGCTGCGATTGCCGCTATTGGGATGCTCGAACTCTTCAGTTTGCTGCGCGGCGGGCCATCGCAAATTTCGTGGCACCCGGTTTTGGACCAGCCGGTATCCATGAGCCTCCTTTTCACCTTCGGAGCGGCCATGACGCCTGTCTTGTTTGCTTACGGAGGATGGCAGACATCCAGCTTTTTGGGCGGCGAAGTCCGCGATGCGCGCAAAACTCTTCCCCGTGGTTTAGTTCTTGGCGTGCTTGGCGTGATCGTCGTGTACACCTCGGTGAATTTCATTTACGTCCGCGCGCTCGGTCCGGCTGGACTCGCCTCTACGATGACGCCTGCCTCCTCGGTGATGAAGATGCTGCTCGGCCCGCGCGGCGGTTCTTTGATCGCCGCCGGAATTGCTTTTTCCGCGTTTGGATTTCTTGCTCAATCGATGCTGACCGCCCCGCGCGTCTATTTCGCGATGGCCGAAGACCGCATCTTTTTCCGCGGCGTCGCTTGGATTGATCCCCGGACGCACGTGCCAGTAGTTGCCATCCTGCTCCAAGGCGTATGGGCGATTGTTATTGCGCTGACGGGAACCTACGCGCAAGTCGTCAATTACGTCGTGGCGATGGATTCTCTGTTCTTCGGACTGACGGCAGTGTGCTTGCTTGTGATGCGGAGGCGCGCGGCGGTTCGGGGATCGCCCGCCGTCGAATTTCGCGTGCCGGGACACCCGTGGACAACTCTGCTGTTTATCGCGGCGGAGTGGATCGTGGTCGTCAGCACGTTTGCGCACGATCCAAAACGCTCGTTTATCGGACTTGCTATCGCTGTCGCGGGTTTGCCCGCATACTATTTATGGCAAGCGAGAAATAAGGGAGAAGCGGCGATATGAGCGGTTCGGGGCAAGCAAAACGCTCGATATACATGGAATGGGCGAAAACGCATTCACATGCACGCTTTAATCTGGCGACCAGCGGCTTGATCAGTGTTCCTTTTTCCGAGTTTCCGGTGCGTCTGGAAGATTTGGAGATTACTGCCCCTGGCGCGTACGGTCATGCGGCGCTGCAGCAGCGGTTGGCCCGGCACAATGGCGTGCCCGAGGAATGCGTCGTTGCGGCTACTGGCACTTCGATGGCGAATCATCTGGCGATGGCGGCCGTGCTCGACTCGGGCGATGAGGTGCTGATCGAGCATCCCGTATATGGACCTCTTCTCGACGTCGCGGAGTACTTGCAAGCGCGAGTCAAGCGAATCCCACGGCGGTTTGAAACCGGATTCGCACTCGAACCCGCGGAGCTGGAACGGGCGATTACGCGCGAAACGCGGCTGATTGTTCTGAGCAACTTGCACAACCCGAGCGGGGCGCTGTTGCCGGCAGAAACGCTCCGCGCGGTCGGTGAAATGGCACAGCGCGTGGGCGCGCATGTGTTGGTAGATGAGGTTTACCTCGATATGCTCTTCGACCGCGCCGCGCCCTACTGCTTTCCCATTGGGCAGGCCATCGCGACCGCCGGCGACAATCCTTTTATCGTGACCAGCAGCTTGACGAAAGTCTATGGTCTAAGCGGCCTGCGCTGCGGCTGGGTGCTGGCGTCCCCGCCACTGGCCGGGCGTATGTGGCTTCTGAACGATTTGTTCGGAGCTGTCGCAGCGCACACCGTTGAGCGCATGTCCGTGATCGCGTTCGATCATCTGGAGAAATTTCGCAAACGTGCGCGTGCGCTCCTCACCGCCAATCGCGCTCTGGTCGATTCCTTTCTCGACTCGCGGCAAGACCTCGAATGTTTCCGCCCGCCCGCCGGAACAGTGTTTTTCCCGCGGCTCATCCAAGGCGATCCGGAATCCTTCTTGAACTTATTGCGGGAAAAGTATGAAACAACGGTTGTGCCAGGCGCGTTCTTTGAAATGCCGCGGCATTTCCGGATTGGCATCGGGGGCGAGACCGCGGGCCTGCGCGCCGGCCTCGAACGTCTAAGCGCAGCGCTCGACGACTTCGCAAAGCAATAGCCTGCCAGGCTATCGCGTTCGAGAATGTAACTATCTCGCAACTGATGTCAGGCTAAGCACCAATCGGAGAGGCTCTGACTCTCCCGTGACGCTGTTTGTGTTGGAATAGCATCATCACTTATTGAGACGAGAATGAAAAAACTTAATTTCCTGATTTCTCTTACTACCGACGACAACGACTACCAAATCGAACAGTCGGAATCCGCCGAGCAGGCCGCGCGCAAACTCGGCGTGGACGTGCAAATCATCCACGCACAAAATGACGCCATCAACCAGAGCACGCAGATCCTGAAAGCCGTTCAATCCCCGAAAGAGTTGCGCCCCGACGCCATCATTTTTGAACCTGTCGGCGGCACGGCATTGCCTCAAGTGGCGCGCGCAGCCGTCAGCGCAGGCATCGGCTGGGTAATCTTGAATCGCGATGCAAATTACATCGAGGAACTGCGCAAGTCTTCGACGGCACCGCTCTTCGCCATCAGTTCCGACCACGTGGAGATCGGCCGCATCCAGGGGCGCCAGATGGCAGCCCTGCTCCGCGGCGGAGGATCCGTTCTCTATATTCAGGGACCTTCGGAGAATTCCGCAGCTAAAGAACGGACTCTAGGAATGCAAGAAACGAAGCCCGCGAGCGTACAGGTCAATATGCTCAAGGCCCAATGGACTCAGGAAAGCGCGCAACGTGCTGTTCGCTCTTGGCTGAAGCTGACCACCTCTCAGCGAGCCGCGATCGATCTCATTTCCGCGCAGGATGACTCCATGGCGATGGGGGCGCGGGATGCCTTCAAGGAACTAACTAACGAGGACGAGCGCGAACGATGGCTGAAGCTGCCGTTCACCGGCTGCGACGGCCTGCCCAAAACGGGCCAGGCATGGGTGCGAAGCGGACTGCTTGCCGCTACTGTTTTTGTTCCGCCAAACGCCGGCCAGGCCATTGAAATGCTGGTCGACGCGATTCAAAATCGAAAGGTGCCGGCCGAGCGCATTACGACCGCCGCTGTTTCTATCCCGGCCCTCGAAGCGCTTGGCCGCAAAAAACTCTAGTCGACATTTCACACGGCCGTTCGCACCCCAGACATCCCGCAAAAACTACTCCCTAAATTGCCAGCCCTGCCGGATCACCTGTTTGATCGCGGAATTTCGCGTTTCGTCCCCACTAAAACGATTTTGTGACTTCCTCTCTCGCTCAAGAGGCGTATAATGCCGCGGGCCGTAATTTGTCCAGGGTGAGAAGGGCTCTTGGGGGGGTTCGGCATGAGCAGCACGCGACCTAGTAAATCGGTTGACCGCAGGCAATTTCTCGCTGCGACCGGCGGAGGTCTGCTGGCCGCGGCTGTTCCGGGAGGAGTCAATATGAGAGACTCCATTGTTCGTGCTAGTGATGACGCTGCTCCCGCATCGAGGAGGCAATCGACGGCTTCCCCCTCGGCGCAGCGCAAAATTCCCATTGGCGTCTTCGATCCCGTCTACGACAAATTTTCTCTCGACGAAATGCTCGACAAGGTAAGCGCGCTCGGCCTCGAAGCGATGGAGATCGGCACAGGCGGTTATCCGGGTACGAAACATTGTCCAGTGCAAGAGCTTCTGGACGACCCCGCCAAAGCCAAAGCCTGGCAGAAAAAATTCACGGATCGCGGGATTCAGGTAGCCACGCTGAGCTGCCACGGAAATCCCGTTCACCCGGACGAAAAACATGCTCAGCGGGATCGTGAAAGCTTTCGTAGAACGGTGTTACTCGCCGAGCGGCTGGGCGTAAAAGTGATCGTCGGCTTTTCCGGATGCCCCGGCGGTACGCCCACGGATGCCCAGCCAAACTGGATCACCTATCGCTGGCCGCCCGAATATGCGCAGATGCAGGATTGGCAGTGGAAAGAAAAGGTCATTCCGTATTGGCAGGAAGCCACAAAATTCGCTCGTGAGCACGGCATACATCGCATCGCGCTCGAAATGCATCCCAACTTTGTCGTCTACAATCCGCGAACCCTTATTAAGCTGCGCGAAGCCGTCGGTGAAGAGATCGGCGCAAACTGCGACTTAAGCCATCTCTTTTGGCAGGGCTGCGACCCGGTGGAAGTGATTCACTTCCTGGGCAAAAAAGGCATGATTTTTCATGCACACATGAAGGACACGGTATTTTTTCAGGACAACGTCGCAAAATATGGCGTGCTGAATTTTGCTTTCGAGACCAGCGATCTCGGCAATGCCTCGGAAACGTTCCGCGCCGTAGGTTACGGCCATAGCGCCAGTCTGTGGAAGTCCGTCGTGCAAGCCTATATGGACATCGGCTACGAAGGCATACTCAGTATCGAGAATGAAGATCCCATTCTCTCCGGCGAAGTGGGCGTCGAGCGTGCCGCTTACGTCCTGAAAAACGTTCGCAAAGAAATTCTCGAAGGATGATGGATCGGCAGAAAACGAATTAGGGAGGTTCTATGCAACGGCGTGATGCCTTGAAATTTCTTGCCACGGGTGCTATTGCCACAGGAGCAGCGCCCGAGCTCTTCGCCTTTTTTCAGGAAGCGCATCCCGCTTCTGGATATGCGCTGCGCACGCTCAATCCGCACCAAAACGCCACGGTTGTTCTCATGAGCGAAATCATCATTCCAGAGACCGACACGCCGGGCGCCAAGGGTGCCCGCGTGAACGAGTTCATCGATGTCATCCTCACCGATTGGGCCATCGAAGATGACCGCAACAATTTTCTGAGTGGTCTTGCCGGTGTGGACAAGCAGAGCAACGAACTGTACGGGAAAAACTTCGTCGATGCTTCTACCGGGCAGCAACTCGCGCTGATGCGCGCTTTGGACGAGGCTGTCGGCATGCTTGCTGGCCGGCCCGCGCGTCACGGCAACACCGTCCCTGACTGGGACACGCAACTAAGAGGCAATTTCTTCGTGGTGTTTAAGGGCATCACTCTTCACGGCTATTACACCTCCGAAGTTGGGTTCACACGTGAACTCGGCTTGCAAATCATTCCCGGCGCCCAACACGGTTGCGTTCCGGTAGCGACAGAGAAGAAGGCATAGGGGAGACGCGCATGGCGGCCAATACCTACGACGCAATCGTTATCGGCTCGGGAATTACCGGCGGATGGGCAGCGAAAGAGCTCACGGAAAAAGGTCTCAACACGCTAATCCTGGAAGCCGGACGCACAACCGTTCCCGAACGGGACTATGTCGAGCACGTTCCGGTTTGGGAGTTGAAATACCGCGGATGGGATGATCACGTCACCCGCATGAAGACCCAGCCCATTCAACGCGAGTGTTATTACGCCTGCGATGAATATTCCAACAAATTTTTCGTCAGCGACGTGGACAATCCTTATACCTGCGAGGAAGGCAAACACTTTGCCTGGATTCGCGGCCGGCAGGTTGGCGGAAAGTCCCTTACCTGGGGCCGCCAGAGCTACCGCTGGAGCGATCTCGATTTTGAAGCCAATTTGAAAGAAGGAGTCGCCGTAGATTGGCCGATCCGCTATGCGGACATCGCCCCTTGGTACGACTACGTCGAAGAGTTCGCTGGCATCAGCGGCCAAGCTGAGGGCTTGCCGCAGTTGCCCGACGGAAAATTCCTCCCGCCGATGGAAATGACGTGCGTCGAGCAGGACGTCCGCGCCGCGCTCGCCAAACATTTCGACGACCGCATCATGACCATTGGGCGCTCCGCAGTGCTCACTCGCGTCCACAAAGGACGCGCTGCCTGCCATTATTGCGGCGTCTGCCACCGTGGCTGCATTACCGGTTCGTATTTCAGCAGCTTGAGTTCGACTCTCCCCGCCGCGATAAAAACTGGCAAATTTACCATCCGGCCTTACAGCGTCGTTCACAGCCTGGTTTTTGATTCCGCGACCCGCCGCGTTACTGGCGTTCGCGTGATCGATGCGCAAACCAAAAACGCCCTCGAATTTAAAGCGCGCGTCTTTTTTGTTTGCGCCTCTACGCTCGAGTCCACACGCATTCTTCTCAATTCCGCGACGCCTGAATTTCCCAACGGCCTGGCCAACAGCAGCGGCGAGCTCGGCCACAACCTCATGGACCACCACATGGGCGCCGGCGCCAGCGGGAGGATGCCCGGGCATGAAGACAAAATGCCCTTCGGCAACCGTCCCAACGGCATCTACGTTCCGCGTTTCAGGAACGTAAAAACAAAGCAGCCAGATTTTCTGCGCGGCTACGGCTACCAGGGCGGTGGAAGCCGCGACGGCTGGTCGCGCGGCGCGGCAATGGTAGGTCTCGGCCCCGAATTCAAGAACGCGCTGAAGATGCCCGGCCCGTGGCGCATGAGTCTTGGCGGTTTCGGCGAGTGCCTCCCGAGTCACGCGAATTACGTTGAAATAGAAAATGGGAAGGTCGATGCCTGGGGCATCCCCACTCTGAAGATTCACTGTGCTTGGGGCGAAAATGAATTAGCCATGTCGAAGGACATCGCCGTCCAAGCCGCCGAGATTCTCGCCGCTTCTGGCGCTACGGAAATTTCTCCGTTTCAGAAGCCTTCGCCGCCGGGACTTGGGATTCACGAAATGGGCACAGCCCGCATGGGCCGCGACCCGAAAACCTCCGTCCTGAACGCGCACAACCAGGCGCACGACGTGAAAAATCTTTTCCTCCCCGACGGCGCTTGTATGGTTTCGAGCGCATGCGTCAATCCTTCGCTAACCTACATGGCCTTGACGGCCCGCGCCTGCGATTTCGCCGTTACTCAGATGAAGCAAAACGAGCTGTAACTCGAGGTCCACGAAATGTCTCAGGTGATTCGCTCGCCGAAAATGTATGACGTGTGCGTCATCGGCTCCGGCGCCGGAGGCGGAACTGCCGCGAAAATCCTGACGGAGGGAGGCCTCAGCGTCGCGCTGCTCGAAGCCGGTCCGCCCGTCTACCCAGAAAAAGATTTCAAGATGCTCATGTGGCCCTATGAATTGCCACATCGAGGGATCGGCGTGGGCGGCCG
Source organism: Candidatus Acidiferrum sp. (assembly GCA_035272765.1). Classification (GTDB taxonomy): domain Bacteria; phylum Acidobacteriota; class Terriglobia; order Acidiferrales; family UBA7541; genus Acidiferrum. The sequence goes on from DATEQG010000039.1 coordinate 13,825, forward strand.
CGCGGCGGAAAATTTTGGCGAATTCCTGGCTCCCAATGGCGCTTGGCAAATCGAAGGCGAACCGTATACCTCCGCGCCGGGCTCAAACTTTCAGTGGTTCCGCTCCCGCATCGTGGGCGGCCGCACGAATCACTGGGGCCGCATTGCGTTGCGTTTCGCCCCGATCGATTTTAAATCCGCCACGCGCGATGGCCTCGGCGACGATTGGCCGATCACCTACGACGATCTCTCGCCCTATTACGACAAAGTGGAGTCCTACATCGGCGTCTTCGGCACGCAGGAAAATGTTTCGAGCGCTCCCGACGGCATGTTTCTCCCGCCGCCGAAACCGCGGTGCACGGATCTCATCGTCAAGAAAGCTTGCGACAAGATCGGCGTAATTTGCATTCCGTCGCGCCTTGCGATCCTCACTAAATCCGTTAATGGCCGGCTTCCCTGCCATTACTGCGGGCAATGCGGGCGCGGCTGCGTCACCGCGTCGAACTTCAGTTCCAGCCAGGTGATGATTCCGCCGGCGATGAAAACCGGCAAGCTCACGATGATCACCGGAGCGATGGCGCGCGAGGTGATTCTCGGCAAAGACGGCAAAGCCGAGGGCGTTTCGTATATTGATAAGGCCACGCGCACCGAAAAGCGCGTGAACGCTCGCGCCGTCGTTCTCGCCGCCAGCGCATGCGAATCCGCGCGCCTGCTGCTCAATTCCAAATCCGCGCAATTCCCCAACGGGCTTGCGAATTCCTCCGGCGCCGTTGGCAAATACCTAACGGATTCCGTGGGCAGCGATGGCTGGGGCATCATTCCGCAGCTCGAAAAAATGCCGCCGCACAATCACGATGGCGTCGGCGGTATGCACATGTACATCCCCTGGTGGAAATTTGACCGCAAGAATGATTTTCCCCGCGGCTATCACATCGAATTCGGCGGCGGCCGCGATATGCCGGGTGTCGGCGAATTTAATGATCTCTTGCATGAAGAGGAAGGCTACGGCGCAACTTTGAAGAAGCGCGCGCGACAGACCTACGGCACCGGCATTGGTATGGCGGGACGCGGCGAAATGATTCCTAATCCCGACACCTACTGTGAGATCGACCGCGACGTCGTCGACCAATGGGGCATCCCCGTCCTGCGCTTCCATTTCAAGTGGAGCGAGTACGAAATTCGCCAGGCTAAGGACATGCAGGAAACTTTTCGTGCCATCATCGAAGCCGCTGGCGGCGAGTACAAGACCAAGACCCCTCTAGGCGGTGAGCGCCCGTTCGGCATCGCCGAAGGCGGAAAAATCATCCATGAGGTTGGCACCGCCCGCATGGGCGCCGACCCGAAAAGTTCGGTGCTAAATGGATTCTGCCAGACTCACGACATCAAGAATGTCTTTGTCATGGATGGAGCGCCCCTGGTTACGAATCCCGATAAGAATCCGACCCTGACGATCATGGCATTAGCCTGGCGCTCGTCCGAGTACCTTCTCGATGAAGCGAAGAAAGGCAATTTGTAGGCGCTCCGATACCAGCGCCAGAAACAGAAGAAAAACCTCAGGGAGAAAATCTATGAGCGAACACTCGGTAACACGCCGCGACATCCTGAGAACGCTGGCCGTTGGCGCGGTAAGCAGCTCCGTGCTGCAAGTGATCCCTGCAAAAGCGGCGGAATACGCTCATCAAGTGGTTCACAATGAAAAAGCCAGTTCGGTTGGGGGGAAATATGTTCCGAAATATTTTTCGCCGCACCAGTATGAGATGCTCACCACGCTTTGCGACACCATCATCCCGAAAGACGAAAAATCCGGAGGCGCTGTGGAAGCCGGCGCTCCCGAATTCATAGATCTGCTAACCAGCGAAAATGAGGAGTGGCAACTTATCCTCGGTGGCGGTCTCCAATGGCTGGACAGTTTCTGCTCCGACCGTTACTCCAAAGTGTTTCTCGATTGCACTCCCGAGCAGCGCAAAGAGGTTTTGGACTTGATCGCCTTCCGCAAAAACGCGAAACAGGATTCATCTCTAAGCCAGGGCGTGGCCTTTTTCGCCTTCCTGCGCAGGCGCACTTGCGACGGCTTCTACACCAGCAAGATCGGCATCGAGGACCTGCAATACATCGGAAACACGGCCCTTCGCGAATTCCCCGGTTGCCCTCCGCTGCCGGGATCCTAAATAAAAACAGCTCCGAGCGCGCAACCTCGCGCTTGGAGCTGTTCTCTGCCCTGTTTGCAGCTAGTCCTTGTGCGGTTTGCCTTCTTCCTTAGGCGGTTTATTTTGCGCCGGAGGTTTGTTCTGAGGGTGCGATTGGTTCTTCGGCGGATTGTTCGAGCCATTGTTCCCGTGAGAAGCATTCGCAGAGTTCGTATTGGGGTGCGAACTGTTGGACGCAGTGCCTCCGGTGCTCGAGGGCGGACGGTCTGTCATGTGTAGGTCGGCCGCGTTGCTCGGAGGCCGGTTCCCGCCGTTTGGAGAAGCGTTATGCGGAGCTCCGGCTGCCACGACACCGTGGTTAAACTCGCCCGGCTTCGTGGTTGCGGCTATAGCCGGCTTGCCATGATTCTCGGAAGCCAGCAGCGCGCGATTCGTGCTCGCGGTATGCTCGTGCTGTGTTTGCATGGCCGTTGGAGCAACGTGGTGTTCGTTCTCTGCGGCCCGTTCCGCTGCGGTTGGCTGGGCGACCACTCCGCCGGTCCCGCCGTTAAAGCTCACATGGTTGTTCACGGTGACGTTGTTGACGACGGTCTTGTCCACATACGTGTTGTGAATCACCGTAGTGTTGACGTTCATCACCGCCGTGTTGTACGCGAACACTCCGCCATTCCAGCGTCCGCCAACGAACCCAACCCCTCCATAACCAAATCCATAGTTAATTCCGCCGTAGAAACCAATGTGCGGTCCCCAATATCCGGCATGAAAAAAATATCCGCCGCCGCCCCAGCCCCAATATCCGGGCGTCCAGAGCAATCCTACGGCTGGCGCCATAACCCACGTTCCCGGCACCCAAAAATATCCATTGGGGCCATACGCCCAATATCCTGGCGTCCAAAGGTAACCCGCACCCGGACAGATCGGCTGAGCGTACACAGGCAGCGCTGGAGGACCTATGTGCACGGCAACTCCGACGCTGATCTGCGCCGACGACCGGGCCGGCATGAACGCCATGACCAATCCAAGCAAAACCAATCCAAAAATGTGACTTTTACGCATTTGCGACGCTCCTCGCTTCAATAGCTTTGTCATAAAACCCTGTGCGCCAGCGGAAGTTGCGCTGTTGCCCAGTTGTAACTAACCTGCGGGACTGGTCGTTTGGTGGCGCTGCTAAGCGGGCTTGATCGTTCCCGAGGCCGCATCCCACACGACGGCGCTCTTGAGGAAGTACGATTGGTTGGACATGTGGCATGCCAGCGCTGCGTTGTTTCCAAACACCGCGTCTTCCGTCACAGGCTGGCGGGTCTTGACGCCCTGAAAGTATCGCCAGAGGTGTGGCTTTTCATCGTCCCAAGAATCGCCGCGATAGGTGAACCCTTCCAGAACAGGCTCTTTGCCGGGAGCCGGATCGTTTTTCGCGTGCCATTCCGCCACGTAAGCATCGCGCATCTTCTGCGGATAGCCCGACGTGTAGTAACTCGGCGCGGAGTCCTCTCCCGTCTGCGGGTAATACGTGATCGCGAATTCGGTGACTTCCAGAATGCCCTTCGAGCCCTGGAAGCGATAAATCTCCGGAGTCTCGCACCCCAGATTCAACCGCAGATAGACTGGCGCGCTTCCGTAATCGAACAGCGTGGCGTGCACGTCCGGCATGTTGCGCCCATCCTGGAAACGCAGGATTGCGCCGAGAGACATCGCCTTCTTCGGCGGCGCATTCCAACCCAGCATAAAGTTCATGCCGCTGACCAGATGCACGAGCAAATCGCCAGCAAGCCCTGTCCCATACTCCTTCCAGCAGCGCCAACGCGCGAAAATATTGGGATTGAACGGCACTTTTGGCACAGTGCCCTGCCACGTATCCCAATCCAGATTCATCAGAGAAAGGTCCGGCGGAGGCGGATACTCCCACGCTCCCGTCGGATCGTTTCGTCCAAGCGACCCCTCTACCAACGTCAACGTGCCAATGATTCCCTGCCCAAGCATCTCCTTGGCCTTCGCGCAAATCACGGAACTGACGCGCTGCGAACCAATCTGCACGATGCGGTTCGTCTTCTGCGCTGCGGCCACCATTGCCAATCCATCCGCCGCCGAATGCGACATCGGCTTTTCGCAATAAATATCCTTGCCCGCGCTCACGGCATCCACCACCACCTGCTTATGCCAATGATCCGGCACCGCCGCGATGAGGCAATCGATGTTCTTGTTATCCAGCAAATCCTGATAGCGCCTCGTCGTCGGAATTTTCTTTCCGACAATTTCTTGCGCCAGCAGGTGCCGCCCGTCGTACAGATCGCAAGCCGCCACGCATTCCACACCAGGCAATTGCACGGCAGCTGTGAGCAATCCCGAACCCTGCATCCCAATCCCAATAATTCCGAAGCGCAGCGTGTCGCTCGGAGCAACCCTCTCCAGTGCCGAAGGAATGTACTCCGGCTTTAGGAAGATGCTTGGAGCGGCCGCCAGCGCACCCGTAGCCCCCGCCGTGCTCTGCAGAAACTCACGCCGCGAGAAATCTTTCTTGCTCATCTCACCCTCCTGGTTTGGCTCTTTCTTCTTTCTAAAGCTGTTACTTCAACGCCTGCACGCTGACTTCTTTGAAAAACACGATGTCGTTGTCGCTATGGTTTTGCAAACCGATATAACCTTCATCCGGCCGGCGGCCGCGTTGCGGCTCAAAATCAAATTTCCGCTCGGGAACAGGCTGCCCCTCGGTGTAATCGGTGACCTTTATATCGTTCAGAACCACGATCGTGTGCGGCCCGTCGAGTGTGATATCCATCGTGTTCCACTCGGGACCAGGTTTGCCTGGCTTGGCCAGCGGCTTAGTCAGGGAATAGAGCACCGCCGTAATGTGATACTCGTCTTCGTTCGATGTCTCGGGATGATTGTCGATCTGCACTTCGTATCCGTAATGCACGGGCATCCACGGCTCCCGCGGCTCGATGGGAATCCGAATGAATACGCCGGAATTATCATTGAAGTCCCGCATCTTGTAGACCACGTGAATGCGGCAGTTGCCAAACTTGCCTCCGGTCCAATAGAGCAGCCCCATCCCGCCGTGCGTTCGGATCAGACCGTCTTCGACAGTCATATCGCCCGGTCCCACGTGCTTCCACCCGGTCAAGTCCTTGCCATTGAAAAGCTGCTTCCAGACAGGAGTCTGAGCACGCGCCGCAATCAATAGAAGAAAAGCGCTAGCCAGGACACACGCCAGACCCACAGCCCCTTTACGCACGATGGTCCCCCTCCCTCGTACCGAAGTGCCGGCAGCTAGAAGCGCAAAGCGTTCAGATAGTCGTAGCTGATCTTGATGTCTTCAAACGGGTTCTTCGCGTCGTCATTCTCGACAAAATAATGCTTGATGCCGCCCTTCTCCGACTGCGCGAAAATGCGCTTGAAGTCGATCGTTCCCTTCCCCGCATCCGCGAGCCGCCCCTTGAATTCGACAGAGCCGGTCGCTCCCGCATAGCTGCTCGTCGCATTCGGATCATTCACGTAATCTTTCACGTGAACCAGTGGGAATCGCCCGGGGTACTTTTCGAAATAGCTGACCGGATCCTTCCCGGCCACGCTGATCCAGCACAAATCCATTTCCATCTTCACGAGCTTGGGATCCGTTGCTCCCAGCAGATAGTCGTATGCCAGTTTTCCATCCAGCCCTTCGACTGGCGAAAATTCGAAGGAGTGATTGTGGTAGCAGAACTGGATTCCAGCTTTCTCGCTGGCCTCGCCGGCCTTGTTGAAGAGCTCTGCCGCCCGCTTCCAGCCATCCGCATTGCGCTGCTTTTCGTCAAGCCACGGGCAGACGATGTATTTGTGCCCGATAACGCGCGCCACTTCAATCATCTCAGGCATTTTATTTTCGATGAGATCGTAGCTGATGTGTGTCGAGGGTGCCGTCAGCCCATTCTTGTCGACGATGGCGCGGACTTCTTTCGGCGAGTGGCCGAAGTATCCCGCAAACTCCACTTCTTTATATCCCGTCTCGGCGACCTTGGCGATCGTCCCGTCGAAATCCTTCGGCATTTCCGTGCGTACCGTGTAAAGCTGCAGTCCCACCTTTTTGATCTCGTGTTCGCTCGCAGCAGCCCACGACGGCCGCGCCGCTATTACTGCCGCCGCGGCAATGGACGACTCTATAAATGTTCGGCGTTTCATAGTGTTTTTCTCTCCTCCGGTGCAGGTGGTGGGAGTATACAAAAAACGAATGGTCATTATCAGAAAAAAAAGGCGGCGCTCAAGAAAAGCGCCGCCCTCCTCGTTTCAGTTGCCGTTAGAAGTAGAACCGCAAACCAAACTGCATAATGCGCGGGTCGTGAGTGCCGGTCAAATGCAGGAACACCGCGCTAGCCGTCGGGTCCACTGTATCCATCGCAGCGTTCGCGCCTGTGCCGCCGCTTGAGGTGTTCCCACTGATGGCATTGTATTGAGTGTGGTTGAAGAGGTTGAACGTTTCCCAGCGGAATTCGAACCCGGTCTTCTCATTGATTGCGAAGCGTTTGAAAGTCCCGAAGTCGAAGTTTAGCCGGCCAGGCAACGTAAGTGTGTTGCGACCGACATCGCCAAAGGTGAGTCCCTGTGGAACCGCGAAAGCGGCTGGGTTATACGCGAGAGGTCCGCGATCGCCGGGTACATCCGTTGTAGTGAGCCCTGCATGAGGATTGCCAACCAAATCCGGGCGGGAGCCAGTGCCCGTGCCGTTGGCCACGCCGGCGTTGTCCCCGAAAGGCGTACCGTTGGTAACGCTGAACGGGGTACCAGACTGGGCGACGGTGATGCCCGAGATCTGCCATCCACCGAGTAGCGCCTGCTTCAGTCCCGTCGCCCCCTTGAATAGAGGCAGCGCATAGACATAGCTGAGCGCGAGATTTTGACGCATGTCAAACGTGGAATTGGCCCGATTGGCCGCGTAATCGTAGGCGTTCACGAAAGCGGCGTCGCCGCGGTCGGAGGAGTCATCGATCGAGTGGCTGTAGGTATAGGCAAGACTCACCGTGAGAGCGCCAACAGTACGTCTCGCTGAGACCTGCAGGGCATTGTAAATCGAATTCGCGGCGTCCCGGAGTGTGTTCACGTCGCCGTAACCCGGAAACGCGGTGCGCAGAGTATTCGCGGTTGGAATGAGTCCGCAAGCAACGTTGAGGTTATTGGCCGCCGCCGCGTTCAGAGGTCCATTGGTTCCGAACACGGTCTGGCCGGCCGACCAAGGCACCCCTCCCGGGTTAGTAATGGGAGCCGCACCCGCGCACGCGCCGACGGGTTGATTAGTGCCGGGGGCATCTGGCCCGGTGTTGTAAAGCGTCTCGCCAACACCGAATGGATTTTGATCAGCGGGAAGTGGCAAAAGCTGGTTGCCGTTGCTGAGCAGTGTCAAATGCGTGCCTTTGCTGCCGACATACGCCACCGAGAGAATAAAGTGGGACGGCAGCTCTTTTTGGACGTTTAGATTCCACTGCTGCACGTAGGGCCATTGCGCCTTGTTTGGAATAGAAGTGACCGTGAGCGGGAAGAACGGAATTGCTCCCGCGCCAGCGCCAATATTGTTATATCCGATGATATTGGACTGTGAGGCCGTAAGCACGAGCGGCGCGGAGCCTTCCAGCGATTCCGTGTTGCCCTCGTTGCCGTTCGTATGTTCGTAGAAGATCCCGTAACCGCCTCGAATGGCCATCTTGCCGTCGCCCTTGGGATCAAACGCAAAACCGATGCGAGGTGCCGGGTTGAAGAGGTGTCCCTGCAAACAGCCCGCATTCGATGAAGGTCCTACAGTAGCCGCGGGAAACTGGGAAAGGACGGCGGCTGGGATGGCGGAGGTTCCTCCTGCCCCTCCGCATTGAACGATGCCGTTGAACGGATTCCCCGCTCCCGGAATGAAGGCACCCGAGTTGGGATCTATCGCGGGGGAACCACCCGTGACGAACGCGCTCGGGTCAAAGTTGTAAGCTTGCTGGTATTTTTCGCGATACGTTCCAAACAAGCTGACGCGCAAGCCAAGGTTCAGGGTAAGGCGTTTGGTGACGCGCCAGTCGTCTTGGAAGTAGGGTTCCACGATCTTATAACGGTTGTAGTATTGGGTCGATTCGGTCGTCTGCTGGTAACTCGCGATGTTTCCCAGCAACAGGTCGGCAAAAGCGTTTCCTGTCGTAACCGCCGTGGCGCCAGAGTCGAATGTCAAAATGCCCTGGACGTACGGCGAGTTCCCCTCATTCTTTTGGGCAAAGGCCGCATACGCTCCGAACTGAAGGCTGTGTTGGCCGATAATCTTCGTTACGTTGTCACGATACGTGTAGGTAGGGTTGGCGTTGCGCCACGGAAAATACCCCGTATCGGAGGTAAAAGTTCCGCCGTACGCCGCGTTGCTGCCCACCGAGATGGCGGGAAGCTTTCCGCCGAATCCATTGTTGAATATCGCACCCATCGAGAAGCCTGCGGGTAGCCCCACTGGCCCACCGGCGGTGAGGTTGATGTGGTCCGCCGTGTAGCTGGCCACGAATTCATTGAGCCAGCTTGGCGTAATGTTTGCGTTTAGGCGCGCCACAAAACTTGTGCCGGGCCCCACGAAGTTCGTGGTTATGTTCTCAAAGCTGGTTCCGTTGCCCCACAGCGCATTGGGCACGCTTGTTTGCCACGAATCGTGGATGTAACGGAACGTCAAATGGTAATTGTCGCTCAGGTTTTGGTCCACCCGCACGAGTTCCTCGCGCCAGGTGGTCGGGCTGGCAACGGTCTCGCTAACCGCAGGAAATCCGCCGTTTGTCGTGTTGGCTTCCGGGATGATCGCCAAGAGTGCCGTGCCCGTAGCAGTGGGCGTTACTGTGAAGGAGGGCGACACTTGGGGGCCTGTTGGGCAATCGTTGAAATTACCAGGAGTCCCGTTAATAGCCGGACTTGGACAAAGATCGGCGAAATTCCCGCCCCGCTCGGCATCCGACGGCACATTTTGCAGAATCGTAGTCGAGCTCTTCTCTCTCCGCCATTCCTGCGACCAGAACACAAAGGTCTTCTTTTTGTCGGTATTGTAGTGGTTGGGTATGTAGACCGGTCCGCCGAATGTATATCCAAAATCGTTCTTGTTATACGCGCCCTTGGGCTGCGTAGGGTCTGCCCCTTGTGCCCAGGATCTCGCATTGAAGAATGCGTTGCGCAAGTATTCGAATGCGCTCCCATGAAAAGTGGTGCCGCCAGACTTCGTCTCCACTTCCACCGTGCCCGACCCATTCCGTCCGTACTGCGCGCCGTAGTTCGAAGTCAGCACCTTGAATTCTGCGATCGCTTCCGGGTTCGGATAAACGTTCAGCGTCGCGTTGCTGCCGTTATCCATGTTGTCGCCGCCGTCCAACTCCCAGTTGTTGTACTCGGTTCGGCCTCCGTTCATGCTGAACGCTACGTTGCCGTAAACGCCCACCTTGCCCTCATCCGTACCGGTCTGGTTGACGACACCAGGCGACAGGGTCACCAGTTGCGTAAAGTTGCGGCCGTTCAGAACGAGCTCATTGACCTGCTTGCCGGTGATCGTGTCGCTGAGGGCTGAAGATTGCGTCTCGACTTGCGCCACGCTCTCCCCGGTCACCACCACTTCTTCCGTCACCTGCCCAACCGTTAGCTGCACATCCACGCGGATTTTTTGCGCCACGTCCAGCACAACATTCTTCGCGGTATATTTCTGGAAGCCCTTTGCCGTCACCACGAGGTCGTACGACCCGCCTGGCAAGCCGGCAACAACGTAAGCGCCATCCGCGTTCGAAGTGGTTGCGTGTTTCGAGCTGCCGTTCGTATCGGAAATCACGACTTCCGCTCCAACAACCGCGGCCCCCGTCTTGTCCGAAACCGTCCCGCTGATATAACCAGTGTCTTGCGCCTTTGCGACGAATGCGGTGCACAAAATCGCGATCATCGCGCAAACCAACAGCCGCGCCGCCTTGGGCAGGTTCTTCAGAATGCTGGCAGAATGAAAAATATGACAGTTTCCCTTCACTTTGCTACCTCCCGGAAATTTTTGAACTGGATTACCGGCCTGGTGTGGGCACAATTACGCCTGCTACCGCGGGCACCCCTGGTATCTGCCACTCGCAGAAGGCTACTCATCCGAGACAGCCCCCACCACTCGACATTCAGAAACGCACCCAATCTCACCTATTAAATCGGATTAATAAAGCATTGCTCTGCTTGTGTCAAGCTGAAAATCGGCTTGTTGGCCTTAGCCAACTCAGCCACCCTCCCCCTTTCTCCCCCGTTTACGTTCACGTCCCCGCTTGAATTCCTCCGCCCTCTGCTGGACACTACCGAACGATGTCCTTTCGCCTCTGTGCCCGTTTATCCCTTTCGGTCTCCATCGTTTTAATTGCCGCTTTCTGCGCCTCTCTCGGATCTCCGCTTCCGCGTGACTCAGCTTCTTCCCCTCCGCAGCAACCATCCGCAGCGGGCCGCAGCGACGCTGCTTCGATCGATCCCCGGGCCTCTTTTGCACAAGGCCAGGCTGCCCTCCAATCCGGCGACTTGGCCACGGCTGAAGCGTCCTTTCGTCGCGTTCTCGCCGTCGATCCTCAGTCCGGTGCGGCCTATGCCAATCTCGGCGTCATCGCCATGCGCCGCAAGGAGTGGGACCACGCCCTGACCCTCCTCCAAAAAGCCGAAAAGCTCGAACCCAAAATGTCCGGCATTCGCCTCAACATCGGCCTCGTAAAATACCGCCGCGGCGATTACGCCGGCGCGGTCGCCCCCCTCGCTTCCGTAGTCCGCGACCAGCCCGACTCCCAGCAGGCTCGCTACCTCCTCGGCCTTTGCCACGTCTTCACCGAACACTACGCCGAAGCCGTCGCCGTCCTCGAGCCGCTATGGCCCCAAATGTCCAACGACTTCACCTATCTCTACGTCCTCGATATCGCCGCTCACAACGCCGGTAAGAATGGTCTCGACGAAAAAGCCCTTAGCCGCCTCCTCGAAGTTGGCGGGCAAACTCCCGAGTTTCACCTGGTCCTCGGTAAGGCCTATCTCAACCGCGAAGAATTAGACAAGGCGATCTCCGAACTGGAAATCGCCGCCTCCGAGAATTCCAACTTACCCTACGTGCACTTTAGTCTCGGTCTCGTCTACATGAAGAAGGATGACCACGATCGCGCTGAAGCCGAATTCCGCAAAGACATGGTCCTCGAGCCCGATCTCCCCGATAATTACGAACAACTCGGCCTGCTTTATTCACAATTGCAGAAGGATGACGAAGCCGAGCATTTCTTCCGCGAAGCTCTTCACTACAATCCCCGCCAACCCGCTTCGCTCCTTGGTTTGGCCCGCCTCTATCAACGCCAGGGAAAAAATCGCGAAGCCCTCATCGCGCTCGACGCCGCGGAAAAACTGGTGCCCGACAACCAGAATGTCCATTTTATGCGCGGTCAAGTCCTGCTCCGCCTCGGCCGTCGCGAGGAAGCTCAAACCGAGCTCGCCACGTCAAAAAAACTGGTCGACGCCAGCCTCAATAAACAACGCGAAAAATACGGCGACGCTCCCATCCCCAATCCCGAACTAAAACAACCCCCGTCCTCCCAGCCCTAAATGCACGGCGCGTCCAACGAACCTCTTCCTCTCTCAATCGCCTCCGCCACCGCCAAGATCATTTCTTCCTCATAAGGCCGCCCGATCACCTGCACCCCAATCGGCAATCCTTCACGCGACTCCCCGATGGGCACCGCGACTCCCGGAAATCCCGCCAAATTCAACCACTGCGAATGCCGCATTGTGTCCCGATAATTTTCCTTCTCCCCTGTGCGCCAATTCCCCTCGCCATGGCGGAACGCGGGGCCAGCCGACACCGGCGACAGTAGTATTGTCACGTTCTCCATCTGCCGCACAATGTCCCAGCGCAACTTGTCGCGCTCCGCGCACGCATTTAGGAATCCATCGTAGGTCAGCGTCGTCTCCGCCATCGCCAACGCAACATACTCGCGAAGCATCGGGCTCATCTCCTCCTCATGGCCAACTGCGCCCTTCAGAATCTGATCCGCGATCACCGGCCCAAAAAAATACCACCACACATCAATCGTCCGATCGAGTCCGGTCAAACGCTTTGTCTCCACCACGAACCCTTGCTCGCTCAGCAAGTTCGCGGCTCGCTCTACCGCAGCGGTAGTCTCCACCGTCGTTTTACCCAACGCGTCACTCTCCAAAATCCCCACGCGCAGTCCACGAACATCTTTCTCGCTCACCGCACGCAACGGCACTGGCGCGGAAAGCGCGTCTCCCCCATCCGGCCCTGCCATCACTTCGAACAACGCCCGCACATCCGCCACCGACCGCGCCATCGGCCCAACCACTCCAATCCAACCGAACGCCCCTCCGCCTTCAGGGTAATGTCCCGTAGCTGGAATCCGCCCCGGCGTCGGCTTCAATCCGCAAATCCCGCAAAAATGCGCCGGCACACGTATCGACCCGCCTCCATCGCTCCCCACTCCGCCCGCCGTACAACCTGACGCAATCGCCGCCGCCTCTCCTCCGCTCGACCCTCCCGCCGACCGCTCCAAATTCCACGGATTGCTGGTCTTCCCGTTCAGCAAGTTGTCCGTTTCATAGGCCATCAAAAATTCCGGCGTGTTTGTATTCCCTAGAAGGATCGCGCCGGCCGCACGCAACCGCGCCACCAGTGGCGCATCCGCCTGCGCTACATAGTCCTTTCTCAGCAAAGACCCCGAAGGCACAGGCCATCCCGCCACATCCATGCAACTCTTGATCGTCAGCGGTACGCCATGCAACGGGCTCACTCGTTCTCCGCGCATAACGGCATACTCCGCCGCCCGCGCCTGCTTCAACGCGCCGTCCGCATCAAGGTGTACAAACGCATTCAGCTTCGGCTGCAGCACCGCCACTCGTTCGAGGTGCGCCCCCACAACTTCCACCGGCGAAAATCTCTTCTCGCGAATTCCTGCGGCAATTTCCGCAATCGTCCCGAAAATAATTTTGTCCATAATCAGTCATTCGAGCCTATGTGCCCGCCTTCCAGGGGTCAAGCTGGATGGAAGTGTTTCCTTGGGTCCGCCACTCACATGTCATCCCGAACGGAGTGACCGAAGGTTCCGACCTTGTGGGAAGGGATTTACCTTTTCTTGCGACGGATGCACCACGACCAATGGCATTCATGCAAGCAATCATCTAAAATCGCCTCAATGACGTGCCCCAATTGTGGGAAGGAAATGACCGACTGGACGCTCGACGGCCGCTTGGGCGCACAGATCATCGTCGACGTTTGCACATCTTGCCAGTCGTTCTGGTTCGATGATCACAAGAGCCTGCAGCTCTCTCCCGGTTCCACTCTAAAGCTCATGAAGTTTATCGGCGAACACTCGTCAACGGTCAAACCGACCTTGGCCGACGTGCTGCGATGTCCGCGATGCGGAGGCCAGCTGTCCCTGGCGCACGATTTGATCCGGAACATGCGGTTCAACTATTGGGCATGCGGAAGTGGGCACGGGCACTTCATCGGGTTTTTCGACTTCCTGAAGGAAAAGAATTTCATCCATACGCTCTCCCCTGAAGAGATTCAGGAGTTGAAACAGAACGTGCAGACTGTGAACTGCTCCAACTGTGGCGCGTCCATCGACCTGCAAACCAATTCGGTTTGCCCCTACTGCCATTCCGCCATTTCCATGCTGGACATGAAGCAGCAGCAACAGATGCTGGCGCAACTCAAGGAAGCTGCCGAGCCTAAGCCGGTTGACCCGACACTACCCCTGAAACTCGCCCTGGCAAAGGAGCGCATATCGTCTGTATTTCAGGAGAACGACACCGAGTGGTGGGATGACGCTCGGTCCGGCGACCTGGTGCAGGCCGGCCTGAAGGCGGTTACCCGCTTGATTGCCACGATCCTGTAATTGGATCATTTCAGGAGGGCACGGCTTCAGCCGTGCCGAAAAGCGGACAGATTGCAGGGGCTTTAGCCCCTGAAGCAATTCGCGCTCGCGTCCTTTGCTCGATTGGACCAAGCTCCCGCCGCAGGCAAACTTGGAACGACGCTCGCTCTTGCTTCTACAAGCGTTACTACATGGATCAAGATCCTCTCGGAAGCTAGGGGGGATAAGTCGGCCCCTGCACAAACACTATTTCGCGCACTAAATTTCGCGCATCCCCATTGCTCTTAGCGACTTATGCCCCATGCGCATGCCGTTCGAATCATTACTATGTAAGAAAGTCCTTGACAAGTTATAAAATATGCGGTATCATCCAACGTGAATTTAGGCTTCCAGCGACGCCCAGCATCCCGCTCTTCTTTGTGTTACCCCTGCGCGTCGTGCGCCGGCGATTACGCAGACCGGGTGGGGGCCTCATCCCTTTCTTTTTCTACCCGAACGGTCGACCTCTTCCCCGTAACCCGTTTCCTTGCCACTCGTGCAGGCCACATCTACATAAATCCTGTATTTGCCACACTTGCAAAAAACAGCCGGGGTGGGGCGGCCATCGCTCAGCCATCCTTCTCGGTTCCTGTGCAACACGCACAAACTCTCGCAACCTCAATCCTTTCATTGGCTTACTTCATAACTTGCGGACACCCCCGGGTGGGGGGGGCTGCATCCCGGCTGCCTCAACCCGCGAGCCGCCGCATTCCTGGCATGCGCTCCTCTGTCTCGGTATACTCTCCCCGCTCAACTTGGCAAACTGGGGAAAACTCCATGACCTTTGCAAATCGATTCGCACGAATACTCTATCTGCTTGCCGCCTTCGCAGTGTTCTGCTGCTCTCCTGCGGCCCACGCCCAAGCCCCCGCCACAACGCTGCCCAGCGAAACGCCCGCGCAAGTAAAGCCTTCCACCGAGACTTTCGACTACACCCGTAGCGACGTAATGATCCCCATGCGCGACGGCGTAAGACTCCACACCGTCATCCTCACCCCCAAAGGCGCCAAAAACGCGCCCATCCTCCTCACGCGCACGCCTTACAATGCCAGTGACCTCACCTCTCGCGCCTTTAGTTCCCACCTCGGCCCCATCCTCGAGGGCTACGACAACGCCACCGACGTCATCGTCGAAGGCGGCTACATTCGCGTCGTCCAGGACGTGCGCGGCAAATACGGCTCCGAAGGCGACTACGTGATGAACCGCCCGCTCCACGGCCCGCTCAATCCCACGAGCGTCGATCACGCCACCGACACGTACGACACCATCGACTGGCTCGTCAAAAACCTTTCCGAATCGAACGGCAAAGTCGGCATCCTTGGCATTTCCTACGACGGGTTCACGCCGCTGATGGCGCTCGTCAATCCGCACCCAGCGCTGAAGGTTTCCATCCCAATGAATCCCATGGTCGACGGCTGGATGGGCGACGACTGGTTCCACTACGGCGCCTTTCGCGAACAAAACATGCCGTATATCTATGAGCAGGACGGCACGCGCGACAATAGCGCCCACTGGTGGACCGATCATTTCGACGATTACGACGTCTACATGCAGGCGGGTTCCGCAGGCGAATTAGGCCGCCTTCACGGCCTCGAACAAATGGGCTTCTGGCGCAAAATTCTCGAGCATCCCAGCTACGACGCCTTCTGGCAGGAACAAGCCATGGACAAAATCCTGGCAGCGCAGCCTCTCAAAGTGCCCGTAATGCTCGTCCACAGCCTTTGGGATCAAGAAGACATTTACGGCGCGCCAGCCGTCTACAAAGCTCTCAAGCCCAAAGACACCAACAACGACAAAGTTTTCCTCGTCCTCGGCCCGTGGCATCACGGCCAGGAGATCGAAGGTGCTTATTCTCTCGGCCCCATTAAATTCGGCAGCGACACCGGCACTTACTTCCGCCAGCACATTCTTGGCCCGTTCCTCGCCCAATATTTAAAGGACGGCGCACCCAAAGCCGATATCGCTCCCGTCACCGCGTTTGAAACCGGTACAAATGTGTGGCGCCGTCTCCCCGCATGGCCCGCTGGCTGCACTGGCGGCTGCACTCCAAAACCCACGCCGCTCTATCTTTCCGCCAGCCTGAAGCTTACGATGAACGCGCCAGGTTCTTCCGACGCGCCCTTCGACGAATACATCTCCGACCCAGCAAAGCCCGTTCCCTTCCGCGCACGCCCCAGCCAGCCCATGGGCTACACCACCGAGCTCACTTGGTCGCAATGGCTTGTTGACGACCAGCGAGAAGCCTCCGGCCGGCCCGACGTCCTCGTCTACACCACGGACGTTCTCACCACTCCAGTAAAAATCAGCGGCCAACCCATCGCCAACATCGTCGCCTCCACCAGCGGCTCCGATTCCGACTGGGTCGTCAAACTCATCGACGTCTATCCGGACGAAGTCGCCAGCCAGCCCAACCTCGGCGGCTATCAATTAATGATATCGGCCGACATTTTCCGCGGCCGCTACCGCGAAAGCTTCGAGACTTCCAAACCTATCGCCTCCGACAAGCCGCTCCTCTACCGCTTCAATCTGCCCAACGCCAACCACGTCTTCCTCCCCGGCCACCGCGTCATGGTACAAATCCAGTCCAGCTGGTTTCCGCTTTACGACCGCAACCCGCAAACTTTTGTCCCCAACATTTTCTGGGCCAAGCCCGCCGACTACCGTAAAGCCACCCAGCGCATCTACCACTCCGCCGCCAACTCCAGCTTCATTGAGTTACCTCTCGTCCCCGCACCATAGCGCGGAGTGCGAAAGCTTATTCTCCTTGACCGTCTAGGAGAAGTGCCCTACACTCCTAGTTCATCTAGGAGAAAATGCCTCCATGGACAAGCAACTCGATTATTTTCAGGGCGCTCTCGACAACTGGGAAAGCATGGCAGACGTTCTCGCTGGAATCTTTCGCGCCACTTCGGAGAAAGTATGACGCTCGGGAGCCGTCTTCGTTCCTGGCTGCAGTCCACCCTGCATCGCTCCCGCATGGAAAACGAGATGGACGCCGAACTCCGTTTCCATCTACAGTCTTTCGCCGACGACCTGATCCGAAGCGGCGTCCCACGTGAAGAATCGCTCCGCCGGGCTCGCCTCGAATTCGGCGCCATCGACCGCGCTAAGGAAGAGTGCCGTGAATCTCGCGGCGTCAGATTCACCGAAACTCTCTGGCAGGATATTCGCTACGGCGCGCGCATGCTGCGCAAGAATCCTGGTTTCACCGCCGTCGCCGTCCTTACTCTAGCTCTGGGAATCGGTGCAAACAGCGCCATCTTCAGTCTCGTTAACGGGATTCTTCTTGTTGGGCTTCCCTATCCGCGTGCCGAACAGCTTGTCAGCGTGACCGGAGCTTATCCTCGCGGCGTAGTCGTCGCCATGCGCGAGCAAATTCGCACCATGGACGTCGCCGCTTACGCCGAAGGCCACGAATTTAATCTTACCGGCTCCGGCGAAGCTGTTCGCCTTTCCGGCACGTATGTCTCCGCCGAGCTGTTTTCCATACTCGGCGCCCAAGCACAACTTGGCCGCACTTTTTTTCCGGGGGAAGATCTCGCCGGTCAAGACAGTTTTGCCATCTTGAGCTATTCCCTCTGGGCTGACCGGTTCCGCAGCGACCCGACCATTCTTGGCCGCTCCATCATCCTCGAAGGCGTCAATCGCGAAGTCATCGGCGTGATGCCTGCGAGCTTCCGCTTTCCTTCCGCAAAAACGCAAATATGGATTCCTATGCACAACGATTCGCGCAGCGTCCCCGACTATTGGGCAGGGGATTTCATGCCGGTCGTCGGCCGTCTGCGCGCTGGTGCGAACCTTCCTCAAGCGCGCGCGGAGATTCTCGCATTTCAATCTCACGCCGCCGCGCTATTTCCCTGGCAGATGCCTTCCAGTTGGAACGCGGATGTCAGCGTCGTCCCGTTGCAAAACGGCATGGTCGCGGACGTGCGAGTTCGCCTTCTCATGCTTCTTGGCGCGGTCGGCCTGGTGCTTCTCATCGCCTGCACGAACGTCGCGAATCTGATGCTTTCGCGCGCTGCCACTCGCGAGAAAGAAGTCGCTATCCGAGCCGCGATGGGCGCAGGTCGCCACCGAATCTTACGGCAGCTTTTAACGGAAAGCGTATTGCTTGCCTCCCTCGGTGCGCTGCTTGGCCTCTTCCTCGCTTCCAAGGGTCTTACGCTTCTGAAAGTCCTTCTCCCCGCCGACACTCCCCGCTTGCTGGACGTCCAACTCGATTGGCGTGTCCTTCTCTTCACCGCGGCGCTGGCTCTCTTAACCGGACTCGCTTTCGGTCTCGCTCCCGCTCTTCAATCTTCCCGATCCGCGCTCACCGAATCGCTAAAATCCGGGAGCCGCGGCGCCGCGAGTTCCGTTTCTCAGCGCCTTCGCAGCGGATTGGTTATCGCCGAGGTTGCGTTCGCCGTCCTTCTGGTCATTTCCGCAGGACTCTTGATCCGCAGCTTCTGGACGCTCTCTCATGTGAATCCTGGTTTTCGTTCCGAACACATCCTCACGGCACGTATAACTCCCAACGAATCCTTTTGCGCTGACGCATCCCGCTGCACCACTTTCTACCGCAGTCTTTTGGATCAGGTTCAATCCATCCCCGGCGTGCGCGGAGCGGCTCTCGTCAACACTCTTCCTCTCGACGGCCGCGTCGCCAAACGTTCCTTCGACGTCGAAAACTACGTTGTCCCACCCGGCGAAACTTCTCCTCTCTTCTGGCTCAATATTGTGAGTCCCGACTATTTTCGCGTGATGGGCATCCCTCTTCTTTTCGGCCGCAGCTTCGACAGGGCTGACCTCTCTGGCGCGCCTGTCGCCGTCGTCACCGCAGAGACGGCTCGCCGCTTCTGGCCCAATCAAGTAGCCGTCGGCAAGCACATTCGTCTGCTCGAGGACAACGAATGGCGCACCATCGTCGGCGTCATTCCCGACGTTCGCGCGTACGACCTCCAGGGCAACGTTCCCAATTGGGTCGGCGGCACTGCTTATGTGCTCTATAACTCCGCCGCGACGCTCGAAAACAAGCGCGTTCCCGCCGAAATGACGATTGCCATTCGAACCGCCTCAGACGACTCGCAAATCGCGACGATGTTCCGCAGCGCGGCCGCCAATCTCAACCAGGAAGCGCCCGTCAGCGAAGTGAAATCGATGCAGGCCGTCGTTTCCGAAGCAGTTTCTACTCCGGCCTCCACGACGTCCCTTTTTGCCGTCTTTGCTGCCGTGGCGCTGGTGCTGGGCGTCATCGGCATCTATGGGGTTCTAAGTTTTCTGGTTTCGAAGCGCACTCGCGAAATCGGCATCCGCATCGCTCTCGGCGCTCAGCGTCGCGATGTTTTGTGGCTTGTGATGAAGGAAGGCGCAAAATTCTCGGCCGCCGGCATCGCCTTTGGACTCGCCGGAGCCTTTGCCCTTACGCGGCTGTTGTCCAGCGAACTCTATGGCGTGAGCCCCGCCGATCCGCTAACTTTTATCGGCGTCGCTTTGTTGATGAGCGTCGTCACTCTCTTGGCTTGCTACGTTCCAACTCGCCGCGCGCTGCGCGTCGATCCCCTCACCGCTCTCCGTTATGACTAGCGCCTCGCGTACAAATTACGGATGAGCCCTCTCGGCTCGGCGGCCACCGAAGGCATGGATCGTCCTTGTGCCAGCTACGACTTCACCAGCATGCGAGAGTCCCTTGGGAATGAAATATTCCTCTCCAACCTTAAGTGGGATGCGTCGGCCATCAATGATGAGCGTATAGCACCCCTGCAGAACGACCATGTATTCATCGTATTCATGTAGATGCGGAGCGGAACTCGCTGTTTCGCAACAAGTCCAGAACGCCAGTTGACTCCCGTCGGCACCATCAAAGACGTAACCCTCGACACCGGGCGTCGCTTGACTACTCGTCGCAATTCGGTTTGCCGGACTTTTCATAAACCCCGGGAAATCGTTCATCGCTTCTCCCTCTGGCTATTCAAATTGAATAAGTGAACGCGCCCTGAAGCGCCACGTGCACCGAAGCCTTGCTAACGCGGGTAATTCTGCCACGAAACGCAAATGTGCAAAATCTCGAAACTTGTTCTGCCCAGCTTCAAGACAAAAACAAGACGCACATCAGGATATGTCGTGTTAGTCTTTGCTCTCCGAATCCATGTGCTCACGTGTTCGATCCTGGATCGCAGCGATTTTCCTTTGCTTTTTAGTGCCGCTCGGCTGGCACGCCTGTTTGGCACAAACTCCGGCCGCGCAAAAACCCGCGCCTGGCTCCGACTCAGCCACACCACAGGCTGCGGCCACTGAGCAGCAACCACCGTTCGACAAACTCGAACTTTTCGCGTTCTTCGCAGCCGGGCCCATTCCTTCCTACGCGAAGGTAGTCATCCGTAAGCGCGGCTGCGCGTTCACGCCAGACGCCAATTTCCTGGCAAGCTTTGCGATTCCGGTGGTCCAAGAAATCCTGAGAAACATAAAACCGATCGATGGAAGACAATCTTCCCCTGATCGCGATGCCGCTTATGAATTCCTACCGCGGGCGCTAGATGCAACGCACCACAGGCAATTCGCCGTCTCCGACGAAAATTACAAAAAGGCGTTGAAACTAGCCCCTGATTCAGCCACTCTTCATCTAGCCTACGCATCGAATTTTCTTTTAATCCCGGACGGCACGAAGGCCGAGCCTGAAGCTCGGCGCTCTCTCGAACTATGGCCTGATAACGCCGAAGCTCACGGAATCCTTTCCTTAGCACTCCTGGTTGAAGGCAAAGTTGCGGAAGCGGCTGAGGAAGCCCGAGAAACTCTGCGCATTTTCCCAGAACATACGTCCGCGAAATTCCAGCTCGGCCTAGCACTCGCGAGGAATCAGCAGTACGACGAGGCCATTCCCGCGCTTCGCAATGCGCTTGCCGTCCTGCCGAATCTGCCTACGCTTCACGAATTTCTCGGTATCTCTTTATTGCGAACGGGGAAAACTGCCGATGCGATTGAACAATTGACCTCATTTGTAAACGCTACTCCGGCAGATGCCGAGGGGCACTACTTTCTGGGCGTCGCTCTTCGCGCCAATGGACGGCAAGAAGAGGCCCATGCACAGTTTTTGGAAGCCCTGCGTTTGCGGCCCAACAACGAACAATTTGAAGCGGCGGCGCATCCTGGCGAGGATCGAAGTCCAGCAGGGGAAACCTCCGGGCCAAAGCCTGAGGATGGCTCTATCATGGAAAACATCTATACCAACAAGTTCTTCGGTTTTACGTACGAGTTTCCTAAAGGGTGGACCGTGATGAGTTCGGAGGCGGCTCGGGCGATCGTGGAAATGGGAAGTGTTTTTATCTCAACAGGCGACCCAACCGATCAAGACACCAAGCAAGTAGCCTTGAAGAAAGGTTTCCCTCTGCTCTTTGTAATGGAGGGACGTCTCAAGAATCAACCGTTCAACGCTAGTTCGGTGCAGGTTACTGCCCTAGATACACGAGCCGTAACACAACTATCTGTGCAATCGTTGCTGAAGTCTATCACTGAACGGCTACGGCAGGCCGGAGCGACAATCCAAGGAACTGGATCTCCAGAAAAATTACTCCTTGGCGGGAGGGATTTCTGGAAAATAAACGTGACCGTCCCTCTGGGTGGTGGTACGCGATACGTATCCGAAATCGTGACGTTCGACAAAGGATTCGCATTGTTCTTTGTTCTCGGCACTTCGGGTACCGAAAGCCTTGCTCAAATGGAGCAATCCCTTCCATCGATCCGCTTTTTGAATAGCCCTGACTAAAGTCAGCTCGCGCGTCGTCGGCATGCTCTCCCGTCCCCATTGTTCGCCGTCTTTAGGGTCAATCCCACAAAACGGTTGACGCTGCGCGCCACTACACACAGAATCTTTGGTGCTCCGTATCGCGGCCATCTGCTACTCGCCGTGCTTCGCGCGCAAGGACTAAGACCCTGATGCAAGCTCCTCTTCTGCGTTCTGGTGTTGTGCTGGCGGTTTGTCTCTCTTCATTTTTCACAGCTGCCACATTTCTTTATTCCCGCGCCACGCAAACTACATCTTCGCCAGCCTCGCAAAAAGGTGCGGCTCACGCCGACCCCGCCGAAGCCTACCGGCTCAACACGCTCGGCGTCGCGTACATGAATCAGCAGCGCCCTGCCGACGCGCAAAAATACTTCGAACAATCGCTCGCGGCCGACCCTCAATTCGAAGTCGCTCGAGTCAATCTCGGCGTATCTCTACTGGCCCAGCAAAAACTCGAGCCCGCTCGAACCGCTCTCGCTGCAGCCGCCGAAAAACTTCCCAAAGATCCCTACGCCTGGTACAACCTCGGCCTGGTCTACAAAGATCTCGGCGATGCAGAAAAGGGTGTCGACGCCTTCACACACGTCACGCAAATTGCCGATGAAGCCGATCCCTGGTATTTCGTCGGCTACCTAAACTCCCAGCTTCAGCATTACGATCTCGCGATCGCCGCGTTCCAAAAAGCTCTTGCCATCTTTCCGTTTCACGCCTCCGCCGAATTCGGTATCGCCCGCGCTTACCAGCGAAGCGGTAATGTCGAAGCGGCCAAAGAGCATCTAGCCAAATTCCAGAAAATGACGGCAGATCACGTCGCCACACCGTTCGGCGCAGGCTATGGCGATCAAGGCCGCTTCTCGCTAGCCGAGCTTCCGCGTAGCTCTGTACAAAACGCGCCGCCGACCATCCCCGTTCACTTTGCGCAGCTACCCAAGGCATCCATTGTGCAAAGCGAGGCGGCAAATTACTTTCCGCCTGGTCCCAGTGTCGGCGCGTGCATCTTCGATTACGACGGCGACGCCAAGCCGGATCTCTTCCTCGTTAGCGCAGACAAAGCGAATGCAAGCCACTTGCTCCGCAATCTTGGCGGCGGCAAATTCTCGGACGTTACACAGGAATCAGGCCTGTACACTAACGCCGCCGGCTTCGGTTGTGCCGCGGGCGATTTTGACAATGACGGCCACACCGATCTGGCGGTCTGCTTTACCGATGGCGTTAGGCTGTTCCACAATAACGGCGCGGGAAAATTCGAAGATGTCACCGAGAAAGTGGGAATCCGCCGCGAGCCGGGGTGCGTCGGCCTCACCTTCGTCGACTACGACCACGACGGCGATCTCGATCTCTACATCACGATGGAGCCAGGGGCGGGCGGAACGTCCGGCGCAAAAGCGCACAACATCCTTTGGCGCAACAACGGGAACAGCACGTTCACTGATGTCTCCGCTGAGAGCGGCCTCGGCTTCGATGCCACTGGCGCTGGTCTGGTCACCACCGACTTCAACAATGACCGCGCCATCGATTTTGTTTTTGCCGGAGGCACAGACGGCGCATCCATCTACCTGAATCCTCGCGAAGGAAAGTTCAGGCCGCTCGCTGCGATCGATTTCAAAAAAGAAAATCTGCCGCCCGCCGTTGGCGTAGTTGCGTTCGATTTCAATAAGGATGGCTGGATGGATCTGGCCTTCACCCACGCAGGCGCTCCCGGCATCAGCCTGTGGCGAAACATCGACGGCAAGCACCTCGAACGCGTGCCTCTCCCGGATTTTGGCTGGCAACGCGGCTGGGGAATTTCCGCGATCGATTATGATAATGATGGCTGGCTCGATCTCGTCGCCGCAGGAGAATCCAACACAGGCGGCGAACTCCGGTTACTTCGCAACCTCGGCGCGAAAGGATGGGCCGACGTCACAAAAGAGGTTCATCTGGACGCCGTCAAACTTTCGCAGCCGCGCGCCATTGCGGTCGCCGATTTCGCAGGCAATGGCGACGCCGATCTCGTCGTCACTCAGCTTTCCGGCCCGCCGGCGATCTTGCGTAACGAAGGCGGCAATCAACACAACTGGATGAGCATCGATCTTAAACCACTCGCCGACAACAAAAACGGCATCGGGACAAAGGTGGAGGTTTACGCGGGGGCGCTCTATCAAAAATGGGAGGTGCAAGGCGCAAGCGGCTATCTCGGGCAAAATGCGCCCGGCATTCTCGCTGGCCTTGGCGAAGAGAAAAACGCCGAAGTCGTTCGCCTTCTCTGGCCGACCGGCGTTCCACAAGACGAAATAAATCTCGCGGCCAAGAAAACGCAATCCATCGGCGAGCTGGACCGCCGCGGCAGTTCTTGTCCCGTTTTATTTTCCTGGAACGGCAAGGAATACGAATTCATCGCAGACATGATCGGTCCCGGGGTAGTAGGCCATTGGGTTGGCCCCGGGCAGAACAATGTCGCGGAAAGGGATGTTCCCGATCCCGACGAATATTTAAAGGTTGACGCTGCGAGCGTTCAGCCGCTTCACGGCATGCTGAGTTTTCGTTTTATGGAGCCGATGGAAGAGACCGTTTATCTCGATCAACTGCGTCTGCTGGCCATCGATCATCCTGCAGCCTACGAAGTCTTCCCCAACGAACGATTCGTTTCCAATCCGCCGTTCCCCGAGTTTCGCGTCATCGCGAGTCAGGAAGCCCATCCGCCGCTTGGGGCCTGGGACGATCACGGAAACGACGTGCTCTCGCTGGTCTCGCGGCGCGATCGAAAATATGTCACTGATTTTGAAGGTTTGCCGTTCGCCGGTTTCGCAAAACTACATTGGGTGGAACTCGACCTTGGAAAATGGGACGCCGCGAAACCGCTGCGTCTCATCATTGACGGTTACACCGACTATTTCACGGCGACTTCGATGTACGCTGCCGATCAAGCCGGCATTAAAGTGATCGCTCCGTATGTCGAAGCGCTCGATGCGCAGAACAAATGGGTTCGCGTCGTCGAAGACATGGGCTTTCCCGCGGGCCTCGAGCGAACCATGGTTACGGATCTCACTGGCAAACTGCCACCTGGCACTCGCCGGATTCGCATCGTCAGCAATCTAAAAATCTATTGGGACGCGATTCGCATCGATCAAACCCCGGATGCAAAAGAAATCCGCACCGCCGAAGTCCCGCTTGCGAAGGCTTCGCTGGAATTTCTCGGCTACCCGCGCGAAATTCGACTGACTCCAGCGAGCGACACGACTTATTCCTTCACTAACCGCAGCATGACCGGACCCTACGCGCGCGCTGCGGGAAACTACACGCGCTACGGCGATGTGCTGGATTTGCTCACCGCGGTGGACGATCGCTTTGTGGTGTTCGGCTCCGGCGAAGGCGTGAAGCTGGATTTCGATCCGCACAATCTACCCGCGCTGCCCGCAGGCTGGGTGCGCGATTATTTTTTCTACGCGAACGGCTTCGAAAAGGATTTGGATTTCTACGCGGCGTACGCGTTCAGTGTAGAGCCGCTTCCGCACCATACGCTGCTGCCCTATCCGTATCCCGCGGGCAAAGAATATCCGGAGGATGCACAGCATCTCGGATATCAACTTGAATACAACACGCGACAGCGCTCGGACAAGATGCCGCCGAGTTTGAGCTACCGGTATCCGCCGCAAAAGTGAGGCGTCAGCGGTGCTGATGATTCCGTGACCTATTGAATGTTGCCAAATAGCGAGTCGTGCGAGCTGCTGAGAAAAGCGGCAGCTGGACTACCGCACTCCAACGATTGCACGGCTATGGGACGTCACTGCGAATACGCCGGCTTCAGTCCCACTGCACCGGCTGCCAGGATTTTTCCTGCGCGCTTTTCGCGATGGCGTCGCACAGGATTAATTCGTCGTGGCCAGTTTGAAAGGTCGGGAAAGTTCTTGGCGCGCTAAAATTATTTTTCTCGATGTATTCGTAATAATCTTTAAAGAGCTGCATGAACGTATCGGGATAGCCTTCCGTGTGGCCGCCGGGATAGGCGGCGTAGCCGCGCGCCGCGGGAGTCATCAGCGCCGGATCTTTGAGCATTGATCCGTTGGCCGTATCGCGGCGCCCGATCCACATCTCGTTTGGATTTTCCGCATTCCAGGCGAGCGAGCCTTCCGAACCGTTAATCTCGAACGCGAGCTTGGCTTTGTGGCCTCCACTGACTTGCGAAACGCTCATTACGCCGCGCATGTCGCCTTCGAAGTGCAGCAGCACGGAAGCGTAGTCATCCGTGCTCATGGGCATTTCGTCGTACGCGGTGGCGTCGGCCTTCTTAAATGTCTCGACGCGGCCGCGTGGTTTTCTGCGCACGGGAATCAATGTCGCGAGGTCCGCGCAAACGTCCATGACTTTCTTGCCGGTCAGCCACATCAGCAAATCGAGACAGTGCGTCCCGATGTCGGAGACGGCGCGCAAATCGCCTCCCAACTTTTGTTCGAGGCGCCAGTTCCAGTCCGTTGGATGCAGGAGCCAATCCTGCAAAAAACTTCCTTGCGCGATGCGCGGCTCGCCGATGGCCCCTTGCTGAATCAGAGAGCGCGCTTCCTGGCAGAGCGGGTAATAGCGCAAGTTGTATGCGACGCCGCCAACGCGTTTTGATTCGCGTTCGATTTGCAGCAGCATGGCGGACTCGCGCGAATCCATCGCGAGCGGCTTTTCGCAGAGAACGTGCTTACCGGCGCGGAGCAGCTTGCTGGCTTGCTCGAAATGGACGTAATTCGGCGTGCAGATGTGGACGGCGGTGACGCTCGAATCCGCGGCCAATTCGTCGAGTGACGCGTAGGCTCGCTCGAGGCCAAGAGCCTGGCTAGATTCGGCGCC
Source organism: Candidatus Acidiferrum sp. (assembly GCA_035272765.1). Lineage (GTDB taxonomy): Bacteria > Acidobacteriota > Terriglobia > Acidiferrales > UBA7541 > Acidiferrum. The sequence goes on from DATEQG010000039.1 coordinate 40,398, forward strand.
GCGTTCTTTGGTGCTGCCGAGGATGCCGCGTATGGGAATGCCGAGCCTGCGGAGGGCGTCCACGTGCGCCCTACCGACAAATCCAACGCCGATTACCGCTGCCGTGTGCTTCATCGCTCTCGCTCCTGATGTTGCGCTCACGCTTGGACCAAGCTCAAGAAATGCTGCGCGTGAGGCAGTTTGCGTTGCCCAATGTGCAGGAGGCAAGGTATCAGTTTTCTGGCCGCGCGGAAATGGGAGTTACGTCTGGGAAAGAGGGATGCAGACAAACCAGAGAAAGGCAACGGGCTCAGGGGAAACGGCTGAGATTGCCCTGAGCCTGTTGATGATTGGGTTGCGGTCTGCCCGCGATTCATCAAACTTCTGGTAAAGCCTGTCGGCTCAGACGGTCGACGCAACACTTGCTTGGAGTTTACTCGCTGGAGTTTGAAATCCTAGAGTTTTTCTTGGACGTTGATTCAAGAGCAGCTCGACCTGGTCGAGCTGCTCTTGCGTGATGGGAGCTAGGTCGGTTCCTCGCGGGAAGTATTGCCGCAGGAGCAGATTGGTGTTTTCGTTCGTGCCACGCTGCCAGGGACTTTGTGGATCGCAGAAGTAGACCTGCACATCGGTAGCAACCGTAAACGCCTTGTGCTTGGCCATCTCCAATCCGCGATCCCACGTCAACGAGCGCCGCAGGGTGGCCGGAAGTTTGCGAACGCATTTGCTCAACGCCGCCATCACCACCGCCGTGTCTTTACTCGGTACCTTGATCAGCATGAGAAAGCGAGAATGCCGCTCCACTAACGTCGCAATGTAGCTGTTCTTTCCACCGGCCAGCAGATCTCCTTCCCAATGACCAGGAATCGCTCGATCTTCCACTTCCGCAGGTCGTTCGCGGATGGAGATAGCATCGACGATCTGCCCCCGTGAATGTCCATGCTCGCTGAAATGGCGCGACCGACGCATGCGCCGCTTCGAGCGCAGATGGTCCATCAGCTCTTTTTTCAGCACTCCTCGGGCTTGAATGAACAGGCTGCGGTATATGGTCTCATGAGACACGCGCATGCTCTCGTTGTTGGGATAACGGGCCTTCAGCCACCCGCAAATCTGTTCGGGCGACCAGTCCAGGATCAGTTTACTCGCAACCACGTCCCGCAACTTGCGGTTCCGGGCTAGTAGACACTCCTGCGGTCGTAACGCCGACACCCATGCCCGGCGATCTGCATCGTGGGCACGATAAGCAGGACGACCGCCATGGCGAGCGACCTCCCGGCTCACCGTAGAGGCGGATCGTTTCAGGAGCCGAGCGATCTCACGAACCGACGAATCACAGGCAATTCCTCGTGAGATGTCTTCTCGCTCCGCGAGGGTGAGTGCCAACCGTGAGCGGCGACGAGCGGCGGGAGCTATGCCGCCACAAGGCAACAACACCTTGCGAATGGTGGGGTGTGGCCTGCCCCAAGCACGCCCGATCTCGTGCTGGGACTGCCCGCACTTCCATCGGCGCCAGATATCCTGCTTTTCCTCAAGAGAAAGTCTCGATCGCTTCCGTTGGATCATAAACACCACCTTTGAACAGATTACTTCCTAGATGGTGTTGCAACGACCTATCGAATGCACCCCTCCCTTTAGAAGCTCAGCTTCAAAGCGAGCTGAACGATTCGCGGGTTGCCGTAGGTGTTTGTGATTTGTCCAAAGGTCGGGTCACCGAGATTCGAGTCCGGATCCTGGAAAAGCGGGTGGTTGAAAATGTTGAAGAACTCGGCGCGGAACTGCAGGTTGGCGCTGTCGCGAATCTTGTGAATCGGGAAATTGCGGAACAGCGAGAAATCAAAGTTGAGTTCGCTGGGACCGCGGAGAATGCCGACACCGGAATTGCCAAAGCCGGTGGCTATGGCTGGGCAGTTTCCGTCCGGAAGAGGAACGCAGCTGGGATTGAATGGCTCTTCATCGCCAATGATTGGAGGCGTGGTGAAGCAACTCGTATTGATGTAGTTGCTCAATTTAGAGGTGACGGAGCCGGAATTCACGTACTGGCCAGGCGTGCAAGTCCCGGAGAGTTCCGCGCGATCCGTGACCGTGCCATAGACGCTTGTACCGTTGGTATATGTAACGGTGAGGTAGTGCCCGGTCTGGAAGGTGGTGACACCCTGGACGGACCAGCCTCCGACGGCTTGCTGAACGAAAGCATTATCCCAATGAGGCTTTGGCAGTTGATAGGAGTAATTAATCACCAAACGTTGAGGACGGACGAAGTTGTCCGGACCGTAGCCTGCCGCGAGATCGTTCTGGTTTCCGGTGACTTCGCCGCCGTTCGGACCGGTCGTAGAACCGTAGGTGGTAGCCAGGTCCTTAGCCCATGTGTAGGAGACTTGAGCCTGCAAGCCGTGGCTAAAACGTTTGTTCAAGCTGATGAGCATGGCGTTGTACCACGACGCGCCGTCGGATTCGATTTGGGTCATGGAATATGGGGAGAAGCCTTCATAAGGAACGCGAAGAGGCAGATTCGCGAGCGTATTTGTCGTCTGGCCGCGAACGGGGTCGGAAGGGCTGGCAAGGTCGGCCTGGTTGATAGAGCGCAAATCCAAGAGATGCAGACCGCGAGCGCCGGAGTAGCCGACTTCGAGAACCAAGGTAGGCGTCAGCTGCGCCTGCATGCCCATACTATATTCCTGGACAATGGGCGGCCGGTAGACGGGATCAAACGTGGTGATCGAGTTCGATGTGGTGGGTGAATAAGGGATGAACGTTGGAAATGCTGGGGAATTCAAGGGCAGGGGCTGTTGCTCCGTAAAAGTAGCGTTGGGCGCAAATTCGCGGAAGTCGCCATAGGGAGGAGCCGAGATCAACTGGAGAAACGGCTGGCCGGTTGAGCGGGAGTGGTAGACGCCATAGCCACCCCGAAGAACAACCTTGTCGTGCATCCGAGGCAACTGGTAGGCAAAGCCGATGCGGGGATTCCAAGTGTTCTGGCCATCGCCGTTCAATCCGAAATCGTTGTCGAGCTGCTTAACTCCTGGGGGGATGGTGCCAACATAATTGTTGGGAACTGTCGTACCGGCCAAGGTACCGGCGGCTGGCGGATTGGGAATCGCCAGCGAGGCGTCAAATCCGGAATTGCGGCCCTGTGCGTCGCCGAAATCACCAATGTGGTCGTAACGGAGGCCCAAGTTGAGGGTCAGGCGTTTAGTGACCTTGAAGTCGTCCTGGGCGTAGCTCCAGATTTCCCAATCGCGATAGGCGCGGTCAAATAAGCCGAGAAGATCGAGAGAGCCATACAAGTTGCTGATGCCAAAGGGAGATCCGTTCTGAGCAGCGGACTGCCCGAGCATGAAGTCCGCCCAGCTTAGGAAAAGCTCGCCGGCAAGGTAATGAAAGCCGACTTGGTTGTTCTGCTCGCGAGAGAGGCCGGCGCCAAAGCGAAAGTTATGTTTGCCGTGGGTCCACGAAACAGAGTCCTGAAAGGTATAGGTATTCTCCGCAATTTGCACGTTCTGGCCATTTCCTCCAAGGGACATTCCTGACGCGGAGGGGTAATCAATGGCGACAGCGGGAATATCGTTATCAAATGGCACGACGTTAACCCCGACTTGCGACCAGGTGAATCCTGGTATCGCTTGGGCAAAGGTGGCAAAGATTCTGTGGTAAGCGACTTCCGCCTCATTCAAAAGCGTGGGGCTGATGATGTAGGTGTGCGTCAGCGAGAAATTCCGGAAGTCTTGCGTGAGGTTCACGGGCGCACCTGGAGGCGAACCGCCGGCTGTGAGGTTCGTCTCGGGAAGTGTGTAGGTGATGTTGCTATTCGCGAAGAAGAAGCGAGCGCTGAGTTTGCTCTTGGAAGACATCTCGTAGTCGGCGTTAGTCATGAACTGATCTTCGGTGAAGGGGCAAGCCTCGCTAAAGGCCGAGGAACCCTGGGCGTCGAAAGCAGTGCCCGGAGCCGTATTGTAAGTCTGCGGCGTAGGGATGAGGTACTGGCCGTTGGGGAGCTTGGTGTTTAGAAGATTGAGAGCGACCGGGTTGATATTGGAGCCGTTCGCCAGGATGGCAGTTCCACCGTAAACTCCCGCTTGGCCGGCGAAGAGTGAACCGAGTGCAGCTGCCGAGCGATCATTGGTTATGGGCGCCTCGCTAAGATTGGAGGAACAGTTCACGTCAAGGCCATTGCGCTGGCGCGTGCCCTGGTAGGAGGTGAAGAACTGCAGCTTGTCCTTTTTGATGGGACCGCCAAAATCGCCGCCGAACTGGTTCTGTTTGAGAATAGCGCGCGGCTGGTCATGAGCATTGAGGAAGAAGGTGTTGGCGTTCATGTCGTTGTTGCGGAAGTATTCCCAAGCTGCGCCATGATATTCGTTGGTGCCGCCTTTGGTGATGACGTCGACGTTGGCGCCAGCGTTGCGGCCATACGAGGCGTCGTATTGGCCGGTCTGGACTTTGAATTCCTGAATAGTGTCGGGGTTGGGAATGGCCACGCCCGCGCTGAAGTAACCGCTCTGCTGGATGTCGTTGACGCCGACGCCGTTCATCTGGAAATTGTTGTCGGAAGCCCAGTTTCCAGCCGAGACGGTGGGATCCTGATTGTTGCCGCCTCCGCCGCGGCCTAATTCACCGGCGTTGGCGATTTCCGCCGATACACCGGGGTTGAGAGCGATGATCTGAGTAAAGTTGCGCATGGCGAGAGGCAGCGATTCGACCTGCTCGCTGGAGGTCACGCGACCGAGCGTGCTGGATTCGGTTTGGAGCTGCGCGACCTGAGCTTCGACGACCACTGTTTCCGCAATCTGGCCGACTTCGAGCCGCAGAGTGAGCGCGTTGGTTTCCGTGACGATGATTTGTACGTGCGGAACGGTGACGGAGCGGAAGCCAGTCTGTGAGACCTCAACGCGATATTTGCCGGGCAAAAGCAGGGGAACGATGAACGCGCCAGTGGCGTTGGTGGAGACCGTACGGATCTCGCCGGAAGCTTCGCTGGTGACTTTCACCTGCGCGCCAGCGATGCTGGAGCCAGACTGATCCGTCACCGTGCCGGAGAGTGCGCCAGTGCCCGCGGTTTGTGCGGCGGATTTTGCTGGCGCAGCGAAAAGAATAAATGCAACAAGCGTTGCACAGAGAAAGAGAGTGCAACTGCGTGAAGAGCGGTTTTCCCGAATGAGGATCGAAGAGTTGAGTGTTTCCTTTGCGGCCATGCGTCAGTCCTCCACTCGATTGGCGATTAAGACCACTTCCCCCGACTGATGCCGCGAGCGACCACCCGGCGGCTTTCGCAACATATGTTGCTGTCCGAATGGAGAGAGGCTAGTCGCATAGCGTGCCCCTGTCAAGGGGATGGTTTTCGATAGGCCGCATCGATTTTTTGGCGAGTTCCAGGCTAGTAACATTTGTTGCGCATGTAATGATTGTTGGACGTGCGGAGAAATGGATCGGGCGAATGGCGGAGGGGACCGGAGACGGGGGCAAGAGCGGGCACGGCTCGCTGTGCCCCTACGGGATGGAAGATAGCAATCGAATAGAGAGAGTTTTACACGCCGACCGAGTGGGGAAAGTCTGCGGGCGCGGAGGATGCCGATTTCACAGAGAAGAATGGACTCGCGGGCGGCGGTGGATCAGTCGCGAGGGTGCAACGCCAGCAAGGACGATGATCTAGACTTGGGCCATGCCGCCGTCGACGAAAAGCTCGATGCCGGTGATGAAGCTGGCATCGTCCGAGGCGAGGAAGGAGACGGCTTTGGCGATTTCGTCGGAGGTGCCCATGCGGCCCATGGGGACACCGCTTATAAGTCCTGCTTTGAGTTGGTCGCCGCCGGTGGTCTGCGCGAGACGATCGACGGCAGGGGTTTCGATGGGGCCGGGGCTGACGGCGTTCACGCGAATTCTGCGGTCTTTGAGATCGACGGTCCAGGTGCGGGCGAAGGAGCGGAGAGCGGCTTTTGTGGCGCTATAAACGCTGAAGGCGGGCATGCCCTTGGACGAGACTATCGAGGCGTTGAGAATGACGGAGGCGCCGTCGACGAGAAGAGGGAGGGCTTTTTGGACAGTGAAAAGAACACCCTTCACGTTTACGTCGAAAGTTTTGTCGTAGTGCGCTTCGGTGATGGAGCCGAGGGGCGCGAATTCGCCGAGGCCGGCGTTGGCGAAGAGAATGTCGATGTGGCCTTTTTGCTGTTTAACGGTGGCGTAGAGGCGATCGAGGTCGGCGAGATTGGAGACGTCGCCTTGCACGGCGGTGACGTTTTTGCCGATCAACTTGATCGCGGCGTCTAGCTCGGATTGGCGGCGGCCAGTGATAAAGACATAGGCACCTTCGCTGGCGAGGCGCTGCGCGGTGGCCAGGCCGATGCCGCTGTTGCCGCCGGTGATAACGGCTACTTTCCCTTCGTGCTTGCTCATTTTATGGCTCCTTTGTGCGGATCGATTGCGTCGCGCTCTCTGAATGTGTGGCCGGCTGGGGCGCAGCATGCTGCGCCCCTACAAGTACTCTTAGTGAGATTACGAGCTTAGCGCGCGCAGGTTTTCAGCTGCGGCGATTAGCGAGTGCCGCCGGAGATGACTAGGGTTTCGCCGGTTAGCCAGGCGGAGTCGTTGGAAGCGAGGAAGACGGCGGCTGGGGCAATGTCACTTGGCTGGCCGACGCGACCGAGAGGTGCTTTGGACTCGAAGTCCTTCTGAAAGTCGCTGCCCTCGAATCCCGCGTTCCGTACGCCTTCGGTGATGACCAAGCCCGGGTTGATGGAGTTAACGCGGATCTTGCGCGGACCGAGTTCCTTGGCGAGGGATTTGGTTACGGCGTCAACCGCACCTTTCGTGGCGCTGTAGACGGAAGCGTTCGCGGGCGTGATTGTGCTGACTACAGAGCTGATGTTGATGATGTTGCCGCCGGAGGAGCCGAACTGCTTTACGGCAGCCTGCGAGGTAAGGATGAGGCCGAGGACGTTGAGATTAAATTGCTTGTGGAAAGAGTCCTCGGTGACGGCTTCGATGGGGGCGAAATCGTAGACGCCGGCGTTGTTGACGAGGATGTCGAGGCGGCCGAAGGATTTCTTGGTTTCGGCGAAGAGGCGATTGATGTCGGCTTGCTTGGAGACGTCGCCCTGGACAGCGACGGCTTTGCCGCCTTTGCTGGTGATGTCGGCGACGACTTTATCCGCGCCTGATTTGCTGGAGGAATAATTAACGACTACGGAGGCGCCTTCGGCGGCGAGCGCTTTGGCGATGCCTGCACCGATGCCTTTGGAGGCGCCGGTTACGACGGCTACTTGATCTTTAAGCTTGGACATGTGAGTCTCCCTTTAAGGTGCGATTTCCGTACCGTTTGGTACTAAACTTGCAAGACAGTTGCGCTGGTATCGATCACTTTTGTACCAGTCGTTATGAAACGTATGATAGGATGCAGGAGTATGAGAAAGGATACAAAGAAAAAGAGGCGGGGGTCGACCCTGGTGCGCCGGCGGCCAGGGCCTCATTCGACCGTCCGTTCCACTGCTCGGCCAGCCGCGGCGCACCTCGGGCGGCCGTTGGGTTTCGATCCAGAGAAGGCGCTGGAGGCGGCGCTGCGGGTATTCTGGAGGAAGGGGTACGAGGGGACGGCGCTTTCGGATTTGACGGCGGCGATGGGGATTAACAGGCCGAGCATTTATGCTGCGTTTGGGAACAAGGAAGCATTGTTTCGGAAGGCGCTGGACCGGTATAACGCTCAGATGACGGGCTACACGGTTGAAGCGCTGAAGGAGCCTACGGCGCGGGCCGTGGCGGAACGGTTGATGGTGGGGACGGCGGACTTGCTTTCGTGCCCGGAGAATCCGAAGGGATGCTTGATGGTGCAGGGGGCGCTGGCTTGCGGAGATGAGGCTGACCCAATACGCAAAGAGCTGATTTCGCGGCGGGCTACGAGCGAGGCCGCGCTGCGGGAGCGATTTGAACGCGCGAAAATTGATGGGGATTTGTCTGCTGGGGCTGATCCTAGGGATTTGGCGCGGTATGTTATGGCGGTGATGCATGGGATGTCGGTGCAGTCGGCGGGAGGGGCTTCGCGCAAGGATTTGCAAGGTGTGATTGATTTGTCGATGCGAGCCTGGCCGCAGTGAAATAGATGCCGTTTCCCGTTCACGCAGGTTACCAAGGGTTGGAACGCAAGGGTCAGTTGGTCTCTTCTTAGCTATAAGTCCGCTCGCGGTGAAGACGCTCCATCTCCGAAATCGAGTTTAAAGTGCCACCGCACATCTTGAGTTCGTGGAGACGTGGATAGAATTCGGTGAATGGCATCGGGCGCCGAAGGATGAATTCCACGTCTGCGTCCGGCAAACAAAGAGCCGAAAAGACCACGGTTTCGCTCAATAACGCCGAACCACGTCCCAGCTTCGCTTTCGCCCGTCGGCCGATGGCCGATCACGAAAGTGTGAGCGATGCCGTCTGCTTCAAAATTAAAATACCAACCGAAATCTTCTTGGCCTGGCTCCTCGTCCGCTTCCGAACCTTGTTTGAGGAGTTCGGCGATCAGCCACTTGGCCAAATCATCGCCGAAACAACAGGGATTGATAAAATAATCCTTTGGCTCAGTCATGTTGAATGACGTGCTCTCAAACGTGACGACCGTTCTGACTTTGGATTCCATTACTGATCAGGGTAATTCTACCTCGTCGGAAGAGCGGTGGACGATTAGCTCTGAAATCGGCAGCCAAACCACTAACGAGCTTAGCGCCAGTGGGGTTCACCTTCGGTGATAGTGATGTAGCGGTTGATGGGGACGTCGGTGAAGCGTTGGACTTGGGCGCTGGGTTGGGGCCATTTGATTTCGAGCCAATCGAGTTTTTCGTGTTTGGCGAGGCCGAGGACGATGCGCGGGTCGTGGGAGGAGAGATAGCTGCCGCCGCCTACTTTGAAGCGGGTTTGCTTTAGATCGCCGGCTTGATAGGAGATGTGGGCACCGATGGCGTCGGGATTGGATTTTTTGCCGATAAGATTCAGGCCGAGCCAGTGATTTTTTGTTCCGGCGTTGTTGCGGAGTAAGACGGGTGGGCCGTCGTTTACAGCAATGAGGACATCTACGGCACCATCGTTGTCGAAATCGCCGAGGGCGAGGCCGCGCGCGCTGAGTTGGCGCGTGAAAACAGGGCCGCTTTCTGGGCTGATATTCTTCAGGCCGGAGGGCGTGTTTTGGAAAAGGAGGAGTGGCTCGCTGTAGGTTACGCCGGGATCGATTTTGTCGATGACATCGTCGGGATGGCCGTTGGCTACGAAGAGGTCTAGGAGTCCGTCGTTGTCGAAGTCGAAAAATTTGGCGCCCCAGCCGCTCATCATTTGCGTGGCGCGGGCTACGCCGGTGGGGCCAGCTTTGTCTTCAAAGGATTCGTCGTGTTTGTTTTGGTAGAGGCCGTAGAACTCGTGGTCCAGGTTTGTGACAAAGAGATCCATCCAGCCGTCTTGATTGAAGTCCGCGGAATCGACACCCATTCCTGAGCGGGCTTTTCCGCCGGGTCCATAGGCGACACCGGCGGTGAAGCCGATTTCTTCGAATTTTTTTCCTTGGCGATTCGCGAAGAGAAAATTGGCGGTGGTGTCGTTGGCGACGAAGAGGTCGAGGAAGCCGTCGTTGTTAATGTCGGTGGCCACTACGCCCCAGGACTTTCCCGGATTATCGGCGATGCCCATTTTTTGGCTGACGTCGGTGAAGGTACCATCGCCGTTGTTGTGAAAGAGCCAGCTGGGCATGGGGTTGAAAATGCGAGGGTAACAATATTCGTTGATGCCGGCGAGCGCGGGGATATTTGGCGCGTTGCAGACGTGATGGGTGAGTTTGGTGAAATCGACGAAGCGGCAGACGAAGAGATCGAGGCGGCCGTCGTTGTCGTAATCGAACCAGACGGCGCTGGAGGCCCAGCCGGGAGCGGCGACGCCAGCTTTTTGGGTGACGTCGGTGAACGTGCCGTCGCCGTTGTTGCGATAGAGAATGCTGCGGCCGTATTGCGTGACGTAGAGATCGGGGAAACCGTCGGCGTTGTAGTCGCCTACGGTGACGCCCATGCCGTAGCCGCCGCCGGGGACCCCGGCTTTTTCGGTGACGTCGGTGAACGTGCCGTCGCGATTGTTGCGATAGAGGGCGTTGCGAAGCGGAGCGGGCGGGGTCCAGAAATCGCAGGGGCCGCTGTTGACGAGATAGATGTCCATCCAGCCGTCGTTGTCGTAATCGAGGAAGGCGCAGCCGGGGCCGGTGGATTCGGGGAGATATTTTTGCGGAGAGTGGCCGCTGGAGTGGACGAAAGTTATGCCGGAAGCGGAGGCGGGGATTTCGGAGAAAGGGAAATTTTGGGCTGGCGCTGACGCTGCTTGAAGAATTGAAGGAAGAGAGACCGCTGCGGCCGAGCCTGCCAGATAGCGGAGAAAATCGCGGCGGAGATGGAGGTCGTTGCGCATGGAATTATTCGGGATAGGCGGAATTTGGATGGGCGATACGGATCCAGTGATCGGTGAAAGTGGAATGGAGATTGGGAGGCTCGACCTCGGGCATGTGGCAGCTCGCGCAATTTTTTGTGGCGACGGGACAGGCGGCACCGGGATGATTTGCCGATTTTTTCTCAGCGGGGGTTGAAGCGTGGCACGCAAGGCAATTCGCGTCGTAGGAGGCGACGTCGTGCGAGAGAGGTTTGTGGGGATCGTGACAGGCCATACAGGTGATGCGCGCGTCGCCCTCGGCCCAGCAGCGGCTGTTTTCGAGGCGATAGGGAGCGAAGCGGACGTTGAAGGTGCCAGCGCCGACCATTTGACCGGAGACGACGTCCTGCCAAGTACGGTGGCAGGCGCCACAAAAATCCACGGAATCGACGCGAGCGAGCTGGGCGGGATTGAACGTCAATCCAGAGCCGCGCTTTTCGGTCTTGGCTCTGGCAGCGGCGATATGCTGCGCGCCAGGGCCATGGCAGGCTTCGCAGGTGACGCCGAGATAGGCGGACTTGGGATCGAACTGATTATTTGTGGTGGAGGCGGTGGTGTGACAGCCGAGGCATGAGCGCGCTTCGTTGGGAGGAATGGCGCGGCCAGCGGCGTCCTCGAGAGTTGCAGGGACGGAATGGGATTGGCCGGGAGTGATGTCGAGAGATTGAGTGGAGTTGTAAAAGCTGACGTGGCTTTCGTAGAACTTGGAGTTTTGCTGGTAGATGAAGGTTTGACCCATGTGACCGGAGCCTAGTGCCCAGAGTAGATCGACGGAAAGAGAAGAAGTTGCATTGCTCACGGTGAGAGTACTTTTTTCAGCGGCGGTAAGAAGCTGATACGTGAAAGGACCAACTTGAAAGGCCAAGTTGGCATGTTCGCGAAGGCGCGTTGAGTCTGGCGCGCGGACGGCCGCGTGGAGCATGGCGCTGGATTGGGCGGTTTCGGATTTGAGTTCGTGGCACTCGGCACAGGCGTCAGGCCCCGTGTATTCCGTGCGAGCGGGGGTGCCTTTTGTGGGCCACCAGCCGGGTCCACGAACGCGCATTTCCGTGGCGAGGGAGATGCTGCTGGATTGCGGAGATTGCGCGCGACTTATGGACGAGGATGCGAGGAAGAAGAGTAGGGAAACCGAGAGAAGCAGTCCGGCGGCGGAATGAAAGATGAGGAGAGCGGTTTTCACTGCGGAGGCTTTTGATGCTCGAGGCCTTCGGCGACGCGGCGTTTGAGCTGTTCGAGGGACTTGGCGGTATCGCGCTGGAGGGCGGCTTCGCGATTGGCGTCTTCTTTGCGTCCCACGCCGTTATAGGCGAGCGCCAATTGATAATGACCCGTGGGGCTGTCGGGCGCCATTTTTTCATAGATTTCGAGCGGGGGAATGGCGTCGGCGAACTGCTTGCGCTCGACTAAGGCAGAACCGAGACCAAGATAGGCTTCTACAAAGCCGGCATCGATTTTTGTCGCGCGAGTGTAGTGGGCGATAGCGGCGGAAAAATCGCCGTCGCCCTTTGCGAGCTCTCCCAGGACGTATTCCGCGGTGGCGTTGTTGGGATCGATTTCAAGTTCATCCTCGAAGTTCTTCTTCGCTTTTGCGACGGCATCGGGAGTAGGTTGCGGTGCGGAAAGCAGAACGCGGCCCAAGCGCCCATGGATGCCGCGGAGCGTGGGATCGATGTCGATAATTTTCTGGTATTCAGCGGCGGCTTCCTGCCATCGGCCCTGGGTTTCGAGAGCTTCGGCGTTGAGCTCGTGGACCTGGTAGGAGAAGGGAGCTTCGCGAACGAGGTCCTGAGAAGCGCGCAGCGAGAGATCGGAAAAGGCGTGAGCGGCGGCGTATAGAACATCGGGATCGCGTGGAAATTCGCGATTGAGAACAATGAGGAAATCAAGCGAGTCGTAGGGGGCATTGTGAGTCATGGCGCAATTCAGGCCGAGGAGGCCAATGCGCTTTTTAAGGTCGCGATCGGTGACTTGATGGATGGATTTTTTCAGGAGCGGAAGCGCCTCGGCGCAGTGGCCGGACTCCGCGAGAGACATGGCGCGCTGGGGATTCTGCTGCGGTTGCGCGGCGACGGGAGCTTTGGGAGGCGCCTGCGCATTCGCGGCCGAGAAGAGGAGGAACGAAAGCGCAAAGGCAAAGCAGAGATGAAAGAAACGATTCATGATTCGATTGTACATCCAACTCTGGCCGGGCAGAGTAGCCCAGAAAAGGAACGGCAGGCGCCGAAGCGCCTGCCATCCCCTGGGGTGTTGAGGTGGAAACTTAGAATAGGAACTTCAGAGCGATTTGAAGCTGTCGAGCGCCTTGGGAGCCAGTGATTTGTCCGAGCGATGCGCTGCTCGAATCAAACGAGCCACCAGCAGGTCCGCCGCTGAAGGTCCAGACGGGAGTGTTGAACGCGTTGAAGGCGTCCAGACGAAGCTGCAGCGTTCTACGTTCGCCGAGACTGAACTCCTTTTGCAGGCTGGCGTCGAGGATCTTGGTCCAAGGGCCGCGAATGTTGCCAACGGAACAAGTTCCGAAGGAGCCTCCGCCTGTGGCGATGGCGCCGACGGGTGCACCCGCAACCGGATTCGTAACGGTGCCAGTGTTCGTGTAGGTCGTCAGTACATTAGCGTTGGGAATGGCCGAAATGTTGTTGGTGGCAAACCACTGGATGTGCGCTGGTACACCGCCGCTGAAGGGAACGAACTTATTTTCGATACTTATGGGACCGTTGCAGTTCGGCAAGGCGGAGAGTGTGTATGGCTCGACGGAGTTGGTACCCGAGTGGTCGCCGTAGGCGCTCCAGCCTCCGAAGTCATTCAAGGTGAGAGCAAATCCGCTGTGGAGAGTCACGATGCTGCTGATTTGCCAGTTGCCGATCAAAGCGTTGACAACCTTGTTGGCGTCACTTCCGAATTGTTTGCCGTGGCCGAACGGCAATTGATACGCATAGTAGCCGCTGAAGACGTGAGTGTCATCGTAGTAGCACGGCCCCCAATCAGCGTTCGGCTCGTATATGTTCTCCCATCCAGGCTGACCACCGGAGCTCTGCGCCGCAGTGCTGCCCCAACCGGTGCCGAAGTATCCAGGCGAGTTGCTGAGGCACTTGGAATAGGTATAGGCGAGCTGACCATCGAGGCCATGGAAGCCGCGTTCCTTCAGGACGGCCTGGAGTGCGTCGTAGCGCTGGTTGGAGTTGGACATGTTTGCTCCCGCCAAGGCACCGAACGAACTGAAGCCGTTGCCACCGGAGTCGGCATTATAGAGAGAACCGGGAGTTCCGCAGTTCCAGGTACCCGCGTAGGTAACGGTGCCGGCGGTCGGGGTTCCGAAAACAGAAGCCTTGGGATTAAATGTGCAGGGCCCGCCGAGGCCACCGAGGAAAGGTCCCGCAGCTTCGGCAACAATTGGCTGTCCGGCAAGGGCGGGCGTTCCTGCGGCATTCAGGCCTTCGCGCTGGGCGACGTCTTCAAAGTTCAGCAGGTGAGTTCCCTTCTGACCGACGTAGCCGATCTGGAAGGTGAGGTTGTTGCTGAACTGCTGCTCGATAGTGGCATTCCATTGCTGAATTAGAGCAGGGCGGAAGTTCTGATCAAAGATGCGGATTCTGCTGCCATCGTAGCAGCTAAATTGCGGTGCGGGACACGGTGGAGCACTCTGCCAAGGTTGCCCCAGTGAGCCGATCCCGTTGGGATAGGTGGACTCAAAGTTTCCGTATGGAAGATTGAGCGAGAGCTCTTCGTTGCTTCCTCCACCTTCCACATAGGAAGAAGTGCCGTAGGCCGCGCGGAAGACTGTCTTCCCGTGAAGGAAACGCGGGGACCAGGCGACGCCCAGGCGGGGATTCCAATCGCCGAGGCCGGTGTAGTTGTTGTAAAGGGCGCGATCACTGTAACCCGAAGCGCCGGGAACCACGGTTTCGATGTCGCCAGATTGCAGACCGAAGTTGACGACGCGGTTGTTTACCTCGTATTGAGGCGTGTGGTCCTCAAAACGAATGCCGAGGTTCAGCGTTATCGTTGGCTTTAGCTTCCAATCGTCCTGAAAATAGCCGGCAAAAATAGAGCCACGAAGTTGTTCGAGAGTGGCCGAACCGCTGTCACGTTGGCCGCCGGAGGCGGTAATTCCCGCCCAGAAGTCGGCAACTCCGGTTTCGCAACCGCCACCGCAGGCTGTGGTGGCACCAGGCAGAATGACATTGCCCGCGTTTATGCCGGTTAAGGAGTTGATGGCGATGTTGCCCAAGACTCCTTCGTTGCCGGGATAGACGTAGTTGTTGCGTTCACGGATGAATTGGAAGCCGGTCTTAAAGGTGTGACGACCGTGCGAAATGATCACATTATCTTCAGCCTGAATCTCCGTGTCCCTGAAGATTTGCCAAAGATTGATGAGTCCGAGGCTGGCATTTCCACCTGGCCCCGTAGGTATGCTGACTTGAAGCAAGCCAGGAGCCTGAGCATTCGCTCCCTCGATCCCAAGTTGTTCGCTGATATTGCCGAGACCGGTCGTTGGCGTTTGATCCTGGTTGAACCGGAAGACGTTGACGCCCACGCGTGCCTCGTTGAGGATCGTGGGAGTGAGAGTGTGGGTCCAGTTGATGGAACCGCTCCAGCCGGGCTCGTCGGTGCCTTCCGCGGCGCCGGCATTGGCGAAGGGAAGGTTCGTGAAGACACCTTGGCTGGTATCAAATTTGGAATAACGTCCGAAGACGCTGTCCTTTTCCTCAGGCTTGTAGTCAATTCTCAGATCTCCCTGATCGCTGTTGAAGTTATTGCCCGCCTTGAAGGAATAATTACTGCCATAGGCGGTGTCGAGGGTTGGCAAAGGGTAGTACTTGGTGTTGGCGAACAGGTTCGAGGCAAAAGCGCTCTCTGTGAGGGTGGAGTTGGACATCTTGTTGAAGGGAATCGGAGCGTTGTGGTTATTGGGGTCCACGAGCTGCCCGGCGGGGTTGCTGCAAATGCCGGCGGCACTGAACGCACCTGCGCCACCTTCCTCCGCAGGCAATTGGGTGCACAGTTGCCCAAAGTCTCCGCTGCGCTCGCTCTGCGTGAAAAGCTGAGCCTGCTGGATGGAGCTCGATGGGATGCGCATACCCTGGTAGTCACCGAAGAAGAATAATTTGTCCTTGATGATCGGCCCGCCTGCAGTGCCGCCGAACATGTTATAGCGCAGGGTGGGCGTGGGCGTGGCGGTGCCGGTCGCCCAGGCAGCTGTCTTTGAGTTGGAATTCATGTAATTGTTGCGGAGAAATTCGAAAGCATCGCCGTGGTAAGAATTCGTGCCGGACTTGATGCTGACGCTAACTACGCCCCCGGCGTAATTGCCGAAATCGGCGCCGGGGTTCTGAGTAACGATGTTGAATTCCTCAATCGCGTCAACGTTTGGCGTGTAGGCAACTTCGTTGTTCTTGGCTTCCTGATTGACGATACCGTCGAGGAGAAATCCAACCGCCTGCTCGCGGTTGCCGTTAATGTCTGGGCGGCCGGAACTGGTCATCAGTTGGGGCTGCGAGAGACTCTCTGGGTTGACCGTAGTGGTACCGGGAGAAAGCAGCGACAACTGAACGTAATTGCGGGCAGCGAGCGGCAAAGTCGTGATGGTTTGGGCATCGACGACGCTGCTGACCGCGGCGCTCTCCGTCTGCAGCAGTGGCGTTTCGCCGGTAACTTCCACGGTGGCGGTGACAGACCCAACCTTCATGACAACATCAACGCGCGCTGTTTGATTGAGTACCAGCGTGAAAGCTGCATGAACAGCTGTCTCGAAGCCTTTCGCTTCTACCTTGAGATCATAAGATCCGACGGGGATGCGAATGATGTTGTAGATGCCATCCTGGTTTGTGACGGACGACCAGTTTGTGCCGCGATCCGTATCATGAGCGGTGATGGTGGCGCCGACGATGGGCGCACCGCTCGGATCGGTGATGGTTCCTGTAATTGTCGCGGTAACATCTTGAGCCCACGCGGCATTCGCGCAGCACAGAAGCACGAGCAGCGTCATACACGAAATAATCAGCCCCAAAGACTGCAGTTTTTTCATGTTAATTCCTCCGAGGCGAGGCCCCCGACTGCCTTTCCACCTCTCCTCAACTGTCGAGATCATTTGCACAGCAACGAGCACCCCAGCACCGCTATATGGCCGAATGGTTGATAGCTATATAGCACGATTTTAAACTTGTCAAGCGAAAAGTAATGATTTATAAGGATTGTAGATGCGAGGACCTATAGCACCGGACCAAGGTGATATGTAGCAGAAAAGTTCTGCGCTCTATATCACCAAGGCGTTGCGAGCGGTGGGGCGACGACCGGATTGCAAGGCGGACTCGAGCAGAGTTTCCGGGGCTGGAGCTTGGGTGTGGAAGCAGGCCAGGGCCTCGGGACTGGAATACGGAAGTTCGTTACAGGATGATGCAGGAGAAGGATTTCCCTTACTTTTCAGATTCCAGAGGCTGCGAGAGAGCGCCGATTCGTTGTAGGCTGTCTGTAAATTCCGGGAGCGAGAATGCCTCCTAAAAGTAGAAGTAACGGGTTGCCCGCGTACCAGAGAATTCAGGGAAGTCTCCGGAAGCGAATCGAGGCCGGAGACTTGCGCACGGGGGACGCTGTGCCTTCTGAGCGCGATTTAGCGAAGATTCATTCGGTTAGCCTGATGACCGCGCGTCACGCGCTGGCCTCGCTGGAGCGGGAAGGCGTCGTAGAGCGGCGGCGAGGGATCGGCACATTCGTCTCGGCGCCGAAAATTCATTTCAACAAACTGATGAGTTACACGGAACAGATGGCCAGCCGCAGCATGACGGCGGTTTCGAAAGTGCTGTTCGCAAAGATTATTGACGACGAACAAGAGGCGAACGCGCGGCTTTCTCTTTCCCCGAAGAGCGGAGTGATCAAGCTGGAGCGCTTGAGACACGCGGCGGGAGAGCCCTTTGCGCTGGAGACGTGCTACCTTTCGGCCGCGCAATTTCCCGGATTGATTTCGGCTCCGCTGCAACGAGAATCGCTATTCGGGATTCTGGAACGCGATTACAAAGTGGAAATCGGATACTCGGATGAAGAAGTGGATGCAACTGCGGCTGATCCGCGCACGGCGGATTTATTGGATGTGCCGAGGCGCGAGCCGGTGTTGCGAATCCGGCAGGTGATTTTTTCCACGAACGGTAAGGCGGTCCTGTACGTTCTGGGATTCTACCGGTCTGACCGGCACAACCTAGTGATACGGCGATTCCGGTAAAACGAAATTTCGAGTGGTAGGGAAACGCGAGGCGGTGTTAGTCTGCTTTCCAGTTGATGACGTAAAAAACTGAGTTTTACCTGACGGCCGCCCAGCCGGCATTTTGAGGATTGGTGGCTGCGCGAGGGATGAAGTGATTCTCGCCGGAGACATTGGCGGCACGAAATGCAACCTGGCCGTGTTTCAAGAGCACGGCTCTTCTTTGCAGCTTCTTTTCAAGCGCCGCTATGCCACAAATGAATTTTCCAGCCTCGAGAATTTGATCGAGAGATTTTTCCGCGAATGCGCGGCGGAAACGGGCGTAACGCCCGAGGGCAACGTTGACGCAGCGGGCTTCGGAGTTGCGGGAGCAGTCGTGGATGGCCGCCTGGTGGCGAACAATATCCCGTGGGAACTGACAGCTTCCGCCCTGGCGGGCCATCTGAACCTCGACATCGAACAACTGGCTTTGATCAATGATCTGGTGGCTACTGCGTATGGGTTGGTGCACCTAGCACCGCAAGACTTTCTGGTTTTGAATGCGGGTGCTCCACAATTCAACGGGAACCAGGCTTTGATTGCGGCGGGGACCGGGCTTGGCGAGGCTATGATCCTTTGGGACGGCAAGCAGCATCACGCGTCACCTTCGGAAGGCGGTGCGGCTGATTTTGCGCCGAGGACGGAACGCGAGATTCAGCTGCTGCACTTTTTGAAAAAACGGCTGCCCCGAGTTTCCTGCGAAGAAATATTCTCTGGCCGCGGCTTCCGGAAGCTGCATGAGTTTCTCGATCCGACAGTGGTTCATGAGACGTTTCACGAGGCGGAGGGCGCTTCGGCCAGCGAGATTACGCAGAACGCGCTGGCCGGCACATGTCCGGTTTGTGTTGAAGTACTAGATTGGTGGATCGATGCGTTTGGCGCAGAGGCTGGGAATTTGGCGCTGCGCGTTCTAGCGTATGGCGGAGTGTATTTTGCGGGCGGAATCGTTCTGAAAATACTTTCAAAACTGGAGCAGAGCAGTTTCTGCCGGGCCTTCGCGGACAAGGGAAGGCTGAGTGCCGTGCTGTCAAAGATTCCGATTTCGGTCGTTCTGAACGAAGATGCGCCGCTTCTGGGAGCAGCATATCAGGCCTTGGGCACTATAGGTGCATCGAGACGCGAGCGGCACGAAATTTTGTTTGAGCTACAGCCGCTGCGCGAAGGACAGCCGCAGTAGGGAAAGTTCTATCCAATCATTCCAAATTTGAGTTAGTGCGTGCTCTTGGCAGCGACGTGTGACGACGCCAGGTGTGCGCGAGTGTGTTTTACAATCGTGAGGAATTTTCTGGCATTTTCCGCGATGATTTCCGGTTTGTTTGCTTTCAGGGCCTCGGCTTGCACCAATTCTCCGCCGATGCCCAGCGCGACCGAACCGGCTTCTAGAAATTCAGCGGCGGTGTTTAGATTGACGCCGCCTGTCGGAACAAACGGGATTTGCGGGAATGGGCCTTTGAGAGCCTTGATATATTTCGCGCCTCCCACCTGCCCGCAGGGAAAGATTTTGATGAAGTCGGCGCCAGCTTCCCACGCGGCCATTACTTCGGTGGGAGTCAGCGCGCCGGACATGATGAGCTTCCCTTCCCTGGCGGCGAATGCGACGGTTGCAAGGTTTAACCCTGGGCTGACCAGGAATTCCGCACCTGCATCGATGCAGCGGCGCGCGGCGTCTGCGTTGAGGACGGTTCCCGCTCCGATGAGGACTTGGGAACCGCAATTTCTTACGAGTTCGCGTATCAGCTCGACAGCACCGGGGACCGTCATCGTGATCTCGACGATGGGAATTCCGCCCTGACAGACGGCCTCAGCGGCGATGCATGCTTCGCCCGCAGACGAGGCCCGCACGACCGGAACGATTCCAATTTCGATAATGCGTTCGCGGACTTTTTGTTTATCCATTGGCAGTCACTGTGTTCGGAGGATTCCTCAGCGCGCGATGCGGGCTCCGACTCCTTTCATCACTTGCGTGACTTCCTGGAGAGTGGCCATGGAAGTGTCGCCCGGGGTAGTCATGGCGAGCGCGCCGTGCGCAGCGCCACACTCGACGGCCCATTGCGGATCGTGTCCCGCCAAGAATCCGTAAATCAGTCCGGAAGCAAAGGAATCACCGCCGCCAACGCGATCGAAGATTTCGAGGTTCTCGCGGTTTCTTGCCTGGTAGAAATTTCCATCGCTATAGCAGATTGCGCCCCAATCATTTTGCGTGGCAGTTTTTGCTTTGCGCAAGGTGGTGGCGACGACTTGGTGGGGATATTGCTTAACGACCGTGGCGATCATTTGCTTGAAGCCTTCGACTTCGAATGTCGAATGATGCTCGTCCATGCCGGGGACTTCGAATCCGAGGGCCGCCGAGAAATCTTCTTCATTGCCGAGCATGACGTCCACGTGCGGGGCGACGCGGCGGCTTACGTCCTGCGCGGTTTTCTTTCCTCCATGGGATTTCCAAAGTGAGGCGCGATAATTCAGGTCGTAGGAAACGGTGGTGCCATGGCGTTTCGCTGCCTGCATGGCTTCGAGGGCCACTTCGGGAGTTGTCGCGGAGAGCGCGCAGAAAATGCCGCCAGTGTGAAACCAGCGCGCGCCGCGCTTCCCAAAGACCTCGTCCCAATCAATATCACCAGGCTTCAATTGAGAAACGGCGGTGTGGCCGCGATCGTAACTTCCCAGGGCGGCGCGCACGCCGAAGCCGCGCTCGGTGAAATTGAGGCCGTTGCGAGCGGCGTGGCCTACGCCATCATGCTCGACCCATCGGATCAGAGACTGGTCGACGCCGCCTTGGTAGATGAAATCCTGAAGGAGCCGGCCAACGGGATCATCGGCGAAGGAGGTGACGATAGCGGCGTCCAATCCGAAACAGCGCTTGAGTCCTCGAGCGACGTTGTATTCGCCGCCGCCTTCGCAGACTTCGAAGGAACGCGCCGTGGCGATACGGCGGTCGCCTGGGTCAAAACGGAGCATGATCTCGCCGAGGCTGACGATGTCCCAGCGGCAATCTTTCTTCGGTTTGATCGTCAAGCCCATGTGGTCACCTCAACTGCTCGATCCATTGGGAACGGCTGCCGGAGCATTGTCACGGTTCTCAAGCAAAATTTCCAGAATCACGTTTGTGTTTGAAAGTCGATCATAGCCGGCTTGAGCCTTGGAGCCAGAAGATGAATCGCGGCGAGCGCCAGTAAGTAGGCCGCGCTGGCGATGAGGAACGGAACTTTGTAGCTGCCCGTCCATTGAAGTACGTGGCCGACGAGTGATGCGACGAAAATACCCCCGATGGCGCCAGCCATGCCGCCGATTCCGTTCACCGAACCGACTGCTTGAACGGGAAACATGTCCGAAGACAGAGTATAGAGATTGGCGGACCACGCCTGGTGGCATGCGGCGGCTAGTCCAATCAGAAGGACGGCGGACCACGTGCTCTCGACGCGATACGCGAACGCAACCGGTATCACACAGACGGCACAGATCAGCATAGTGGTCTTGCGCGCGAAGTTGACGCTGCGCCCGCGCTTGATCAGAGAGGAGGAAAGCCAGCCTCCGGCGACACTCCCGAAGTCCGAAATTACATAAATCACCAGAATCGGAAGTCCAAGCCCGGTCAGCGCCAAGCCGTGCTTGCTTTGCAAGAAACCTGGCACCCAGAAAAGATAAAACCACCAGACAGGATCAGTCAGGAATTTTCCCGCGACGAAAGCCCACGTTTGCCGAAGCGGAAGCAGGCGCGCCCAGCTGATTTTTCCCACGGGCGCCGACGGGTCGCTGCAGATGTACTGCAATTCAGATTTGGAGACTCTCGAATGCTCTTCCGGCTTGCGGTAAATGAGCAGCCAAACCGCGAGCCAGACAAAGCCAAGCGCGCCGATGGCAATGAAAGCTGCTCGCCAACCCCAGTGCACTACGATCCAAGGGACAAGGAGCGCCGCGAGGATAGCGCCAGCGTTTGTTCCGGCGTTGAAGATGCCGGTAGCCAGAGCTCGTTCTTTCTTCGGAAACCACTCTGCAACGGCTTTGATACTGGCCGGGAAAACGGCGGCTTCGCCGAATCCCAGAGCGAACCGCGAGATCGCAAAGCCGCTGAGAGAATTTGCCAATGCGGTGCTCATCGAAGCGATGCTCCAGAAAACCATCGCCAGCGCGTAACCCAAGCGCGTGCCGAGCCGATCGATTAGCCTGCCCATCAATAACATGCCAAGTGCATAGGCAATCTGGAAAGCGGAGACCAAATTGCCGTAGTCGATTTCGGTCCAGCCGAAGTCGTGCTGCAGCGTGGTTTTGAGAACCCCGAGGACTTGCCGGTCCATGTAGTTCTTCGTGGTTCCAAGGAGGAGCAGGGCGCAGATGGCCCAGCGGAAGTAGCCGCCGCTCGCGGAAGGGATTGGTGACAACGTTTCAAGTGGACCGGGGGCACCGGCCGGTTGCGGCAAGCTTCCGGATACGGAAAGGGGGTGCGTTGGATCCATGGTGTGAATGGAAAGCTACTCGTTTTTGCGGCCAGGTTCCAGTGGGGAGGACGTTTTCGCCGAATCCGCGAAAAGTGGTCCACAGAAGATTGTCCCCGGAACGTTTTTATGACCCTTGAGAACGCGCGTCAACGCAAGTCTGATAAACGACCCGTTTAGTAAGTCTGAAGAGCCGAATTTCCGGTCTTGGCTTATGATTTGGCGTTGTTTGGCAGCAGTCGTCGTGGAAGGGGGCAGTTGGATATGCGCGCTCTTATTGCTGGTGCATCTTTTATACTTGTCGTCGTGGCTATGTCGCTGAAATCGCTGGTCTCGGCTGCGCCCGAGCGGGTGTCCGTGGTCGTAAACGAACAGGAGCGGCGGGTCGATATCATGATCGATGGAAAACCGTTTACTTCTTATATATGGCCGACTACGCTCAAGAAGCCTGTTCTTTATCCGCTGCGCACGGCTAAGGGCACTATTGTCACTCGCGGATATCCACTAGAGCAGCGGCCTGGCGAACGCGTTGATCACCCGCATCACGCCGGGCTCTGGTTCAACTACGAGAACGTGAATGGCCTGGATTTCTGGAATAATTCCGACGCCATTAAAGCGGAAAATGCGCCGAAGATGGGAACGATTTTGCAGCGCGCGATCGTTTCCGCAAAAAGCGGTGCGCAGGCGGGGGAGCTGGATGTCAAGACCGACTGGGTTACTTTCGAGAAGAAAGTTTTGTTGAACGAACACACGTACTTTGTATTTCGCGGCGGGCCGGACTTTCGCAGCGTAGACCGCAACACTACTCTGCGGGCGCTGGATGAAAAGGTTTCGTTCCCTGATGAGAAAGACGGAATGCTGGGGCTGCGGGTGATTCGCGCGCTAGAAATTCCATCCGACAAACCCGAGGTCTACACTGACGCCAGCGGGCGAGCGACCACGGTGGCCAAGCTGGACAATACGGGCGTCAACGGCACCTACCTTACGAGTGAAGGCAATAAAGGCGACGCTGCCTGGGGTACTCGCGGACGGTGGTGCAATTTGAGCGGTCTGGTCGGCGACGAACCAGTCACTATCACGATTCTCGATCATCCCGAGAATCCTGGCTTTCCTACGTACTGGCACGCGCGCGGCTATGGGCTTTTTGCCGCGAATCCGCTCGGCCAAAAAGTTTTCAGCAACGGCAAGGAGGAGCTGAATTTTTCGCTCGCTCCGCATGCAAGCGTAACTTTCCGTTATCGCATTTTGATCTCTTCGGCGATCCTCACACCTGAAGCTACGGAAGCCGCATACAAGGAGTTCATCGCGGCGTATCCTTGACTGGCTAAAGGATTCGCTGAACGATTCACTGAACCGCATGACCACTCACATCGGCCTCATTGGGGGCGGTAACATCTCGGAAACACATGCCCGTGCGGCGCGCGCCATTCGGGGTGTCGAAATCTCTGCGATCTACGGCACCAACGCTGACAAGACAGCCAAGCTTTGCCGCGAACACGGCGGCATGGCTTATCAAGATTTCGACTCGTTCCTTAAACATCGGCCGATGGATATGGTGATCATTGGCAGCCCTTCCGGACTGCACGCCGAACAAGGCATCGCCGCGGCACGACAGGGTCTTCACGTCCTCACGGAGAAACCGATCGAAATCAGCATTGCGCGTGCCGACGCGTTGATTGATGCCGCGAAACAATCGGGCGTTCAGCTCGGCGTCATTTTTCAGGACCGCATGAAGCCGCACATTCGGCAGCTCAAGAGTTGGATAGAGCAAGGCGTGCTCGGCAAAGTGTTATTCGTGGATGCTCGTGTGAAGTGGTATCGCCCTCCGGAGTACTACGCCAGTTCACGCTGGCGCGGCACGCTTGCGCTCGACGGCGGAGGCGCTTTGATCAATCAGGGCGTTCATACTGTCGATCTGCTTCTGTGGTTGCTTGGTGATGTGGTTCGCGTGCAAGCCCGCACGGCGACACTACTCCATAAGATTGAAGCGGAAGACACCGCCGTCGCCACTCTGGAATTTGCAAGCGGCGCGCTGGGTACTTTCCACGCCACCACCGCCGCCTATCCGGGCTACCCGCGCCGTGTCGAAATCTCCGGGACGGAGGGCACCGTTATCCTCGAGCACGACCGCATTCTTGCCGCTAATCTCCGAAACTTGCAATCCGCGGCCCTCAAGTCCGCTGCGGTCGATGAAAATCAGAGTGCCTCGTCAGCCGCCGTCAGCGATTTTCGCGGCCACCAGGCTGTCCTCGAAGATTTTCTTGGTGCCGTACAAGAGATACGCGCTTGCGCCTGTGACGGCGTCGAAGGCCGGCGCAGCATCGCGCTCGTCGAATCCATCTACCGTGCCGCAAAAACTCCGGATCGAATCGTTACTGTCTGAGCCGGGGAAAACTGTCTGCCAAACTCTTCCTGCTTCGCTCGCCAGCCGCCGGGCTGTACCATAGCAGCCATTTGCATGAGGGTTGGCATGCGGAATTTTCGCGGAATTCATCCAGAGGTGCTTTTGTATGCGTCGTCAAAACAGGTTCGGGCTTGCGGCTATCCTCTTTCTATTGCTTGGCGGCTCCGCATTCGCCGCGGAAAAATCGACGGCGATACAACTCATCGAACTCGCCAAAACGAATAGCCCCGCGCTGAAAGATGCGATCACCAACACGCTCGATGCCAAGGAACTAAAGGATGGGACCGCCTGGATTGCCCGCGGCCCAGATTTTTTCTTTGCCATTGAAACGACGTCGAAGCCGTCGCTTTTGATCGATGGTGCCGCAGGACCACAGATGAAGAGTTTGGCAGGCTCTGGTCTTTGGTACGCGTCCGCGCGGATCGAACCGGCGGGAAGGTTGCACTCGTTCTACTACCTGATGGATGGTGCGAAGTTCGGAGGCCGGCTGGATTTGCCTGCCTTTGGTCCTTTGTCCCATCAGCAGCCCGGAATTCCAGCGGGCACGCTTTCGCCGAAACTTTTCCACACCAGCAAAATTTACGATGGCATGAAGAGCGACTACTGGATTTACGTGCCAGCGCAATACGACCCACACACTCCCGCCGCGCTGATGGTGTTTCAAGATGGTGAGTGGTACCTCGACCGGGATGGCAAGAATCCGGCGCTCAACGTCATAGATAACTTGATTGCACAGAAGAAAATTCCGGTGATGATCTGCGTGTTCATCAACCCGGGAGATATTGAAGGCTCGCCGGGCACGCCAACCTATAATCAAGTAAAAAAATATTCGGACGAGTGGCAACGCACGCTAAAGGATTCCATGCGCAGCACGCTCTATGACACCGTGAGCGATCGGTATGTGAGGTTTCTGCATAGTGAAGTGCTGGCGGAGGTCGAGGCCAAATACAATATTCGCAAGGACGCTTATAGCCGCGCGATCACTGGTCTTTCTTCGGGCGGGATTTGCTCCTTCAATGCGGCGTGGCAGATGCCCGATCAGTTTAGCCGTGTCATCTCCTGGATTGGCAGCTTTACCAGCATTCAATGGAAGGAAGATCCCGCGGTCCCAGACGGTGGCCAGGATTATCCGGAGAAAGTTTTGCATGAGGCGCACCGCAATCTTCGCGTGTGGCTTCAAGACGGTGCCGAGGACCTGGAATTGGAACATTACGGAAGTTGGGCACTCGCGAATATTCGCCTCGCCAACGCGCTGAAAATGAAGGGCTACGACTTTCACTTTAGCTTTGGGAAGGGCACGCACAATTCCGGCCAGGGTGCGGCGGAGTTTCCCGAGCAGATGGCCTGGCTCTGGCGGGATTACGACGCCAGCAAAACGACGCAGACTTATGAGATGGAGCCGTCGGAGAAATCGAAGCCATTGTTTAGAGTGTCGATTGCCAATCGTGACGCCCAGTAAGCCAGGAAAGTGCAAGTGGTTGATGCTCATCTCCTTGGTGCAACCTGCGACCGCGGACCGATCCTAAATGAGCTCGAGCGTCGGCTTTCTCGCCCCGACTCCGTCCGCAAGGTTTGGCGCGATTTCGAGCGTTGACAAACGGGGACACGACCAAGATTCTTTGTTTCGAGTAAGTGCGGCGGTTCGCCTCGATTTGTTTGCACTCGCTTACCGACTTTGCTGCAGCAACCAAAGGAGAAACCAATGCCTCTGACGCGGCGTGACTTATGCTCTATGATTCCCGCGGTGCTGCTTCCCGCGGTCTTTCCGCTCGAGGCGTCCGCTCAGCAAGACAGCGCGATGCCCTCGGCGATGTACCCGTTCGAGAAACTGCCAGTTCAAACGACGAACGACGCACAGTTTCGCGAGGTGCTGAAGGGAAAACTCGCGACGGGAGAATCGGTCGAAGTTCATGAAACGACGCTGCCGCCCGGTGCCGCACCACATCCGCCACACCGGCATGTGCATTCCGAAATGTGGCTAATTCGCGAAGGCACGGTGGAACTGAACGTGAACGGTGCGATCTCCCATCTTGGGCCGGGTTCGGTAGGGTTCGTGCACTCCAACGACTTGCACGGAATCAAGAATACAGGCGCGGCGGCGGCAATCTATTTTGTGGTGGAGATTGGGCCAGGCGTCGACGCGTGATGAGCGGACGCCTGATCAAACGTTAGAACTGAGGATGGCATCGCAGACTGCAGAGGTGACCTCTCGTGTGGTCGCATTGCCTCCGAGGTCGGGCGTGTGAATTCCGGAAGCAGTGACGCGTTCGATGGCGCGCATCAGTCGCAGGGCCGCATCGTTTTCGCCGAGATGTTCGAGCATCATCGCGGCGGTCCAGAACGCGCCGATGGGATTGGCGATGCCTTTGCCGGTGATGTCGAATGCGGCGCCGTGAATGGGCTCGAACATGGAAGGAAAGCGGCGCTCCGGATCGATGTTGCCTGTGGGCGCGATACCGAGACTACCTGCCAGGGCGGCAGCGAGATCGGAGAGAATGTCGGCGTGAAGATTGGTAGCAACGACGGTGTCAATGCTTGCGGGTTTGGCGACCATGCGCGTCGTCATGGCGTCGACGAGCATTTTGTCCCAGGTGACGTCGGGAAACTCTTTCGAGACTTCGGCGGCGATCTCGTCCCAGAAGACCATGCCGTGACGTTGAGCATTTGACTTGGTGACAACCGTCAGCAATTTGCGCGGGCGCGCTTGGGCAAGTTGAAAAGCGAAGCGCATAATGCGTGTGACTCCGCGGCGCGTGAAAATGGAAGTTTCCGTGGCGACTTCTTCGGGAAAACCGCGATGGGCGCGGCCGCCGTGGCCGGAGTATTCGCCTTCGGTGTTTTCGCGAACAATGGCCCAGTCGAGATCGCTCGGTTTGCAATCGCGCAGCGGCGATGACAGACCTTGCAGGATGCGCGTGGGCCGCAGATTCACGTACTGGTCAAAGCCCTGGCAGATGGCGAGGCGCAAACCCCAAAGGGTGATGTGGTCCGGGACGTCGGGAGCGCCGACGGCGCCAAAATAAATCGCGCTGAAAGGGCGCAAGAGTTCGAGGCCGTTGGCAGGCATCATCTCGCCATGTTTTTTGTAATAGTCCGAGCCCCAGGGAAATTTTTCGACCTTTAGCTGAAAACCACCAATCTTTTGGAC
Source organism: Candidatus Acidiferrum sp. (assembly GCA_035272765.1). GTDB lineage: Bacteria > Acidobacteriota > Terriglobia > Acidiferrales > UBA7541 > Acidiferrum. Next base: position 68,018 of record DATEQG010000039.1, read on the forward strand.
TAACGCCTGCAGAACTTTCAGGCCGGCTTCGATTACTTCAGGGCCAATGCCATCCGCGGGGATGGCGGCAATCGCGTGCTCTCGCATCTCAACTCCTGGAGCAGGCTGGCTATGAAAAGAAGCCTGGTCCATTTTCTGTGCGTCCCATGCGGCGCAAATTTTGCACCGCAAAAAACAAAAAGTGGTGCAGGATACCTCCGCCGCCCCTTGAGATCTGGCGGATCGAGGGAAGATGGACGCCACACCGACGGACCCGGCAGTCGCTGAGCGCGCACGAAAGCGAATTGCGTGGCGACTCCTTCCCTTCCTCTTCCTGCTTTATATCATCGCTTTCCTGGACCGCATGAATGTTGGCGCCGCGGCGCTCCAGATGCCTGGTGACCTGGGATTCAACGACAAAGTGGTCGGTCTCGGTGCCGGAATGTTCTTCATAGGCTACCTGGTGCTGGAAATCCCCGGCGCGTTGATTGCCGAACGGTGGAGCGCACGCCGGTGGATTGCCCGCATCATGATTTCCTGGGGAATCATAACCGCGCTGATGGCGTTTATCCACACAGCGCGCGAATTTTATTTGGTGCGCTTTCTGGTGGGCGCCGCGGAAGCTGGTTTTTTTCCAGCGGTGATTGTGTACGTTTCGCACTGGTTCCGGTACGAGGACCGCGCCAAAGCCATCGCCGTCTTTTATGCGGCGAGCCCGCTCTCCTATGTCGTGGGATCTCCTCTCGCTGGTTTATTGCTGGGAATTACTTGGTTCGGACTGCGGGGATGGCGATGGCTGTTCATACTGGAAGGAATTCCGGCAGTCGTGTTCGGCGCGATCACCGTCTTCTATCTTACCGATTGGCCGAGAACGGCAACATGGCTGAGGCCAGAAGAGCGCGATTGGATCAACACTGAGCTGGAAAAGGAGAAGCAGGCGAAAAAGAAAATTCGCTCGTACACGATTTGGCAGGCGTTTGCGCAACGCGACGTCATTTTGTTGACGCTTAGTTATTTCTGCGCGACGACGGGAGGTTATGGAGTCGCGTTTTGGCTACCGAGCATTCTGAAGCGGCTTTCCGGGCAGAGCGACCTTCGAGTAACACTGTTCGCCGCGCTGCCATATCTTGCCGGCTTCTTGGTTCAACAACTTAACGGATGGCATTCGGATCGGACCTTGGAACGGCGTTGGCACGCAGCCCTTGCGATTTTCCTTTGTGGAATTTCTCTATTGCTAGCGGTGATTTATGGTTCGAGTCTCGCGACCGCGGTCGCGATGTTCTGCCTCGTGGGAGCGGGTTATTACTCATTTCACCCCTGTTTTTGGGCCGTGCCGACGGCTTTCTTGAGTGAATCGGCTGCGGCGGCATCCATCGGATTGATTAATTCGCTCGGAAATTTAGGAGGATTCGTCGGTCCGCTGATCATGGGTTACTTGGTGAACCGAACGCATTCTTTCACTGCCGGACTTTTGTATTTGGTGGGAAGCCTATGCCTCTCCGGCATTTTGATGCTTGCGGTCGGAGCCGGACGTCGCGCATTGCCGCAGACAAATTCGGCTCCCGCGAGTTAGTGCGTCCTTTTTTGGAAATTGATCTCGCCGGTGTATGCGTTTAGGCCCTCTCAATGAATTTCCGGTTCGGGGATTGGGGCGGTGCCTTCCAGAAAATCGAAGTCGCAGCCTTCGTGGGCTTGCTTGATGTGCTGCATGAAGAGCTTGCCATAGCCGCGAGGATAAATTCCTTCTTTCGGCCGCCAGGCTGCGCGGCGGCGGGCCAGTTCCTCTTCGTTCACGCGCATGTTCAGCTGGCGGGCGGGGACATCGAGTTCGACGAGGTCGCCTTCTTTCAGCAGCGCGAGCGGCCCGCCGACAAAGGATTCGGGGGAGACGTGCAGGACACATGCACCATAACTTGTGCCGCTCATTCGCGCGTCGGAAATGCGAACCATGTCGCGGATGCCGGCTTTCAGAAGTTTTTGCGGAAGCTGTAGATTTCCCCATTCGGGCATGCCTGGAGCACCCTTCGGGCCCGCGTTGCGGAGGACGAGAACGCTGTCCGCGTCGACGTCGAGAGCGGGATCATCGAGGCGGGAGTTCATTTCGTCGAAACTGTCGAAGACAACGGCGCGTCCGGTGTGCTTGAGAAGGCGTGGTTCGGCGGCGGAGGCTTTGATGACGGCCCCGTTGGGAGCGAGATTGCCGTAGAGAATCGCCAACCCGCCGGAGGCGAGGACGGGGTTATCTAAACTGCGGATGACATCCGAATTGTAGATTTCAGCGTTGGAAATATTTTCGCCAAGCGTTTTCCCGGTGATAGTTAAGCAGGTTAGATCCAAATGGAGCGAGAGCGCTCGCAGCAACGCTGGCAAACCGCCTGCATAGTAAAAATCTTCCATGAGGTATTTGCCGCTTGGGCGGATGTTGGCGAGCATGGGAGTCTTCTTTGAAAATTGATCGAAGTGGTCGAGGCCGATTTTTATTCCGGCGCGGCCTGCCATGGCTATCAGGTGGATTACGGCGTTCGTGGAACCGCCAAGAGCAAAGACTGCGGCGATGGCGTTGTTGAAAGAAGCTTCGCGCAGGATATCGCGAGGCTTCAGGTCTTCCCAGACCATTTCGACGATGCGGCGGCCGGAGCGGTTGGCCATTTTGGGATGATTGGCATCAACGGCGGGGATGGACGTCGCGCCAGTCAGAGTGAAGCCGAGAACTTCGGTCAAGCTAGTCATGGTGGAAGCTGTGCCCATGGTCATGCACGTTCCTGCCGAACGTGCGATGCCGTTTTCAATTTCGGTCCAGGCTTGCAGATCGATGTTGCCGGCACGGCGCTCGGCCCAATATTTCCAGACGTCAGAACCGCTGCCCAAGATTTGGCCGCGCCAATTACCACGAAGCATCGGTCCCGCAGGAACATATATCGCGGGCAGATTCATGCTGATGGCGCCCATCAAAAGCGCGGGAGTCGTTTTGTCGCAACCGCCCATCAGCACGCAGCCATCGGCTGGGTAGGACCGCAAAAGTTCTTCCGTCTCCATCGCGAGGAGGTTGCGGTACATCATTGTGGTGGGCTTCTGAAACGTTTCGCCGAGAGTAAACGCGGGCATTTCAACGGGGAAGCCGCCAGCTTGCCACACGCCCTTCTTGACGTCTTCGGCGCGCTCGCGAAGATGGCTATGACAGGGGTTGATGTCGCCCCAGGTGTTGATGATCGCGATGACAGGTTTGCCAGCGTAGTCGGCCTGCGTGCAGCCCATGGAAGCGGCGCGCGAACGGTGACCGAACGAGCGCAGATCGTCCGGGCCGTACCAGCGATAACTTCTTAGAGACTTGGAATCTTTTGGCGGCACAGAATTCCTTCCGAAACTTTAGAAGTCTATGCAGACAACCGTAAAACTTTGAAATCGTTCGGTCAACTAGCAACCATTTTTGTAAAGCGGTGTATTGTAGGAGGCCGAAATTTGTTGTGTCAAATTCCAGGGTCCAAAGAGGGGATTTGATGTTTGCGAACTGCGGTTTTGGAGATGGATTACTTTGATTGTGACGGATCTTTTGCGGCTCTTCGGGCGGAGACCATGAAAAGCGACACGATCTTGGTGCTGCTTAGTGCGGCTGAGCCGGCTGAAGCGCAGCTTGTGATGCTGAGGCAGCAGCTCGCGGGCGTGAAAATTATCGCGGGAAATTCGGCCGAGGCGTTTGAGCGGGATGCAATGGCCGCCAGCGTTCTGTTTAATTGGTCGGGGCCACTTGCGTTATTCAAGGAGGTGTTTGCGATGTGCCCGAATTTGCTTTGGGTGCACTCGCGCTCCGTTGGCTTGGAGAGAACGCTGTTCCCGGAACTGAAAGCGAGTGCTGTCCCGCTCACCAATGGGGCGGGAGTGTTTAGCGCATCGCTTGGTGAGTTTGCGCTTGGCGCGATTTTGTATTTCGCGAAGGACTTCCGGCGGATGATTCGGAATCAGATGGTTGGCGTGTGGGAGGCGTTCGACGTTGAATGGGCATCGGGGAAGACCGTGGGAATTATTGGGTATGGCGACATCGGGCGCGCTGTCGCGGAGAGAGTGTGTGCGATGGGAATGACCGTGCTCGCGGTCAGACGGCATGCTTCAACCTCACAGCGCGCGGACCGGCTGGTTGCGGAGACTTTTGCGCCGGATCGGCGCCTCGAAATGATTTCGCAGTGCGAGTATGTAGTTGTGGCGGCGCCACTGACTCCCGAAACGCACGGGATGATTGGCGCGGCAGAGTTTGCGGCCATGAAGGCGACGGCGGTGGTAATCAATGTGGGGCGAGGGCCGGTGATCAACGAAGAAGCGATGGTTGACGCGCTTTCAAGCGGACGGATTCGAGGAGCGGCGCTGGACGTGTTCGACCATGAACCGCTGCCGCCGGGGCACCCCTTTTATAAGCTGGAAAATGTATTGCTTTCTCCGCATTGCGCAGACCATACACCGGATTGGTTGGACAACGCGATGAAGTTTTTCATCGAGCAGTACGAACGGTTTCGGAAGGGCGAGCCGTTGCTCAATGTCGTGGATAAAAAATTGGGTTACTGATTGGCGAGCGTCGCCCGGGGGAGTTGCAGGCGCCTTCATGATTAAGCCCGGGCAAGCTGGGGCGCAGCATGCTGCGCCCGTACAAGTGATTTGTTGCTCTGCGCTCTACCGTGCGGTGATTACTTTCCGGTGTAGCTGATGCGCCAGATGGATTTCGAGCCGTCATCGGTGACGAGCAACGAGCCATCTTGGGCGACGGTGACGCCCACAGGGCGTCCCCAAACGTGGCCATTGTCCACAACGAAGCCGGTCATGAAATCTTCGTATTCGCCGGTGGCGTGGCCGGTTTGATGCAAGGGCACGCGAATGACCTCATAGCCCACGCGAACCGAGCGATTCCACGAGCCATGTTCCGAAGCGAAAATATCGCCCTGGTATTCCTCCGGGAATTGTTTGCCATTATAAAAGGTCAGCTCCAGCGAGGCATTGTGCGGATGGAGTATTACGTCTGGCGTGATGACTTTGTCCTTAAGCTCGGGACGCTTTCCTTCGTGGCGCGGATCTTGATGGCCGCCCATGTACCACCAGGGCCAGCCGTAGAAGCCGCCTTCCTGCACGTGTGTGATGTAATCGGGAACAAGATTGTCGCCTAGCGCATCGCGTTCGTTCACCGAACACCACGGCTCGCCAGTCTTCGGATTTATGGCCAGGCCAACGCAATTGCGGATACCGTAGGCATAGATTTGCATCGCCGAGCCATCGGGATTGAACTCGAGAACATCGGCGCGATTCTTTTCAGCGGGCGTAGTGTCGGCGTCATCAACATTCGAAGCCGAGCCGACCGAAACGAACATTTTCTTGCCATCTGGCGAAAACTGAATGTCACGCGTCCAGTGGCCGCCGCCCGATGGGAGGTCGGCAATGTGTTCGGCGGGGCCGCGAGCTTTCAAATCGCCATTCTTATAAGGAAAGCGGACCACCGAGTTTGTGTTTCCAATGTAGATCCATTGTGGGTCAGGTCCCGGAGGATAAAAGTTGATACCAAACGGACGGTTGAGCCCGGTGGCGAAGGTCCCCGACTGTGCGGCCTTGCCGTCAGCAGTCACTCCACGGAAGACCAGTATGTTGCCGGCGTGGCTTTCGGCGACGAAAGAATCGCCGTTGGGCGCAGTGCGAATCAGGCGCGGTTCATCGAGTCCGGATGCATAGAGTTCGACCTTGAAACCAGGAAGAACCTGCGGCCAGGCGTCCTTGGGGCGCGGCACGAGCTTAGGTCCGTTTCCCGCCGACGACGTGGCGAGTGGCTCGGGAAGATCCTTTAACGTGATCTTGCGAATCGTTCCGGGCTTCTCGAAACGATAGTCAGTGAACGGCGCAGTGGGTGGAGGCGCGTTCGAGGCAGTCGCAACGGCCTCGTCAGCAGTTAGCTCCACGCGGGGCGAGCCGGGTTTGAGACTACCGAGGACACGGAGATAGTTGATGATCTGCCATCTCTGCTCTTCCGGAAGACTTGCCCAGGGCGGCATGCCGTTGTTCAGATCACCTTTGGTGATGTACCAAAAGAGCTCGCCATCGCTGGCGCCCTGCGCTTTGCCGGTGGCCAGGGCAGGAATGTTTCCGGTGCCTTCTCCGTTTGGCCCGTGACAGGAGGCGCAGCTGTGAAGATAGTCCGCCTTCGCGGAGGCGGGGTGCTGACCCTCGAAGGGATTCTTCTGTTGCTTGGCGGATGGCGGCGCGTTGTGGAAAGTCGAATCCTGCGCTGTCGATGAAGCAACGAGAAAAAGAGATATCAACACGCACTTTGCGATTGAAATTGTAAGAATGCAAGCGCTCGATTTAAAGGTCACCGTAATCTCCTGCGTCGTCAGTGTTCGAACAGGCCATATATTTCCGCGATCAAAATTATATTGGATTGTGCTTGCTGGGGCTAAAGGAAAACTTGTTACGCGGAGAAGTGCACAGCATATCGCCGCGCGCGCTTAGATCTGGGTTGACGCGCCGGAAACTTGGAGGCGCGGGGACGTCCATGCTTCGGCGTTCGAACGAAAGAGGCGGGTAACGTCGCGTTGAATGTCTGCGCGAGTAACCCCACGGCCATCTTGCGATAGAAGGCGATACGAATCGGAAAGCACGCGGGTCATGGTCCGGCGCGTGTTGTTCCATTTGTAGATGACTTGCTCGAGAACGCGGGCGTCAGAGTGTTGAGGGATGAAACTCGTGCCGAGCATTTCGATGCGCTCGCGAGTGATCTCCTCGACGATCGAAGGGTTGTTCAGGAACCACCAGCAGCCGAAGGGCATCAAGTTGTTGAACTTTCGCGCGTAAACGCAGAGTTCGTGCTGGTTTTCCCGGCTGAGGACGCTGACCAAGAAGCGATTTTCCGGAAACTCGCGGCAGAGATTTTCCAGGGCGCGGAGGTCCGCTCTGCCGGCTGCGTCGCCAGCCAAACGGAGCAACGGATTAACTTGCTTGCGAACTCCAATCATCAGCGAGAGCGGTAAATCCAGCTCGCGACACACAGGGAGCACTGTGTCTCTCAACAATTTGTTGCCGACGGTGTCCTGGGGGTAGGCGAAAGTGTCTGGCAGCGAGACCGCCATGTACACGGGTTGCATGCGTTTGTACCAGTCCATCAGGAAACGGCGCATTTCTGATGCGGAGTTCCCAGAGGCGTGCTCGTCAACGCGGTAACCTTGGCTGGCCAGCACTTCCCAGTGAGCGAACCAAGTGCACAGAATTCTGTCGAGCCGAAGGACGGCGCGAAATTGCGGGTGGCTTGCAACTCCCTCCAACCAAGCTGCGGCTTCCACAGGGTCAAGGGGATCATTCGTCATCACAACCGTACGCACGCCGGCCATTCCTAGCACTTTCTCGATGTGCGCTTCGATGGTTTGCGTATTGAAGTAGGACCTCGCTTCGGTCAAGTCCGGCCGATCCGTGGGCAATTGGAAAGCCTTGAGCACGGCGATTACGCCGCGCGTTGCTTCCGAAATGGGAGTGTTTTCAACGAAGAGAGTTCGCCAGATTGCATCGGCTTGCTCGCGTTTGGAAAGCGCCCAATATTGGTCCGGAGTGATTTCCGAAGAGCGAAAGAGTTCGGCTTCGAGATAGTGATAGGTCAGGAGTTCGTCGATGCCCCACAAGCCAATCTTGCCGAAGGCCGGAGAGTACAAATGGGTGTGAACGTCGACGAACTGCGTGGAGGCGAGAATGTCTTGCACCGCTGAAGTGATTTGAGCTTCTGAGAGCGGAGCTCGATCAGCGGAGACCAGATTTTGGCCCCTGGATTGGAGTGACGAAGTGCTCATGCGTTGCACCAGCTAGCGTGGCTCTTGCATCAAGTTTGGAGGCGCGGGTGGGATTCGAACCCACGGATAAAGGTTTTGCAGACCTTCCCCTTAGGCCACTTGGGTACCGCGCCAAAAGAATAAGTATACCAAAAATTCTACCTGGGCCCGGAAGCCGAGCTGCCACGGCGCGCAAACTGCGCGCTATTTTTTAGCGGGGGCCACCGGCGAAGCGATCTTAGCCTCGCGGAGGAAGCGAGCGGATTCTTCCGGCGGGGTCGGGTTGATGTAAAAGCCAGTTCCCCACTCGAAGCCGGCGACTTTCGTGAGCTTAGGAATGATCTCGATGTGCCAGTGGTAATGGTCGTTGATTTCTTCGCCGATGGGCGACGTGTGGATCATAAAGTTGTAGGGCGGGCGATCAAGGACGGCGTCGAGGCGCATCAAGGTATCCTTCAACATTCGCGCGAGGCTGGCATACATGGTGCTTTGGTTATTTTCGTACGAAGAACCGTGCACCTTAGGAAGAAGCCACATCTCGAACGGAAAGCGAGGGGCATAGGGAGCCAGAGTGATGAAGTGATCGTTTTCGCCGATGACGCGCTCGCCGGTGTCCCGCTCCTGGCGGATGACGTCGCAGAAAATGCATCGCTCTTTCTCGTCGTAATAGTGCCAGCCGCTATCCACCTCTTCGCGCACGCGGCGTGGCACGATGGGCAGCGCGATCAATTGCGAGTGGGTGTGTTCGACGGAAGCGCCCGCGGCTTCGCCGTGATTCTTGAAAATAAGCACGTACCGAAATCTTTTGTCGTTCTTGAGATCGAGCATACGATCGCGGTAGGCCCAGAGGATGTCTTCGACGGCGCGCTCCGGCAAGGAAGCCAGAGTCGCGGCGTGATCGGGGGTTTCGACGATAACTTCATGCGCACCGACGCCGTTCATCTTGTCAAAGAGGCCTTCGCCCTCACGGTCGAGATCGCCCTCAATGCCGAGCGCGGGAAATTTGTTGGGAACAACGCGAACGCTCCAGCCAGGGGTGTTCGCGCCTCCATTGCTCCGGCCGTAGACGAGAATCTCCGGCGGCGTTTTGGATTCATGACCCGGGCAGAACGGGCAATTCTTGCCATTGGGCAGAGGCGAGACGCTCTCGCGCAGAAAATCGTTTGGGCGCTTTCCACGCTCGGTGGAAATAATCACCCAGCGGCCAGTTATCGGGTCTTTTCGCAACTCCGGCAAAGCAATCCTCCTCGAACGTGGTCAACAGCCTGGGTGGTGGGAGACCGCCCATAGGCTCAGATTGTACCGCTTCTTGCGGTGCTGAGAAGATGTCCCGGAGCAACTACCCGTGGAATCTTACATCTCGGGACTAAATGCATCCTTATGCAGCCTCACGACTGGAGGCCTACCGGGGGAGTTGTCGATCGCGACGACGTCGAACCGGCAGGGGCATTCGGGGACACGGCGTTCTGCAAGGAAGTGCTGAGCGGTGCGCGCCAGGAGATGCTGCTTGCCAGGCGTTACACTTAGCTCCGGTAAGGCGGACATTTCTTCGCGCACCGTGCGAGTTCGGACCTCGACGAAAGCGAGCGTTTTGCCATCGTAACCGACCATATCAATTTCGCCTTTTGAGGCGCGCGGAGTGAAATTCCGCGCGACGAAAATGTAGCCGAGGCGGCGGAGGTACCAGTAAGCGTAAGTTTCTCCGCGAATGCCGGTTTGCCGCGCGGCGTGCTTTTTCGCTTCAGGCGAGGGAACCTCGCTCTCACGCAAACCGTTTCGCGCGGCCCAGTGGACGGCTTGGAAAATCAATCGCGAGACGACTGGCATTGCTTCTCCGCGGGAACGAACCGGACTGCGGGCAGTATAAACAAAAATCCCGTGGCTGCCACGCAACTTTTCCGGCAACCACGGGAATCATTCGTTTGAGCTCCGCAAGCCCTGCGAGAGTGCGCTAGGCTTTCTTCTCCGCTTCGCGGATGCATTCTTCAAGAGTGCGCACCGCAAAGTCCGCCTGTTCCTCGTCGATGAGCAGAGGCGGGGACAACCGGACGGTGTTCTCACCCGCACCCAGTATGCACAGCCCTTTGTGGAAGGCGAGGTCGACGATGGCATTGCGAAGATCCGCGGCTTTTTCCTTTGTGCGCTGATCCCTGACGATTTCGATGCCAATCATCAAACCACGCCCGCGAACGTCGCCGACGATTTTGAACTTCTTCGTCCAATCGGCCAGACAAGTGAAAAGGTAATCGCCCATACGACGGGCATTCTCGAGGTACTGGCTTTCGATGAGCTCGGTCGTCGCTAAGGCCGCGGCGATGCAGACGGGATTTCCGCCGAATGTGGTTCCGTGAGATCCCGGCTTCCAGTTCATGACGCTGGCTGGCGCGAAGATTGCCCCCAGCGGCATGCCGCTGGCAATACCTTTGGCACTGCAGACGATGTCAGGCTCGACGCCAGCGAATTGATGCGCCCACCACTTGCCGGTGCGGCCCATCCCGGATTGCACTTCGTCGGCGATGAGCATGATGCCGTGCTTGCGGCAAATGCGCTGCAACTCTTGCAGGAAGAAGTTGGGCGCAACGACGTAGCCGCCTTCACCCTGAATCGGCTCGATAATGATGCCCGCGACTTCCTCGGGATCGAAGAGGCGCTTGAAAATCTGTTGCTCGAGCTGCTCGAGAATTTCCGCGCCGCAGGTTTCCGCAGTGTGCCCGTGAGCGCAGCGGTAAGCATACGGAAAAGGGATGTGCTCGACTCCCGAGAGCAGAGCGCCAAAGCCCTTGCGCTGCGTGGTTTTTGAGGCGGTCAGCGAAAGAGCGCCCATGGTTCGGCCGTGAAAACAACCGTAGAACGCGATCATTTTGTCGCGCCTGGTGGCATAACGGGCCAGCTTGATTGCGCCCTCGACGGCTTCCGCGCCCGAATTGGTGAAGAAAGCCTTTTTCGGCGTGGTACCGGACAAGGTACCCAACAGGTGCTGGGCGAGAAGCGGCATGCTCTCGTAGTAAAAATCCGTGCCGGACATATGAATGAGCTCGGCGGCCTGTTGCTGAATGGCGGCTACGACTTTGGGATGGCAGTGTCCTGTAGAACAGACGGCGATACCGGCGGCGAAATCCAAAAATGCGTTGCCGTCCACGTCTTCGACAATCGCACCGTGCCCGCGCTTCGCAACCAGCGGGTAATCCCGCGTATACGATGGCGACATGAATTTTGCATCGCTTTCCACAACGCGCTTGGCGTTGGGACCCGGCAGCGCGGTAACTAGCCTCGGTAGTTTCGTTTCCATTGTGGCAATCATCTCTTCCTCCTGGGAAAAATGGTCAGCTGTGAATGTGGATGGACCACTGCAAGGCAGGTTGTGTGCGTACACCAATACCGAGTGGGCGCCCTGCCAGGAGAGAGATTGCTTAGTCTACGCCGAAGAGGTTGGGACGCAGCTCTGCCGGTGAGAAATTGCCGGGGAACCGATAGTGGTTAGAGTGCTTCATTTGCGTTTCCAACGGACGCTGCCGTCCTTTGAATCTTCAATAAGTATACCACGATCCGCGAGTTCATTGCGGATGCGATCGGAGGCGGCGAAGTCGCGCCGTTGGCGTGCGGCCTGGCGATCGGCGACGAGTTTCTCGATATCAGCGTCGCTGGGGCCCCTGTCAGCAGCGCCAAAACCCAGCGCGCGGAGCTTCTCCGCGTCATTGTCGTCCAGAACGGCGAAGACGCGGTCGAAGTTCGCGAGAAATTCCTGGGCGGCGGCGACGTCTCCCTGGCGGAAGTCACCTTTGTCCATGGCAATATTCGTTTCGCGAAGGAGATCGAATGCGGCGGCCAGCGCACGGGCCGTGTTCAAGTCATCGGAGAGGCCTGCGTCAAATTCATCCGCTGCTTCGGCGACGCGATCGGCCGTGCCCTTCTGCTTTCCCGCCGGAAATTTCCCCTGCGCCAGGCGCGCGGCGAAGTTGCGCAGGCGCTCGACGGAACTCGCCGCCTGCTGCAACCCGTCAAACGTGAAATTGAGCTGTTTGCGGTACGGGACGCTGGCCAGCGCGAACCGCAGCGTCGAAGGCTTGTATCCCTTCGAGAATAAATCGCGCAGCGTGTAGAAATTGCCGAGCGACTTGGACATCTTCTCGCCTTCGACGAGCAGATGTTCAGCGTGCATCCAGTAGCGCACGAAGGTTTTCCCCGTCGCCCCTTCACTCTGCGCAATTTCATTCTCGTGATGCGGAAACGCGAGATCGATTCCTCCGGTGTGTATGTCCAGCGTGTCGCCGAGGTACTTCATGGCCATCGCGGAACATTCGATGTGCCAGCCAGGGCGGCCCTTGCCGATGGGCGTCTCCCAGAAATGCTCGCCTGGCTTTGGCGCTTTCCAGAGGGCAAAATCGCGAGCGCTCTCTTTTTCGTAGCGGTCGACATCCACGCGCGCGCCTGCCTGAATACCCGCGACGTCGATATTCGAGAGCCTGCCATAGTGCGGGAACTTCGCGATGCGATAGTAGATCGAACCTTCGCTGGGATAGGTGTACGTCTTCTCTTGCAATCGCTCGATTAGCTTGACCATATCGTCGATGTGGTCGGTGGCCCGGATCCAGTGTTCCGGCGCCTCGATGCTCAGAGTCTTGCAATCGTCGAAGAATGCCTGCGCGTACTTCTCCGTGTAGTCGCGAATGCTCACGCCGGCTGCTGCTGAGTTGGCGATGATGCGGTCGTCCACGTCGGTCAAATTCATGACGTGGTTCATGTTGTAGCCACGAAGCTTCAGGAACCGCCGCAGAATGTCCTGAAACACGAACGTGCGGTAATTTCCGATGTGCGCGTAGTCGTACACCGTCGGCCCGCAGGTGTACATGCGGACTTCATTGCCTTTTTGCGGAGCGAAAGTTTCAATCTTTCCGCCCAGAGTGTTATGAAAGCGTATTTCGTGCATCACGGCCCAGGAGGCGTTTTGCGCCAGGGATAAACGTCAGATTGTATCCGAGCCTTCCAGACAGCCGCAATGAAGAAGGACTCGCGACGTCTTGGAGTGCGCATGTCATGTGCGACCCAGCTAGTCCTAATTGACGCTCTTCACATCCGTGGATAGAGTCCTAGGTTCTTATTAAAGAGGTACAACGATGAACCGCTTCATGCTTGGCAGTGGCCTTGTCGGAATTTTGGCGATTGCAGGGGTTGCCGTTGCGCAAGAAAAGACCGCCGCAGATGCGGTCAAGTTGCTGACGCCGGAAGCATCTCTCCACTTGCGCTCGCTTTCCGATCTGCAATTCTCTCCGGACGGCTCGCGGGTCGCCTTTGTCGTCGCGGAACCACCCAAAGCAGAACGGCGTCCGCGCCATATCTGGCTGTATGAAAAAGGGTCCACCGCTGTCCGGCAATTCACTTATTCAGCGAAGGACGAAACTTCACCGCGCTGGTCTCCTGATGGAAAGCAACTTGCATTTCTTTCGAACCGCGAGGATCAGCAGCAGATTTACATTATGCGCACGGATGGCGGAGAAGCCGCAGCTCTAACCAAGGGTAAGCGCAGCGTGGGAAGTTTTGCGTGGTCTCCCGACGGCAAGCAGATCGCGTTTCTTGCTCCCGATCCGAAAAGCGACGCCGAGGAAAAGAAGGATAAGGACAAGGATGACGCGCGAGTCGTGGACAAAGACGACAAGCAACCGCGGCTGTGGTTGCTCACTTTGGCTACAAGCGAGACCAAATCGCTTAGCGACTCCAAATGGGAAATCAGCGATCTTGTGTGGCTGCCAGGTGGAGACCGCATCATCGTCAGCGCCACGGATCATCCGGAATCCGACCAAGAGACTCACCGCATTTTTTCCGTTGCGGTCTCGGACGGCTCGCGGAAGCTTGTTCTCGCCCCTCACGGCCCCTTCCACGACCTGCAGATATCTCCTGACGGAATGACCGTCAGTTACGTCGGTTGCCGTGTGGATGGCCCTTCGCCGCACGACCTCATGCTTTTGGACATTGGCAAGCGCGCTACTCGCAACCTGACCGGGGCGAGTCTCGATCGCGCCATCTCCGAGCATCGCTGGACCAAGGATGGGTCCATGCTTGCTCTCTACGCAGATGGCTTCCGAAACAAACTCGTTGGTTTTTCTCCCGAGGGTATGAGCAAAAATCCGGCGAATCCGCCTGCGGGCAACGTTAATGCCTTCGCTGTTTCCGACGCCGGCGACGTTGTGTTCGCCGGACAGTCCGCCACGGCACCTCCCGAACTCTGGCTGTGGGATCAGAAGAATTCCCCCCAACAAGTTTCTCATCTCAACGATTCCTGGAAACAGTTCACGCTTAGCACGCCAGAATTTTACAAATACAAATCGTTCGACGGTCTCGAGATTGAGGCTGCGTTACTGAAACCCGCAGGGGCCGATCCAAGAGCCAAGCTACCGCTCATCGCATTGATTCACGGAGGACCGACCGGCAACTGGCAAGACTCGATCGAAGTCTGGGGCCAGCTCCTAGCGGCGCGCGGCTACGCGGTCTTTTATCCCAACATTCGCGGCTCGGTCGGCTACGGCGAAGAATTTATCGAAATGAATCGCGGCGACTGGGGCGGGGCGGACTTCAAGGACGTAATGTGGGGCGTCAAGGATCTCATCGACCGCGGCATCGCCGATCCCGCGAAGCTTGGCATTGGCGGATGGTCTTACGGCGGCTATATGGCCGAGTGGGCCATCACGCAAACGAACGATTTCAAGGCGGCCGTCTCGGGCGCGGGCCTCTCCAATTTGATCTCCGAGTACGGAAGCGAGGAACATCCTGCCTACGATGAGTGGTTCTACGGCGTGCCGTACGAATCAGAGAGCCTGGTAAAATTCTTGAACAGCTCCCCGTTCACGCAGCTCAAGAACGCGAAGACGCCGACACTCATTCTTCAGGGCGAAACCGACACGACGGATCCGCCTGACCAGAGCCTGGAGCTCTATCGCGGCCTAAAGCACTATGGCGTGCAGACCGAACTTGTCATGTATCCGAGAGAACCACACGGTTTCCGCGAGGAGAAACATCTGCTCGATCGTCTCAATCGCATCCTCGCCTGGTACGACACACACTTGAAGTAGCTGTGATCCGAATTTCCGGCTTTCTTGTCTGTAAGGATGGCCCCTGTTTCGGGCTTGAAGCCTTTACCGCTGGCCCCCAACAGCTTTGAGTCTCGAGAGTTTCGCGATGGCTGGAAAGGATTCCAGCAGGGTCACCGTGCGTTCCGGGACGCTTGCCCCGGTGCGGAGCGCGTGGGCCATGAGTTGCGCGGCCTGTCCGACCATGGGCGGCGTGATCACCGTTGCTGCCAACGACCCGGAACGTACCCAGGCTTGCCCTGTCATCGGCAAGCCGTCAATGCCCATGAATGGCAGGCTCATCCATTTTTCCCGTTCCTGTGGATTGCTTATTTCCTTGAGGGCTTTTCTCGCGCCCATGGCCATCGCATCATTTTGTGCGGCGACGGCAACAATGCTCATTTTGCTCGATCCGCCCAATTTCAGCCAAGTCGCCAAACTGCGGTAGCCGCTCTCTTCCGTCCATTTGCCTCGCAGAACCGTGACGCGCAAATTTTTCGGACATACCGCGTCGAACCCCGCTTTGCGGTCCTTCACTGTGGCGCTTTCCGTGGGACCAATGACATACAAGACGGCCCCGCCCTCAGGAACCAACGCTGCAAGTTGCCGCGCCTGAATCCTCCCAATCTCGGTGTGATCGCTGGTCACAATAAAGATGGGGATCTTGGTGGTTCGTCGCAACTCCGCGACATATCCCGCGTCGTGATTGACGAGTCCCCAGGCAATTCCCGCCTCAATCGCTGCCTTGGCCACTTGCGGGAGCCCAGTTCCGCCCGCCGGTTCGACGATGATACCGTCCGGCCGCAAGGTAGGTTGAGCTTGTATGGCCTTGAGAACCTGCGTGCTCTGGGTGATCGTGTCGCCGTCGGCATACACAATCTGGAGCTCAATTCCCAGTTCTCGCGCAGCCGTCTCCGCCGAGGCCGCCTGCTGGAGTTGATAGTCGTTGTCTTTGGTAATCAGTGAAACAAGGAATCGCAGCTTTTTCACGTGGCAGCGCCCCCAAGTTGCGCCTTGCCGTTCTCTTTCTGCTTATGTGCATCATACGATGATTGCTAGCCTCCGGGCTCAAGAATCACGGCTTTTGGTTACAACTTGGATAGCCTTTGAGGGCGGTTCGCTGCCGCCAGGGCCGATATTTCGAAGGGACGCGGATTGTGGTGCGCCTCAATCGAACACAATCTGTTGCGTAGCCCTTTACACTCCATAATGCTCGTGGTAATCTTTTTTCCCGTACCGCCATCCACGCGCCAGGCGGCTGGGCCTCTGACTGAGAACCTGCCACACGTTTGTCTAAGCGATCGCAAAGCGGTCGACTTGTCGCTCGAAAGCCCCTCCCCTCGAGGAACAATGCGTCGTCTCTTTACGCGTGTTTTGCCCTCGGTCCCTGTTGTGCAGCGGATATTTGCAGTCTGCGTCGAACTATTAGAGGGTCAGCAAATGCGATTGACGACAAAAAGAGGACATCTTGCTTAAGCTACGAAAAGTGGAAATTGTTGGCTTTAAGTCGTTTTCTGACCGCACCGTAGTCACCTTCAGCGGCTCCGGCACAACGTGCATCGTCGGACCCAACGGCTGCGGCAAATCCAACGTGGTCGATGCCATCTCCTGGGTGCTCGGCGAACAGAGTCACAAGTCCCTCCGCGCCGGACGCATGTCCGATTGCATATTCAACGGCACGACCAAACGGCCTCCCCTAGGTATGGCAGAAGTTACCATCACCATGGAAGACCCCGAGTTGGCGGAAGCCGCGCGGTTCGTTCTCGAAAGCGCCATGATCGAAGGCGCTGGCGAAGACTCGGCCGTAGTCTACTCTCCCATGAATGGCGATGCAGTCCCTACGGATGGCTCGAACATACAAATTCTCTCGCTTGACCCCGCGTCGGCCCCTGAATCGCAACAAGAAGTGACTGGAGCGTTGGAACTCGCATCCCAGCCCGACGAGCCAGCAGCGGCAACTCCCGAATTCCTGAAAGGCAAACGTCGCAAAAAGGGCGGCGACAAGCCGGTCCTCGCTACCAAGCCTGGCGAAGTGGTAGTCACACGCCGCCTGTATCGCTCTGGCCAGAGCGAATACCTGATCAATGGCCGCATCGCCCGCCTCCGCGATATTCAAGAAATGTTCATGGGTGTGGGACTCGGCCCCGATTCCTACGCGATCATCGAACAGGGCCGCATCGGCCTCATTCTTTCCACGAAGCCGATGGAGCGCCGCGCCATCATTGAAGAGGCCGCGGGAGTCACAAAATTCAAGACCAAGAAGCGCCTTGCCGAAGCTAAGCTGGAATCGTCAAAACTCAATCTGGCGCGTGTGAACGATATCGTCGTCGAAGTGGAAAAGCAGCTCGGCTCGCTGAAGCGCCAGGCCTCAAAGGCCCGCCGTTTCGCCGAAATTCGCGACCAAATGCGCGGTATCGTTCGCCAGATGCTCGCAGGAAAAGCGAGAGAGCTTGACGCGGAAGCGGAGCGAATCGCCAAGCAACTCGCCGAGCTCACCGCAGCGGAAACGCAGCATGCCCAGACTATTCAGCAACAAGAAGGCGAACAGGACCGCCTCAACCAACGAATCTATGAGTTGGACGCCGAAATTCGCCAGAACCAGAATGTGCTGAATCTCACGACCCTGGAAGTCGATCGCACCGAGAACCGCATCAGTTTCAACCAGCAGCGCGCCAGGGAGCTCGGCTCGCGGCGCACGCAAATCTCCGCCGAAATGGCCGAAGCTGCCGCGCAAGCAACAGAATGGGAAGCCCGCAGTACCGCGCAACAGCTTGCGGTGACTTCGCTCCGTGACGAGTCCGGCGTCCTCTCCGCGCGCGTGGATGATCTCGCCGCGCGAGCGGAATCGCGCGCCAATCAGATTCAGGAATCCGAAGCGCGCATCGAAGCTTTGCGTCGCTCAGCATCGGAAGCCGGCGAAAGTCTGCTTCGTCTGCACGGCGAAGAGAAGCAGGCGGAAGAAGCGCTCGTCCATCACCTCGAAGCGCTCCGCAAACGCGAAACAAGTGAGCACGACCTTCTCGAAACTTCCATTCGCATTCGCGACGAAGCCGATCAGGCCGCCTACGACTGGGAAGCCGCCAGCGGTCAGCTCAATGCACTGACCAAAAATGCCGCGGCTCTACAAGCCCGTATCGCGGCCCTGCGCCAGCTGCGCGAGGCAACTACGGAGAAGGCGGATGTCCTTCGCGATTCTCTCTCCGGCGTTCGCGCACGCCATGAAACGCTCACGCAAATTCTCAACGATCGCTCCTATACTGCTGACGCCGTGCAAAAACTGTTCGCTGCCAATGAACGTGGAGGCGGCCACAACTTCCACGCTGTCGGCGTTCTCGCGGATTACGCCGAAGTCGAGGAACAGCACGAAGCCGCCATCGAGCAATATCTTCGCGATGAACTCGAGTACGTCGTGGTCGAAACCTATGACCACGCTCGCGCGGGCGTTTCCCTCCTCCGCGATGAAGTCGGCGGCCGCGCCACGTTCTTCGTCGATTCCCTGCGCAATTTGCGTCTGGCCGAATACGAACCGATTATCAACTTCCATATCGAAGACGGCGTGATCTCCCGCCTGGACAAACTCGTCGGATTCCGCGATCCCCTGGGCCCCGCCGCCAAGCAATTTCTTCCGCGCCTGCGTTCGGCCTATTTGACGAACAGCGCGACGGCCGCCGAGAAGCTCGCGCGCGACAATCCTCAGTTTGCTTTCGTCGCGCCGGACGGCACTTGCTACCAGGGCCGGATGGTCACGGGTGGCCGGGCCGATGAAGCTGGTCCGCTCGGCATGAAGCGCGAACTCCGCGCTCTCGACGCTGACGTTTTGCGGCTCGAACATGAAATGAGCGAAGCGCAAGCCGCGCTGGCGCAAGTAAACACGGAATTGCGCGAAGCCGAGCTATCACTCGAACAGATTACGCTCCAGCAACGCGATGCCGAACGCAGCGTCTTCTCTGCCACGCATCGTCACGAACACATGCAAAGCGAACTGGCGCGGCTCGGTCTCGAACTCACCGTTTGCCAAAACGAGCTTTTGCGCATTCGCAAAGACTCCGAAGACGCAAGAATGCGCGCCGAACGCGCGAAGCATCAACACGCCGCCGCGGCCATCAGCCGCGCGGAAGCGGAAACGGAGAGCACGCGGCTCGTCGAACAACTCGCGCAGCTTCGCGGTTCGGTGCAGACCGAGCAGCACGAACTCGGCACCGCCCGCGCCGATCTAGCCGCCCTCAATGAACGGCTTTCCGCTGCCGAAGCTCTTGCGACGCGCTTGCAGGAAGAGCGCGCGGAACTCGATCGGCGCGAGACCCTCCTACTGCAGCAAGAATCTTCGATTTGGGATGAAACCGCCGCTCTCACGAAGCAGAGCGAAGAACTCGCGCAACAACTCGAAGGCCTCCGCGGCGAAAAACTCCGGCTCGAAGTCCGCCAGCGCCAGCTCGAACAAGAGTGGGACAGTGGCCGCACGCGCGTCACGCAAATGGAAGATCAACTACGCGCTGGCCGCCAGTCGCTTCAGGAGCTCCGCGAACAGCGCAGCCACGCCGAGGTGGATCACGCCCGCAACGATTCCGACCGCCAGCATCTCCGCGAGACTTGCATGACGGAAGTCAATGCTCAGCCCGAGGACTTGATCGCCACGGAAGCCGCGTTCATGACCGGCGAAGAACTCGCTCTCGCGGAAACGAATTACCGCGAAATGAAGCAGCGTATCGAAGCCATGGGCCCTGTCAACATGATGGCGCTCGAAGAGTTTAATGAGTGCGAGCAGCGCTTCACGTTCTTGACGCGCGAACGCGACGACCTCCTCAAATCCATCGCCGACACACAACAAGCCATCGCCGAACTCGATCAAGTCTCCCGCGAAAAATTTGAACAAGCCTTCAACGCCATCAACCACAATTTTTCCGAAGCGTTCCACACCATCTTTGGTGGCGGCATGGCCGAAATGCGCCTGACCGAGATCGACAGCTCCGGCGACGCGGGCATCGACGTGGTCGCCTCGCCTCCCGGCAAGCGCATGCAAAATGTCCTCCTGCTCTCCGGCGGCGAAAAAGCCATGACCGCGCTCGCCCTGCTCATCGCCATCTTCCGCTATCAACCCAGCCCATTCTGCATTCTGGACGAAGTGGACGCGCCGCTCGATGAAGCAAACGTCGGCCGCTTCACCCGCCTCGTAGGCGACATGAGCGGCCAAACGCAATTCATCATCGTCACGCACAATCGCAAAACCATGGAGACTGGCTCCGTTCTTTATGGCGTCACCATGCAAGAACCGGGCGTCTCGAAGCTCGTCAGCGTCCGCTGGGAAGGTGACGAAGCTCCTGCTCCCAAGCAGAAAGCAGCTTCAGCCGCCTAAGCACAAAACAGCGCACCTTCAGATGCGCCGCGGCAGCGTTTGCGCTAGAATTCCACAGCGCGGCGGAGAAATCGAGACCAGTCCATGCACTCTGCAGTTCTGCGGACTTGCGCCGCTTTTGTATTCCTTTCTTTCGCCGTCATTTTTCACACGTCCCAAAATGCATCACGAGACCCACACGCCGGTGAACCGCCCGCCAGTGAACGTGTTTGGCTCGCGGTCGAGGAACAACCTCGCGGCCAACTGCGCATCGAGCCAATCGCTACAGTAGAAGAATCCGTCTTGACACCGGTGCAGACCAGTTGCCTCTCCGGCGAGCAAACTCCCGAGGACTTCTCGGCAGACTTCCTGCAGCTGGGCAGAAAGTATTCTCTGCTCTTCGGCGGAGCTTCCGTCGGAGAAGGTCAGGTGGGCGAAGAAATCCACAACGCCGCTATCGCGAGTCTGATCTACACTGGCCCCCTGAAAATTCGCGGCCAGGTGCGTGCTCTCGCCACCAACGCACAGCCCGGCGATTTTCGCGTGGCTTCCCGCGAACCTGCCACAACTGAGCAGCGGGGTCAGGCGCTCGCTCTCGCCCATGACGTCTTCAGCCAGCACGGCATTCCCGAAGCACTTCTGCCCAAAGTGCGGGCCGAGTATGTCACTCGCACCTATCTTGCGCCTTCCCCGCAGCCCAGCCTGGTCGGTTCCTTCTCTCTCGATACCGGCGACAACGAAGGGTCTGTTCACACCCTATTCTTGGTCGCAAACCAGCCCGGCGAAAAGCTCGTTCCGGAACTCCTCTGGGTGCACATCTCCGAGAACGAAACTGACGAGGAGCATCTTCGCTTCGTGGATCACGCCGACCTCTTCGGAAACGGTCAGGATGAACTCGTCACCAAGCTCGTCTCCCTCGAAACGCAGACTCATCGCTACTTAATTTTTCGCAGAACGAAAGACGGCGCCCATTGGGAACAGATTTTCAAAACGGAGCCGCTGGGCTGTTCGTCGTGAACGCGCGCAAAAATAATCCCTTCGTCGAACTTCTTTAAATTGAAAATTTCCTCAACGCGCGCCTTTCCCTCGACGAAGCACTGCGCTAGAATGCTCGGCACCTTCGGGGAGAAACATTTCTGTGGCTGCAAGTCCAGTGAGTCGCATCATTCAAGAAACGCACTTCGCCGGTCTCACGCCTGCCGCGCGCGGAAAGGTCCGCGATATCTACGATCTCGGCGACAAGCTACTCATCGTTGCCACCGACCGGCTCTCCGCATTCGACGTCATTCTCCCAACTCCCATTCCCGACAAAGGCCGCGTCCTAACCCAGCTTTCCCTGTTCTGGTTTGATCTGCTAAAAGACGTCATCCCCAACCACGTCCTCAGCTCCACGGAATTCCCTGCGGCTTTCAATGCCTTCCGTGAAGAACTCGATGGCCGCTCCATGGTCGTCCGCAAAACGCAGCCTCTTCCCATTGAGTGCGTCGTGCGCGGCTACGTTTCCGGCTCCGGATGGAAAGACTACAAGGCCAACGGAAAAATCTGCGGCATCGCGCTTCCGGCTGGTTTGCGCGAATCCGATCGCCTGCCCGAACCCATCTTCACCCCCGCCACCAAAGCCACCACCGGACACGACGAGAATATTTCTTTTGAGCAAGCCGCATCACTCATCGGCATGGAGCTCGCCGCCCGCGTCCGTTCCATCAGCCTCGAAATCTACCGCCGCGCCGCTGCCTACGCCGAGCCTCGCGGCGTTATCCTCGCCGACACGAAATTCGAATTCGGCCTCCTCAACGCCACTCTCGGCTCCCGCGACGCAGTCAATTCCTTGATGTGGATCGATGAAGCCCTCACTCCAGACTCCTCCCGCTTCTGGCCTGCGGCGCAATACCATCCCGGCGGCCCTCAACCCTCTTTCGACAAACAGTTTGTGCGCGATTACCTCGAGCAAATCCGCTGGCCCAAAACCCCGCCTGGCCCGGAACTTCCGCCCGATGTGGTCGCCGCCACGCGTGCCAAATACCGGGAGGCGTATCGCATCCTGGCTGGCCGCGAGCTCGAGCAATAGCTGCAAACCGGCCCGAAACAAACTGGAACAAATTCTGCGGAGCGTGCGATCGTGAAAGATCAACTAGAGGGGCTTGTCACTCAAATGGTGGACCGGGGCATCTTGTTCGACGAAGCCGTGGGCGAGTTCGAAAAACGCTTCATCAAGCGCGTGCTGGACCGCGCCAACGGCAACCAATCCCGTGCCGCGCAAGTCCTCGGCATTCACCGCAACACGCTAAGCCGCAAAATTGACGAGTACAAGCTCGCTTCAAGAAACCATCACTCCCGCTAAACGAGTTTTCCTATATCCCTTGTAGGGGCGGGGCTTGTTTACCCTGCAAGGGCCCGGCCCTCTTTTCGTCGGCGAACTGTTTAACGAGAGAACCCTGTCACCCAAAAGAAAAACGGCTCCCCGGCCAAGCCGGAGAGCCGTTCATAATCCATCGTCTGTCCAACCGTTCGACTAGCTCGAAGGCTTCTTCTTCACCGTCTTCTTAGGTGCAGCCTTCTCCTTCGGAATGTCCTCGTCGTTCACTTTGCCTTTTTCCCAGTGCAACATGAACGCCGGGTCCGGATCGTAGGAAACAAGTGTCCCGGTAAAGTGAATCGCGCTGTCCTTCTCCACGCGCGACACTTCCGGCTGCCCGGCGATTTTCACTTCCATGTTTGGCACCGTCGCAGCGTCAAACTCCGCATCGCTGGTCACAAAGGCTACCTTGAGCACGATGACGTCACCGGGAACATTCTCAATCACTTTGCCAGGAACGCCAGGGAATTCCAGACCGCACGCCGCGAGCCAGGTGACTTTGGACTTATCTCCGCCTGCCTTCAAATCCTCAACAACAGATTTGATGGTCATGTCTTTCCGCACCGCATCCAGGTCCGCACTGCTCGGGATGTTGTAGCTGGCCGGGCGGTCCGCCGAGCTGCCCGCCAGTTGCAGCAGTTCCGCCAGCTCGGCATCGGTCAAGTTTTCGCAGGCGGCCTGCTGATAGTTCACGATCAATTTTCGCAGATAGTCTTTTACCTTCTTTGACTGCGCTTCCGTCGCGCCCTTCGCCGAGACGGCTCGCGCAATCGACCAGAAGGCATCCATATGCTGTGGCGGCGTCAACGCCTCGTATGCCAGCCCCAGCCTGTAACTCGTAACTCCATCGTCCGGATTCAGCCCCAACATCGCTTTATAGAATGGTATGGCTGACGCGTAGTCCTTCATGGCCGCCGAAGCCTGAGCAGCAGTCCCATTGAAATAAATCTGAATCTGTTTTTTTTGCGCCGCAAACGCATCATCCGTCATGCTGTCAGGCTTCTTCACTCCATCCAAAGCCTTCAGCCCTGCCACGGCTGCGTCTCTCGCCGCTTTTGCGTTGGCGGGGTCTGCGGCCCAAGCCGCCTGCGTTGCGCTCAAGGCGTTGTATGCAAAGCAGTGCGCGTACAGCGCCTGGTATTGCCCGCCGGCGTCAATCTTGTCTCCCAGCCCGACGACCTTGTCCGCGTACTCAATCACCTTCTGATAGTTCTTCAGCTGCCCGTAACCCTGGACGTAGAGCGGGTAAACGTAAATCAGCAATGCGGAATTAGGGTACTTCGAGACGAAATCATCGAGGCACTTCAGCTGCGTGGCTGGAACCTTCTCGCTTGCGCAAGCCTGATACGAGTTGTACTCCGCCATGGTATACGGCTGCTTTCCTGCCCCGGCGTCCTGCCCTCCCGCCGCCGGCGCCTGGGCTTGCGCCGTCGCGCTTAGCCCATTCCCCAGAATCAGACAAAGCGCCGCGACAATCGCGAGGCCTGCCACTTTGCGTGTTCCACTCATTCCCACTCTCCTCGCCCAAACTTCAACTCTGGATTTTCGTTGCCGGTTTTTCTCGCACTGCCTCTGCCAATGATTGCATCGGTTCCAAGATTGCGTTGGTTCCAAAACTTGGGAATTATAGGAAAAGCTCCGGTCTATCCGCAAGCTGTCATCTCAGGAAAGTTCAAAAAGCTTGTGGAAACACTCCATTCGTCTGGAAGCTTATTTCTGTCTTCCCATCGCACCTTCGAGGATCCCAAGCCCTGCGGGAACTGCTTAGACTCCTGAATGCTAAGATGAGTTTCGCACAAAAAAGGTGGCAAGCGAGAGGAAGAATTCAAATGGTTCAAAAAGTATCTATAAATTTACCGCCCCCGCAGACCGCCCCGCTTCTCGGAGCCGTCGCTCTCATCACGGGTGGCAATCGCGGTATTGGCCGCGCCATCGCGCTCCGGCTCGCCAAACTCGGCGCGGGCGTGGCCATCTGCGGGCGCGATGCGCAAGCACTTGCTTCCGTTGAGGCTCAGTTGAAGAAATCAGGTTCGCCGGTCCATTCGCAGACCGCTGACGTCTCGCGGTCCGCCGATGTAGCCGCCCTCTTGGAGAAAACCCAGTCCACGCTCGGCCCAATCTCTATTCTCGTCAATAATGCCGGCATCGGCCTCTTTGGCCCAGCCCATGAAAAAACCGAGGCAGATTGGGATCGCGTCCTCGACACGAACCTCAAGAGCGTCTTCCTCGTTTCTCGCGCCGTCGCCCCTGCCATGATCCAGCGCGGCGCCGGCGACATCATTAACATCAGTTCTCTGGCTGGCCGCAACGCCTTCGCCGGCGGCGGCATCTATTGCGCCTCCAAGTGGGGCCTCCAGGGCCTTTCCGCGTGCATGGCCGAGGATCTCCGGGAGCACGGCATCCGCGTTAGTGTGATCTGCCCAGGCAGCGTCGCCACCGAGTTTTCCACGCGCGGCTCGAAAGACCCTTCCAAGGTCCTTTCACCTGAAGATGTAGCCCATGCCGTCGAGATGATTGTCACCCAAAGCTCGCAAAGCTTTCTCAGCGAGATCCACCTCAGGCCAGTTCGCAAGCCCTAGTCCCGGTTTCTCACCGCCCATGATCGATGCATGGCGATCCTTTGTAGGGGCGCAGCATGCTGCGCCCAAGCTTGCCCGGACGTACTGGTCAACCTCCTCTCCGCCCTCTTCCTCGTATTTTCCCCTTACCCGCAGCAATTATTACCTCTTGACATTAGTCGTCATAACGACTATCGTACCTCCATGAGTCGCCGCCCTGTCTCTCATCGAGCCCTTCCCGTTGAGGACCATATCTTTATTTCTCTCCAGAGGACCGCGGATTGCCTCGGCCTCGAAGCCGAACAGCTCCTCAAGCCTCACGGCCTGACCGGCACGCAGTACAATGTCCTGCGCATTCTCCGTGGCGCCGAGCCAGCAGGCCTCGCCTGCCGCGGCATCGGCGAACGCATGATCTCTCACGACCCGGACATGACCCGCCTCCTCGACCGCATGGAGAAGCGCGGTCTCATCTGTCGTCAACGACAGACCGATGACCGCCGCGTCATCAAAACCCGCATCACCCCCGCGGGACTCGCTCTTTTGAAAAGTCTCGATCAGCCTGTTCGCGAGCTGCACAAGCGCCAGTTCCACCACATCCCCGCTGCGCGCCTGAAAACACTCGCCGAGCTGTTGGAGGAAGTCCGCGCTCGCGGACCGGTATAAGCGCAGCAAAATCAAAATCTGCTTAAACGCAGCATTCGGTTAAGGAGGCAACACCTATGGGCCAAGTTTTCGCTCGCATTGCAGTCACCGCCGGCATGGCAGCAGCTCTTGCTTTGCCCGCCGCCGCGGCAACTTCCACCTGGCAAATTGATCCAGCGCATTCGTCAGCACAATTCGCCGTCAAGCACCTGGCGATCTCGACCGTTCGCGGCGCTTTCACCAGCGTAAAAGGCACAGTCCAGTTCGATGACAAGGACATCACAAAATCTACCGTCGAAGTCACCATTGATGTGAATTCTGTGGATACGCGCCAGCCCGACCGCGACAAGGATCTCCGCAGCGATCACTTCTTCGACGCCGAGCACTTCGCCACCATCACGTTCAAATCCAAGAAGGTTGAACAAGTAGCTCCCGGCAAGCTAAAAGTCACCGGTGACCTCACCATTCGTGGCACCACCAAGGAAGTCGTCTTGGATGTGGATGGTCCGACCGCTCCTATCAAGGATCCCTGGGGCAATCAGCGCATCGGCGTTAACGGAAGTTCTAAAATCATTCGCCAGGACTTTGGCATCACGTACGGCCCGGGTATCATCGGCGATGAAATCTCCATCACCATCGACGCCGAAATGATTCCTGCGAAAAAGTAAATCGGCCCAGTCCCGATTTGGCTTAGCACGAAAAACACTGTAGCGCTGGCTTCGCCGGCATAAGACTCCGTGGCCTGCTGGAGCGAAGAAACGATTGTCTTCGCTCCGGTTCGCAGCGGCCTGTGAAAATAAATTCCGGATATCGTTGGGAAACGCGCACCCTCCACGCGCTCTGTTTCATCCAATTCTCTGCGTCAACGTAAAGGACTCCACCTATGCACAAACCTGCAACGACAGATTTTCCGGTTCACGATCTCATTCGCAATCGCTGGAGTCCGCGCGCCTTCTCCGACAAGCCGGTCGAGCCCGCGGTCCTTGCAAGTCTGTTCGAAGCCGCGCGCTGGGCTCCCTCCAGCAGCAACGAACAGCCCTGGGCTTACCTAGTCGCTACAAAAGACAATCCAGAAGACTTTGCGAAAATGCTCAGCGTCCTGGTGGAGTTCAATGCCGGCTGGGCCAAAAGCGCTCCCGTGCTCGTTCTTGCCATGTCGCGGCTCAAGTTCCCAAACGGCAATCCCAACCGCAACGCTTTCTACGACACCGGGGCCGCAACCATTCTGCTCAGCCTCGAAGCCACCGCCAGAGGCCTGGGCGTACACCAAATGGCAGGTTTTGATCCCGCTAAAGCCAAACAAGTCTTCGAAATCCCCGAAGACTGCGAGGCTATCGCAGCTATCGCCCTCGGCTATCCTGGCGATCCAAAGTCGCTCTCGCCACCATTGCACGACCGCGAAGTTGCTCCGCGCTCACGCAAGCCCTTAAGCGAATTTGTCATGTCGGGGCGCTGGGGGCATACTTCTCCAATCGTCTCTCGATAACCGGTTACATTAATTACAGAGGATCCAACCCCGCCAAATGCATCGCACGCTAGAATTCTTGCTGCATCACGGATACGTCGTCTTGCTCGCCTGGGTCTTCGCCGAGCAGGCTGGGGTGCCCGTTCCTTCGCTTCCGCTCTTGCTCGCGGCGGGCGCCCTGGCGGGCTCTCACCAGCTAAATATATTTGCGTCGCTCCTCATCGTCGGGCTGGCCGCAGTCTGCGCTGATACGCTCTGGTATGAACTGGGCCGCCGCAGGGGCATTCGCATACTTCAACTTCTGTGCAAAATTTCCATCGAGCCCGATTCCTGCGTTCGCCGCACGGAAGGCGTTTTCTCCAAGCAGGGCGCGCGTTCCCTGCTCTTCGCCAAATTCCTTCCCGGCCTTAGCACTATCGCGCCGCCCCTCGCTGGCATTTTTCACATGCGCCCGCACCGCTTCCTTGTTTTCGACGCCGCTGGCTCGCTTCTCTGGGGCGCCACTTTCCTCGGGTTGGGTTATGTTTTCAGCGGCCAGATCGAGCGCATCGCGGAAAGCGCAGCCTCCCTTGGCGGATGGCTCGTCGTCATACTTCTTGGCGCGTTCGCTTCCTATATCGGCTACAAATACATTGGCCGCCGCCGCTTCCTTCACGAACTGCGCATTTCGCGCATCACCGTCGAGGAACTAAAAGTAAAGATCGACGCCGGCGAAGATCTGGTCATCGTCGACCTCCGTCATTCCATCGAACTCGAAGCCGATCCAGAAACGATTCCCGGCGCCATCCGCGTCGACGCCAAAGAGCTGGAGGACAAGACCGATCTCTTACCCCGAGATCGCGAAATCATTCTCTACTGTACTTGTCCGAACGAAGCCACCAGTGCCCGCTTGGCCCTGCTCCTCAGAAAGCACGGCATCACCCGCATTCGCCCGCTGCAGGGTGGTCTCGAAGCATGGCGCGAACGCAGGTATCCCGTCGCCAACGCGAGGCTCACTCAAATTTCTGCTCACATTTAAACTGGATTTCTCATCAGCACAGTTTTAAGCGCAGCCAATCCTTTGTAGGGACGCAGCGTGCTGCGCCCCAGCTTGCCCAGGCGCACTGATCGACTTACTTCTTCTCCGCTTCCCTCCGCGTTCCTCAAAAAATGCCGCTACAATCGCGGCAAAACGATCCCGCTCTGTGCTTGATACTTTCCCTTCTTATCTTTGTAACTCACTTCGCAATCTTCATCCGACTCGAAGAAAAGCACCTGGCACAATCCCTCATTGGCATAAATCTTCGCTGGCAGCGGCGTGGTGTTGCTGATCTCGAGCGTCACAAAACCTTCCCACTCCGGCTCGAAAGGCGTCACGTTCACAATAATGCCGCAGCGCGCGTAGGTCGACTTCCCCAAACATATCGTCAATACATTTCGCGGAATTCGGAAATATTCCACCGACCTTGCCAGCGCAAAGGAATTCGGCGGAATCAGGCACGCTTCGCCTTTGAATGGCACCAGCGACCTCGGATCAAAATGTTTGGGATCGACAATTGTCGAATTCACATTCGTAAAAATCTGAAACTCGTCCGCCACGCGGATGTCATAGCCATACGACGAAACTCCATAGCTGATCACGCCTTCCCGCACCTGCCTGTCGGTAAACGGCTCGATCATTTTGTGCTCCAGCGCCATTTTGCGGATCCAGCGGTCTGGCTTAACGGACATCCATGCCTCCCCACTTCACCTTTGAATTTTTAACTCTTGAACTCTTTCCTCACGCCACTGCTCCCGGTGTAAATCGAACTATCGACTCCCGAACTCTCCTAATTCCACTTCTCTTCCTTTAACTATTGAACTTTGAACTCTTGAACCGTTCCGCCAATCCCCTTCGCTCTTCCCTAAACTGTAGGCTGTGAGCTGCCGGCTTTAATCCGCGAAAGCGCATCAGTGTAGTTTACCCATCTCGTCTTGACAACCTGCGGCGCACCCTCTAGCATTTGCCTCTGAAGCTGGAGGCGCGTGTGATCAAGCTGGACATCGTGAATGCGGTTGTCGCCAAGACTCTCATCAGCCGCACCAAAGCCGAGCAGGCCGTCGAAACCGTTTTCGATTCTCTCAAGCAAGCTCTCGGCCGCGGCCAGCGCATCGAACTCCGCCGCTTCGGCGTCTTCAGCGTCAAGCCGCGCAAAACCGGCATTGGGCGCAATCCCCGCACCGGCGAAGAAGTCAGCATCCCCCCCGGCAAGGCCGTCCGCTTTAAGCCCGGCAAAGAACTCCAAGGCATCGAAGCCGCAAAGAAAGCGTAACTCCTCTCAGCATTTCCGCCAAAGTTCGCAGTAGAACATGTGTAAGCGGCCAAACCGAAGAGGTGTCAGATTCTAGGCCTTGTTTCTGAAAAGAAGGATGACGAACCAGTAGTCCTGTACTCCGTGCAGGCCCAGGAACGACTTCCATTGCCTCTTTTTGTGGAATCCTTACTCACGGCAGAGGTACGGCTGTGCGAGCCGTTTTCGCGAGAGTCGCATATCGTAAGTGTGCCGAGTTCACCGTAAGCACACGAAATGCTCCATCGCGACGTGCGACAAAGAAAAAATCAGATATCGCCTGATTCAGACCGCTCCAATTATAATTGCGCGGATCGCCCATACGGCCGAATCCGCGACGCAGAAAGGCAGTCAGGATGAATGAAAAGCAAAGCACAGAAGCCCGCCTAACTCCCGCGGAGCAATCGCTCACGGAGCTTTGGGAGAAGCACCTCGGCGAAGAATTCACGACCCGGGACACGGATGCCACACTTGAGACCATGGTGGCGGATGCTTATGTGAACCACATCCCGGTGTTGACCGGCGGTGTGGGCCTCGAACAATTACGAGTGTTCTATTCGCAGCACTTCATCCCCAAGATGCCTCCCGACACGGAGATCGTTCCCGTCTCCCGAACGATCGGCGCGGAGCGGCTCGTGGACGAAATGATTTTTAAGTTTACCCACACCATCGAAATGGACTGGATGCTTCCTGGCATTGCGCCCACAGGCAGGCGGGTGGAGTGCCCGCTGGTCGTAATCGTTCACTTTCGCGATGGAAAACTAGCCAATGAACATATCTACTGGGATCAAGCTACGGTGCTGGTGCAGATTGGGCTTCTCGATCCATCCACGCTGCCTGTCGTCGGCGTGGAAACCGCAAGAAAGGTTGCTAACCCCCGCTTGCCTGCCAACCACTTAATTGAGCGGGCTAAGGTTGAACGCAGATCGTAAGCATTCGGATATATTCGGTCAAACTGCTCCTCGCCCCCGTAAGTGAAGTGTCAGTTCAAAAGTATGGTTGCGTAACTAATCTGGAGCGGGACGCGCGCTAGAGCAAATCGCTGCGACTGCTGCTCTCAGCTACCTCCAACCCGCCCAGAACCTAATCTTTACACTTCCCAGAACCCCGTTCGCGCAGGTATCGTAGGCCGGTTCGCGCTCTTCTCGGTAGGAGGATGGGATGCTTTTTCTAAGACGCCAACTGCTTCAAACTCTGTCATTTGCTTTCGGGTCGAGCTTCATCTTGGGGCGGAACCAACTCGGCATAGCCGCGCAGACAGCCACACAGCCAAAGGTCTCTCCTCCCCCCGCAGGGGCTGCTGTTCGCAATGGGATCGCTGGAGCATCCGAAATGGAAAAAGTGACCGGAATCGGAGGATTCTTCTTCCGAGCCAAAGATCCGAAAGCGCTTGGGCTTTGGTACCAGCAACACCTGGGAATCTCTCTCATACCAACGAGCTACGGGGAATCTCCTTGGCAGCAAGAGGCCGGACCCACCGCTTTCGCTCCATTCAAGGAGACGAGCGGCTATTTCGGGGATCCCCAGAAGGTCTGGATGCTGAACTTTCGAGTCCGGGATCTCGACAAAATGGCGGCCCAGCTACAAGCCGCTGGAATCGAGGTCAAGATAGACCCGCAGTCTTATCCCAACGGCCGGTTTGCACGCGTGCATGACCCTGAGGGAAATCCGATCGAATTGTGGCAACCTGCAAAGTGAGACCGCCGCACTAGCTTGTTAAACAGTCCAGGACTGTTTCCGGATTTCTCCCGGGCGACGGGTCACTGCGGGGTCGGCGTGGCGGCGGCTAGCTCAGCTGTCCTTACAGCAACGAGAGTTGCAAGCAACTCTTCTGGCGATATGCCTATCGGCGCTCGTGCGTGCATTAGCTGGAAATCGAAAGTTCGTTCTTACAACCCGGCGAGGGAGCCAGAATGAAAATCAATTCGAGGACCGGAAGCCTATTCATTGGCTTCGTGCTTTTCCTGGGAATAACAGCAGCCTTTCGCCCGCATGTCGCCGTTCAGGAAGAAGAAGCCTCGTCCCTGGAGATTGTCCATGCGGCCGCGCCTCCCGAGAGAATCCCTGCGGCTCCCGCATCTGCGCTGTTGGCGGCTACCCCGCCTCTCGGCTGGAACAGTTGGGACGGGTATGGGACGACGATCAATGAAGAGCAAGTGAAAGCTAACTCCAAGTGGTTCGCCGAACACTTGAAGCCAGCTGGATGGCAATACGTCGTCGTCGACATGGAATGGTTTGTCACCAACCCCACACCCGAAGGCAATTCAAAAACTTCGCTTTATAGTCTGGACGCGAATGGCCGGTACACGCCCGCGTTGAACCGATTCCCCAG
Source organism: Candidatus Acidiferrum sp. (assembly GCA_035272765.1). Lineage (GTDB taxonomy): Bacteria > Acidobacteriota > Terriglobia > Acidiferrales > UBA7541 > Acidiferrum. The sequence continues at coordinate 99,833 of DATEQG010000039.1, forward strand.
CGCCGCCAATCAGAAGGGTTTCAAACCATTGGGAGATTACGTTCACTCGCTCGGATTGAAATTCGGCATCCACATTTTGCGAGGCATTCCCAAGAAGGCGGTCGAAGCCAATCTACCGATTGCGGGCTCCAGCTTACATGCCACTGACGCCGCCGATACTTCGGAAACCTGCCCGTGGAATCCCGACAATTATGGAATCGACGCCGCGAAATCCGGAGCCCAACCCTACTACGATTCGATTTTTTCCCTGTACGCCAGTTGGGGCGTTGATCTCGTCAAAGTAGATTGCATCAGCAGCCGTCCTTATCGTGGAGATGAAATTCAACTCATCAGCAATTCCATCGCAAAAACGGGCTGGCCGATTGCCCTGAGCCTTTCACCTGGACCCGCTCCCATCGAAAAAATCGAAGAGATGCGCAAGTACGCACAAATGTGGCGCGTCTCAAACGACGTCTGGGACATTTGGCACAGCGAAGTGGAATATCCCCAAGGTCTGGGCGATCAATTTGCCAACGCGATCCGATGGGGCGGGCTCTCGCAACCCGGACATTGGCCCGACCTCGACATGCTGCCGCTGGGCAATCTTGGCCCCGCGCCTGGTTGGGGGCAGCCACGGATCACCAGGCTGTCCCGCGGAGAGCAACGCACGCTCATGACGCTCTGGTCCATTTTCCCCTCGCCGCTCATGATCGGTGGCGACCTGACGAAGGCCGATGATTGGACGCTCTCTCTGCTCACAAATCGCGAAGTGCTTGAAGTGGATCAACACTCTATGACCAATCACGTGGCAGTCGCCTCGGATAAACGCGCGATCTGGCTGGCCGAGTCTTCCAGCGAGCATTCCTACTACCTGGCTGTCTTTAATCGTGGAGAAGCCAAGGACGAGTTCCGATATTCCTGGAAGGAACTTGGATTATCACAAAATTCCTACGCCACAAGAGATCTCTGGGGGCAGAAGGACTTGGGTATCGCCAAGGAATTGCTCGTTACTCTGCAACCGCATGAAAGCGTTCTGTATAAGCTCCAACCGCAAGCTGGCAAGCCATAAGGAGCGGAATTTCGGCCTCTAAACTGCCATTCAGAATTGAGCGTCAATAAATCAACTAGAGTGTGAGCAAATCGCATCAAGGGTTAGACGCGTGCCGGCACCAGCCCTTCCACCAAGCCAGCTATTTATCAAGGACCACAGGAGGGCCGCTTACTCTCCTGGCTTTGAGGTCGACGGTCACTTCGACCCTGTCAGCAATCCTAATGAATGGAATACCGCTGTCCATCCCATAATCCTTGCGATCGAAGAACATCGTCCCTTTTATATCACCAGAGCCCGCACCCTCCGTGTAAATCTTTAGCGCCAGCGTCACCGCCTTGGAGACTCCCCGTATCGTAAAGTCACCCTGCACGTCGAAGATGTCGGGTCCGGTCCGAACAATCTTCTTTGACAGAAACGTGATCAACGGATCCCGTTTCACGTCGAAGAAGTCCGCGCTCTTCAGCTTGCCGTTCTTCATGCCGCTTCCGGTGTTCACACTGGCTGCCTGGATTTTGATGTCCAAGACACCGGTCGCCAGATTGGCAGATTTAAACGTAAGCGTGGCGTCCCACTTGTCGAACTTTCCCTCTAAATCCATAGACGCTTTCACATAAAATTTAATTGAACTTTCTTCCTGCGCTATCACGAAAACCGGAGCTTGTGCCCGGCTTGGTGACGGGAGCGCGGCGGACGCTACGAGGCAGAGCAAAACTAATCGCATAGACTCCTTCCGGAATACAGCAGCCGTATTGTGAAAGAAATTGGTCTCGCAGTATAAGCCAAGGAGCTCAAGGAGATTTCGCGGTAGTGCAGATTTCTATGCCCCTCTGGTGTGATGTGAAGCGCGTGATTGACACGCTGCCGGGAAGCTGCCGCTGATCTCGCAGAACGCCAGCTATGCTAAAAGGCGGATTCCCCCAACTGAGTCTTTACCGTTGCTCGAGCCGCTGGTGCAAAGTCCTTTAACTATGCTGTACTGCTATTTTCAAATCTTCTCTGCGCCTCCGAACTCTCTACAACTCATCTCATAAACGCTTTTTAGGAGGGCACGGCTTCAGCCGTGCCGAAAACGACTCGGAAAAGGAGGGGCTTTAGCCCCTGAAGAATCGCGGTATTTCCGGGGCTCTGATTTATGAGATGAGTTCTAACTACTGCGGCGGTGAAGAGCTCTTCTTTTTTGAGAACCAGTGGTGAATATCCGGCCAGAACTCTTTCAGCTCATTCCCGAAGGCGTCGATCCCCATCTGCACTCCCCAATTGTTCAAGCCTGACGTAAACCCTCGGTCCGCCGCGGGATAGTACACGTTGGAGATGGTAATTGCCGCAGCATTCCCCACAAACTCCGGAAAGTTGAACAGGCTGCCCCCGGAGTCTCTCCGCGTGACGAATATCCGGCTGATCGCATACCCAAACCGCCGAACGAATCCGCCCTTCCCCATCTGAAAGTAGCGAGGATCCGTTTTCAAAAAAGTAGGAAAGACCGCCCCCACCATGATGTTGCCATCCACCTGATCGGCAAGCGCCGCTCCATACCGCTTCCCATATCCCGACATTCCCTGCCCAAACGCCGGGTACGCATTCTCCGCCTGCCGAATCCCCGCCAGAGCGCCCACAATCGTGAACTCGTATGGATCGAAGGCGCCCTTCGCCGTGATGGCGAACTTCTCTTTCCAGTTGATGGGTGGCACGTGCGCCTGATTCGCTACAGTCAAATAATTCGGCATCACGTAAAACATCCGGCCGTTCTTGGCCTCTTTTTGGTTCGGGCTGTTTTGCTCCTGGGAATTATTTTGGCTAGCCGGCTGGTCCGCGGGTTTGTCTTGCATCGCAAAAGCTTCCGCGTCCAACGAATAACATTCTTGTGAGTCTTGCGCGAACGCGGGATTCACAAAAAACAAAAAGGCCGCCGCCATCGCAGTGAAGTAACAGAAACATCGCAGCAAAGCGCTCCGTCCAGGGATCATTATCTGTGATTTCCAATTTGGAACTTTCTCACGCGCATCTCACCCTTGCCACTCCCTCTACATGATGTATTTGCCGCCAATACAGGCCCCGGCGACATCAATGGGATGCCAAAAGCCTGTTCGGCGTCGTATGGCCAGTCTCGCTTGGTGCTGAGAATTCGATGCTACACGGCCTCCCACCTCTAAACACACCCCCAATTGCAATCGGAGCCGTAGTCTTACCCGCTATATCCCCTAGCAGAGCACGCCTGAAAAACCCTCCAGAGACTGGCGGCCTGTGAACCAGGCCCACTGGACTCATCCGAGCCTAAACCTGCAGGAGTGCCGTTTCACCTGCAACTAATCCCTTTAGCACGATACTTTGTGCAAGTACCGCGGATTTATCCGCTGATTCAAAATGGGCTTATAACCACGGTTTTGAGCCGCTGGCGCAAAGTCCTTCATCTATGCTGTACTGTTCTCGGTGAAAGTTCTTTGATCTTCCGAACTCCGTGAGCACGCCACCCTCAGATTCCACAATGGACAACCTCCCAGTTCCTGTCGATTGGAGCACTGCGCCACCGCGCGCGCAATATTACGTTCCGGTCCTCCCCCGCCCGTCTCTAAAGTCGTTCCTCCTTGCCGTGGTGCTGTTTCTCCTGACGCTCTGCAGCTGCTTGGCCGCCGGCACGCAATTCGCCATTGCCTACGCCCACAACCAAGCCGCGTCTCTCGACGAGTTCCTCCGCGCCTTGACTCTCTTCTACAAAAATCCTGCAGCCCTGCTCGCTGGGCTGCCCTTCGCCGCCACTTTGCTCACTATCCTTCTCGCTCACGAACTGGGCCATTTCTTCGCCTGCCGCCATCATCACATTCGCTCAACCTATCCGTTTTTCATTCCCTTCCCCAACCTCATCGGCACCTTCGGCGCGTTCATCCTAATTCGTTCTCCTATTCGCACCACACGCTCTCTCTTTGACGTCGGCGCCTCCGGCCCTCTGGCCGGTCTTGTCTTCGCGGTTCCCGCTCTAGTTTACGGCGTACTCCATTCCAGCATCGCTCCCGCGATCGCAAATTCCGACCCTAATCAAATCACTGTTATCTTCGGCACTCCACTTCTTCTACGCTTGCTCGACGCCGTCTTTCATCCCGGTGTCAATCCGCACATCCTCCTGCTTCCCCCAGTCGGCCGCGCCGCCTGGGTCGGCCTATTCGTGACCTCGCTCAATCTCCTGCCTGCAGGACAACTCGACGGCGGCCACATCCTTCGCTCCATTAGCGCTCGCCTTCATCGCATAACCAGCATCCTCGTTCCTCTTGTCCTTCTTCCACTCGGCCGAACCTGGTTTGTTTGGTATGTTTGGGCTGTCCTCCTGTTGGCTATGCGTTTCCTCCGCACCGCTCCGATCTACGATCCCGTCCCGCTAGACCCGCCCCGCCGTCTAGCCGCGTTCCTAACACTCGCCGTCTTCGTCCTCTGCTTCATGCCCGTCCCCGTCATCGGCCTCTGACTCCCAAATCTGGCCTCGACCCGAAAATCTGGCCTCGACCCGAAAAACTATTGTAGGGGCGGGGCTTGCTCAGCCCCTACCGCTGACACAAAAAATGTCCGTCGACCTGGACGTGATACGCCCGTTTTTTTCCATTTGCCAGCAAGTGGAGATATTCACCTGAAGATATTTATTGACAAAGTTATGTCGCCGGTGGTAATATCTTTGTTGGAGAATTAGACCCAGTCGACCTTTGCCGCCGCCTTCCGGGCGGCCATTTTTTTGCCCGCTCGAACCTTAACGCACACCCGAACGTTAAAGCCCGATAGGTCAGGACTGATCTCCCGTCGGCTCTCCGAGACGAATCCCCCTTTGGAATGCGGCAGCCCCGCTGCCGCTTTTCCCAGCAACTCGCACGACTCTATATATTTGGCGAAACTCAATAACTCAAATCCACTTCCCAGAGGCTTCCATGACGAACGAGAATCCCAGCACGAGTGTCTCCCCGCGTTGCCTGTTTCAATTCTCCGACGGCCGCCGCTGCAGCATGTTGCGCAACCCGGCCCATTCTTCTTTCTGCGCCTTCCACGCCAGACAAGAACTCCAACTCCTCGAGTCCCAGCGCCTCGGCGGCGAAATTTCCACTTCCCTGAATGGCAATTTCCTCACCGCCACTGACATCAACCACGTCCTCGGCAAACTCTTCATCGCCGTCGCCCAGAACCGCGTCTCCCTTCGCAAAGCCGCCAACCTCACCTACCTCGGCCAAGTCATGCTCTCCTCGATCCCCCTCGTGAAGCAGGAGTTTCGCTTCGAGTACAAATTTAACCAATGGAGAGAAGCGGTTGCCAACGCCGCCCCCCTCTCCACTCCTCCGCCCCTCACCGACTCCAACTCCTCCATCGAATGCCCCGCTGAGCTACGCGAACCAGGCTCCCCCGAAGAAGACTAACCGTCGATCCGCATCAGGATGCCTGGCCGGTTCTTTAACTCCTTACGAGTTGTCACGGACACGGAGCCCGCCATATGAGATGGATCAGATCCAGATCCATATCGCTAGCTCCTTCTTACGAGTACATGTTATGGGGGTGCTTTGACTCTGATTTATTCTTTCGGTTTTGTTTGCAAATTCACTAACCCCTTTGGAATCCGCACTTCCAGAAATACGTCTGTAAACTCTCTGGAATGAGCACTTCCAAAACATTGGACTTAAAACTCTTTAGAATGAACACTTGCAGAAAAAGGGGGAGGGGGGAGGGGGATCCCTGCAGTGGTACGGACCGGGGGGATGCTTGACAAAATAGACCGGGAGGATCCCTGACACTGCGAAAATGGCGGGCGCTAGGAGGAAGGAGCGCCGATGCCGTGGAAAGAGAGCAGTGTTATGGAGGAAAAGCTGCGATTTATCTTGGA
>DATEQG010000040.1:0-67189 GCA_035272765.1 Candidatus Acidiferrum sp.
TTCCTTTTTGGCGCGCGATATGTCCTCGTCCCCCGCAGATTCCTCTACGGGCCCCGACGTCGCTGCCAGAATCGCCATCGCCAGGAAAGGAAAGCTCCAGGCCAAATCCCACGGCGTGGCGGGCTGCAAATTCTTGGTGGACTGCAGATACAGGTAGGGCACTTCACAGCACAAGTAAATCGCAAAAAAGATTGCCATCCGGCCGTAGAGATCCCGCGCGAGTCTTTGTCGCGACATCAGCGCGCGCAGCCCAAACGCACCCACCAGAAGCATGTCTCGGCCAGTATCCGGCAGCCATGCCAGCCGCCCCAGCACGCCTCCGTCCATCTTCCAGTGCGCCGGAAGAGCATACAGAAGCTGGTGCGCCGCTGCTGTCAGGATCAAAACCTGCGCAAGATCCAGGATGCGTGGCCAATTTTTCCATTCCAGACCTCGCTCCGTATCCAGAAACAGCGTCATGAACGCTGGTGCCATGCTCACGAAGAAAACCACGTCACTCGGCCAAGGTGTCTGCAGCGGAAGATGAGCGAAGTTGTTGTAGTAAGTAGCCATCAACTGCGCCGCAGTCCACAACAGGAAGCATGCGGAGATCAGCAGCCAAAAGTGTTTCCCAAAGCGATTCAACCGGCGGGAGGCGTGGACCGTAGCTACCGTCGCCAGAAGGCCGAACGCCACCTGGATGGAGTCGGAAAGCAGCAAGGTAGCGGACTTCGACGGAGCCGCCATAAGGACGACAGCGTGGAGAAGAAACAGCGCTAGCGCGATGCAGAGGAGAAGCCGCCAGCCCCACCCGGAAGAATTCCAACTCTGCAAGTCCCAAGCCCTCGGTTGAAGCCCCACATCTGGATAGTTCTATCATCCCGTAACTACTGAAAAAGACAAGACGCCAAGCCAGCCCGAATGCGCATTTGCAAACCGCAGCATTAAACGTCTCTTGAACTGGTTCCGGCCTCTTATGCGCATGCCATCAAAAATTGGTTGAATCCCAGCCTCAAGCTTGCCTTGATGCGTTGACAGGCGAAGAAAAGGCGGCAATACTGGCCTTCCATGATTGGCCAGCTCCGCGGACGCCTCGCTGAAAAACGCCCGAATCAAGTGCTCGTCGATGTCGGCGGCGTTGGCTATCTCGTTCAAGTCCCGCTCTCTTCTTACGCCGCTCTTGGCGAACTCCACACCGAAGTCACTCTTCTTATCCACACCCACGTCCGCGAAGACGCCCTCGCCCTCTACGGTTTCGTTTCCTCGCGCGAAAAGCACCTCTTTGAAATGCTTCTGTCTGCCTCGGGCGTCGGCCCTTCTCTCGCCCTGAAAATTCTCTCCGGCATGAGCGTCGAAGAACTCGTCCCCGCCATTCGCGGCAGCGATTTGGGCCGCCTGACGAAAATTCCCGGTGTCGGGCGGAAAACCGCCGAGCGCATGGTCGTCGAGCTGAAGGACAAGCTCGAGGCCGTCGTATTGGAATCCCAGAAACCATCCGCCGCGTCGCCTGCCGGCGCAGAAGCAGATGTAATCTCCGCTCTGGTAAATCTAGGCTACGAACTCCGCGCAGCAGAAACGGCCGCTAGCGAAGCGAAGCGCGAAACGGGCGCCATGAATTTCGAGAGGCTTCTGCGCGCCGCGCTGCAATCGTTGGCGGCACCCAAAGGACGTACAACTCATGCCGGCGCTTAGGCGGAAGCCCCTACACGCATTTGCGATGACCGGCCTTCAGGTCGGTCATCGGCTTTAGATTTAATGGAATCCTGAAAAATGCCCGACGCCAGCGCAAAACGAATGCCAGATCGCAGCGACCAGCACAGAATCGTCTCCGGCGCGCCCTACGACGAAGACGCGCGCATCGAAGCCAGCGTCCGCCCCAAACGACTCGACGAATACATCGGCCAAAAACGCGTCAAAGAAAACATCTCCATCGCCATCGAAGCCGCTCGCAGCCGCGGCGAAGCCCTAGATCACGTCCTGCTCTACGGTCCACCCGGCCTCGGAAAAACTACTCTCGCCCAGATCATCGCCAACGAGCTCCAGGTCCCCATCAAAACCAGCGCCGGTCCCCTCCTCGAACGCAAAGGCGACCTAACTGCAATCCTTACTTCGCTCGAGGGCAAGGAAGTCTTCTTTCTAGATGAAATTCACCGCCTGCAGCCCGCCGTGGAAGAAATCCTCTATCCTGCAATGGAGGATTTCCGCGTCGACTTGATCATCGGCCAGGGCCCGGGCGCGCGCATACACCCTTTTCAGTTGGGACATTTCACACTCATCGGCGCGACCACGCGCGCGGGCCTGATCACCGCGCCACTCCGTTCCCGCTTTGGCATCGTGCACCGCCTTGATTTCTACGAGCCTGAGGATTTGCTGATCATCATTCACCGCTCCGCGAAAATTCTGAATATTTTGATGGACGATGGTGGCGCTGAAGAGATCGCCCGCCGCTGCCGTGGCACGCCGCGCATCGCCAATCGTCTCCTCCGCCGCTCCCGCGATTTCGCTGAAGTGCGCGCCGCCGGACGCATCACACGCGCCGTTGCCCAGGAAGCTCTGGCCATGCTCGGCGTCGATGAAAGCGGCCTCGATGAAGTCGACCGCAACCTAATGCTGGCTCTTCTCGATAAATACGCCGGAGGCCCAGTGGGCCTTGGCACGCTGGCTGCCGCCCTCTCCGAGGAAGAAGACGCCATCGAAGAAATGTACGAGCCATACCTCATGCAGATTGGAATGATCGATCGCACGCCGCGTGGACGCGTAGCCACCCCCCGTGCCTACGAATATTTCGGCAAGGAACTTCCCAAGCGCCAGCCGCGTCTTTTCTGATTTTTTGTGGATTCCCAACACCTGCGCGTGGCCTGAATTAGAATCCAGGCCTGACGGTTTGCTAGACTCATTTGACCATGAGCGTAATCGACGAAGTTCTCCAGGCCAACGAACTTTATTCGCGCACCCACGAATTGCGCAGACTCACCCCGCGCCCCGAGCGCCATCTCGCCATTCTGACCTGCATGGATACGCGTCTTTCCATCCGCACCCTGGGCCTGAAAACCGGCGACGCCCACATCATTCGAAATGCAGGCGGCATCGTCACGGAAGACAGCCTTAGGTCTCTGGTCGTCTCGCATTACCTGCTGGACACCAGGGAGTTCATGGTCATCAACCATACGGATTGCGGCCTGATGCTTACTTCCGAACAGGATTTGCGCAACAGAATCCAGAATCGCGCAGGAACTGCAGCCGTCTCTCCGGCGTTCTTTTACGCTTTCCAGAACATTGATGAGAATGTCCGCCATCAATTGCAGAAGCTCCGCACGCACCCCTGGGTTCCGAAGGAAGTCGCTGTACGCGGCTTTGTCTATGATGTGACCACCGGAAAGTTGCGCGAAATCACCGGCAGCTGAATCAAAAAGCGAGGCGCAACGTGCAACCCGCAATCAGAAAGAGTCCGTCTCCCGTACTCCCGCTACTCGTAGCGCAGAGCGACAATCGGGTCCACACGCATCGCCCGCCGCGCTGGAATGTAGCACGCCAGCAACGCCACACCCGTCAGCAAAATCGCGACTCCCCCGAACGTGATCGGGTCCGTTGCTCCTACTCCGTAAATCATTTTCGTAATCAATCGTGTCAATCCTAGCGCTGCCGCAATCCCAATTCCCACACCAAGCAAAGTGATCCGCATGCCTTCGCCGAGCACCAGGCGCACCACGTCGGCGCTGGTCGCGCCCAGCGCCATACGCACGCCAATCTCCTTTGTCCTCTGCCCCGCCAAATAGGAAATCACGCCGTAAATCCCGATTGCAGAAAGCACCAACGCCAGTGCGGAAAACACGGTCAATAGCATCATCGCCAGCCTCTGCGTGGCGATCGATCGCGCCACGATATCCTGCATGGGCCTCACTTCGTACACCACCGCGCTTTGATCGACTCTTTCCGCGGCTTCCCGAATCCCGCTCAGCACGCCCAGCGGCGTGCCCGCCGTCCGTGCAACGTATCCGCCGCCGTTTGCCAGCAGTGGCCAGAACTTATCCGGCACTTGCCACACGGAAAGATAAATCTGTGCCTGCAGATTCTCATGTTCCCTCGATCCCAGACCCCAACTCTCCACATGTCCCACCACGCCCACGATTTCTGCCTGCAAATCCATCAATCCGAGGTTGAGGCGTTTTCCAATCGGATCTTCGTTCGGGAAAAAGGTGCGCGCGAACGCGGTGTCTATCAAAACTACCGCCGGTGCGTGCTCGTCATCCCGTTCCGTGAAGCCCCGGCCACGCTGAACCGGAATTCGCATTACTTGCTGGTAGTGCGTCGACACCATAGCAAAGAGTGCAAAGGTCATCTCTTGCTCCGTCGCCGGCTTCGGCCGCCCTTCCACCCAGAAGGGCAGCTCGGAATCTCCCGACATCGGCAGCGCGCCTTCAATCAAGGATGCTGCTTCCACACCAGGCACATTTTCCAACCCGCGAATCGTCGCGCGATATTTGGTACGCAGTTGTCCCGCGGTTGTGTTCGGCCCGGAAGTCGAAGAGATATTGAACGCCAACGCATTTCGCGGATCAAATCCTGGATTGATGCTCCAGAGCGCGGCGAGGCTGCGAATCATGAGTCCCGCCCCGATCAGCAGCACCACCGCCATCGCCATCTCCACTACAACGAAAACACTCTGAGTGCGATGCCGCGCCCCACTCGAACCACGGCCTCCTTCCTTCAAGGTTTCGTGCATGTCCGGCCGCATCGTCTTCAGCGCGGGCGCAAGTCCAAACACAATCCCCGTCAGCAAAGAAATCCCCAGCGTGAAAAACATCACGTGCCCATCGATCCCAATTTCTTCTGTTCGCGGAAGAGTTTCCGGCAGCGCCGCAAGAATCGCTCGTGTGCCCCACTTTGCCAGCAGCAACCCAATGCCGCCACCGGCGATTCCGAGAATCACGCTCTCCGTCAAGAGTTGTCGAATCACTCGCCCCGGGCTTGCTCCAAGCGCCGATCGTATTGCGAATTCGCGCGAACGGCCCGTCGACCGCGCCAGCAACAGGTTTGCCACATTCGCGCAAGCAATCAGCAGCACAAAACTCACCGCACCCAGCAACACCAACAAAATTCCTCGAACGCTTCCGACCACGTCCGTCTTCAGCGGCACCATCGTAATTCCATCGCCCTTGTTCGAGTCGGGATACGCCACAGCCAGATTTTTCGCGACCGAATCCATATCCGCCTTCGCCTGATCGAAAGTAATTCCGGGCTTCAGCCGCCCGATCGCATTCGTCCCCATGCTGATATGCCGGTCGCGAAACGTCGTGTCGGTCCACTGCCCGATCGGCACATAGACATCGGTCGGGCTCAACCCCGCAATTCGCGAAGTCGCCACGCCGATGATCGTGTGCGGTGTGCCATTCAGCGTCAGACTCTTCCCTAGAATTTCGGCCGACAAGCCAAACTTCCGCTTCCAAAGCCCATCGCCAATCACCACCACGGGCGCTCCGCCGGCTTGGTCCTCTTCGCGCAGAAAATTTCGCCCCACGATGGGATGGATCCCCAGCGCCGTAAGGAAATCCGCGGAAACCATGTGCCCGTGCAGCCTCTCCGGCTCGCCCGTCCCCGTCAGGTTGTACTCCTCGCTCCGAAATGCGCCGAGCGCGGAAAACGAGTGATTGTCCTTCTGCCAATCCACAAAGTTGGGGTAGCTAATCGAACTCAATCCGTCCGTGGCGGTGCTCGAATACACCGCAAACAATTCGTCCGGGTTCGGAAACGGAAGCGGATTCAGCAGCACTCCGTTCACCACGGAAAACAGCGCCGTGTTGGCCCCAATCCCCAGCGCCAGCGTCAGCACCGAAATCGCCGCAAATCCTGGGTTCTTCAGCAAAACCCGCAACCCATACCGCACGTCTTGCCAGAAATTTGTCATGAGCCACCCCCCTGCCACACTTTTCGCGAGCCCCGTCTTCCGCCTAGAGATACGCGCCTCATCCCATTTTTGTTCCCCGAGGTCGGACAAACGTTCCTGTCTGTCTCCGGTGTTTGTCCGGACGAGACACCCTTCCCTCGGCCCTTCATCAAGCTGACGCCATTCGAAAGCAATTCTTAACGCCACCAGCTCGAGCTGCCAGTTGAATCCAGAGGGCGGGCAAACTAGAGTTCGCTAGTGTGTAAGCAGTTAGCGTTTCAAGACGCATCCGCGCACAATCCATCCATGGCCACAGCTTATTTATCGCTCGGTTCAAACGTAGGTGACCGGGAAGGCAGTCTTCGCGCAGCAATCGCCGCGCTTCCGCACGCGGGCATCCGCGTCAAACACCTATCCTCGATCTACGAAACCGAGCCCGTGGACTACTTGGACCAACCGTGGTTTTTGAATTGTGTTGTCGAAGTAGAAACAGAATTAGAACCGCTCGCGCTCCTGCAAGCGCTGCGCTCCATTGAATTGCAGCTAGACAGCAAAAAAGAATTTGCCAAAGGTCCGCGCAAGCTGGACCTGGATATTCTGCTCCACGGCAAAGAGACCGTAGACTCGCCAGAGTTGCAGATCCCTCACCCGCGAATGCTTGAGCGCCGCTTTGTGCTGACCCCGCTAGCCGAAATTGCTCCTCACCTAAAGCATCCGTCTTGGCCTGCCACAGCCGCGGCTCTCCTCTATCGTCTAACCGACCCAAGCCAAGTCCGCCGGTTGTAGGGGCACGGTATGCCCCACCAGTCTTCTACCGACAACACCAGTCAACGCCCTCACGATGTCCGGTGCAAAAGCAACCGGTGCAAGGTCATTGCTTTTGGTGAGATCGACTCCAACTCAATCAGCGAGAGCCTCCCCTCCGTAATTTCCCGCCACCGGTAGACCCCAGGCTCGCTCTCCACCACTTCTCTCCCATTCAAATTGCGCAAAAACTCACGCGCATCCGTAATCGCCGCGGTCTCCCTGTATCTCGGCCGCGCCATGGCCTCCACTGCATAACTTCGGAGCAATTTGCTCCAATACTGTTCAAACAACTCGCCCGAAGCAAAGATGTCACTCCAGGCGACATCCCCGCCATACGCCACCACGACTCCAACCACGCGCTCCCCTTTCAGTCCCGAAGTCGCTCGGTCGAATCTCCTCCGCAATTCCTCCACAAAGCCATCGACGGACGTTCCTGCGCGGCTCTGTTCGTAGATTTTTGAGTACGATTGCGTAGGCGCCGACGTCGCAATCGCATCTCCGATAACTCTTTCACTGAGAGCTGCCGGAGGAGGTGGTGGCGGAGCAGACTGGCCGCCACCTGCAGGAACAGGTTTGGCCTTGGCGAGGGTTCCAGAGCGAACCGCATCCCATACCTCAATTTGGTCTTGCGCCACCGCGGCCTGCTCTCGAACGCTGGGGTGTACTATCGTCTTCGCCTGTCCAAACTGCGAGCTTGCCCCCGTCCACCGCCCGTGCTCCACGCAAAATACGTCCAGCGGCAGCGGTTCCGACCCCACCGGCACGATCCGGTCCTTGCCAATAATCCGGTCCTGCTTTCCCCCGCTCACCAATTCGCCGGCCAGCAAAAGCAACGGCCGCTTGCTACGATTGATCAACACAAGCTGGTTCACGCTTGCCCCGCTGCTGTACTGCGGCACGGCCACCGGCCGCCCGTCCCGCGTCCGCGCCAAACCAGCCGCCCCCCGCTCGCTGACAATCACTTCTCCGCTCGAGAGCCCCTCATCCAGAGTCAAAAACGGCGAAGTGTCTTGCGTCGAAGAACTTACGACCGGAAAGATGGTTATGTTTTCGTAAGCCACAGGATCCAGCAGCCGCCAATTGCCTTCTGGTTTTCCCGGCACCGCATTCGGTGCGGCCCCAATCATCGCCAATCCCCCCAGCGTGCTCATCCCAAACAAGCTGCCTAAGATAGCCCCCAGCATAGATCGATCCATAAAACCCTCCTTCGCGCGGCCCTTCCGGGACGTGTCTTGGGCTTAGAACGACCAGACAAGATTTTCTTGCGGGATAAAATGCGGGGAAAAGTTGCAGAATCCCAGACCGGGCGCGAGGTTGCGCCCCCTTGCACTCGCTTCAGTTCAATTGAGCCGCGACGTGTGACTGTTTCTCCAGCGCACGCTTCCATTTGCTGCACGCGCGGTGGACATCCTCTTCGCCATGGTACTGTCGAATGGCAAGTGCTGCCAGATGCGTGGCCCGCTCTATTAGCTTCAATTCAAATGCCGTAGGCGTTCTCGGAACGCAGCAGTACATCTCAAAGGATCCCAGGACGTCTTCATCCCACAGGGGAATGTCCGCAGACCAATAGAGATGCAGCCCGAACTGCAGAGCTCCATGTGCGATCGTTCTAAAATCGCGATCCCTGTCATCCGGCAGCAGCATGACCGACACGATATTTCCTATCTGAAGATCGATAGCTGTGCACAAATTGTTCAGAACTTCGGGGAGCGGTGCGCCCGTCGAGATCAAATCCAGGATGTTTTCTTCTCCCAGCAAATCCGTCTGCTTCTTGCCTGTACCTCGGCCATGCATCGACAAATGGCTGCTGGCCCATTTGGGTCCAGGTTTGTCTTTTCTCATACGCCTCTTCTCCTGATCGTGCCTTCCGGAGTCTTCTTGAGATCGTTACATCTCGCGGCTTGCTTGCCTATCGGACTTGCTCACTTCGAGCCGCTCGGGATGACTGGAGGTTTGCCGTACGAGCCCCAGTGACATGAACCTTATGCGTTTGCCCTTCTTCTCATACAACGCGGCGTCCGCCGCATACAGCAGCGGTCCAACGGATTCTGCGTCCCGTGGATAGGCAGCTACTCCCACACTTACGGTAAGCACCGGCTCTTCCAAATCCTTCGCAAGAAGCTCGCAGATTCGCTTCCCCACCAGCGCCGCATCGGCCGCCCCCGTTTCCGGAAGCACCAGCGCAAATTCGTCTCCGCCTTGCCTTGCAGCCGTGTCGATGGACCGGCAGCAGCTTCGCAATGCATTTGTCAGCCGGCAAAGAGCCCGGTCTCCCACTAGGTGCCCATACTTGTCATTGATGTTTTTGAACTGGTCCACGTCCAGAAGTAGCAACGCGAATTCTCGTCCGGTGCGCTTCGAGCGGCTGATTTCCGTGTGCAGCACCTCGAAAAGACGCCGGTGATTCGCCAGTCCCGTGAGCGAGTCGCTTTCAGCCTGCTCTCTGAGTCTCCCCTCCCGCGCTTGCTGCTCCGTTACGTCTCCCACAATCATCTCGTAGCCGTCGAAAGCGCCGCTGCTCGTGTAAACTCCGCGCCCGCTCAGTCGCACCTTCACTGTCGCGCCATCCTTGCGATGGCACTCCATCTCGAAGCCTTCGATTTCGCTGCACTCCCGCAGGCACTCGTTCCATCTGTCGCGCACTGCGGGATCTCGAACCACATCTCTGGCAAAGTCCGTTTCAAGAAATTCCTCTCTGGTCGCGTACCCCAGCATGCTCAGAAACGCCGCATTGGCATAGCCAAATTTTCCCCTCGCATCCACACGGCAGATTCCGTAAGTGGGGTTATCCACGAGTGCGCGATAGCGCGCTTCCGCACTCTCCCTCGTTCTTTCCGCTTGCGCCAGCTCTTCTCGCAGCTTCTTTTCTTCGAGTGCTCGTCGAGCTGCCATGGGCAAATGCTCCATATGTTCGGGTTCGATAAAATCGTAAGCGCCATTCGCCGCCAGTGCCGCTCTGGACTCTCTTCGTAAACTGGCCGCGACGAAAACTAGCGGGACGCTCTGCACCACCTGTTGCAGGACCTGCAGTGCCTGGGATCCACTCCAGTTGGGACTGGGATATTCCGCCACGATCAGGTCAAACGGCTCTTTGCGAAGTTGTTCGACACATTGGCCCAAGGTCAATACGATATCCGCGTGAACCGCGAACTCCGCCCTTTTCAGTTCCTGCAGACAGGACTCGATTTCATCCGCGTCTCGGTGTATGAATAGAACCCGCAGGGACTGCCACCTATTTGTAGCTGCACGCCGGCTGGCACCGTCGTGGCCATTCAGCCTGGGTTGACTTCCGGACAGGGGAAACATAGGCAGTACCCTTCGAACCCCACTTGTGCCGCCCTCCCAAAGGGCACCCCGGCAAAAGTGATAGGCACACCCGAACCTTAGTAGGAATTAATGTCCCAGTCTGTCCCGTTTTAGACAGTGCCTCCCTTCCCTTTCTTGCTACGTTTCGAAGCGTTTCCACCGGTCCACTCACTAGCTCTTATGCGGCCTAAGTGGTGGCTTCGACCGTGATCTTCAGAAGGAGTTCCATCATGTCCATGAATTGTCCTGCATGTCAGAGTCAGCGCATTCATCGCTCCAGGCGCCGCGGATTTCTCGAATCAGGTCTTCTTGCGATGCTTTTCGTTCGTCCATTCCGTTGTTTGGCATGCGATTTTCGCTTTTTCCGCTGGTCATTCAACGCCAACCCCAGTCCATCCCAGCACGAAACCGTATAGATTCCATAGCGCCTTCAACGTTCAGACAATCAGAACCACTCCAACCGGCATTGCGAGGCCCCCGCGAGATCCTCTTACCTAAGCGCCCCTCCGTATCGCCCAATCGTCTCTGGCGCCCCATACTGGACGCTAAAGGTCGAATCTCACTTCCCCAATGGGCCTCTCCTCCTTCGTCGCACTTTTCGCCATGGGCATCTACTGTTCACTTTTGCACACTCAGGTGCGGTATTCTCCTGATACACTGGATTTGAATTCTAAGTAATCGGCGCTCGATGACCTCTCCATCCAATTATGGCCACTAACAAATTCAAAGCCGAACCCCGACGCTGGGCCAAGAAGTCGGCCTCCTTCGATCCACAGGCTTTTCTCGATACCGCGGGAGTACTAAAGAAAGTTGCGGAATATAAGCGAGGCGAGTCCGTCTTCACCCAAGGTGATGGTGCGGCTACCGTCCTATACATTCAAAAGGGCGGGGTGAAACTTTCCGTTGTGAACGGTTCGGGCAAAGAGGCTGTGGTCGCGATGTTTGGTCCGACCGATTTCTTTGGCGAGGGTTGCATGGCGGGGCAAACCGTCCGCATGGCTACGGCGACCGCCCTTACTCCCACCACGCTCCTCCTTATCGACAAGAACGAAATGCTTCGCGTGCTCCACGAAGAGCACGATTTATCCGACCGCTTCATCAGCTACATGCTCGCCCACAACATTCGCGTGGAAGAAGACTTGGTCGATCAACTCTTTAACTCCAGTGAAAAACGCCTAGCCCGAACACTCCTGCTGCTTGCGCGCTATGGCAAGCAGGACCAGCCCGACCGCACCCTTCTGAGAGTTTCCCAGGAGACCCTGGCTGAAATGATAGGCACCAAACGCTCCCGGGTGAATTTCTTCATGAATAAATTCAGGAAGCTCGGCTTCATCGAATACAACGGCAAAATCAAAGTCAACAAGTCGTTGCTGACTGTCGTCCTCCACGAATAAGGCAGTTGCCTCGAGTCCTGTCAAAATCCAGCCCGCCAGACGTCTCCCTGCGTTCCTCACCCATCTTGATTTCGAGCAGTGGTATCCTCTTTCTCTGCCGTGCCGCCTGGAAAAGACGCAAGGACGCGAGGTTGCTCCATCCGCCGCATATGCCAGCCGAGAACACAGGGAACACTCTGCAAGTTAACGGGATTGAGCTTTATTACGAAACACACGGCGCCGGAGATCCGCTCCTCCTGTTGCACGGTGGCAGCGGTTGCCACGAGGATTGGGTTTATGCCGGCCGCGATGAATTCTTGGGGGAATACAGCCTCATCACCCCGGACGCTCGCGGCCACGGTCGCTCTACAAACCCTGCAAAAACCATCACCCACCGGCAATGCGCTTTGGACACCCTCGCGCTTCTCGACCACTTAGGCATCAAAAAATGTAAAGCCATCGGCATCAGCATGGGTGGGAACATCCTCCTCCACATGGCCACACTGCAGCCGGACCGCATCACGGCCATGGTCGTTGTCAGCGCCACCATGTATTTTCCCGAGCAGGCCCGGGCCATAATGCGCCAGGTCCCGGTTGATACCCAGCCGCCACAAGCCTGGGAAACCATGCGCAAGCGCCACAAACTCGGCGACGAGCAGATTAAGGCTATATGGCAGTGGTCCCGCAGCATGGCGGAAAGCTACGACGACATGAACTTCACGCCGCCTGCCTTGTCCAAAATCACCGCGTCCACACTGATCGTCTACGGGGATCGCGACTTCCTCTACCCCATTGAAATGGCCGTCGATATGTATCGCGCCATCCCTCGATCCGCTCTCTGGGTCGTTCCAAACGGCGGCCACGGGCCAGTCTTCCTCGAAGCCGCTCCCCAATTCGCCAAAACGGCGCTGGGCTTCCTCCGCTGAAGAAATTGTTCGCCGTCACTTGAACTCGTGGCACCACATGAAAGCAAGGAAGCCCTTTAGAAAAACAAGAAGACTGGCCTCCCACGCAGCCTTCATGAACACGCTTCAGGCCGAAGGATTTTTCTTATTTGGAGGACCGCTCGAGAGCATGCCGGATTCCTTGCTGATCATTCGCGCCGAAGATTCCGAAGAGATTCGGGCCCGCCTGGCTGCTGACTCTTGGAGTCATATGGGTCTGCTTCGCATCACGCAGATCGTTCCTTGGACGATTCGCCTCGCCAAATCGAATCCTGAGAGTCAGTCCGTCACCAGGACTGCGAATGAGTAGTGTGCCAAATTGAGCTAGGGAGTTGGCGGCTTTAGCTCATACTCGTGCGGCGGCTCCGCCCCGAGCAAGTAACGCACGAAGTAGTCCCACCGGCGTCGCGTCATGTAAAGCGTCTCACTTCCATAACCGTGGTGTTGGTTGGGCAAAAGCAAGAGATCAAAGTCTTTGTTGGCTTTGACGAGCGCGTCCACAACGAGCAACGTGTTGTAGGGCGGCACGTTGTCGTCAAGCGTACCGTGCGCCAGCAGCAGGTGACCCTTCAGATTCTTCGCGAGGTTCTGGTTTGCCTGGTCATCATAGTTGGATGTCCCATCAGCGTTTTTTGCAAGCAGGCCTTGGTACCGCTCGCCCCAGTCATCTTCATATTCTCGATTGTCGTGGTTGCCGGATTCGGAGATGCCAACCTTGAAGAAATCGGGATAGCGGAACATGGCGTCGGCCGTCGCAAATCCTCCTCCTGAGTGGCCAAAGATTCCCACGCGGTCGATATCGATCCAAGAATATTTCTGCGCCAGCTCTTTCATCCCCGCGATCTGGTCGGGCAAGGTGTTGTCGCCCATATTTCCGTAATAGAAGTCGTGGAATTTCTTCGATCGCAAGGGGTTGCCCATACCCTCGATTTCCACCACAACAAAGCCCAGCTCCGCAAGAGACTGCGCATCACGTCGCGATGGGGCAAACGACCAGCTTCCGACGCTTCCGCCCTGTGGCCCGGGATAGATGGAATTCACAATCGGATATTTTTTTGTGGGATCCAGGTTCGTAGGTTTAAACATCAGCCCATAAAGGTCGGTAACGCCGTCGCGCGCTTTCACCCTAATGGGAACCGGCGGCTGCCAGCCCGCGGCGAGAAGCTGTGAAATGTCCGTCTTCCCAAGAGTAGAGATCATCTTGCCTGCGTCGTCGCGCACCACGGCAACTGCGGGAACATCGGGTTTCGAATAACTATCGAAAAAGTAGCGCCCTGAGGACGAAAAGCTGACTTCGTGATACCCATCTTCGGGCGTCAGCAAAGCGAGATTCTTCCCGTCGAATCCGACGCGGTACAGATGAGCGAAATACGGGTTCTCGCCTTTCTCGCGCCCGAGACCGAGAAAATAGAGCACACGGTTTTCTTCATCGACGCGAAGCAATTGGCTGACGACCCAATCGCCGGGAGTGATTTGGTTTTTCAGCTTGCCGGTTGCGAGATCGTAAAGGTACAAGTGGCCCCAGTTGTCGCGCTCGGAAAACCAGATGACTTCGTTTGAGCCCGGGAGGTAACGCCAGTTGACACGGCCCCATCCCGATTCGTACTGCGTGGCCGCGGTTTCATCGAACACGTCGCGTACCACTCCCGTAGCAGCGTCAGCTACGCGAAATTGCTCATGCTTATGGTCCCGCGAGGTGGAAACGAATGCGAGATGAGTCGCGTCAGGACTCCATTCCACGTCGTCCCAATCGCTGCCCCGGCATGCTATGTCGTCGCAAAGCGTCGTGCGGTGCTGATCGGGGGGAAGCTGCAAACGAATCACTTTGTGCGCGTTCAAATCGATCACCACACGCTGAATCGTCGTCACCACTTGATCGCCCGGAAGCGGATACTTCCACGCCTGAAGCACCGGGTGACCAACTTTCGTTTCGACAAGATACATTTCGCCGACGCCGCGCTGGTCCTGCTGAAATGTCGCGATTTTCATGGAATCAGGCGACCACAAAAGAATCGGCCGGTCACTGTGAATCCATCCGGCGTTGTCGGTCGCGTAGCCGAGGTCCTTCACGCCGTCGGTGGTGAGCTGCGTTTCTTTGTTGCTTGCGAGATCGCGCAGCCAAAGGTTGTAATTCCGGATAAACGCCGCACTCTTTCCGTCAGGAGAAACCTCTTCTTGGGGCCGCTCGGCCGCAGCTTTGGGCGGTTTTCCTTCGGCTGCGCATTTGCTTCCCTGCAAATCGCAAGTCCAATGCTGGGACTTTACCTGGAATGAGATGGATTTTTCGTCCGGTGAGAACTCAAACGTCATGAACGGCAAGTGCGCCGCGTCGAATGACGCCCCGGCTGCCGCGGAAAGGGCAGCGGCGATCTTTGCGTGGTCAAAGGCAGGCTGGCGCGTACCTCGGGCTGCGTCCACCACCACGAACTCACTGCCATCTGGTCCCGTGTCGCGGAACAGATAACGATCCTCTGGCAGCCACTTTCCGCGCACCTGATGAAACACGAGCGGCCGGGTGTTGTAATCCATGAATTTTTCGGCCCGCTTGTAATCGTCGGCGGTGAATACGCGCGGCGCTCCGGAATTGGCTTGTTGCGCAGCCGATGCTATCGCCGCGCAAACAGTGAAAACCGCCAGCAAAGCAAATCGAAACAGGAGAGAAGTCATTGTTGCTCGCAATCGCATTCGGTTCCTCGTTGGATGTTGGCCAATAGCCACGGCGTCCTTGACAGTTTGGACGCGGTAGCATCGCGCTTGCACGGCCTGTAAGTCAAGCAAAGTGCGTTTTTTGTGGCACAGCCAATCTTGGCTGCGCCGCTGCCTAAACGAGTCACGATTAAGCTGAAGTTTCAAAATGGCGGAGAAGCGAAACGTATGCAATGCGAACGAAAAGTAGAAAACTTTACGAGATGCGTTGCCTAGCGGTCGGTCCCCCCAAGGTTGGTGCGAGGCTTGCTCCTGCCGCTCTTGGAAGCTTCGCTCTCTTGTTTTTCGTACTCGGCGATTTCTTCATCGCTGTAAGAATAGGAATCCCGCGAAGCAAACATCGAGTTGGAACGCCCGGCCTGCTTCTTCTTTTTGCGGATGGCACCAAACTCGTGGCGCACTTGGCGAATCGGTCCCTCAATCGCTTTCACTTCGACTAGCAGATCGCTCACCTTCTCGAGAAAATCGTGCAGATGGAAGGGCCGTACGACGTACGGTGCGCGGGCCAGCTCCAGCGCCGGGACGTACTGGCTGCCGGTCATTTCCGGCACCAGATAAAGGGCGCGAATGCGCCCTCCCTCTTCGTGAGAAACACCGGCGAGCTCGCGGAGCGTGATGAATATCGGCGTATCGATCCCGGCGAGCGCGATATTGGCGATGACCAAAGACCATTGGCCTGACTTTAGCTCAGTCAGCAACAGCTTGGGGTCTTGAACCAGGCGGACGCGCCAGCCTTCCGAATCCAGGATTTGACGCAAGGCACCCTGATTCTGGTCGTCGTCATCCAGAATAAGGATTCCGACCTGCTGCGGTTGCACAGGAGTAGGGGTCGCCATCAAACAAGTATAGCGCGGGGCCGGATCGTCCCGGTTAGACAAGCAAGGGCCTGCCGCGTATCGGCCAATGCCGGACCAATTCGGTCCTACAGATGAGGCGGAGCTTCGGGAACAGCTGGAGGCTCTGTTTGACCCGCCTTGGAACTCGCTCTTGATAGAGCGAGATGAACCGGCGCGGGATTCGCGATATCGGGAATGGTAACAGCTTTGACCAGAACGAAGAGGAGCTTACCGTGACCTGTGATGCTGGCAGAAATGGCAAATGGAGTCTTGGCGGTGGCTTTTGAGGTGTCGAATTTCAGGGTAAAGGGGATCGGTGCTGCGCGTCCACCGATCGGGATTCTCTCCTCCGCGAGAACGGCCGCAGGATCGTCAGCATCTCGGGTTAGATCCCTGAGCTGCACGATCAGAACGGAATCGCTGGGCAGCGTAGGGTGGCTCCCAAAGGTTGCCGTGCCCTGGATGGAACCGGCAGCCGGAGCCGCTGGCGGGTAAGAGCTTTGCAGGTGACATTCCTCGGCCAGCATCTTTGGGTGGGAGGAGTCGGCGCTATCTACAAGGAAACCGTCTTCGCCAGTGCTTGACCAGACCACCGAGCCCTCGGCGTATTTTGTGCCGGAAGCAGTTTCGAGTTGCTTCATATCGTAGATGTGCCCGTTCAAGGTCAGGCGCGCTGCCTTGGTTTCGAGCAGAATCACGATTCTGGCGCCCCCAGCGCAAAGATACTCGCGGCGCGGCAAAGCAAAGCGCAGCGGCGAGCGCGATATAGGGTGAGGAGGCGGCGCTGGAGTTTGCTGCACAGACTGGGGGGCAGCGGTCGTGGGAGCCTGAGCGGGAGATGATTGCTGTGCGCCTCCAGAAAGAGCGGGGAGGCTAAGCCCTGCAACAGCGATGGCGACGGAAGCCAGGGAATATGCAGGCATCAACATACAAACCATCCTAACGCAGAAACCTCTTGGCTGAAGGCTATTGACCTATCACCAGGCTATACCCGTCTTGCACTTTGAGCTGGCTGGTGCCATCCCAGAAGATTTTATAGATCGTCATCGCGGTAGCGGAAGGCTCTCGGCAGGTGAAAAAGATCTGCAGGCCGTCTCGCGACCATTCAGCGAAGGAGCACGTCAAATTTGGCGGACTGAGAACAACGCGCCGTTTGGAGCGGATCTCGTATAAGAAGAAAGCTTGCCCCGGCTGCGCAGCCGCGCTTTTATTCTTAGCATCCTTACCCGAGGCGGCGGAAGGCTGAGGTAACAATTCGGCGGAAACGAGCAGCAAATCCGGATTGAGCGGATGAATATGCACCGTATTGGCGCCGGAGGAATCAAATTGACCCTTGCCATATAAGTCCGCAGCCGTGAGGGTCTGCTTCACGGTTTCGTCGTCACCTATCCATGAAAAGGTCTGCAAGTCGTCTGCGAGAATCGTCTGCGCATCCGCCCAGCCGTGCAAACTGATGACATCCCCTGGATAGAGCAGGGCGGCTTTTTCCGGAGCATCAGCGGGCGAAGTCCAAACCTGCCATTTCGATCCGTCTAATTTCAGGAACGCAATGCGCGTATCGTCAGGAGACCAAAACGCCTTCTGAACGGAACCTCGGAGCAACTCAGTGGATTTACCAGTCGCCCAGTCGTAAAGAGAAATCGTCCGTTCGCCGCCCTTCTCATCGGTCGTGTAGAGCAGCCGCTTACCATCATGCGACAAACACAGTTGATACCCTTCTTTGCCCCCAACGGCCCGGGCGACGGTGCCGCGCTTGACGATCAGCTTGCCGGTCGGATTGATATAGGCCACAGCAACTGGCGGCTTAAAATGCGTGATGGTCGGAGGAGCAGGCTTGTCTTTGGCATCGTCATCGTCGTCAGTCGGCTGATTGTTGATCTTCGGGAAGAGTTCCGTCGCGACCCGGGCGCACCCTTGCGCAGAGCCAATCTGGGCATGCTCGAAGGAGGCGGTGAAGGCGAATTTGGCGGCTGCCGGATCGGAGCAGGCCTCCCGAGTTACGCGGACCGACACAGCTGCGCCAGTCTGTGTGTCCTTGGCATGGTAAGTCCAGGAATCGGTGGTGCCTTCCCGGACTACGTCGGCTGGCTCCAGCGGGATCGGGGGATAGCCAGTACGGTCCAATCGCTCCGGGCCTCGTAAGCCAATGCGCAGGCTCCAGGATTGGTCATTCCCTTGAACCAGAAGCAGGATGGGGTAATGGGTGGACTGTGGAGTGGCCGGTCCTACGGCAGGTTTCTTGCTCTGCGTGGACGGTGAGGAGGCCGGGGCGGCTGACTGCGGGGGCGGCTGCTGCGCTGGAGGCTTCGGCTGGGGTTGCGGCGATTGCTCTGTTTGGGCAGGACACAAATGGGCCGTGAAAAGGACGACGGACGCACCAAGAAGCAACCCTGCTAGTGGGGACTGTCGCACGCCGATCCTCCCGAACATTCAGGATACCTTGTGGCGTAGAAGCACACAATCTGGACGAACGGCCGGTGTGATTAGGGTGAACCATGGGATTTTGGGAGGCCAACACTAACGAATAAAAAGCGAAAAGTACTTGACATGGCGAACAAAAGGCGAAATACTTGGCCGTGCTTCGAGGTGGGCTATGTCTCCAGTTCTTTCCTCCACGGCGCGGACCTTTGGTATCCGTCGCCGCCACGCTAGACAATCTACGGCAACTCTCTTTCCTGTTAGCCCCTATGCGACAAGCCCAAAACCAAGGGCCGGCGATTCGCCAGGCGGAGTCCACACTGTCCGTGACAATGTCGGTGACAAGGTGGAAGCCGCGGCGGTTGTCGGCTTAGGCGGCAGCACTTCGGGTTACACCACGGCGGATTGCCCCCCGCCGACCTCGCGAGAGGCGGTCCCGCGCAGCCTTGAAAGCCGAGCGGATC
This sequence comes from Candidatus Acidiferrum sp., assembly GCA_035272765.1. Taxonomy (GTDB): domain Bacteria; phylum Acidobacteriota; class Terriglobia; order Acidiferrales; family UBA7541; genus Acidiferrum. Next base: position 18,718 of record DATEQG010000040.1, read on the forward strand.
ACCGGACCCAGGACGCAGCCGTACCGCTGGTGGGCATTGCCCGCCTCGCGGCATCCTCTCCCCCTGCGGAGAGCCACCGAACGTCCGCCCAGCGCCCCGAGTATTTCCTGCTGCCGGTAAAATCCATCCTGAACCGGTGCGATTCGGCGCGCGTGCCGTTCGATTGGACAATCAATCCCTACCGCGGATGCGAGTTTGGCTGCCTCTACTGTTACGCGCGCTACACCCACGAGTACATGGAACTGGACGGCGGTGAATTCGAACGCAAGATTTTCGTCAAAAAGGATGCTGCGCCGCTGCTGGCGTATGACGTTGCGCACAAGTATTCGTACGAGTCGCAGAGTTCCGGCGGAGAAAAGCCGGAACACATTGCCATCGGTACGGCCACCGATCCTTATCAGCCAGCGGAACGCGAATACGGCGTGACCCGCGCGTGCCTCGAAGAATTAGCCAAGCGCGAAGGCTTGAGCATTTCCGTAATCACCAAATCAAATCAGATTGTGCGCGACATCGACATTTTCAAGAAAATTGCCGAGCGTTCGGATCTCTCTCTCAACATCACCATCACGACGCTTCGCGCAAGACTGGCGCGATTGCTCGAGCCGCGCGCTCCGCGCCCAGATTTGCGAATTGCGGCGGTGAAGCAATTGCGCGAAGCCGGTCTCAGAGTCGGAGTCTCGGCCTCACCGCTTCTCCCTGGCATCACGGATCGGGAAGGCGAGCTCGAAGCAGTTGCCGAAGCCGCTCACAAGGCGGGAGCGCAATGGTTTTTCTCCGGCGTGCTTTTCCTTATGCCATCTTCCGCCAAGCAATTCTTGCCGTTCATACGCGAGAAATTTCCACGCCTCACGAAACAATACGAAGAGTGGTACGCAAAAGAAGCCTATGCCCCCGAAAAGTACCGAAAGCAGATCGCTGAACGCGTAGCCCGCCTAAAGCAAAAATACGGCTTCGATTCGCGTCCGCAGCGCGATACGCAACGCGCAACGCGATGCGCCCAAATGAAACTAGGCTGGGACGCCCCTGCCGTCACAGCGGAACTGCAGGGTATGCGCTCCTGCGCCGCGGGGTAGGGAATCGAACAAAGCCTAGGACTTCCCATCTCTCTCAAGGAGAGAGCGCAGGACGGTTTCCAGGCTGACAGTTCCTTTCCGCGAGCCTGCTTCGCCATTCTCGAATTCGATCCAGCCCTCGTTGAAGCCATCGAGCATACGAATCCGTGGCGTCGGGTTCTTCATACCCTGTGACTTGAAGAGCGGTTCCCAGGCTTCGTGAGGAACCACTTCCATTCGCACCGGGCGGCCAAGCAGACCGGTAAAAGTAGCTGCGATCTCGTTCGGAGTTACGCGATGTGGACCTTCCAGCTCGACGACGCGCTGATCCCTCCACCTTTCGCGGAGCAGTTCCGCGGCGACGCGCCCGATGTCCGCGGTGGCAACCATGGGCACGGGCTTATCAAGTGGCTGGAGAAAGCTAGGAACCACGCCGCTGCCAGTTGCCGGAGCAACGTCCCAGGCGGCATTCTCCATGAACCATCCAGGCCGTAGAAACGCAATGGGCACGGGCGACGTTCTCAGCTCTTGCTCGATAAGCGTATGCTGCGAAAGCAGGTTCGATTGGATTGCTTGGGCCCCGATGGTCGACAAGTAGACGACTCGATCGGGACGCGCCGAGTTCAACGCCGCCCGTAGTGCCGCAGCGATGGCCCGAGCCTCAGGAAACCCAGGCAAGGGATCAAAATTCGGCGGAACGAGCACAAAAACGCCTTGCGCCGCTTTAAATGCCTGGGAGAGTGCAGTTGCGTCATTTATATCCGCTGTGGCAAGCTCGCATCCGCACTGCGCCCACACTCCGCTTTTGCTAACCTCGCGTACAACCCCACGGACAGGCAATTTCGCCGCTAAAAGGTTGCGTGCTACTTCACCACCAACGTTTCCGGTAATGCCCATAACTGCAAACATTTTCTGCTCTCTCCCTAGGGGAACAAAGGCGCCGCTGCTCGGAACACAAAGCGCGACATGATTGGATGATTTTTCCTTGGCGCTTGGGTGTACTTCGGCTTTCGAGGCCTTTAGAGAAGTACTGTTAGCCACCGGCTTTGCCTGCTTCGCCGCGCAGCGATCGCGTCGAACTTTCTCGGCCTCAATGACGCCCGGCTGGTTGCGGCTCCGGCGGCAGATGGGCTTCAAAGTAGCCGAGAATATTTGTGCAAACGTCCAGGCTGGTGCCTTTGCCCTCGAAAATGCCGTGCGTACGGCCGGGGTAGACGCGCATATCAAATTGTTTGCCGAGCGAGATCAATTTGTTCACCAGCAGCTCGAAGCCCTGAAAGTGCACGTTGTCATCCCCTGAGCCGTGCATCACCAGCATGTCTCCGCGCAGGCCGCCGGCAAAATTGATCGCTGAGCTTTCTTCGTAAGCCTTCGGGCTGTCTTGCGGCAATCCCATATACCGCTCTTGATAGATGCTGTCGTAGAGGCGCTGGTCGGGCACCGACGCTACGGAAACACCGACGCTGTAAATTTCGGGATAGCGGAACATTAGGTTGAGCGTCTCTGTCCCACCGCCGCTCCAACCCCACACTCCAACGCGCTTCGCATCAATAAAAGAATGAGTTTTCTCGAGCGATTGAAGGGCCGCAGCCTGTTGTTTAGAGGAAAGCGGACCCACGTTTCCGTAGACGACCTTGCGCCATTCGCGGCCGCGCGGAGCGGGCGTGCCCTGATTATCAAAACTCGCCACTAAATATCCGGCGCTGGCCAGCGCCCGGTCGAACATAGATGGCCAGCGGTCAGCGGTTGTTTGTCCCGCCGGCTCGGAATATACATTCACAATCAGCGCATACTTTTTTGCGGGATCGAAATTCGGCGGCTTGATTAACCACGCGTCTACTAGCAAGCCGTTGCCCGCGTCCACTTTCACGAATTCCGCCGGCCCGTCCGACAGAGGCTTCACGCGTTCGGCGAGGGCAGAATTGTCCATGGTGTTTCGCATGACGCGGTGATCCGGCAGGTGCACGACTTCAAACGTCGGCGGCGCATCGAAGGACGAATAGCCGTGAAATGCCCATTCGCCATTCGGCGAAATCGTATAGGAGTGCGTGCCGGGCAGATTCGGAGTGATGCGCTCCGGCGCAGCCGAACCATCCAGCCGTGTGCGATAGAGGTACCGCTGCGTCGCATTGTCAGGCGATGCGATAAAGTAAACCCATTTTTCATCGGGTGTGACACGGTCGAGACTTATCACATCGAAATCGCCGTGCGTAACGAGTTCTGTTTTGCCGGAATCGCGCGCCACTCGATACAAATGCCGCCAGCCGTCGCGCTCGCTCAACATGAGAAATTCGCGGTCCTTATTGATCCACAAGACGGAGGCATTCACGTCCACCCACGCGCGGTCCTCGTCCATGAAAACCGTTCGCGCGGCTCCCGACGCAGCATCGGCGAGCAGAAACTCATTTTTGTTCTGCAACCGGTTCATGTGTTGCAGCAGCAAGTGGCTGGAATCTGCCCAGCCCATTCGAGGAATATAAAAGTTGTGCGGGTCTCCCCCGTTCTGCATCCAGACGACTGGCCCACCCGCGGCGTTCGCCACGCCAACGCGAACCGCCGAATTTTGCGTTCCGGCAAGTGGATACGGATATTGAAGCGTCTGCGGATAGGGACCCGTACCCGGATAAGGAATTCCGGTGACGATCTCACCTCGCGGGGCTCCGAGATCATAGATCAGCGTGTAATTTTGCACGCCGCTGGTGTTGAACTGCCAGAAAGCGATGGCTAGGCTGTCAGGGCTCCATTCGAATCCATCGCGGATGTCAAACTCTTCCTCGTTCACCCAGTCGGAAGTGCCGTTGATGATCGTGTCCGAGCCGTCCTGCGTCAGTTGCGCGATTTTTCCGCTGGCCACCTCTTCCACGTACACATTGTTGCCGCGGACGTAACCCACTTTGCTGTTGTCGGGGGAAAATTTGGCAAACATCAAGCTGGACACGGGAGCATCGCCGCCGAGCTTCCGCAACGAACCGCTCTTCAAATCAAGAACCCAATAATCTCCTCGCGTGTTCCGACGCCAGACAGTTTTGGAATTCGTGAACACCAGAACCTGCTGCCCGTCGGAAGACATTGTGTAATCCTCGACGGGCAACGGCGTCTTCTCGCCAGCTGGAATCAGCCGGCTGGCTGCAACCAGAATGTCTCGCGCGCCTGTCGCCGTTTGGTAGCGAACGATGTCGGTCCCGCCCGCCGTCGTTGAGGCCTCTATCGCGAGATACGAATCTCCGCTTCCCAGCCATTCGCCGCCGTGAAAAGTCCTAACACGGAATTCCGGATTGAACATGGTTCGCGCCAGCAGTTTCGCCGCGGACTCGCGCTCATCGCCGCGAATTGCAAAAGGGACGATCATTGCCGCCGCAAATATTGTTGCAGCGCTGAAAGTAATGACCGTGGCAGCTGGAGAGGCTATCCTCGCTCTCGTCACTCTTCTCGATGCACCCGGCCCCAGCCTCGGCTGAAACATTTCTGTCCTCCGTTGACCAACTGCGGAAGAAAACACTACCAGATTCCAGTCCCGCTGCGCCTCATATAAGAGAGATATTACGGCACAATGATGCGGGATTCTTCGCGCTTGAGTTCTGGGACGGCGGGGAATTGGCCGCGCAGAAATTCGACGTAGCGCCGCGCGCGTGAACGGCCATTGGTGCGCAGCAGGCCCATGCGGTAAAGGAAAACGAGCAGAGAGAAAACTTCGGAATCTTTCACCGGCGCAGAACCGGCGCGCTCTTCGGGATGTTGCTTTGATTCGCTTAGGAAAGCGGCGAGGGAAGCGTAAAGCTCGCGTGGCAGCGCAGCGTCGGGAGGTTTTTCGTAAAAGATTCCCGAACCAAGCGTTCTGTAGGTCTCGGCGAGAGCCTGGAGCGCGGCGAGAACATCTGCATCGGTCGTATCAGGATGTGCGGCAGAAAATTTCGCCGCAGTGAAGGCCAGTCCCGATAGCACATTTTGCTGGGCATAGATGACGTCTTGAGGAACCTTAACGTCGAGGAGCGGTGTGTCTGCGGGCAGCGAGCGTTGATGCTGGTCCTCGTAGCGGTGTGCCGCGATTAAGTATGAGCAGTCCGGGGGACAGTCGATCGAAACCTCGCGCTCCTTGCCGCAGCATACGGCGCAGATTTTCTCTCCCTTCGCCGGACAGAATCTTTCGGCTTTTCGTTTTTCACAGATCGGACAGGGCACAGCGGCTCCCGGATACACACAGACAAACCAGCAGAGTAACTCGGCGGCGCTCAAAAAACAAAACGACTAAAAGACAAAACTGCGCCGGACCATGGTTTGGTCGCCGGAATGAATTGGTATGGAGTCGGCGGGCCGTGGAGGAAAAGTTGCGCCCGGAAATGTGGGGAGCCCTGAGGAACGGTCCACCAACACGATGGTGACCGGACCCGAGGCCGGCACGCGGAGATCCAGATCGATACCTTCCGCCGGCGGATTGGCGTAGTCGAAGCCCCAGTGGCCCGGTTGACGCCAGCGAGCCTCGGACGGCTTGCCAAGATCGTGCCCGTTGACGCTGGCGCTGAGGACCTCTGTTTGCGCGACGCCGACGTGGAGCGTACGCGCATGGCGCAGCGAAGTGATATGCAGACGAAGTCTGCGCGTAGCGCCGTCGGTTTGGTCTACAAATATCTCCGCCAGCGGAGGTGGCAATGCGATCGCGGGAGCTTCATGCTGAAGAAAGTCGATGGGATACCAGTCGGGGACGAAGTCGGGAAGCTTCCCGCGAGAGGGAGAATTACCGAGGTATTGAGCGGTCCAGGAGTCCACGCGGTCGATGGAACTTGTCCACAGAGCTTTGCCCGTATCGGCGTCAAGGGCGTAGGAAAGAAGGCTCGGTTTCGGATGAGCTGAAGAGTAGTGCGTGGTTTTTGCAGCGAAGATACACAGTATGACCGCAGCGGTGAACGAGAGAATTGGAAGAAGTTTACCCGCGGATTCAAGTACAGGATCAAGATACGGAAACAGGAAAAAAAAGAACACGCCGAAAGTTACGCTCAGCAATTGAGTTCCAATAGAAGTGAAGCCGAGAGCGGTGTAAAAGCCCTGCAGAAGTGGAACAAAGAAAACCAACGCGGGCACGCTGAAGACACACAGAAGCAGAACGGCGAGAATCGAGAGACGCCCCGGGCGAAAGGCCGCTGCCATGGTTGCCAGCAAGCCGGCGAGCAGAGGCCAGACGAACAGATAGCTGCCGCCAGGAAGCCATTTCGTTGTCAAAAGGATGAGAACAAAGATCAAGAGCGCGCCGCCAAGAAAAAACGCGGGCGACGTGATCTTTTTGCGAAAAAGTGAGTAGAACAAACTCAGAACGGTAACTAGCAAAGCGCAGAGACCGAAAACATAGAAAGCGTTTTGCTCAAGCCCGCCTTCCGGAAGCGCATGCAGGTGAAGCCAGTGCACGCCGAGGACAAAGCCAAGACCAATCAGCAACAAAACGAGAAGGACAACGATGTGTATGAAAAAGCTGGCGAAAATCGATAACGGACTCGTTTGCCAGGCGCCGTTGGCATAAAAGATCACGCCGAAAAGCAGGACGCCACAGAGAAGCGCGAGCGGCCAGAGAAACCGGCTCGAATATCGCGCAAAGAAACCGCCGGGGAGTGAGAAGTAAACAGAGTCGCGATCCTGAAGCTGGCTAAGATCTGTGTCGCCGAGGCTGCGAGCGAGAGCCAGCGCGTTTTCGCCGTGCTGCTGCAGGCTTCCGCGATCGAGCAGTTGAGGATTGTCGAGCGGGGTGTGATATGCCTCCCAATGATCGATAAAAGCAAAATTGAGTCCCGCGGCCCCGGCTTTTTTGAACACCGTCATGTCCGTATCATTGGGCATGTGTTTGTAAATTTCATAGGTAAGCGAAGAGCCCGAGGGATGAGGCGCTGCTTGCGCGAAGAGTTGAACAAGGCGGCCGTTGCCCGCGCTGGTTTCAAACATTTGCGATTCACCTGCGTTGCCGCGCGCCTCGAAGTTGACCACTACACGCACATCTTTTGCGGCCGGATTTTCGGCGACGAACGCGGAAGCGCCGAGCAAGCCGTCTTCTTCCCCATCGGTAATCACGAAAAGAATGTCGTTGCGCGGAGGTGGGCCGCCGCGCAAAGCACGAAGCGTCTCAAGCAAAGCAGCCACGCCGGCGCCATCATCGCCCGCGCCGGGGCCAGCGGCAACGGAATCGTAATGCGCGACGAGTGCGACGGCATCCGTGCCGCCGCCTGTGCCTTTCAAACGCGCAACAATATTTTCCACAGTGCCGGCAACTTCATAGCGAGGTGTGACTCCAGTAGTGCGCTGTACCTCGGGCGTTAATCCAAAATCCGTGAATTGCGAAACAAGAAAGTCTCTGACGAGATCGTGTTCTGCGGAGCCGATAGGGTGTGGTTCCCTCGCGATCACATCGAGATAGTTGAGTGCCCGGTCCGCGGAGAAAGCATCAGGCGGTATGGAATATCGCGGAGGCGCAGGTTTCCCCTCGCGCACCGCGACCACGACCGAAACAAGCAAAACGAAGAGAAGGATCACCCAACCAGCTAAACGATTTTCCACGGAAGATTCCCTCTACTCCGGACTGGAACGGCGATAGTAGTGCGTAGCGGTTCTGTAGAGCAAGCCGAGATTCCGGCTTACGCCATGATGACTTTGTTGCGGAAACGGCGCGCGGCGATGATCAAGAGAAGAGTGCCAATAATAAAAAGAGCGAGGCCGTCGGTCCAGAGGTGCGTGATGCCGGCTCCGCGGAGGATGATTCCGCGAGTGATGTTGATGAAATACGTCGCCGGAATCAGATAGCTGATGGGGTAGAAAATGGCGGGCATGGTCTCGCGCGGAAAAATATATCCCGAGAAGAAGACGCTTGGGAGAATAGGCAGAAAAGCAAGCTGCATGGCCTCAGCTTGCGATTTGGCCTTGCTGGAGATGAGGATTCCCAGAGAGAGAGCCGCGAAAAGATAAGGCAGCGAAAGAATGAAAAGAAGCAGGACGCTGCCGTGAATGGGAACAAGGAAGACAAAGCGCATGAAGAAAAGAATGAGGCTGAGCTCGAAGAAGCCGATGCCAAGGTAGGGCAGCAATTTGCCGAGCAGCAGGCCAAAAGGACGGACCGGCGTTACGAACAGTTGCTCGAGTGTGCCACGCTCTTTTTCGCGGACGATGGAAAACGCCGTCAGAAAGGTGGTGACATTGAGGAGCATGATGGCCGTGAGCCCGGGAAGAAAAAAATTCGCTGAGCGCGAGTCCGGGTTGAAAAGCAGCTTGGGGTGCATGTCTACGGCAAAGGCGGCCCGGTCTTGCAGAACGCGGCGGAGTGATTCATCCAGACCGATGGCATTGGTGACGTTAATGGCCTGGCCGGCGACGGAAGAATCCGAGCCATCGATCAGGACGAGGACCTGCGCGCTCATGTTGTGGAGCAGGCGGTCGGAATAGTCGACTGGAATCTTGATCCCGACGCGCGTTTTGCCCGCGATGATCATATCGTTCAAGTCGTGGTCGTTTTCCACGTAGCGGATGACGTGGAACGTGTCGGAGTTTTTCAGGCGATCGATGAGTTCCCGGCTCTCGCGGCGACCGTCGGCGTTGTAGACCACAGTGTTGATTTGACGGATGTTGGTGTCGATGCCAAAACCGAGAAGGAACAATTGCAGCAGCGGCATGGTCAGCGAGAAAAACAGCGTTCCCGCGTCCCGGCGTACGTGCAGAACCTCCTTGTAGAAAACGGCGCCGAAACCGCGGAACAGGTCAGGCACGCGAGGCCTCCAGGATGGCCTGATGCTTATACGTGAGTTCGACGAAAACATCTTCCAGGCTGGGAGCGAGCGGGCGGATCTCGGCGACGGCAATGCCGTTTCTTAGAAGCTGCTCGCGAAGATCGTGGAGGTTGAGGTCGTCGTCAATAAGTGCATGGATCGACTGGCCAAAAATAGTGGCACTGCGAATGCCTGATATCTGGCGCGCGAAGCGCAGCGCTCGTGTGACTTCCGGAGTCGTAATTTCCACACGTATCGTTCCCTGCGGCTGAACGTCGGGAAGCTCTCGAAGCGAATTGGGCGTGCCGTCGGCGATGATCTTGCCGTAATAAATGTAGGCGACATGGCTGCAGCGCTCGGCCTCGTCCATGTAGTGTGTGGTGACGAAAAAAGTGATGCCATGCCCGGACAGTTCAAAAAGGAGATCCCAAAGCTGGCGGCGCGCTACGGGATCGATGCCGGCGGTAGGCTCGTCAAGAAAAAGAAGCTTGGGCTCATGGAGCATGGCGCAGCCGAGAGCCAGCCGCTGTTTCCATCCTCCAGAGAGCTGCGCCGACAATCGATTCATATAGGGAGCGAGGCCGTTGAGTTGGACAACTTCTTCGATACGGCGTCTCAGGCGAACTGCATCGAGGCTGTAGATGCGCCCGTAGAATTGCAAATTCTCCGCCACCGTGAGGTCGTGATAGAGACTGTAGTTTTGCGACATGTACCCGATGCGTTCGCGGACGATTTCGGAATCCACCCTGACGTCCAGCCCCTCGACATGCGCTGAGCCACCACTGAGCGGCAGGAGACCCGTCAACATCTTGATGACCGTGGTTTTACCGCTGCCGTTGGGGCCCAGAAAGCCGAATATCTCGCCTTTCTCCACGCGGAAACTCACGTCATTGACGGCGGTGACCTGGCCAAACCGCCGGACAAGGTGCTCGGCGGAAATCGCAGTCTCGGCCGGATTTTGCAGATCAATGGCCACGCGCTAATTTCCCGCTTTCAACTTCACATCGGCGGCCATGCCTGCGAGAACATGTCCGGCAGGGTCATTGATGCGGATTTTCACCCCGAAGACTTGATGAACGCGCTCTTCGCGCGTCTGGACGTTACGCGGGAGAAATTCGGCCTGTTGATTGATTTGTTCGACGATACCGTCAAAAACCGTCTTCGGAAATGAATCGACGCGCACTTCCGCTTTCTGTCCGACCTGGACCCGCCCTAGCTCGGTCTCCGGAATGTAGATGCGGACATAAATCTGATCCTGCTCGAGGAGCGTGGCGACAGGCGTGTTCGGGGCGATGATGTCTCCGGGACGGACATCGAGGACCTCAACTGTGGCGGCAGAGGGCGCCGTCACTTGACGCTCGCGGAAACGCGCTTCGTCATAGGAATACGCCGCTCTTGCAAGGTCGACGTCTTCGCGGCGATTGCCGCTTTCAAATTTTTCCAGCGTGGCTTGGGTCTCGCGGTAGTGCGCTTCCGCGGAGGCAATTTCCTCGGGGCGGTAACCACGCTTCAGCACATCGAGCTTGTGCTGGTAGTTCTGCTGCTGCGCCAGCGCCATTTTCCAGTTGGCCTCGGCCGTGTCGCGCTGCTGTTTCGAGACGAGATCCTTCTCCGCCAGCGCTTCGTAACGCTGAAAATCCAATCTCGCGCGAACTTCGTCAGCGGCCGCCCGTTCGACGTCGGACTGCGCTGCCTCGACATCCTCTTTTCGGTAGCCGTTCAGGCGCATCTCATAATCGGCCTTGGCCTGCTCCGCAGCGGCACGGGCCTCGGCGATTTCCTCCGGGCGGTAGCCGCGCTTTGCTTTCTCGGCTGCAGCGCGGGACTGATCGAGAGAGGCCAGCAATTCCTTGTCATCGAAGGTGATCAAAGTTTGGCCAGGCTGCACGCGATCCCCTTCGCGCACGAGAACTTTGTCGATGCGGCCTCCCACTTTCGAGCCCACGCGAATGTCGCGCGCTTCGACCGTGCCCGAGCCTTGCAGCGCGCTATCGCGCCGAAACCACGTGGCGTAGACAGTCGTGCCACCCAGGACGGCGGCAACAAGAATTAGGATGAACACACGCTTACGATTCATGAATCAATCTCCACAGGTAAATAGCGGAACTGCGGCTGCTGCGGTTTCGGTCCGCGGCGTTTCAGGTTGCGAAACACCGTCGGTACGCGGAGCCAGTCCGGACCACAGCACGTTGAACGCGGATTCCATGCGCGCGTGCAAAGTCGCGTCGCCGTTAAGCGACCAGATCAATAGAGTTCCGAAAATCGTCTGCCGAAAAACGTGCGCGATCTCACCGGCGGGGAGGTCTCTGCGGATTTCGCCGCGCTGCTGGCCGAGCCGGACAATCTCCGTATGCAGAGCGTGCACGCGCTGCTGCAAATCAAGCATCGCTGCTCGCACAGGAGTAGTGGATAGATACGCTTGGAGCAGAGTCCTGATAATGCCGGGGTGACGAGTGGGCTCCTGCGTCATGCGGACACCCAAGGACCGCAGAAACTGGGGCATGGGCTCTCCGCTGCGGTGAGCTTCTTTCACAGCGGCTTCAAGTTTGGCAAGCTGCATCTCGCCGAAGGCTAATAGAATGTGATCCTTACTGGGAAAATAGTTAAAGAAGGTGCCCTTCCCGACGTCCGCGGCTTCCGTGATATCTTCCACGGTCGTCTCGGTAAAGCCTTTTATGGCAAAGAGATCCAGCGCTGCGCGAAAAAGGCGCTCGCGTGTTTCAACCGTGCGGCGTTCGCGCCGGCCGTGGGAATGTCCCGCGGGGGTGCGGCGGCGTCTCGAAACATCGCGGCTTGTTTTCTTGACCATAGTTCATAGATGACCCTAGGTCAGAAATCGCGAGAAGTCAACCTCTTTTTTCCCGCTTTTTCCGCCTCCAAGAACACGAAAGCCCCGACGGTCGCCGGGGCCTTCGCACTTCCTCAATAATTTGTTCGGGCCTATTCCTTCAGAGAGTTGGGATCGGACATGTTCTTGGGAGACTTCCGGTTGAGATAGCTGACCAATTTTTGAGCCGGCGGAGGCACAGCGACCGCGCCCTTAAAGATAATGTCCTCCGCGCTCAGCTTTTTTCCGTAGATGCGTTCGTTGGCGTCACTGTCAGGGCGAACCGTTGAGCCCTCAAGAGAGATACCTGCAAACAGTCCTCGCGAGCGCGAATAGCTGAGCACCTCGGCTCGCAGCGTCACGTCCGATTCAGCGCTTGCTGTTCGTCCCTTTGGCCCCGCTGCCACGGAAGCGTCTCCACCGAGCTTCACCTTGCTCTTAAGCATCGAGTGCGCTCCTCGCGGATTCATCACCAGGAGAACGAAATCGGTGGCCTGACCGCCGATCTGGAGACCGACGCTGCCGCCTTCCAGTGCCATCATGGAGGGTGCGCTCCACGGACCGGTGTAGTGTTCACCAGTGCGGCATGTCATGGCGCCGCGCCCATAGCTACCTCCGACGACAAAAGCGGCCTTCAAGACCGACGGATAAATGATCACGCATTCGGCTTTGTCGATGAGATCCTGGGGAATATCATCCGGGATATCCATAATTTCCTTGATTACGGTGCCGCAATTTTCGAGCCGGTCGGCTTCTTTTTCCTGTGATAACAGCGGCGGGGCGATCATCGCCAGCGCCATAAGGCAGGAACTGATTCGCTTTATCAAATTTCACCTCGCTGAAATTTACTGGTCCGAATAATGATAGGTCGTCCGGTGATTGTACGCAACCGCCAGATTATCAGGACAGTTTGTGTGGGCCTGTTCCATTCGGTACAGCTAATGAGTAGATGCGTAGCGCCGCGGAAATGTTGTGCTGGCTTTCGACTATACTTTCATCTGCGGTGATTTTAAGGCAGAGGAAACATGGGCCTAGGAAAAACGTGTGCATGGCAGACTTCGGGATTGTCAGTTGCATTGGCTTTCTATTCTTTGGCCGCATCCGGCGGCTGCGCGCAAACCAGCCCCGGGCAAGAACAGGCTTGTTGCGGAGCCAAGCATGACGGGAAACCGGAAGAGCGCTCTCCCAAGCGGGCCGCCGCAGCGGCGCGGTTTGGCGCTCGTGCCGACACGCTTCTCGGAGCCGCGCCTTCCAGCAAAGGCGACTGGGGACTTCTGATCGTCGATGCGCAAACGGGAGAAACTCTCTTCGAGAAAAACGCCGACGGCTATTTTGTGCCGGCTTCGAACATGAAGCTTTTTACTACGGCGCTCGCTCTGGCCAAGCTGGGGCCGGACTACAGGTTTCACACTACGCTGGAGACGCGCGGCACGATTTCTTCCAACGGTGCACTTTCTGGTGATGTGGTGCTCGTAGGCCGAGGCGATCCCAATCTTTCTAACCGCAAATTTCCTTATGAGCTCAAAGAAGAGTTTGACGGTCCTCCGGAAAAAGTGTTGGCCGAGCTTGCGGATGCGCTGGTGGCTCGCGGCGTGAAGGAAATCTCCGGGGATATGGTCGGCGACGACAGCTATTTTCCACGCGAGCGCTATCCGAACGGCTGGGAAATCGACGACATGGTCTGGGAATACGGTGCGGCAATTTCCGCAATCGTGGTGGATGACAATACGGTCGCGGTGACCTTGTCGCCCGGCGAAAAAATCGGCGACCCGGTTTTGGCATCGGTCGCACCGCTCACACCGGACTTCACATTGCAGAACGACGTCATCACGTCGGCGGCCGGGGTGAAATCGGATTTGACGCTGACGCGCGAACCGGGCGCGAATCTTGTGGTGGTGCGCGGCACTCTGCCCGCAAAGAGCACGCCACGGAAACTTGTGCTGGCGATTGAAGAGCCGGCGCAACACGCGGCTTCGCTGCTCGCAGGACTTCTGGCCGAGCGCGGGGTGAAGATCGATGGAAAAATCCGGGCGGTTCACGTTCCTGAGACGGATGTAACGCCGCGTACCGTTCTTGCGGAACATGTTTCCGTGCCCCTCGGCGATTCCGTGAAGCTCGTCAACAAAATCAGCCAGAACTTGCATACAGAAATGTTGCTGCGAACCGCCGCGCGGCAAAACGGTTTATGGAGCACGCCGGAAGAGATGCTGAAAACTCCGCAGGATTTTTATGCCACTGCGGGAATCGCGCCGGACGATGTGATTCAGACGGATGGCTCGGGGCTTTCGCGGCACGATTTGGTCACGCCACGGGCGATCGTTACGCTGCTTAAATATGCGCAGGGGCAGCCGTGGTTTGCGCCCTACTACGCTTCGCTGCCCGTGGCCGGAATCGACGGCTCGTTGCAGGACCGCATGAAGGGCACAGTGGCGGCTGGGCGAATTCATGCGAAGACAGGATCGGTCGAGCACGTGAGAACGCTCTCCGGGTTTGCGGAAACGCCCAGCGGCCGGCTTCTGATCTTTTCGTTCTTGAGCAACAATCAAGGTGGAAAAGGCCATGAAGCGGCCGACGCTTTGAACGGACTTTGCGTCGCCATGATTGAAGAATTCGATGAAACAGCCATGACCACGGCGCCTGCTCCTGCGCGCGATCACGCGAAACAGAACTAGAGAATAGAAAAGCCCGTGGCAAAACAACGGATCATCACAGTGTTCGGAAGTTCGCGGCCGCGGGAAAGTGAAGCGGACTACGAAGAGGCACTCTCGCTTGGGCGCGCGCTTGCGGAGGAGGGATTTGGGGTTTGCAGCGGCGGTTATGCTGGAGTGATGGCCGCGGTTTCGCGTGGCGCGAAAGAAGTGGATGGAAAAACGATTGGGGTGACTGCGGAATTTTTTAAGAATGCGAAACTCAACCAATGGATCGATGTGGAAGTGCGGAAGAAAACATGGCAGGCGCGGCTCTTTGAATTGATCCGGCGGGGCGACGGATTCGTCGCCTGCAAGGGCGGGACGGGGACGCTCGTCGAGGTTGCGGTCGTGTGGGAGATGCTGAATAAGTCCGTGATGGAGCCGAAACCGTTCGTGGCGCTCGGCGATTTCTGGCGGCCGATCCTGGAACGCGTGCGGGAAGTAGAGTCGGCGCATGGGGCACCTTGGGGCGAAGCGAATGGCAGGCTGGTGCATGTAGCGGCGACTCCTAGAGAAGCGGCTGAATATTTGAAAGAAAGATTGAAATAGAACAAAACGGGAATGTCTCGAACGGCGCAAGACGTACTCGAGTTTGACAAGCTGCGGGAGTTGTTGCGGCTGAGGACGACTTGTGCGCCGGGGCGGCGGGCCGTGGATGCGCTGGAGTTTGGAACGGATCGCGCTGCGCTGGAAGCTGCGTTTGCGCTGATTCGCGAAGCGCGGGAATGGCTCCGCGGCGGCGGCGAATTGGGATTTGGCGGGCTCTCCGATCCCCAGGAGTGGCTCGAGAAAATCGAGGGACCGGGCATCGTTCTGGAAGCCAAAGAGCTTCTGAGCGCCGCATCTCTTCTCGACACGGCGAGTTGGTTGCGCGGACAATTCCGCGAAGACGCGGCGAAATTTCCGCTTTTGTCGGCGCGCGCGGCCACTCTTGGAGATTTTCGCGAGGTCCTGACGGCGATCCGGCGATGTTTGCTGCCGAGCGGAGACATAAGCGACGATGCGTCTTCGGCGCTGCGGCGGATTCGCGCGAGCATCACACAGATGCGCGAATCGATTCAGAAAACGCTCAAGCAAATCCTGCGGTCGCGCAATGCGGAGGCGGGCGAAGATTACGTCACTCTGCGTAATGAAAGATTTGTGATTCCCGTGCGTGCGGAAAACCGGCGCAGCGTTCCGGGAATTGTGCATGGCGCGAGCGGCACCGGGCAGACTGTCTTTTTGGAGCCGTTTGAGACGGTCGAGACGAATAACCAACTCGTGCAGCTCGCCGAGGACGAAGCGGCGGAAATTCTAAGAATTCTGCGCGAGCTAACAGAACAGCTGCAGATTGTTCGCGAACCGTTGCTTGCTGCCGCGGAGACGATCGCGCAGCTTGACGGAGTTTTTGCTCGCGGACGGTTTGCGCGCGATTTCGATGCGGCCATGCCGGAGTTCTCTGATTCCGGCGAAATGCGTTTGGTCGCGGCGCGGCATCCTGTGCTCGAAGACAAGCTGCGTCGCCAAGAGCGCGCGGTTGTGCCCATGACGCTGGCGCTGGGCGGCTCGGAAAAAGTTCTGGTCATCAGCGGACCAAATACCGGCGGCAAGACTGTCGCTCTCAAAACGACCGGTCTGGCCGTGTTGTCCGCACAATCCGGGATTCCCGTGGCGGCGCAGCGTGCAGTCCTGCCGATTTTTGATCGCGTGTTAGTGGACATCGGGGACGAGCAATCCATCGCGGCCGATCTCTCGACGTTTTCGGCACACATGCTGAATTTGAAGACCATGCTCGAACTTGCGACGCCGCGATCGCTGGCGCTTGTCGACGAAATGGGCACGGGGACCGCGCCAGAAGAAGGTGCGGCGTTAGCCGTGGCACTGCTCGATGAATTTCGCGCCAAACACTGCATCGTGCTGGCGACGACGCATCACGATCGTTTGAAGACCTACGCCTCGACGACACCTGGTACGGTGAACGCCGCAGTGGAATTCGATGATGTAAATTTGCGGCCGACATACCGGCTGATGGTCGGTGTCCCAGGCGGATCGAGTGGAATCGCCATTGCCCAGCGATTGGGCATTGCGACGTCCATCATCGAGAGAGCGCGGTCCTTGCTGACGCCAGAATCACGCGAAGCCGCTGACTTGATTGCCTATTTGCACCACAGCCGCGATGAACTCGACCGCATGCAACAGCAGATGGCGTCGGAACGGCACGCGCTCGAAGAGGAACGCAAGAAGTTGCGCACCGAGTGGGTCGAGCGCCAGCAAAAACGCATCAAGGGACTCGAAGCACAATTCGCCGAGATGCAGAAGCGCTTCGACGAAAACGTCGCCCGTGTGATCGAAACCGTGAGAGAGCGCGAACTTCGCGCCTCGCTCGAAAAAACCGCGAAACGCAAAGGCCAGGACATCCGCAGCGAAGCCCGCGAAGAACTCAACGCCGCGCTCGTGCAAACCATCTCCGATTCGCAAGCGGACTTGGGCACGGCTTCTTCAAGCCAGCAACCAATTAGCGCGGAAACATTACAGCCTGGCGCAAGAATTCGTGTTCGCGGCTTTAGCAAGCCGGTTATTTTTCGCCGATTGGACGGCTCCTCCGCCGAGATCGAAGCCGGTCCTCTCCGCATGAAAGTCGCAGTTGATGAGATTATCGGCTTAGAGCAGGTGACCGGCGGCGGGGTAGCGCGGGCGGGGCAAGCCCCGCCCCTACGATCGACGGGCCGCGGTGGCGTCACCGTCCCATCACAGCCCGGCGAAGGTGCAGCTTCGGGCGAGATCAACGTGATCGGCATGCGCGTTGAAGAAGCGACGGAGCGCGTCGACAAATATCTCGATGAAGCCGCGCTCGCAAATCAGACACGCGTACGAATCATTCACGGCCACGGAACAGGCGCGCTGCGAAAGGGCCTCGCGAAATTTCTGAAAACGCACCCGCTTGTCGAACGCGCGACGTTTGAAACGGAAGAACGCGGCGGGAAGGCCATCACCGTCGTGGAACTGCGAGCGTGAATTGAGAGCCAAGTCCAAAGTCACCGCGGGTAGCGCGCGCATACCGAAAAAAAAGGCGCGTCGCCCGCAAACTGGGTCGCTGCCACAATATATATTCTTCTATGGGAGTCTGAAGCGTGGAGGCGAGGCCCACGAGCGGTTACGGGGGCGCGTCCGGTTCATCAGTCCAGGCCGCATTCGAGCCGATCTCTATAGATTGTCCGGTCAAGAGTATCCCGGTGCTGTTCTCACTACCTCTCCCAACCGATTTGTCAAAGGGGACCTTTTCTTACTGCAAGATCCCGAAAAAACGCTGCGCGACCTGGATGAATTTGAGGGCGTGGACGAGGGCTTATTTCGCCGGGAACTCGTCGATGCTTGGGCTCGCGGGCGCCGGATCAAAGCCTGGGCCTATCTCTATGGGCGTCCGCTGACGGATGCTAACCTCATCCCTGCCGGGATATATTCCTCTCACTAGTTTAGCTACAATCCTCGATGAAGCCGTGGCGGAAGCGGGATCATTCGCGGAGAGGGTAAAGCAGCAGGCGGACATTGTTCGCGTGGTGGGCGAATATGTGCGCCTGAAAAAGACTGGCAAGGATTTTTCAGGGCTTTGTCCGTTTCATCAGGAAAAAACTCCTTCGTTTACGGTGTCACCGATCAAACAGATTTTTTATTGTTTTGGGTGCGGCAAAGGCGGCGACGTTTTTAATTTTGTGATGGATGTGGAGAAGTCCGCGTTTCCGGAAGCAGTGCGCACCGTTGCGGAAAAGTGCGGGATTGCGATTCCGCGGCCTCGCGAGCGGTCGCCGGAAGAGCGGCAGGAAAATCAGCAGCGCTCGGCGCTGGTCGAGATGCATCGCGAGGCGCAGGCTTTCTTTACGAAACAGATTTCCGGCACGCTCGAAGGCAAAGCGGCGCGGGCTTATCTTGAGGACCGTGGGCTCGATAACAAGTCGATTGACCGGTTCGGGATCGGTTATGCGCCGAGCGACGGCGATGCATTGCTGCGAGTGCTGAAACAGAAATATCCGGAGAAATTGCTCGTCGAGTCTGGATTGATCTCGCGCGGCGAACAGGCCGGCCGGATGTTCGACCGATTCCGGCGTCGCATTACGTTTCCCATCGCAAATGACTCGGGAAAGATTGTAGCGTTTGGTGCGCGGGCGCTTGGCGATGATCAGCCGAAATATTTGAATTCGCCGGAGACGCCGATCTACTCGAAAAGCAATGTGCTGTATCACATGGACCGGGCGAAGGAAGCGCTGCGGCGGTCGGATTTTGCGGTGCTCGTCGAAGGCTATATGGACGCGATAGCCGTGGCGCGTGCGGGAATCAGCAACGTGGTGGCGAGCTGCGGGACGAGCCTCGCGGAGCCACAGATCAAGTTGCTGAGCCGTTTTACGAAGCGCGTGATCATTAACTACGACCCGGACAACGCGGGACAGTTGGCGGCTGAGCGGTCCGTGGCGCTTTTGCTCGAACAGGATTTCGAGGTGCGCGTCCTGGCGCTACCTCCCGTTGGTGATAAGAAAGCTGATCCGGATTTGTTTATCCGTGAACGAGGCGTCGAGGAATACACAAAGTTGCTGAAGGAATCGCCGCCCTACGTCGACTATCTGATTGCCCGCGCGCGCAAGATGGATTTGACGACCGGGGAAGGGAAGCGGCGCGCCGTGAATTTTCTCTTGCCCTACGTTCAGAAAATTCCTAATACGATTCTTCGCTCGGAATGGGCGACCCGAATTGCGCAGCAGCTTCACCTGGACGAGCCGGTGCTGCGCGCCGCGTTGAGCAAAGCCGCTACCCAGCGTCACAGCGAATTGAAGATCCAGCCGGAACTGGTGGGCCGCTCGGCGAAGCCCGTCGAGCGGCGACTGATTCGCATGCTGGCCGAGGCGGAGGGATTCCGTCGCGAACTGGCGCAACGGCTCCAGGCTTCTCAGCTTTATCACGGACTCGAGACCGAGAAAGTTTTTGCGGTTTTGATCGTCGCGAGCCTGGCCGACGAGCCGATGCGAGCTACGGAAGTTGCTGCGCAACTCGAAGAACGGGACCGGCGCATACTTTTCGAGATTCTGTTCGAGGAAGCCAGCGAGCCGACCTGGGAAGAGGCGGTTAGCTGCGTCGAGGCCCTGCAACACCGGCAAGCCGAACGGGAGCTCGCGGAAGTGCAGCGGAGCATCGAGGCAAACCCTCCCGTGACGGAAATGCGTGGCCTGCTCGAGAAGAAGCAGGATCTGATGCGGCGGCTGGCGGCTGCCAGGTAGGTAGCCGACTGCGTTTCCCTAGGAAATCGTAGGTTAGCAGCAACTACTCGTCTACCTCCCTCCCCCTCCCCCTTTTTTTCGTAAACGCGGATTCTAAAGGGCTTAGCTTGTTGTGTAAGCGATTTAGAATGAACACTTACGAGCGTTTCCTGTAAGTATTCATTCTAAAGGATTTGTAAGTAAACATAACTCGTTCCAGAAATTCGCAGCCTTGGCACGCATACGCAACGCGATCAATAGCGATCCGGGGCCGCTTTGGCACGAGACGGCGATGCCGCAGGGCCCTGCCCCGCGCCACATGGGCTGAGCTCTGACGGCGTGGCTGTTTGCGAAACATACGAGAAGATCATTTCCAGGGGGCGGCGGTGTTAAAGCACCCCAAAATGAAAAATGCGGCCTGGAGACCGCACTTAGTCTACGTAGAACTGTCTGCCCTCAAGGATACCAGCTTCATATCTCGAGTCAAGAGCGAGAGGCAGTTGCTCGGTGAACGAGAAAAGCTGAGGCAATCAGAAGCGCCGCCGGAAGCCAGACCCAGATGAGTTCGCTTTGGATGACTTCCAGGCCACGGTGGCTGAAGAAACTGGTGACGCCGATGGGCGAGACTCGAATGGGTGTCCATGGTAGGAAGTAGCGGGCGTTGTTGAAGGGGGAGAAGAAGGCGACTCCGAGGCCGCCGTCAGTCATGGCATCGAGGAGGCCGTGGCTGGCGGTCGCCAGAAAGAAAAAGGTCCATAAGGCAAATCGACTTAGGCCTGGGACGGCTTGCCGAAATGCGAGCAGGAAGGCGAGAGTGGCCAGAAGCGCCGCAAAGAGAATGGAATGCGTAAAGCCGCGATGGCCCCAGAAGTCACCATAGTGGACGCCGAAGTGGAAGCCGATAACGTCCAGGTCAGGAATTACAGAACAGGCAGCCCCGAGCAGCCAGACGCGCTTCGGGGTGCCTGGCCGGTAAAAGCATGCGCCGATGCCGAGGGTGGCTACTGCATGTGAGAAAACAGATGCCATTTGGAGCTATCCGTTCCACCTCGGACGACATCTTACACAGGAGGCGGGCCTTTTGGTGGACAGCGCTCGTTGCTCGGGACATCTGGCTCAGGAACACAGACTGAAGTCTGTGCCACGAGGGCTCGGAACTGGAAAGTTCATCCACAGATTTCCACTGATTAAAATGTTGACGCGGATAGAGTTAAGCGTGTAGCGTTATAGGGTTTCGCGAGTAACGGATTCGCACCTAACTGCATCTATATAGATGTACTTAGAGGCGTGGGAACGTACTCTGAGAGCGGGCGACGGGCGAAGTACAGGGCGAACGGGAAGCTGACGACGCGGCGTACCATAAAGGAATTCACAAAAAGACGAGTGATCTGGCGGGGGATTCCCCACAGTTCGTTTTGGTGACCGCAGAGGCATTGGCTGCGCCAGCGTGGCATACTGCCTGCGCCTTTGCAGGGAAAATTTTTCGGCGGTGCTGACCGGCAAGACTTGGGGTCGCGCCTGGAAGCCTGGAGGAATTCGTGGCAGCTGTGGGTCTTGAAGAAAAATATGATGCGGTAAAGCAGCTCATTGCCGTGGGCAAAGAGCGCGGCTACCTGCTCTATGACGAAGTGAACGATTCGCTTCCGGCGGAAGTCCATTCTTCGGAAGAGATCGACGACCTTCTTACTACCTTTGAACGAAACGGGATTGAGATTTACGAGGACCAAGCGTCGGCGAAGGCGGCGCGCGCAGTGGAAGTGTCCTCGGAGGCGGGAGACCGGGATGCGGTCGTCAAGGACGACGCGCATTCGGATGAGGGCGGCAGCGACCTGGATTTGACGCCGGGTTCCCTCGAAAAAACGAACGACCCCGTACGCATGTATTTGCGCGAAATGGGAACTGTGCCGCTGCTGACGCGCGAAGGCGAAGTGACCATCGCGAAACGCATCGAGCGCGGGCAGCTGGTAGTGATGAAGTCGATCACGCGATCGCCGATTGTGATCAAAGAATTGATCGCGGTGGGCGAGGATTTGCGCAAGGGCGCGCGGTCGATCAAAGAGATCGTGCAGTTTGACGACGAAGAGCTGACCGAAGAGAAGATCGCGAACAAGACGAAGCAGACGCTGAAGTACATCGACAAGATCGCGAAGTTGTACGACCTGGCGTTGAAACAAGCGGAAAAGCTGGAGAGCACGCCGAAGGCGAAGAAAAAGCAGTATATCAAGGCGAAGTGGGCAGTGGCCCGGACGCGCGTCGAGATTTCGGTCGAGATTCGTGGGATTGATTTCAACCCGTTCGAGAAGAAGCGGCTGATTGACAAGATGCGCGGGACGGTCGAGCGCTTGCAATCGCTGGAGCGCGAGGCGGGCAGGCTTGAGCGGCGCGTGGATGCCGCGAAAGGCGACGTGGCTGCGGAAGCACGCAAGGAATTGCGCACGCGGCGGACGGAGCTGAAGGACATCGAAGAGGCGAGCGAAGTCGGACTCACCGAATTGAAGCGCACGCTGACGTTTATTCACCGCGGCGAAGCTGAGGCGGAGCAGGCAAAGAAGGAGTTGATCGAAGCCAACCTTCGGTTGGTGGTTTCGATTGCGAAAAAATATACGAACCGCGGGTTGCAGTTCCTGGATTTGATTCAGGAAGGCAACATCGGCTTGATGAAAGCCGTGGACAAGTTCGAGTGGCGTCGCGGATATAAATTTTCGACGTACGCGACATGGTGGATCCGGCAGGCGATCACCCGCGCGATTGCCGACCAGGCGCGCACGATTCGTATTCCCGTGCACATGATCGAAACGATCAACAAGCTGGTGCGTACGAGCCGCCAGCTGGTGCAGGAACTGGGGCGCGAGCCGACTTCGGAAGAAATTGCCAAGCGCATGGATATTCCGGTGTCCAAGGTGCGCAAGATTTTGAAGATTGCGCAGGAGCCGATTTCTCTTGAGACTCCGATTGGCGAAGAGGAAGATTCGCATCTCGGGGATTTCATCGAGGATAAGGCGGTGGTTTCGCCGTCGGACGCGGTGATCAACTTGAATTTGAAGGAGCAAACGTCTTCGGTGTTGAAGACACTGACGCCGCGCGAAGAAAAAGTTATCAAGATGCGGTTTGGCCTGGATGATGGCAGCGAACACACGCTCGAAGAAGTGGGGCAGTCGTTCGCCGTGACGCGCGAACGCATCCGGCAGATTGAAGCTAAGGCGCTGCGCAAGCTGCGGCATCCGTCGCGGTCACGGAAGCTTCGGGCGTTTTTGGAGGGTCCTTCGCGGGATTATTTGTAGAAAGATCGGAAGTTCGAAAATCGAAATTGGCAAAACGAAAACGCTCCGAGCGATCGGGGCGTTTTGTTTTGCCGCGAAACTCCGTAGGTTCTGGATCTCCGACAGAAGTTTACGCGGGAAGTTCGACATACGCAGAGTACGTTTGTGGCTCGGGCACGGCTTGTCCTTCTTCACGCAAGCCGTCGAGATGAAAAGCAATGGTCTCGCGCATATTCTGTTCGACTTCCTCGCGCGTGCGACCCGTTGAAACGCAGCGCGGTAGGTCGGGAGAATAGGCCGAGAATCCGGTTTGTGTCGGCTCGATGACGATCAGATATTTTTTCATGGTTTCAATCCAGCCTGTTTCGGCACGGCCAACTACCGCAATCGCTCAATCAGCACATCCTTGGGTATGTTGTTCCACAAGCTGACCTGTGTCAGGAGGTCATTTAGAGTTCCTTTGGCGATCACGTCGTGGTCGGGAACAGTGAGGTTATGCTCGCCTAACTCATTTCGCTTGCGGACGCGAACATGACTTCCCTTTTGACGGACAACTTCATATCCAAGCGAGGCGAGCAATCGGATAAGGGAGCGGTCACTAATCTGAGGCAGCCGGGGCATGAGCAGGCTTCAATTCGGAAACAACGAGGATGTCGATGTCGGCGGCAGGCACGCGATTTTCAAAGTGAAGAGTCACGGCTTCGCGGATGTTTTTGTAGAGTTCGTCGACAGTTTTACCTTGCGTGAAGATATCTTCGCCGATTCCCCGCGCACACCAAAAGTCACCGTCATTATAGGCTTCGACCTTTACCAACATGGCTTGATTCTACAACGCCTCGGCCCTGCGAACCACTCGTGCTTTCACTTTTGGACGAAATTGTCGCGGGGGATGCGGGCGAAGCGACTAGCTAGACGGGTGATCCATACGGCTACGAAGGCGGCGAAACCGAGGATGGCATACAGCATTTGGTCGGGATCGGGGCGGTGGTCGGGATGCAGGTTCGATTGAACGGCGTAATTAAAAGTAAAAAGAAGAAGTACCAAAGCCGCGCAACCGAACCACGCGAACCAGGTGCTTAGAAATTCCAGGGTGGTGGCTGATTGGTCCGGACCGAGCCAGTAGGCTTTGTTTGGAAGATTGACCGACTCGATGGGCATGCTCTTGATGATGCGCGGCAGTCCGAAGGCGAGAACCGTGGCCAGCACCAGGGCGCCGACGAAAAATCCGAAGAACATGGGCTTGGATTGCCAACCGTTGGGAATGCCGCGGCTGTTGAAGCGAGAGGCGAGCTCATCGGGCAGCCGAGGATAGTACGACGAAAAATAGAGCGCCACGAAAATGGCGAGCAGCACGAACAGCATTTTGGGCAGGCGCGAATCCAAGTTGGGCCTCTCCGGTCTCTAATCCAGCGTAGCTGAGGGAGCGAGGCGCGGCTGAGAAATCCTGGTAGGAATTTCGAATCAGTTAGTGCGAAGAAGCGCGTTCCGCTGGGACATGGCGCGTATTAGAATGGCTGCACCATTCCCCGGACTGAGGCCGAATGAAAAACAGAACCAAGATCGCTGCCATCGTGCTCGTGGCGCTCCTATTCGCCACGGCGTACGGCTTGTATCAAATGCGCCAGCCGTATGTCACTACCCGGCTCTATCTCGGAGCGCTCGGAAACCTGCAAGCGGAGAGCCTGGTGGACCAAATGCCACTGAAGCGGGCGCAGCAGCTTGCGCAGCTCTCGCTCACCCCGGATGAAAAGCCGCTGGCGGATGAGGCGCTGCGGCTGGCGGATTTTGAAGTGGACTTGGCGTTTGCCGTGGCGCTGCACGATGCAAAAGAGCATCCTCCAGTTCTGAAGGGCGAAGCGAAAGAAATTGCGGCGCGACTGGAGAAGGCGCAGAAAGTTTTGGAGGATGAACAGGCGCAGGTTGCTCAACTGACGGATGCAGTCGCCAAGGCGAAGGGCGTAAAGAAGGAACCGATTCAAGACAGCCTGGACATCGCACAAGAGGATTTGAACCTCGCGCAAGATGAGGTGGACGACGCGAAGCAGGATTTAATTCGGGCTGGCGGCGACCCCGAGGACCGCATCCAGCAGATGGAGGAGGAACACAAAGCGGCGGAGAAGACCGGAGTTACGGCGGCTACGAATGTTGCGCCGCCGCAGTATCTGTCGGGATTGATCCACCGTTATCGGGAGTGGTCGCTGCTGCGGCAGAAACAGCAACTGCTGACGTGGGCACAACAGGCCGCGGAAGCTGCCGCGGACGATCTCGCGAAAAAGCACGATGATCTCGACGCGAAGATCGACGCAGCGAAGGCGGCGATGCCGCAGTTGGCGCATCATGCGAAGAACGCGACGGAGCCAAGACAGGACGTTCGAACGCAGCGGAGTCATGATGAGTCCAGCGATTTGCTGCAAAAAACAAAACAAATTTCCGCGGACCAGAAGAGTCTGGCTTCGTTCGACAAGCGAGTCGACGCCAACAAACAACTCGTAAACATTTACGGGCAGTGGCTGAACGTTGTGGAGGGGCAGCGACGAAACGAGATTTATCTCACCCTAAGAGGCGTGCTGATTATCCTGGGGATCGCCCTGGTGCTGTTGTTCTTCGATCGTTGGCTGGAGAGTTTGCTCGGCAAGACTTCGCTGGACCGTCGGCAAGTGGAAACCTTGCGGACGGTTACGCGCGTATCCATTCAGGTGCTGGCCGTGCTTCTCGCCCTTCTGGTGATGTTCGGGCCGCCAGGGCAGCTGGGGACATTTCTTGGATTGGCCGGTGCGGGCCTTACTGTTGCGTTGAAGGATTTCATCGTGGGATTCCTCGGCTGGTTTGTGCTGATGGGGAAGAACGGAATCCGGCTCGGCGATTGGGTGGAGATTAATGGAGTGACCGGCGAAGTCGTCGAGCTTGGCATGTTTCACACCGTGCTGCTCGAAACCGGCAATTGGACCGATTCGGGCCATCCTACCGGACGGCGCGTGACCTTCACGAATAGTTTTGCGATCGAGGGACACTATTTCAATTTCTCGACTTCCGGACAGTGGCTGTGGGACGAGCTGCAAGTCGTTTTGCCTGCGGGGCGGGATCCTTACCCGGTTGTCGATGCGATTCAAAAGAAAGTGCTGGAAGCGACGGCCGAAACGGCGAAGCAAGCCGAGAAAGAATGGCAGGGTGTGGCGCGATCGAAGGAGACGGCTCATACGTTGACGGCGGCACCGGCGATTAACGTGAAGCCGGTCGTCGGCGGGATTGAAATTGCGGTGAGATACATCACGCGCGCGAACGAACGCTACCAACTGCGCGCGAAGTTAAACCAGGCAGCGGTGGATTTGCTGGGGCAGGAAGCTGTTGCCGCGTCGCCGGCTGCTTCAGCGGAGCCTGCATCGAAGCCCGCTTGAATTTGGAGTGCGGCAGCTCTGCTGCCGCTTTTTCCCGGTCGCTCGCACAACTATGCGCGATTGAATGCCTGGCGTGGCTCGATAGCATTCTGGCCACGCCTCAATCCATCAAACTGCGCGCGCGGACTTCTTCGGAGGTCAGGCCGTAGAGCGGCGGCGTTTTTACGCCGAGCATTGCCAAATACAAATAAATCTGGCCGCGGTGGTGGATTTCGTGCTCTGGCATGAGGCGAAGCCATTTCCAGGTGGTGATGGGCGCATCATCGGGAGTCTTGCACTTGCGTTGAAGGTCTTCGTCGGTGAGGCGCGCGAAAATCTCCATCGATTCGGAGTGAAGGCGGTCTACAAACGCGATCACATTTTCGTAACCGTCAGCGAGTTCTTTGCCGTGAGTGGTGTAACGAGCGGGACGGCCTTGCACATTTTCGGCCCACATGTAGCGTTCCGCGACGGCGAGGTGGCGCAAGATGTCGCCGAGAGTGAATTTGCCGGAAGCGTAGGTCCAATCGATTTTGTCGGGCGGGATGCAGCGCGCCACGCGCATGGTTCGCTCGCGAACGTTTCCGAAATAGTGCAGAAATGGCTGAACGGTTTTAATTTCCACGGCGCCTCTCACATGGGAAAACTACTTCCAAAGTTTAGCGCATGAGCTGGCGCGCACGGGAGGCGGAGAGCGTGGCGCCAGCGTATAGAAGTGCGAGCAAGGCATAACCTGCGATTAGGCTGACGCCCTGCGCGACTACGCCGAGAGCGATGCTCATCGCGAGCTGCACGCAGGTCGTGAAGATGGCCATGGCGGATTGCGTGCGGCCCATGAAGTGGCGTGGGACGATGGACATTAAGCCGGACTGCGCAGTGACGCCGCCTATGGCACGGCAGAGTCCGAAGATGGCTTGCAGCACGACCGCGCCAACGAGAAACGCGACGAAAGGCGTTGCCATGTGGCCCACCGCGAGCACGGCGCAGACCGCGACGTAAAGTGGCATGCGCAACGATGTGCGGAGCTGACTAACGATGAATCCGCCGGTGATCGCGCCAATCGCCCAGCCGGCTTCAAGAAAGCCGAGACCGCGCGCGCCAGCATGCAAAATATCATTGACCAGGGCAACGAGGACGACGTTGCCGCTGACGACGCCGGCCATCATGATCGAGTGTGTGACTCCGAGGGACCGAACTAGCGGCTGCTGTTTGAGGTACGCGAAGCCTTCCTTGAGATCGGAATAGACAGCGAGAGAGAGGCCGGCTTCTGCGACTTCGGGATTTTCGCCGGATTCGAGAGCTTCGGCGGTGGCTTCGGTCGCCTCGGAGTATTCGCGCGGATATTTCAGATGGTCGCGCGGCGAAACGTAGCCAGTGCGGATGCTGTAGAGGCAAAACGCGGAGACGAAGTAAGTGAGGCCATCGATGCAGAGAATCCCCGCGATGCCGGCGCTGTCATAAATGAAGCCGACGAATGCGCCCGCGAGTAGCATGCCGCTTTGGACGCCTACGAGGACGGCGGCGTTGGCGCCCGTGAACTGGCTCGGCGGAATGACTTCCTGGACGAGGGCGTTGACGGTGGCCCAGTACATCGCGGAGCCCGTGCCGGTGATCAGCGTCATGGCGTAGAGGTGCCAGAGCTGAAGATTCCCCCGCCACGCGATGTAGGCGGTCGCGAGGACGAAAAAGCCGCGAGTCAAGTCTAGCAATACTCCGAGATAGCGGCGGTCAAAGCGATCGATCAGCACGCCGCCGAGAAAAGGAATGAGAAGACCTGGCAGCGTGACGACGATGACCTGCAGGCTGACTTTTACCGTCGAGTGCGTGGCGGCCATGATGTACCAGCTCACGCCGACGAAGTTCATGCCGCTGCCGAAGAGAGACACGAACATAGCGACAAAGAAAAAGCGGAAGCCGCGCTGCGCCCAGATCAGCTTCCAGTCCACACGGGGTGTCGTTGCGGTTGCCATCGAGCCCTATAGCTTACTATCGTAGGCACGCGGATTTGCGGCCGGAGAAGCGGACGGTTTACATCTGTTTACGTCCGTGGAATCGGGGGCGGAGACTTATGGGGAACGAACTGAAATGCACGGTGCGCTTTGGGAAAGAAACGTCAGAAGGGAAGGCGCTGCTGGAGACGAGCGAAGTTCTTTTTCGCGGCGAGTTCAGGTTGAAGATTCCGTTTGCTTCGATCAAGTCGGCCAAGGCGGTGGACGGGGAACTGCGATTGCAGGCTGCGGACGGACTGGTGGTTTTCGAGTTGGGGCCTGCGGCGGAGAAATGGCGCGAGAAGATCCTTCATCCGAAATCGCGGATGGAGAAGATTGGCGTAAAACCCGGGGCGAGGGTGTCTCTGTTTGGCAGCATCGACGCCGGTTTTCTCGCGGAGCTTAAGCCGCTTGCCGGCTCAGTGACGAAGGACAAAATTGCAGCTGACTCCGATGTGGTTTTCTTCGCGACCGAATCGATAAAGGACCTTTCTTCAGTCCCGAAGATTGCGAAGTCTTTGAAAGGGGCGACGGCGCTTTGGATTGTTTATCCCAAGGGACAAAAAACGATCACGGAGAACGATGTGATCGCCGCCGGGCGAAAGACAGGATTGAAAGATGTGAAGGTAGTTGGCTTCTCCTCCACGCATACCGCTTTGAAGTTTGTCATCCCGCTCGACAAGCGTTGACACGCGCTGCGCACAGAGCACAAAGGCGGAGTGTCGCGTTTGGAGTTCTGAAATTCCGAACTAAGATGGCTGCGTGACATCTTTAATGGATGCGCGCGGGGAAGTTTGTGGAGATCTGCTCGGCCGGGCAGGTCCTGCATCAGCCAAACGAAGCCTACACCCGCGAATTGCTCGCCGCTGTTCCGGCATTGCCAGCGCGTTAGACTTTCCAAGGCAATCTCCACCCGATTAGGCTAGAATCCGCCCGATGAAATCTTTAGGATGCTCCCTGCGTACTGCTTTTACAGAGAGCATTTCGAAACCCCGTGGTGGAGGATTCTTCGATGGCAACGACAATCGCCGTTCCCCCGGCTGCGCCTGAGCCCCAGCCTCAGATGAGCGTAGTCAGC
Organism: Candidatus Acidiferrum sp.; assembly: GCA_035272765.1. Taxonomy (GTDB): domain Bacteria; phylum Acidobacteriota; class Terriglobia; order Acidiferrales; family UBA7541; genus Acidiferrum. The sequence continues at coordinate 47,942 of DATEQG010000040.1, forward strand.
CGCATCGTGGGCGTATTCTTTTCGCCGGGAGCCACCTTTAAGGACATAGTCCAACGGCCGAGCTGGATCGTGCCCATGCTATTAATGATCGTGATTTGGTTCGGACTGTGCGCCACGCTCGTCAAACGCGCGGATTGGCTGGACTTCACCAAGCAGCAGATCGAGAAAAACAAATTCGCGGCCGCGCAAATCGATAGCTTGCCGGATGCGCAGAAGGAGCGCGCGTACGAGCAAGGGGCCGAGCGGTCGAAAATCTCGCAGTACGTGCGAGGTGTCATCGGCTGGCCGCTTCTGATCCTGATTGCGGCGGCAATCAATTTTGGAACTTTCAAACTTATCGGCGGAGTCCGAACGAATTTCCGCACTGCGTTTGCCATCACGGTTTTCGCGCATCTGCCGATGTCGCTTCGGGAGGTTTTGGCAATTCCAGTCACCTTCTTGAAAGATCCGCAAAGCATCGACCCACAAAATTTTCTGGCCTCGAATGTGGGGGCATTCCTGGGAGACAACGCTCCTGCTTGGCAGCTGATTCTTGGAGGGAGCCTGGACGTTTTCGCGATTTGGACCATCGTTTTGATGGCCATTGGTTTCTCCGCCGCGGATCCGAAGAAGGCGCCGATCGGCAAGGCGCTGGGCATTGCCTTCGGAACGACTTTCTCCTTGGTCTTCTTCTTCACACTGATTGCCTGGATTTTCCTCTGATAGACTTGGTGTGTGGGTTTTTCATTTGAGCTAACGAAGACTGATCCGACTGGCGCGCGGCGCGGGGTTTTGCAGACGCCGCACGGCGCGGTGCAGACGCCGTTTTTTATGCCTGTGGGCACGCAGGCGAGCGTCAAGGGTTTGCGCAATGAGGCGCTGGAAGAACTCGGCGCTGAGATCATCCTTTCCAACACCTACCATTTGTATTTGCGGCCGGGGCACGAAGCGGTGCGCAAGCTCGGCGGCCTGCACAAATTTATGTCCTGGCCGCGCGCGATTCTCACCGACTCAGGCGGCTTCCAGGTGTTCAGCCTTTCCGAGCTGCGCAAAGTTACAGATGAAGGGGTGCGCTTTCGGTCGCATCTGGATGGCTCGGAACACATGCTCACGCCAGAAAATGCGGCGGAGATTCAGCTGGCGCTTGGTTCGGATATTGCAATGGTGCTCGATGAGTGCATCGAGACGCCCGCGCCACGCGACAAGGCGGAAGCGGCAGTCGCACGCACGACGGCATGGGCTGGGCGCGCGCGAAAGTATTTTCTGGAACAGGCGAACCGCAACGGCGAGCTGGCACAATGGCAATTCGGGATTGTGCAAGGAGCCACGTTCGCCGACCTACGCCGCGCGAGCGCACAACAACTTCTTGAATTGGATTTTCCCGGTTACGCTGTCGGTGGGCTTGCCGTCGGCGAGCCGCACGCACTCACCTGCGAAATGACCGGCGAAGTCACGGCGCTTTTGCCTCGCAACCGACCGCGTTACTTGATGGGCGTTGGAAAGCCCGAGCAGATCGCCGACTACGTCGCGCTCGGCATCGACATGATGGACTGCGTGCTTCCCACGCGCGCCGCGCGCCACGCGTGCCTTTACACCAGCGAAGGCCGCGTGCTGATCAAGAACGCGCGCTATGCCGCGGACCAGCGCCCGCCCGATCCGAACTGTTCCTGCTCGGTTTGCCGGCGCTATACGCGCGCTTATCTTCGTCATCTTTTCGCCGCTGGAGAACTGACCGCGGCGATCCTGGCCACCCACCATAATGTCCACTTTTACCTTGACTTAATGCGGCAAATCCGCGAGGCTATCGAGTTTGGGAACCTAGCGAATTTCTCATCTGAGATGCACGCGCGCTATGCTGTAAACCAGGCTTGAAAGTTAGGCGGGAATAGCGTCCGAGATTCTTCAAGTGCAGCCCGGTTTGCACCGAGGCTGACCTGCGCGGCAACACGAGGAGAGAATCCGGTGGGCTGTGAGGGCGGGCAACTTGAACCCGCCGGGGTGATTCTATCTCCCGTGAGGCCGGGATGGCTCGAAATTGGCGAGAGGAACGATGCAGCACGCAATGACAATGGCAGCGATTTTATTCCAGGCTTCGGGGCCAGCGAGCCTTCTCGGCAATCCGCTGGTGATGATGATCGTGGTCATGGCGATCTTTTACGTCATGCTCATTCTACCGCAGCAGCGGCAGCGCAAAAAGATGCAGGCGATGATTGCCGCGCTCAAATCGGGCGACAAAGTCGTCACCAACAGCGGCATCTACGGCACGATTAATGGCATTGACGGCGACACAGTCATTTTAAAGATCGCCGACCAGGTAAAAATCCGAATCGCGCGCTCGGCGATTGCCCAGGTGGAGGCATCGGAAGATGCGAAATAACCCCGCCCGCAGCCGGATCACGCGCTCAACTTTCTGACCATGAACCCCAATCTGAAGTGGAAAATCATTTTCATCGTTCTCGTCATTCTCGGTTGCGTCTACGGCCTGGTGGGGCTCCCCGTGTTTCCGACGTCCGTGGGGCAGCTGAAGGATAATTTCTCTCACCAGATCAAGCTCGGCCTCGATCTCCAGGGCGGGACCCACCTCGTCCTGCAAGTGCAAACGCAGGAAGCCATCGCGCAGGAGACCGACCAGATGGTCGAGCGCGTCGCGACATGGCTGCGCGGCAAAAACATTCGATACGATGAAGTGCGCCGATTGGACGACACGCACATTCTTGTGCGCAACGTGGACCCTGCACGGCTCCCGGAATTTCGGGACTATATCAATCAGCAATTCGCGAACTATTGGGATATGTCGCCTGCTGCGGGCGACCCTTCTGGCTACACACTCACGCTGCGCGCCGCTGCCATAGCGCAAATTCAAGAAACGACGATGACGCTGACGCTCGAAACCATTGATCGTCGTATCAATGCCCTCGGCCTAACTGAGCCCACGATTCAGCTTCGAGGCGGGCGGAATAACAACGAGATTCTCGTGCAACTCCCCGGGGAAGGTGATCCTTCACGCGCCAAATCTGTCATCCAAGCCGGTGGCCAACTTGAGTTGCGGCTTCTCGAGGATCCTGTTGTGTACAGTTCGGAGACCGAAGCATTGAGCAAACACGGCGGCATCTTGCCCCCCGGTACAGAACTTCTGCCCGGGCGTCCGCAAAGCCCTACCGCTTCCGGTGCGCCGGAACAGGGCGAGGGATGGTATATCGTGAGTCGCTCGATCATCGTAACGGGTCGCGATCTTCGGAGCGCCACGGAAAATCGCAACGCCAACAACCCTGGCCAATGGTCGGTGAACTTCACCCTATCTGCCGAAGCGGCCCGCCGATTCGGTCCATTTACGCAGCAGAATATTGGCCGCGACATGCCCATCGTGCTCGACCATCGCGTCTATTCTGCGCCGGTTATCAATGCCCGCATCGATGATTCCGGCGTGATCGAAGGCAGTTTCAGCCAGGAATCGGCGCATGATCTGGCGCTGGTGCTGCGCGCTGGTGCGCTCCCGGCATCCATCAAATATCTCGAAGAGCGGACCGTTGGTCCCTCCCTGGGGGCCGACTCCATTCGCCATGGCGTGCAAGCCTCGGTACTAAGCCTGCTAGTGGTGATGATTTTCATGCTTTTCTATTACCGGCTTTCGGGCGGCAACGCGGTTCTCGCGCTGATACTTAACTTGGTCATTCTACTTGCCGCGCTTGCCGCCTTCGGCGCGGTCCTTACTCTGCCCGGAATCGCTGGCGTAATTCTGACTATTGGCATGGGTGTGGACTCCAACGTCCTCGTCTTCGAGCGTATCCGCGAGGAATTGCGCAATGGCAAATCCCCGGCATCGGCTGTTCAGGCGGGGTTCGACAAGGCTTTTCTCACCATTATCGATACACACGTCACAACGGTCGTCTCTGCTTTCTTTCTCTTTCTGTTTGGAACGGGGCCAATCAAGGGTTTTGCCATAACCCTGACGATCGGTTTGATCGCCAACGTCTTCACGGCAATCTACGTATCCAAGACGATTTTCCAGTATCACCTGGCGAAGATGGACCGCCAGGGCGAATTGAGCATTTAGCCGGTACTAGGACGTACAGGGCCAAAGTCTGTTTGGAGCGAAACGATAGAGTCATAGCTATCTTGGGCCGCTTCCCCCAATCTGCGTAGGGAAGCGGCGGGAACTATTCCGAGGACGTTGGAGTCTAAAGAAGGGAAGTAAAAGCCGCATGATCGAGCTATTCAAAGAGCCCAACATCGACTGGATGGGCAAAGCCAAGTATTTCTATGCCCTTAGCGGCATTTTGCTCATTGCCGGCTGGACTTCCATCTTTCTACATGGCGGCCTTCGTTACAGCATCGATTTCAAAGGCGGCACAAACGTGGATGTGCGCTTCGCGCAGCCTCCTAATATCGACAAGATCCGCAGCGGGCTGACCGCGCAAGGCCTCGGCAACACCGAAATCCAGTCCGTTAGCGACATCGCCAGCACCAATTCGAACGAGGTGCTCATATTCGTCGAGCAGAAAAATCAGGGCGACGAAGCCGGTGACGCCAGCAAGACCCAGGTCATCGATGCACTGAACGCAATCTACGGAGTAAACAGTTCTTCCAAGCCCGATTTCAATTCCGCCACGCCTTCCTCCCTCGCCGCTTTCCTCACGCAACACGATCCGCTGCTGCTCTCCACGAACGCAGGTGACCGCTATCAGCAGCTCGCAAAGAAGATTCTCGATTATCGCGACTCGAACAGCCAAGGCGTGCTCACCAGTTTTGACGTCCTCTCGAAGGTCGATGGAGTAACCCCGGGTGTTCTTTCCGCCCTAAAGGATAACTGCGCTCTAGGCTCCTTTGCGATACGCGGCGTGGAAATCGTCGGCCCCAAAGTTGGCGGCGAGCTTCGACGCCAGGCAATTGTCGTTACCCTCTATGCTTTGGGGGGCATGCTGGTATATATTGCCTTTCGATTCGAGTTGGTCTACGGGGCAGCAGCGGTCCTTGCCGTGTTTCACGACGTTTTGATCACGCTGGGCTTTTTCTCGCTTTTGCATTTCGAGATTTCGCTGACGGTTATCGCGGCACTTCTCACACTGGTTGGATATTCGATGAACGATACTATCGTCATCTTCGACCGCATCCGGGAGAACAATCGTTTGCTGCGCCGCGAGCCTTTTCCGGACGTCGTAAACAAATCCATCAACCAGACTCTTTCCCGGACGATACTGACTAGTGGATTGACTTTCCTCACCGTGCTCGTCCTGTTCCTTATGGGCGGCCAGGTGCTTCGTGCATTCTCCTTTGCTCTGGTGGTGGGGATTGTGGTAGGAACGTACTCCAGTTTTGGTATTGCTGCACCGCTTGTGGTCGCCTGGAATCACTGGGGCGGCCAACAAAGCGTCGCAGTTGGCACCGGACCCGCAGCCGGAAACAAAACCCGCGGAAGCGAGGGCGTCGCAGGACGTCTTGCTCCTTCGGGGAGGAGGTAGGATTTATGTTTGAAGATATGGTGCTCTCAGGCGAGACGAAGCGGACGAACAAGCCTTGGACGGTGGTGCTCTCCATGGTTGTGCAGGCTGTTCTCGTCGGCATCCTGATCCTCATTCCGCTGATCTACACGGAAGCGCTGCCGAAGACGATGATGGCGACCATGCTTACCGCTCCGCCACCACCGCCGCCACCGCCTCCTCCGCCACCCCCTGCGGCGATTGTCCACGTCAAGCCGCAAGTCCATTTAATGGATGCGGGCAAACTCGTGCAGCCGAAAGCGATTCCGAAAGATGTAAAGATTATTAAGGAAGACGCCCCCGATATGGATGCCGGCGTACAGGGCGGCGTTCCGGGAGGCGTGCCCGGTGGCTCGATGGGCGGCGTGATTGGCGGCGTCATTGGTGGCATGGGTGGAGCTCCGCCACCGCCGAAGCCGACGCAAACGCGCATCAAGCAGGGCGGCCAGGTACAGGCTGCCATGATCATCAACAGAGTCCAGCCCGTGTATCCGCCGCTGGCTCGGCAGACGCGCATCTCCGGGACCGTGCGCCTGCACGCGATTATCGGCAAGGATGGCTCGGTGCAGCAACTCGAAGTCCTCTCCGGGCATCCACTGCTGGTACAATCCGCGCTCGATGCGGTGCGGCAGTGGCGTTATCGGCCGACGCTCCTCAATAACGAGCCGGTCGAAGTTGACACCACGATTGACGTGATTTTCTCTCTAAACCAGTAAGCGGTCCGGCGTGCCGGTCGTGGGACAGGCGCGCTGGTCCGGGCGGCAAAGCTTGGCAAACTCTCGCGTTGGCCCTGGGAGACCCGGGGCCATCAGAACTAAGGAGCAAAACGAATGGTAGCGACCCTGTATGTGAATGCGGCCCTGTTCCTGCAATCCCAGGCGACCTCTTGGGATCTTCGGAGCATGTGGTCTTCAATGAGCACGCTTCCCCGGATCGTTGTCGCGATCCTTTTCATTCTCTCGATTTATTCTTTCGGCGTAATGATCGACCGCGCCCTGATGTACAGCGCGGCTCGCAAGCAGTCGCGGGTTTTCGTGCAGCAGGTTGCCGGAGCTCTCAAGGAAGGCAAGCTGGACGAGGCGATTGCCATCGCCGAGCGGAACAAGAAGAGCCATATCGCCAAAGTCGTGGCGACCGGCCTTTCCGAATTCCAATCCGCGTCCCAGCAAGTCACGGATGCGGACGTAATCGAAGCGGCCAAGCGTGGTCTCGAGCGCTCCGTCGCCATCGTTCACGCGGAAATGAAGCGCGGTCTTTCGGCGCTGGCCACTATCGGCTCGACGGCTCCTTTCGTCGGACTGTTCGGCACCGTCGTCGGCATCTTGAACGCGTTCAAGGGCATTGAGACCAGCAAAGCGACCGGTCTGTCAGCGGTTGCCGGTGGTATCGCGGAAGCTCTCGTCACCACGGCTCTCGGTCTTCTCGTCGCCGTCCCTGCCGTGTGGGCCTACAACTACTTCACGAACAAAGTCGAGGCTTTCGACGTCGAAATGGACAACTCCTCAATGGAGTTGATCAACTATTTCATTTTGCGTCGCGGCGCGAAGAAATAAGGTAAACCAATGGGCTACAAACCAAAAGTCGGTGCGCAGATGGCGGCGCCGAACGTCATCCCGATGGCCGACATCATGCTCGTGCTGTTGATCATCTTCATGGTGGTCACACCGATGTTGCAGAAGAGCCTGCCTGTGGATATGGCCAGGGTTAACAACGCGCACGAGATGCAGGACGCCGACAAGGATGACGCGATTATCGTAGCGGTTACTCGAGATGGGACGATCTATCTGAAGAATACGAAGATCACCAAGGATGACATCACCGGGCAGATTAAAGATATGTTGTCCGCCCGTCTCGATAAAACTGTTTACGTGAAGAGCGATGCCCGGGCCAAGTATGGCGATGTCGTTGCGGTCGTGGACGAAATCCGCTCCGCCGGCGTCGATCAGCTTGGACTTTTAACCGAACAGAATCAACAAGAACGCAGGACACCGCCTCCGCCGCCTAACGGTGCCGCTCCATCGGCTGATTGAAGCCGCTGGAGCAGCGTTCGGCTGAGGTGTGTGAAGTGTTTGCACCATTCGTTTGCTGAGTCAGAAAGGCCGCGCCGGATCCCACCTGGCGCGGCCTGATGGCCTGCAAAGCTCGCGAAACGCAGGCTGACAGGAGATTCGCAATGGGAATGTCTGTTGGAGAAAATAAAGGCGGTGCGATGGCGGAAATGAACGTCGTTCCGCTGATCGACATCTTGCTCGTGCTGCTCATCATTTTCATGGTCATTACTCCGCTCACTCCGCACGGCTTGGACGCTCTAGTGCCGCAGCCCAATCCGAACCAAAAGCAGGATGTGGAGTTGGAGAACAAGACCGTGGTGGTCCAGGTGCTGGTCAATAACAAGCTGAAGATCAACAACGAAGACACGACCTGGGAAGGCCTTGGCCCGCGTCTCGAAACGATCTTCAAAGAGCGCGCCGAGAAAATTGCTTTCGTCAAGGGCGACAACGATGTACTGTTCATGGAAGTTGCGCGGGCGATTGATATCATGCGCGGCGCGGGAATCGACAGAGTCGGCTTGATCACGGCCAAGCTCGAGGCCGGGCAGTAATAAATAAGGATTTCTTTTTCACTTCGGCCGCGTCTCGGCCGGCGCAGGGTGTGAGAGTCCTCCTCGCGGGGTAATTTGCTTCATGCGAGGTGACTCATGGGAATTTCGCTTGGCGGTGAAAAGCACGGAACCATGGCGGAAATGAACGTCGTTCCGCTGATTGATATTCTGCTGGTGCTTCTGGTCATCTTTATGATAATCCGTCCCCAGACGCAGTTCGGTCTGACGGCGGATTTGCCCCAGCAGGCGGAATCCACGACGAAAACGCCACCGGAAGTGATTGTTGTGCAAGTTTTCGGCGACGGTACGCTGCGCATCAATCAGAATCCGGTCCAGTGGCAGGATCTTCAAGGACGGCTTGAGGAAATTTTCAAGATGCGGGCAAGCCGCGTTGCTTTTGTCCGTGGAGACAGCGTACTCGAATTTGGTGTCATCGCCCGGGCCATCGACGTGATGCGCGGCTCGGGAATCACGACGGTGGGCCTGATGACGCCGGAACTCGAAAACGCGCACTAAATAGTGTAGATTGGCCCCTCGCAGGGCGGATCTGAATCCTAGCAGGGATGGATGCTTCGATGACTTATGCATCAGTTCGTAATGCTCGCCGGACCGCTTCTCTGGCAGCGATGTTGATCCTCACCGTCGGCGTTTCGGGCTGCAATAAGCTCAAAGCCCGCGACCTCTTGAATAAGGGCGTAAACGCGTTCAAGGCCGGCCAGTCGGACGCCGCCATTGAGGACTTCAAGCGCTCTACGGAACTCGATCCTAGTCTGATGATGGCTCGCGTTTATCTGGCCACCGCGTATGCGAGCTTGTATATTCCTGGCGCGCCTTCCGCGGAAAATAAAGCTCGCGGCGATCAAGCCATCAAGGAATTTAAAGACATCCTGGAAATCGATCCCAACAATCTGACCGCTATTGACGGAATCGGTTCCTTGCTGTTCCAGATGGCAGGCACGCCGCCGGTTGACGAAAAAGGCTTCGAGGAATCGAAGACCTTCCATCAGCGCCACATCCAGATCAAACCGGACGATCCGGAGCCCTACTATTGGATCGGCGTGATTGACTGGACGCTGGCTTGGCGCGCGAACGCAGCAATGCGCTTGGACTACAACAAGAACAATATCAAGAAGCAGGTGCATGACGACCAGCCGCTGCCCGCTGCTGTTCGCACGGATTACTCCACCAAATATGGTTCTCTCGTGGATGAGGGTATCGCCGACCTGCAAAAGGCCATCACGCTGAAGCCAGACTACGACGATGCTATGGCCTACCTCGGTCTTCTCTACCGCCGCAAGGCCGACATGGTTGAGAGTGCGGATGAGCGGGCTTCTCTGCAGAAGCAAGCTGACGACCTCCTCGACAAGATCAAGGAGATCAAACAGAAGCGCCTCGACCAGCAGCAACAAACCTCCTGAGCGGCTTGCTCCATTAGCAGTAGTAAATCGAATTTCCAGCGAAAGGACGCCTCTGAAGGCGTCCTTTTTTTTTGCCCGGACTCGCCCGTGCGGCATTTCCGCCTCTCGCGCGCTGTCCCCTTTCGGGCGTATACTAGAACATGCCGTCTCCTAGCAATGTTCCTTTGAGCTTCCAGCGCGACCGCGCTGTCCGCCAGCTTGAGGTTCGTTTCGAGGAACTGCTCGAAAAACTCCGCAAGAACCGTCCTTCTGAGGATCCTTGGGTTGTGCGCCGTGCTTACGAGATTGCTTCGGAGCGTCACCGCGACCAGTTTCGTAGTTCGGGCGATCTATATATTTCCCACCTTCTCGAGGTCGCCCTCATCCTTGCCGACATGCGCATGGACGCCACCACGCTTACCGCCGCTCTTCTTCACGACGCCATTGAAGACACGGAATATCCCGTCGCTCGCATTGAGGAACGATTCGGACCGGACGTCGCCCGTCTTGTGGAGGGCGTCACCAAAATCAGCCGCCTAAATATGACAGCTCCAGAGACGCGTCAGGCGGAAAACGTCCGCAAAATGCTCTTGGCGATGGTCAACGACGTTCGCGTCGTTCTCGTCAAGCTTGCCGACCGCCTCCACAACATGCGTACCCTCGAGTACCTCGCGCACGAAAAGCAGCAGCGTATTTCCCGCGAGACGCTGGATATCTACGCGCCGATCGCCCACCGGCTCGGCATGAGCGTTATACGCGGCGAACTCGAGGATCTGTCCTTTCGCTTTCTTGAGCCGGAAGCATTTCTCTCTCTCCAGAAAGAAGTCACGGAAAAGAGCCCTGTTTATCAGAGGTTCTTGGAAGAAGTTCAGGGCACCATTCGCACGAAGCTCGTCGAGAGCAGTATCCCCGCGGAACTCGAAGCGCGAGTCAAAGGCCTCTACTCGTTGCACGGCAAAATCCTGCGCCAGCAGAGCAGCCTCGAGCAGGTGTATGACTTGCTCGCCGTCCGCGTGATCACGGATTCGGAACGAAGCTGTTACGCCGCCCTCGGCGTGATGCATCACATTTGGCGGCCTGTCCCGGGTCGCTTCAAAGATTACATCGCCATGCCCCGCCCAAACCTTTATCAATCCCTGCACACCACCGTTTTGCATGGCGGCCAGCCTTTTGAAGTGCAAATTCGCACCCAGGAAATGCACCGCATCGCGGAGGAAGGCGTCGCGGCCCACTGGAAATACAAGGGCGGAAAACCTGCCTCCGGAGACGACGACCAACGCATCGCCTGGATGCGCCAACTCATCGAATGGTCGCAAGAGCTGCAGGAACCGGGTGAATTTCTTTCCACGCTTAAGGTGGATTTGGCGCCCGTCGAGGTTTACGCGTTCACGCCTAAGGGGCGCGTTCTTGAGCTGCCACGCGGCGCCACTCCGGTCGACTTTGCCTATTCCGTGCATACGGAAGTCGGCCATCAATGCGTCGGCGCGAAAGTGAACGGCCAAATGGTGTCGCTGCGCCATGAAATTGTTAGCGGCGACGTCGTCGAGATTCTTACCAACAAAGGGCACACGCCGAGCCGGGATTGGCTCAGCTTCGTCAAGTCCTCGCATGCCCGCAGCAAGATCCGCCAGTGGATCAACCTGCACGAGCGCGAAGAAGCTACGGACATGGGAAAGAAGCTGTTGGAGAAGGAGTCCCGTCATTTCGGGCGCGGCTTGAAGAAAATCCCCGAAGCGGATTGGGACAAACTGATCGCTGACTACGGTCTCTCGAAACAGGAGGATCTTTACGCCGCGGTAGGCTTTGGGAAATATTCCGCGCGGCAGGTTCTCGCGCGCTTGCTAGGTGAACCGGAAAAGGGCGCGGAGTCCGAAGCAGAGGATTCCAAGCCGACGTTGGTTAAAACCGTCAAGCGCATGCTGGGCTTCGGTGAAGCCCCATTAATCGTCAAGGGCCACGACGACCTGCTCGTCTATCGCGCAAAATGTTGCAACCCGATTCCCGGTGACGACATCGTCGGCTACATTACGCGCGGCCGTGGCGTGGCCGTGCACACACGCGCTTGTCCCAACGTTCAAAACCTCATGTACCAGACGGAACGCCGCATCGCTGTCGAGTGGGGCGGCGAAAGCGCCGCTACTTTCCCGGTTCAACTTTCCATTCGCGGCAAGGATCGCGCGGGACTCCTGGCAGAAATCACCGCGGTCATCAGTGGAGCGGGTTCCAACATCCGAAGCCTCGAGAGCCGCCCCGATCGTCAAAATGCCCGCATCGAGGCCAGCCTCGAAATCGTCGACCGCCGCCAGCTCGAAACCATTCTCGCGAACATTCGAAAAGTCACCGGCGTTTTCGGAGTCGAGCGCGTCTACCAAATCTAAACTCTCGGCCTTTGGGACCTGTCCTTCTTGCCGGGTATCACCCAAGCACACCCCCGCGTTTCCCGCTTCCCGGCCCCTACAATATTAATATGCGGTATCAACGATTTCTTCTGGGTGTGTGCGTCCTTGCAGCAGCGGGGTGCCATCAGCATCCCCTGACGGACTTTCGTCCACTGGACCAAGCAGGGATGTTTTCCAGCAATATTGAGCAGCTCAAAGGGCTCAATGTGTCAGACCTGGAAATCGCTCAAGTCATCAAGATGAAGCAAGCGCGGATCAGCGATGACACTTGCGTAGAGCTGGTGAGCTCCGCGCACGTTCACAAGCGTATCTTCCTAAGCGCCGAATCCGCTTCCGATTTGGCGGGCGCCGGATTCACGGAGCAGCAAATTCTCGATATCGCCCACGCCGACCAGCTCGACGCCATCAGCATCGATGCCGTCACACTCAAGCTGATCGGTCTCTCGGACTCGACCGTTCAGCTCGTCCTTCAGCGCCATTTGGATGGCCTGCAGGTTATGGCCAGCGCCGAGATTTCGCGGCTTAAGAATACTGGTTTAACGGAACGCCAGATCCTCGACCGCATCAATGCTGGAATGACCGACGAACAAGCCGAAAAAGAAATTCACGCCCGCGAGAGTGCCCGCAATCACAAAGACACATCGTTTGTCCGCGTCCGCGGCCGCAAACCACGCTGAAGCCAATTATGCCCTTCCGCATCTGAAGCCGGCTCATCCCTTTTGCTTCTTCCGATTTCCCCCGCTACAATCGAATCGCTTTGGCGCCGCGCTCGCATCTTCGCCCGCTTCTTTGTCTGTTTCTCGCCGCAGTAGGCTTTTGGGTTTCTTCCTGCGCAGTAGCGCTGGGGCCGGGTTACTCCATCGAAAGCCAGGAAATTCGGGTCCAATTCTTGCCGGGGACTGATCCCAGAATTCGCGTCGACTCGGACTACAAACTTCGCAACACCGGCAATCAACCTCTTTCCTCTCTTGAATTACGTTTGCCAGGGCGCCGCAAGTTCCGCGTCGCGGCGGCGCAAGCGGCCTGGGATGGAACCTCCCTCGCCGAGCAGAGCTCACCGGCAAATCCTCGCGATACATTTCTTGCGCTTCCGCAACGATGGAACGTCTCCGAGCGCCACACTCTCCATCTCTCCGCGGAATTCCAGACGGCCGCTGCGGGCCAGGCCGGTTTCAGTTTTGCTTCCGATGCGTTTTTTCTGCCTTCCGAAGGTTGGGCGCCGGAGCTGCTCCCTTCGCAGGGCTTGTTCGCCACAGGGGGAGTTCCTCCAAACCAGTGGCGCTTGCAGGTGCGCGTGCCCGATGGATTTCTCGTGCATACGAGTGGCCGCTCCAGAAAGACGGCGCGCAGCGGCCATGAGATCATTTGCCAATCCGATCAACGCGCCGAGGACCGGTATCCGTTTGTTCTAGCTGGACTTTATAAAGAAACAGCGCTGGATACCGGCTCCGGCGAAAAGGTCTTCGTCTGGACTCGCTCTCGGGAAGATTCAGGGAGTTTCCACCAGTCCGCGGATGCCCTCGTTCGCGCCATTCAGGCTTACGATTCCACGTTTGGCTCCCGCGCCCGAAAATCACAGCCGTTCTGGATCGTGGAATGTCCCGTACTCGCCGGCTGTTTTACCGCCGCGGAATCTCCCTACGCTAATCTGCTGAATGCAGAGCCCGCCTCCGTTTCCGCTGAGCTCGCGTCGCTCGACTCGGTGCTGATTGACTTTAGTGGCGGAGCGCCAAAACTTGCCGCCGCCGGGCCGGCGCTGGCCGCCAGTTGGCTTGGCTATGGCCAGAACCCCGGCTTCTACGAGCAACAACCTCCTCTCTCGGCCTTCCCTGCGTTTGCCTCGGCGCAGGGACTGGAAGCCATCGACGGGCCCTCTTCTCGCACCGAGACAATCCGCCGCGCCTTGCGCATGATTCCCAAGGGCGCCGGTGCGCGCAAAACCGAAGATGAATCTGTTCTGCGCGCAAAAAGCTTCCTTTTCTTCTACGCTCTTCAGGAACGCTACGGCCGGGAAGTATTCCGCCACGCGATCATCCACATGCTCTCGGCTCGCCGCGGACGTGGCTTCAACCTTGACGATTTGATCGCTGCATTTGAAGAGGAAACCCATCAGAATGTTGCGGAGTTTGTCCGCCTGTGGATGAAGCGCCCCGGCGTTCCGGATGACTTTCGCGCGCGTTTTGAGGACGCTTCCGCTTCTATCGCTATCACTTCCAAGGAGACTACGCCATGAGAGAAATTGTGCTGACGGATCGCGGTCCAAAACCCATCGGGCCTTATTCGCAGGCCATCAAGGTTAATGGGCTGCTCTTCGTCTCCGGACAAGTCGCCATCGATCCGAAAACCAACGAATTTGTAGCGGGGGACATCCAGCAGCAAACGGAGCGCACGCTGGAAAATGTGAAAGGCATTGTGGAAGCTGCGGGAAGCAAGCTGAGCCACGTCATCAAAACCACAGTGTTTCTGAAGAACATGAGCGACTTCGCCGCGATGAACGAGATTTACGCGCGCTACTTCTCCTCGGCTCCTCCGGCACGCTCAACGGTGGAGGTCGCCCGCCTGCCAAAAGACGCACTGGTAGAAATGGAAGTTATCGCAACGATTTGAACTGCGCAGAAGAACTAATTACGGCCGGTCTGGACTTTCCAGTGCCTTGTGAATCGCGAAGGCGGTCACTATGACTACCGCTGCGGTTGCATACCATACAAACTTGCTTTTTGCCGCCATGAGTGGCGGTCTGTTGGATCCCTTCGCACCTGCCCCTTGTGGCGGTGGCTGGTCCTGCATTTCTTCCGCGGTCGGATTGAGAACGATGCGGTACGCGCTGCCTTCCGGGATCTCCCGGGAATCATCGCCAACCGTAATCGTCAGTACACCTCGTGTGCACCTCACCAGTAATTGTTTGTCGCCCAGCACTGTTACTTGTCCAATCGTGGGTTCGTCGGACTTGGGCCTGATTACCGCCGTAAAAGCGTTCAACGCAAACGCTTGTGCGCTGGCCGTCGAGAATGTTCCCGATCCAGACAGCAGCGTTGCCGTCGGCATGCCGCCATCTTCGCCGACCGTGGCGGAGGAAGATGCAGAGAGTAGAAACCGCGCCGCCCCGGTTCGCAACTGCACGCTTCCGGTCTCTTCCGTGCTCAGCTTATCGCCATCAAAAATCGTCGTGCCCACAGCTGCGCCCGCGCCGCCTACCTTCGCGCGGTCCGAGGCCACGACAGTCCCCAGAGCGCCCGCGGAAGCGCCCCAGACAGGAGTCATCAGTAAACAAGATACCAAGCATGCAGCAACAATTTCGCGCAAGCGCGCCATTGAAGCCTCCAAGAGGGCTACCGGAAGAATACTCACAGCCTTTCCCGACGTCAACAAAGAATCACCACGGAGAGCAAAAATCTTTTGCTTCTAACCTTCCGCCTCCTCTGGCTGTAGCAAGCTTCCGCTGCTACAATGCATGCCAACACATGGCTGACTGGAAACAGATCACCGCCCGCATTCGTCGGGCCCGCACAGGCAAGGACCCCGTCGGGCAACTATCCAATTTGTACGAAAAAACCCGGGACGCGATGGTTGCGTTTGAGCTGGCACGGTATTTCGAAACCGCGGGCCAAAATCCTGAAGCCGCCAAATGGTACCTCGCCGCCGCGGATCGTTTTCGCCGGGCGGATTGGAAAACGAAGGCCCAAGAGGCAGCAGTCAGGCTTGGTGCGGAAGTTGCCGCCATCGATCCAGCTCATTCGTCCGGTGACTTTATGTTGACGCCGCCCTCCCCTGCCGATTCCGGGCCGGCTCCCTCGCCCGAAGAGAAATCGGCCGCCTCCGAAACTTCGGCCGCTCCTGCTGAAACCGACACGGAAGCCGAGAGCGCCTCCGTGAATTCGGCCAAGGAATCCGCCGATTCGCCGGACAAAAAACGCCGCCGTCGTGGCCGCCGAGGTGGCCGCAATCGCCGCAAGGGCGAACCTTCCAAGAGTCCCGTACCCGCATCCGCCTCGCGTGCCTCGGAACCCGCAACTTCCGCGAAAGGCTTGCCTTCGAGGGTATTCGACGAAGCAGTCGAGCCCCGGCATTCGCGGGCCTCGGAGAGTCGCGCCATCCCCGCGCTCCCCATCGAATCGATTGGTGATCCCGGCGGGCCGAGCGTCCGCGGGCGTTCCGGAGATCCCGGCCTTTCCTCACGG
Source organism: Candidatus Acidiferrum sp. (assembly GCA_035272765.1). GTDB lineage: Bacteria > Acidobacteriota > Terriglobia > Acidiferrales > UBA7541 > Acidiferrum. The sequence goes on from DATEQG010000040.1 coordinate 63,974, forward strand.
CTATCTCTTCTCGAAATGCAACTCCGTCGCTTATTAACCTGCCCTCCAGTAAAACTGAGCGAAGCAGATCACGCGCCCGTCGGTCCGGGAGTTTTCGTCCTCACCGATTCCGACCTCACAAGCTATTACTACGTCGAAGCCTGTCAGACACTGCGCATCGCCGTGGGAAATCTTTTGCGCGGCGGCGCAAGCCGCCGGGGGGCCGATTCCCTCAAGCCGCAACTCGCCGAGCATCTCGGCATACCGGAATCTCGAGTGACAAAATATCTCGCCGATCATTGCGTCGTCCGCTGGCTCCAACTGGATGAAGGAGCATCGCACTTCGCCCATTTTGTGACCGCCGTCATACGCCCCACGCTGAACGAGTAACACAACCGAACAGGGACTACACTTCCGAATCGAAACACCGCATTTCCCAAACGATGGAAAGTTCTAGCCCATTCGCTCTAGAAGTAACCCCCTCAAGGCCCCCTCCAAACTACCGTTCGCTGCCCCTAAATGCCGTTCAACCTCCATTTTTGACCATTCGACGTATCCCGCTGGCATACTCCCCCCTTTACCGTCAAACTATAGGCGTACAAAGACTTATTGGACGTACCTGTGGTTAATGGTACGGTATTTTGAGCCCGGGGGGCTGTTTAGGGCTCGGTTTTCATCCAATTCAGGGACCAGTTGGGCCGCATTTTTTGAAAGTGGAGGGTAGAGCTATATGCCGAATCGTGTGGGAACGCAGATTCTGAGATCGATCGACTGGGCGCTGTGTAAGACCGCCGCCGCTACGTTTAACAGCATTCAGTATTTCAACAAGCGCAATCCGAATCCCTCCGTCACACCGCAATGGTCGGATAAGCCGCTGCTCAAGTCTTGGGAAAAGACCAAGCCCACGCTCGGCTTCCCTAGGCAAACCGACTCTCTCTGCCCTGCATGCGTCAAAGAGGCGCGTGAAGCGATCATCGCCGGCAAAAAAGACTGGCGCGATCTGATGCACGAAAAAGTTGGGGAAATCAAGGCGCAGATCATCGAGCGCGACAACCAGATTTGGATGGTCAAGGATTGCCCCATCCACGGCCACTACGAAGACATGATGGCCATCGATGCCAAGTTTCTCGACTGGATCGAAAAGCAGTTCCCCGGCCGCGATATTCCCGCGCACAACGACGAAGACCTTCACAAGCATGGCTCTTCGACCGTTCGCTACGGCCGAGGCTCCGTTCTCACTGTCGACCTCACCAATCGCTGCAACATGATGTGCGATCCCTGCTTCATGGACGCCAACCAGGTTGGCTACGTTCACGAACTAGGCTGGGACGAAGTTAAAGAAATCCTGGACAACGCGCTCAAGATCAAGCCGCGCCGCCAAATGTCCGTGCAGTTCTCCGGCGGCGAGCCGACCATGAGCCCGCTCTTCCTCGACGCCGTCGCCTACGCCCGCAAGATCGGCTACAACAGCGTGCAGGCTGCCACCAACGGCATCGAATTCGCCAAGAGCAAGGAATTTTCGAAGAAAGCTTTTGAAGCCGGCATGCGCTACGCGTACCTGCAGTTCGACGGCATCGGCAATGACGCCAACAGCCACCGGCAAATCGGCAATCTCTTCGACGTGAAGCTCCGGGCCATCGAGAACATGCACGAAGCCGGAATCGAAATCGTGCTCGTCGTCACTATAGTCAACAACGTAAACAACGACCAGGTCGGCTCCGTCGTGAAATTCGCGATGGAAAACCCCAAGAAGATCGCTTTCGTCAGCTTCCAGCCGGTTTCTTTCACCGGTCGCGATGAAGACATCACTCCGGAGCGCCGTCTCCGCCAGCGCAACACGCTTTCGCATCTCGCGAAAGACGTCAGCGCTCAGGTAGGTAAGGTCGAGCCCACTCGCGATTGGTTCCCCATCTCCTTCATCAGCACGTTCGCTGGATTCGCGGACATGGTGAAGGGCAACGAATCCCAGTGGGGCTCGCTCTCTTGCGGCTGCCACCCGAACTGCGGCGTCGGCACCGCCATGATGATCAACAAGGACACCAAGGAATGGGCGCCCGTTCCGCGCTTCCTTGATGCCGTCCAGCTCACCAAGGACGTCACCGCCATCACCGATGCGGCTCGTGGCAAGAAATTTTCCAACTTCATGATGGCAATGGCCCTTCTCAAGAACTATCACCCGTTCCGCGGACCCAAGGGCTTGACGCTCAGCGCGCTCTTTAAGAAGTTCGACAAGACCTGGGCGCTCACTAAGAAATCGACCACAAAGTATGGCCGTACGTCTCCCGATCGCAATTTCGAAGACGCCATGAAGCGCCGCCAGACGGATCCATGGAATTTTCTCTTCATCGCCGGCATGTGGTTCCAGGATCTTTTCAACTATGACTTCCGTCGCACCGAAATGTGCATCATCCCCTACGCCACGCAGCAAGGCGAAATCTCCTTCTGCGCTTACAACACCGGCGTAGGCTGGCGCCAAATCATCGAGAACATGCACAAGAACGCGACGGTTGCCGAGTGGTATAAGAACCACGGCAAACACGAGATCTACGCCAAGGGCAAGAGCGTCAATCTCCAGAGCTTTGAACACTCTCTGAAAATTGACGCCGATGACGCCGCCCGTGTCCGCCATCTCGAACACGACATTCCGCTAACCGCAGCCGAAGAAGATCGCGCGCGCCGCAAGAAGGCCTTCGAGGAACAAGCCAAAGTCCGCGCCATTTACGAGGAACTCGTCCTAAAAAAGCCCCAGCCGACCGTCGTTCAAATCGGCACGGTTTCCGACATCGCCAAAGCCACCCCAGCCAATTTCGCCAACGCGGGCAAGCCCGTAACAATCGCTCCTGCGAACGGCAATGGCCATTCGAATGGCAACGGCTCTAACGCAGCCGCCGAAAAAGCCACCGAAGCCGTAGCCGGCGACTAACCAGCTCGTAGGGGCACGGCATGCCGTGCCCGTCTTGGCATTGAGTATCCTGTCAACTCCGCAGTTTGCAACTGGCTCCGGTTCATCCGGAGCCAGTTGCATTTACACTGTTAGGGGCGGGGCTTGCCCCGCCCAGTTCTACGCCTGCTCAAACGAACGCCACGAAGGAGTTCCTCTAATGTCCCCACTCTCAGGCCGAATCGCCCTAGTCACCGGCGCGAGCCGCGGCCTCGGCAAAGCTATCGCCATCGCGCTCGCCCAAGCCGGCGCAGATGTCGCGGTTAACTATCGCGCCCAGGCCGAAGCTGCGGAAG
>DATEQG010000041.1:0-4321 GCA_035272765.1 Candidatus Acidiferrum sp.
TTTCTCTTCCGGCCTTCACGTTGTCCGTTCCGATGTACAGCACTCGCCTCGACTCCGGCACATCCGCATCCACGCAAATCACCGGAATGCCTGCCAGGATCGCCTTGTCGATGTCCGAGCGGAAGAAATCCGTTCGCGCCGCGCTCAGGCAAATTCCCGCCGGTTGCTTATCCACAATATCCCTGAACATGGTGGCTTCTGCGCCGGGATCATACGTCGCCGGACCAACCATCTCCGCCTTGACTCCGAGATTTTGCGCCGCGTCCATAAAGCCGGCCTGCGCTTCCTGCCAGTAGGGCAGATTAATGTTGGTCGCCACGAAGTAATACTTCTCCGTTTCCTCGTGATAAGGTTTCGCGCAGGAAACAATGACCGCTGCCACCAGGAGAATCAGAAAAGATGCTTTCACTCCCGCATGTTTCCTCATTGAACTTCTCCTTTCGGACTTCGTCCGGCCTCGGAGCGTTCCGCGTCCCGAAGGCACTCTGACTGTTAGGGGATTCTCCTTGCCGCTCAAGGTAGGCCGACTCGCAAGCGGATTCTAGCACCGCCCGTCCCCGCCGGTGCATCTATTTGACTTAGCAACAGCCCGCCTCGCCCCCACCCCTCTCACTCAGCCTCTATCTCGCTGCATCCAAGCCACTTACTAGTAACCACTTGACAAATTACAAATATATGTTATAATGGGACCTTGAATCGGGCACCTCGGCTCCCGTGCCCTACGCTCATGCTCGCCCGCCAGGCGGTTCTTCTAACTCCTTCAAAATCAGCACACCCTCGAAGATTACCTTTTTATAAAATCAGCCCTTCTGTAACTTCTTTAGATGCAACACTTCCACAAGTGTTGATTCCAAACAACTTCATCCCTTTTAGATGCAACACTTCTGAAAAACAAGGGGAGGGGTTCCCGTTATGGTTAACCAATTGTTCTAAGAAAGTAATCCTTCACCTCAGAGTGCCTTTCCCCATTTTCTATTTTCACTTTTCCATTTTCCACCCTGCCTTCCATCTTCCGTACACTCTTCCAAGTTCCGTATCCCGTATCTCCTTTATTTGCCACTCTTACGAAAACACCCGGGGTGGGTGGGTATTCTTCCCATTTCGGAACTCCTCGCCCTCTTCCTCATTTCCTTACCTCCCTACTTCCTTACCTCCTTACCTCGATGCTGCTAAACTTGGCAAAGTCTGTTCAGGAGCCTCCCATGTCTGAAGGCACCCAACCCACAATGACCACGCCAACGCGCACGGAGTCCGATTCCATGGGCAAGATCGACGTCCCCGCCGACCGCTACTACGGCGCGCAGACCGCCCGCTCGCTCATTCACTTCGCCATTGGCCAGGACACCATGCCCCCCGAGCTGATCCGCGCCTTCGGCATCCTCAAAAAAGCCGCCGCGCTCGTCAACCTGGACCTCGGCAAGCTCCCCGCCGACAAAACCGCGCTCATCACGCAAGCCGCCGACGAAGTCATCGCCGGGAAGCTCAACGCGCATTTCCCTCTTCGCATCTGGCAAACCGGCAGCGGCACGCAAACCAACATGAACGTCAACGAAGTCATCTCCAATCGCGCCATCGAAATTTCCGGCGGCGCGATGGGCAGCAAAAAGCCCATCCACCCGAATGACGACGTAAATATGTCGCAATCCTCGAACGACACGTTTCCCGCTGCCATGCACATCGCCGCCGCCACGGAGACGCGGCAGAAACTTCTCCCCGCCGTAAAAAAACTTCGCGACGCGCTTGACGCCAAGGGCAAAGAGTTTGCCAGCATCGTGAAAATCGGCCGCACGCATTTGCAGGACGCCACGCCTCTCACCGTCGGCCAGGAATTTTCCGGCTACGTCAATCTGCTCGACCGCGACGGCGGCCGCATCGCCATGGCCCTCGACGGCCTCTACGATCTCGCCATCGGCGGCACCGCTGTTGGCACTGGGCTCAACGCGCATCCCGAATTTGCCGAACGCGCCGCGAAAAAAATCGCCGAACTCACCAACCTTCCCTTCCGTTCGCATCCCAATAAATTCGCCGCCCTCAGCGCCCACGACGAACTCGTCTTCGCCAGCGGCGCGTTGAAAACTCTCGCGGCCTCGCTCATGAAAATCGCCAACGACATTCGCTGGCTCGCTTCCGGCCCGCGCTGCGGCCTTGGCGAACTGATTCTTCCCGAAAACGAGCCCGGCTCCAGCATCATGCCCGGCAAAGTAAATCCCACGCAGGCAGAAGCGATCACCATGGTCGCCGTGCAAGTGATGGGCAACGACGCCGCCATCGGCTTCGCCGGCTCGCAGGGCAATTTCGAGCTCAACGTTTTCAAGCCCGTCATCATCTTCAACTATCTCCATAGCGTCGAGCTTCTCGCGGACGCCATGAACAGCTTCGTAGCCCACTGCGTCCAGGGAATCGAAGTCAACACCACACAAATCGAACACTACGTCCACAATTCCCTGATGCTCGTCACCGCACTCGCTCCCAAAATCGGCTACGACGCCGCAGCCCAAGTCGCCAAAGCCGCCCATCACTCCCACATCAGCCTCCGCGAAGCCGCCATCAAATTGGGTTTCGTATCCGCCGAAGAATTCGACGCCCTAGTCAAACCCGAGGACATGACGCACCCATGACCGAAATCAGCGACAAAATTCGCGCCATCGCTTCTGCGGGTCTCGAACAGCCGCTGCGGAAATCCGGTTTTCAAAGACACAGTACACATTTTGCGAGGCAATTCGGCGAGTCGCTGCAAGTGATCAACATACAATCCAGCAAGTGGAACACGAAGGGATCTGGGAAATTTACGCTAAATGTTGGCGCGCATTTCTCCAAAATTGCCTCGCTCTTGTACGGTAAAGACCCCATGCCAGCCAATCCGAAAGAGTCCCATTGCATAATCAGGGCGAGAGTCGGCATGCTCATGCCCGGCCGGCAGGATCACTGGTGGACAGTAACGCCCGAAACAAATGTTGAACAAACCGCCGGGGATGTTGCAGCGGCTTGTGCCGAGCATGTCCTTCCGTGGCTCAATCAGTTCGCCTCGATCTCCGGGACTAACTGGAAATTTGAAAGGTTCATCCTGCAACATACCTGGGCTGAAGCAGCCGCAAATCTCGTGCTAGGCGATCGTGCGAAGGCTACCCAATGTGTCGCAGAAGAGCTCCGACGCATCCATAGTGATCCTGCATACGAACATCCAGCCAACGCGAAGTGGAAAGAAGAACGATTGGCGCAGCTGCGCAAATGGGCCGCAGACCAAGGGATTGCGGTGGCTGATCAAGCAGATGCGAACTGACCGGACTGGAGACAAAATGACCTCGTGGAGCTTAGCACGCATAATTGGAATCATGTTGCTCGCCGGCACACCACTATTGTGCCCAGGACGTGGCCTCGCGCAGGCGGCGTACACGCTGAAGGCAACGCCAAAGACAGTGGCGTGGGGATATTACGACGCGAAGGCGACGCCGGTGTTGCGGGTGAAGTCGGGCGACACGGTACAGATCGACACGCTGATTACGAACAGCCCGAAGCGGTTGGAGGATGCGGGGTTGCCGGCGGAACAGGTGGAGCAATCGCTGCGCGATATTACCGACCAGGTGAAAGACAAAGGGCCGGGCGGGCACATTTTGACGGGGCCGATTTACATTGGGGACGCGCAGCCGGGCGACGTGCTCGAAGTAAAAATTCTGGCGATAAAGCTGGCGATTCCGTATGCCTACAACGCGTTCGGGCCGGGGCGCGGTTACATCCCGGACGATTATCCTTACGCGAAAATGAAAATCATTCCGCTGGATGCGGAGCGTATGGTGGCGAAATTCGCGCCGGGCATCGAGATTCCGCTGCATCCTTTTTTCGGCAGCATGGGCGACGCGCCGCCGGAAAGCGCGGGCCGTTTCAACAGCGCTCCGCCGTGGATTATGGCCGGCAATCTCGATAACAAGGACCTCGTCGCCGGAACGACGCTCTACATTCCCGTGCACGCGCCCGGCGCGCTCTTCGAAGTCGGCGACGGCCACGCCGGACAGGGCGACGGCGAAGTGGACATCACCGCGCTCGAAACTTCGCTCATCGGCACGTTTCAATTCATCGTGCGCAAGGACATGCACCTGAAGTGGCCGCGCGCCGAAACGCCCACGCACTTCATCACCATGGGCCTCAACGACGACCTGAACGCATGCGCCACGCTCGCCGTCCGCGAAATGATCGATTTCCTCGTCACCGAAAAGCATCTCTCGCGCGACGACGCCTACATGCTCGCCAGCGTCGCCGCCGACCTCCACATCACCGAACTCGTCGACGGCAACAAAGGCGTGCACATGATGATTCCCAAATCCAT
>DATEQG010000042.1:0-64854 GCA_035272765.1 Candidatus Acidiferrum sp.
TGGAGTTACGCCCAACGATCCCGCGACCTTCGCGGCCATCGCGATGCTACTGGCTCTCGTCGCATTCGCAGCTTGCTGGATTCCCGCGCGCCGCGCGATGCGCGTCGATCCGATTGTGGCGCTGCGCTACGAATAATCCCGAGCACCTTTCCTCTCGTTGACTGGGAAGTCTTTGCTGGCGCGCGTTCACCGCGCCATTTTATCCCTACGCACCTTCACGGCTGTTTCTTTTTGAAGAGGCCGCCGAGTCCTTTGACGGCATCGGCAGGAGCTTTGGTGGCGTCCTTTGCGCCGCTGGCACCGAGTCCGCCGACGCAGCCAAGCTGCGACTTGAACATGCCTGCCGCAAGTCCGCCGACATCCGGAATAAATTTAGGATCCGCGGTCGTGCCTTGGATTTGGAAGGGCACGGTTGTTCCGCTCTTGCAGCCGCTACTGCCTCCGCCGCCTGTCGCTTTGCCAAGCATTCCGCCGACGCTGGAAACGGGACTGGCGACGTCGCCGAGCGCACTAGTGAGAGTGGCGGCCATTTTAAAATCAAGATTGTTTTTGGAGTCGAGGGTGCCCGCGCCGGAAAGATTCCCGATCCCCGGCAGAACGGCGATGAAATTGTCGGCTTTCAAACCTTCGAGGGCCATGCGGATGTTGCTGGTGAGTTTTTCAATTTGCAAATCCTTGCCGCTCTTGACGCCAGCGAGAGAAGCGACACCACTCATTTTCGAGCCGAGATCAAAGCCGGCCAGCTTGCCATTGAACAGACCGACGTTGCCCGTGGTAATCAATTTGCCCGCGGGGCCAGCAAGATTCAGGTCCGCGTTGAGCGTGCCAGCCTCGAGCGACGCACCTTTTGGAAGATTGATGCCAAGCGCGGGGAGAAATAACTCCAAGTCCTTGGCTGGCATGTCCTTCGCATCTACCTTGATATTTACAACGGTATCGTCCCCCGCCGTCTGATAGGTGCCATTGAGATGGGCGGCAGCATTGCCGATCTTGACCGTCGAGGGCTGAAGCACGCCGGCATTTTTCCGCAGATCGTATTTGGTATCGAAATCGACCGTGACTGGAACGCCCGCGGGAGAACCACCAGCTACGAAGAGCGCTTTGGAGATTTTTATGTTGCCTTTGGTCTCCGCTTCGCCGTTTTGCGAAGAGAGATTAGCGGTGAGATCGAGAATGCCCCCAAGACCTGCTCTGGCATCGACGAAGCCGGTGGAACCAAGATCCAGCGAGTTCACTTCAAGCTTCGCATCAATGGGAGTGAGCGAAGCGTCCGTCTGGTCGATGGGACCAGCGGTTCCGTCGAGCTTGAATTTTCCGCCGGAAGGAAGATCAGCGGTGACCGTGACGGGAAACTTGGAGGTCATGGAAAAGTTTTCGGCGACGATGTTCACGTGATCGTAGGTGCTGCGCTTCTGGCTTGCGGTGGAACCGACCACGATGCGGCCGTCCTTGAGCGTGAATTTCTGAACGGAGAGATCGGCGGGCGAAGTCGAAGACGATGCGGCCGGCTTCTGGGCGGACTTAGCAGCGGCACCACCGAGCGTGGAATAGTTCCATTGGCCCGCGGGATTGTGAAGAAGGATGACTTCGGGATTCTCGATGGTGATGCCGGTGACGTTGAGGGTCTTGCTGAAGATGAGCGGCAAGATTTCGACACCGACCTTTAGCGATTTGGCGGTGAGGAATGGCGAAGTGCTGAACTTGGAATCGTCGCCAATGGAAAGATTTTCGGCGGAGAGCGATCCAGTGAACAGGGAAAGACTTAGGCCGCCGAGCTGAACCTGGCGGCCGAGCGCTTGCGAAGCTTTTTCTTCGATGGTGGGACGAAATTTGTCGACGGGAATCAGGAATGGAACAATGACTACAATAAGGATCAAGACAACAATCACGATAGCAACGATGCGAAGGGTTCGGTTCATGACAGTCTCCTGTACGGGAGGGGTGCAGAAGTATTGGAGCTGATAATAGCACGGGGCGGTGAAGAGGAATGTCCTGAGGTTAACCTCGACTGAAGTGCCGCCTCGGCGAGGCTGGGTCACTAGCCAAGAAGGGAGACAGGCTTGCTGTTGGTGTCCTTGAGGGCGCTCGGGGAAGCGCGGGTTTCGGGCTGGAATATCTAATGACCGGGATCCTCGGTGAGGAAAGTGATGTTTTGGAGGCCGGACTGGCGGATTTGGTCCAGAACAGTTTTGACATCCAGGTATCTGGCGCGCGCATCGGCTTTGACGTAAACGGTTTTTTCGGAACCGTTGTGTGTGGCTTCGCGAAGGGCATCCGGCAGGTCCGTGGGGAGGATGCGGCGGTTGCGAAAATAGACAGTGCCATCGCGGGTGACTACGACCATTAGGGAATCATCTCGCACCGCTCCAGGTTGCATCGTTGAATGTTGAGTCACCGGCATATCCACCGGCAGCGAGTGGCGATGCGTCGGATACAGATTCCCAAACATTACGATGAAAAGCAGGACTAGCATGACGCTGAGGAATGCGGATAGGTCTATCGAGGTGCGAAGTGGGGTGCGCCTTTTGCGGGTGGTCCAGGCGGGATGGCGGACGAAAAGTCTCATGCGGCGGTCTTTTGGAGAGTGGGAGCCTCAGATCGTTTTTGGGCGAGCCAGGGCATGCTTTTAGTATTGGACACCGGTGGGGAGAGAAAGTTTTGGGATTTTTATGTGCAGCGAAAGAGGCAACGGCGGGGCAAAGAAAGAAAAGACGGGATTTGCACAGAGGATACGAAGAAGAAAAGGCAAGAAGGGCACGGCATGCCGTGCCCCTACGGGCGAATGGAAATGCACGAAGGCGAAAGTTTAAGAGCGGAAGAGGACGGATTCGCGCTGGAAGGTTTTGACGGCGATGAAGATGGCGATGGCCGCGTAGACGCAGGTGGAGGCGAAGATCGTCGCGATGGAACCCCAATGGTAGGTGCCGGTGATGATTTCTTTGCAGACGAGGCTGGTGTTGAGGATGGGGATTAGGGCGAGCTTGGGGTTGAGTTCCACGCCGGGGAGTACGCTGGCAACGGCGGGGATGACCACGATGAAGGTCATGGGAGTTAGGTAGCTTTGGGCTTCTTTGTAGGTTTTGGCGAAGAGGGCCACGGTCATGAGGACCGCGGAGAAGAGGACGGACAGCGGGAGCGCCATGAGGAAGACGGCGACGACGGAAGTGAGGCCGAGATTCATGTGGATGCCGGCGCCGGAGGTGTTTGCGGAGTTGGAGAGGGCGTGGCCCATGTAGGCGAAGGAAAGGCCCATGGACGTGACGGAAAGGATAGCGGTGGTCAGGGAGGCGGAAAAGACTAAGAGAAATTTTCCGAGGACGAGGTCGAGGCGAGAGACGGGACTGGAGAGAATGGTCTCCATGGTGCCGCGCTCTTTTTCGCCTGCGGTGAGATCGATGGCGGGGTAGATGGCGCCGGTCATGGAAAGGATGATGACCATATAGCCGATCATGCTGCCGATAGTAGAGCCGCCGACTTTTTCGGGCGGAGCGACATTGTGTTGTTTGGTGTCGAAGGGAGCGATTAGGGAATCGGGGAGATTTTTCGCTTCGAGGCGTTTTTTGACGAGATCGTCGCGATAAGCTTTTAGAGATTTTTCAACGTGCTCGGCACCAAATTCCGATTTGAGTTCACCTTCGTAGTAATGAATTTGGATGGTTTGGGGAGTGCCCTTGTCGAGAGAGGCTTGAAAACCCTCGGGGATTTCGACAGCAGCGCGAATCTGTTTGTCAGAGATTTGGTCTTTCCAGTTGTCCGCGTAGGGAACGACTTCGATCTCCTTGTTCGCCTTCAAAGCATCGACGACCCCTGGAGAATCTTCGCCGTGAATGATCATGATTTTGGGAACTTCTTTTTTGGCGCTTCCAATCAAAATGGTGGAGAGCGAAATCATCCCGGAGATGAGGATGGGAAAGGCGAGCAGGGGGACGAGGACTGTGGAGATGAGAGTGCGGCGGTCGCGGAGCCACTCGGTGAGTTCCTTGCGATAGACGACGCCTACGGCGTGAAGATTCATGACGATCAGGCCTCCGCGTTGGCGAGGGGGCCAACGACTTTGACGATGATTTCTTCGAGATTGTGTTCGTTGTGTTTGGCGCGAAGCTCGGTGAGCGTACCTTCTTCGAGAAGTTTGCCGCCGTGGATGATGCCTATGTGGTCGCAGAGTCGTTCGACTTCAGACATGATATGCGTGGAGAAGATGACGGTTTTGCCGCGGTCGCGGCAGTCGGCGATGAAGCCGATGATGGTGCGGGCGGTCATGACGTCGAGGCCGGTGGTGGGCTCGTCGAAAATCATGACGGGAGGATCGTGGATGAGGGTGCGAGCGATGGAGGTTTTTTGTTTCATGCCAGTAGAGAGTTTGTCGCAGCGGCGGTCGCGGAAAGTGTTCATGTCGAGGCGAGAAAAGATGTCATCGATGCGTTTTTTCAGAGTGGGCTCATCGAGGCCGTTGAGGCGGCCGAAATATTCGACCATTTCCTGAGCGGTGAGACGGGGGTAGAGGGCCGTGGCGGTGGAGAGGAAACCGACACTGGCGCGGACTTTTTCGGGGTGTTCGACCACGTCAAACCCGTTGATGATGGCGGTGCCGTCGGTGGGCTCGAGGATGGTGGCGAGCATGCGGAGTGTGGTGGTTTTGCCGGCACCGTTGGCGCCGAGGAGGCCGTAGATTTTGCCAGGTTGGCATTCAAAGCTGACATTCTCGACGGCGCGGATTTCGCCGCGCTTCTTGTCCTGGAAGCGCTTGGACAGGGCACGAGCATCAATCATGGATGGACCCCTCGTTTACGACAATCAGAAGACAGGGCAATAAGGCAACTGAGTCTACTACGGATGGTATTGGGGAAATATTTCGTTCGGGGGCATCATCACTTGGTAGACGTACGTAGCTTACATTTTTCGCCCAGACAAGCTTGGGCGGGGCAAGCCCCGCCCTACAAGGGTACGGGGAATCGGCAATGGCGAACCGCGGATGGGGGGAATCGGATGCGCGCATCCAGAAGGGTGGGCGGCGCATCTGTATTGTATTGGAGATGAGACACTTAATAGGAACCTCGGTGGAGAAAGCGGCGCGGCTATTGCTAGAATGAAACGCTTCGGGGTCCATCAGGAATAGGGCAGTCGTAGGGCAGCAAGCCACGGACAAGATTGAAGAAGGCCATGGGGCGCCAGGGTTTGTGTGTCTTGCTGCGCGCGTGTCACGGCACTTTTTGGAATAGGAGAGCATGGAACGAAAGCTGCGAAACCGGATCTTGATCTCGCTGCTGCTGGCGGTCGTGGCGGCAATTTTCCTTGTGTGGCTCAGCGCCCGGAAGCCGGCGGCGAAGATATCCGCGGTGACGCCCACGCGGGAAAACCTGGTGTCGTCGATCAGCAGCAACGGAAAAGTGGAGCCGATTTCGCCGTACGTGATGAGGGCGCAACTGGATACCTTTGTGAAAAAGATTTATGTAACCGAAGGGCAGACGGTGAAGAAGGGGCAGCTTTTGCTGGAGTTGAATGTAAAGGAAGTGGCGGCACAACTGGCGGACACGCGCTCGAAACTTTTGCGGGCGCAAGATGATTTGCGAGCTGCGAAGGCTGGAGGAAAAGCGGACGAGGCCGCGAAAGTGGCGGGAGATCTAGCGAAGGCAGAGGGAGAGCGCGATCGTTTGCAACGGAATCACGATTCGCTGACGCGGCTGGCGGCGGGACAGGCGGCGACGAAAGAGGACCTCGCTGCGAACGAGCAGGCGCTGGCGAATGCTAAAGCGGAAGTGACGCGTTTGCTGGCGGTGAAGCAGGAGTTCGACCAGCGGGCTCGGTTGGATGCGGAGCGCGGGGAATTGCAGGTACAGCAGACGCTGAGCGAAATGGCGGCGCTCGAAGACAAAGTGAACAACGGGCAAATTTCGGCGCCTGCGGACGGGACGCTGTATTCGCTACCGGTGAGGGCTGGCGATTTCGTGAAGCTGGGAGATTTGCTGGCGGAAATGGCGGATTTGCACAAGGTGCGAGTGCGAGCGTTTATCGATGAGCCGGATCTCGGAGGTCTCGAAGCGGATGAACCGGTGGTCATCACATGGGATGCCTTGCCGAACAAAAGCTGGGCGGGGAAGACCGAAACCATTCCGAAGCAGGTAGTGCCGCACGGGACGAGGAGTGTGGGGGAACTGCTCTGCGGCGTGAGCAACGACAAGATTGAATTGTTGCCGAATATCAATGTGAATGTGCGCATCAATCTAAAAGCGCGCACGAATGTGCTGGCAGTGCCACGAGGCGCAGTGGCGACGGAGGGCGGGCGCCGGTATGTTTTCGTGGTGAAACCAAACGATTTGGGAGTCGGAAAATCCCGGCTGGAAAAACGAGAGATCAAAGTGGGGATCGCAGACGCAACCAGCTACGAGGTTATGAGCGGACTGCAGGAAGGGGAAATGGTCGCGCTGCCAGGAGACACGGATTTACATGATGGCATGGCCGTTCAGGTAGTGAATACGAATGCGGCGTAGCTTGGGGATGTGGATACGCGGTCAGGCAAAATGGCGAGTGCCGCTAGGCATGTTGCTGGCTGGCGCAACGAGTGTTTTGGCCGCGGTCAAGCAGAGCGACGGGCTGGAAGCGGGGCGGCGGGCCTACGAAAGCAGCGACTACTCGAAAGCCGTGCTGGAACTGCAGACAGCGGCAGCGAACGAGGCGCAGAACGGCGAAATACAGCTGCTGCTGACCAAAACTTACCTGGAACTACAAGAGCGCGATGCGGCCATCACAAGTGCGGAAAGAGCGGTGGCGATCGATCCAAAGAGTTCCGTGTATCACGAATGGCTGGGGAGAGCTTATGGCGAGAAGGCGGACCATACCTCGATGTTTTCTGCGCTCGGGCTGGCGAGAAAAACGCACAGAGAATTTGAGGTTGCCGTGGAACTCGACGAAAAGAATTTTTCGGCGCGGCAGGCGCTGATCGAGTTTGATTGCGCCGCTCCCGGCGTGGTCGGCGGCGGCGAGGAAAAAGCCAAGCCGGAAATCGAGAAGCTTCAATCCATGGATGCTTCGGAATGGCATTACTCGGTGGGGAACTGCCACCGGCAGAAAAAGGAGTTTGCGACGGCGGATGAGGAGTTCAAGCTGGCGCTGGAAAGTCACCCGAAGAGAGCCGAGCTGATTTTCGACATCGGTGATTATGCGATGAGACACAGCCAGGCGGAACGATTGATCGAGGTGGGCGATCTGGGAGCGCAAGTCGCTCCTGCAGATCCGCGCGGGATGTTTTATCGTGCAGTGGGATTGGTCCTCAAGAAGGAAAAGCCCGAGGAGGCTGAGCGGTTTTTGCGGGAATATTTGCAGAAAGCACCGAAGCGCTCGTCTTACCCGCGGTATGCAACCGCGCACGAGTGGCTGGGCCGCCTCTATGAGAACAAGGGCGACAAGCAATCGGCGGAGAAAGAGTACCAGGCGGCGCTACAGCTGGATCCGAAAGACAAGAGCGTGCGCGAATCGCTCAAGCGGGTCGAGAAGAACTGAAGTAGAGCGGCGGCAGCGCTGCTTACGGCATTTTCGATATTGGCGGCTTCGGCGGATCTGGGCGAGTCGAACAGAGTGGAATACAGCCGGACGAGTAAACCTTAATGATGGATCTGAAAGAAACGCTGTCGGTATCGATCGACGCGCTGCGGGCCAATAAACTGCGCGCGATGCTGACGTCGCTAGGCGTGATCATCGGAAGCGCGTCGATCGTGCTGGTGGTGACGGTGGCGCTGACGAGCAAGAAATTTGTCATCTCTAAAATTGAGGCGGTGGGCTCAAACGTGGTGTGGGCAGAGCTGGTCCGAAGTTCGGAGAAAGCCCAACCGCTAAGTTACGAATTGACGTTGGACGATATGGAGGCGGCGAAGAACTCCATTCCTGAGATCGTGCAAGTGGCCGGAACGACCGACATCCAGATGACCGTGGTGGCGCAGGGGATGGTGAGGCCGGTCACGTTGATCGGGGTGACTTCGGGATACCGGGAGATCCGAAGGCTGGTCGTCTTGCGTGGCCGTTATCTCGATGCCCTGGACCTGGAAGCGCGGAGCAAAACGTGCGTCATCACGCCGCAACTCGCGAAGAAACTTTTCGGCCAGGACAATCCCGTGGGCCGCGATTTGCACGTGGGTGAGCTCATCTTCACAATCATCGGCGTCTTCAATGAACGCGTGGAAACCTTCGGGCTTTCCGACATTCAGTCGGAGACCGTGCTGATACCCTTCGGACTGATCAAGTACTACACGGGTGTGAACACCCTGAAGGTGCTGGACGCGCAGGCCGCGACGCCCGAGGACGTGCCGAGCGTGCAGCGGCGATTAACAGAGCTACTGCAGAGCCGGCATCCGAGCAACGCGGAGTATCACGTGCAGACGCTGGCAGCGATTCTGACGGCGGCAAGAGATATTTCGCTGGCGCTGACTATTGTGCTGATCGTAATTGCGTTCATCGCGCTGCTGATCAGCGGGATTGGAATTATGAACATTATGCTGGTAACGGTGACGGAGCGGACGCGGGAGATCGGGATTCGAAAGGCGATTGGGGCGGCGCGCAAGGAGATCATGTACCAATTTTTGACGGAAGCGATTTTGATCAGCGGGGGCGGGGCAGTGTTGGGGATTCTGATCGGGTTGCTGGTGCCGGCGGTCGCTCAGTTGTTTCTGCCGGGGAACCTGCGGGTGCCGGTGTCGCCGTTGAGCGTGGTGCTGGCGTTTGTGGTGTCGTGCTCGACGGGATTGTTCTTTGGATACCTGCCGGCGAATCAGGCGGCCAAATTGCAGCCGATTGAGTCGCTGCGGTATGAGTAAGGCAAGTTTGTAACGAGAGAGATCGGCAGCGTGCGGGAAACGAAAGAAGGAGCGGGAGAATGCAAAAAAATATTGTGGCGGTGAGTAGCGCGGCGTTTGCATTGCTAGCGGGAGCGCTGCTCTTGAGCGTGACAGCCGCCGCCCAGACAACGGCGGCGCTTCAGGCGCCGAGTGGACAAGCAGCAAGACAACCCGATGCAGCGGCCGCGGGAGGACAGCAAGGCGGTCCTGTGGCGCTGACTCTCAAGAGCGCGATCGAGATGGCGCTGAGGAACAGCAAAGACATCCAGATCGCGAAATTGCAAGCCAGCCTTGCGGAACACGCGACACAGGTCAGCAAATCAGGTTTTTTGCCAAACTTGTACGCCGGGTCAGGGGCAGGGTATACGTACGGAATCCCGGAAACTCCTGGCGGACGTGCGCCGTCGCTCTTCAACGTGACATACACCGAGGAGATTTTTAACGAGCCGCTGAAGGGGCAGGGAAAGGAGCTGGAGGAGCAGGCGCGGTCGCAGAGGATTGTGCTGGAAGATGTAAAGAACACCGTGATTGTGAGGACCGCAATGGCTTATCTCGAACTCGCGAAGGTGCGGCATTCACTGGAACTGCTGCGCGCGGAACAGGAGAGCGCGGATAAGATTCTGCAGGTGACGCAGGAGCGGCAGGGAGAAGGGTACGAATTGCCGCTGGAAGTGACGAAGGCGCAGCTCACAAGAGCGCAAGTGACGCAAAGAATCTTGCAGCTCGAGGGGCGGCAAGACGAGCTGGAGGTTTTTCTGCAGGGACAACTCGGGCTGGGGCAGGAGCAAGCCATTGAAGTCACGCCGGAAGAGTTGCCGGGGGAAGCGGAACAGGAAGGCGCAAATCTTGTAGCGATCGCAATGCAGAATAACGTGGGACTGTTGCTGGCGGAGTCCGACGTGCGGGCGAAAGAGTTCCGTTTGAAAGGCGAGAAGCGCGGCAATTTGCCGACCGTGGAGGGTGTCAGCACGTACAGCTTGCTGGCCAACTGGAACAACTACAGCGAGTACTACAAAAGGTTCTCGAGGAACAACGTAAATGCGGGTGTGCAGGTGGAGGTACCGCTGTTCAGCGCGAAAACGAGAGAGAACATTGGACTGGCGCAGATAAATCTGGAAACGGCGCAGGCCACTCTCGCGAGCAAAAAGACGCAGGTGAGCGCGGAAGTGCGGCAGAAAACACGGCACTTGCGCGAACGGGAAGCAGCGAAAGAAGTTGCGCGCCTGGAGCTGCAACTGGCACAGCAAGATATTGGAGTGCTGCAAACGCAGTACAACGAGGGCAAAGTGAACCTTCGCGAGGTTGAAAGGGCGCGGCTCGAAGAAAACGAAAAATGGATGGCCTTCCTGGATGCGAATTTCCAGCGGCAGCAGGCGCAGCTTGATTTGCTGAAGACGGCGGGGCAGTTGGATAAGGTGTGGCAGTGAGAAGTGACCGGCGACTCGTGACTGGTGGCAGGTGGCGCTAGAACAGAAAAGTCTGGATGTGTTTTTAGCGGCGGTCAGGAAGCTGGACGCGGGCTTTGCGGGATTGCCTGCGTTCGAATCGAAAGTGCCGGGTAGCGCGGGGATCGCCGACGCATTGGCCACCACTGCTGAGCGGCTGCACGACAATTATCCTTATTTTCACCCGTTTTACGCAGGGCAGATGCTGAAGCCGCCGCATCCGGTGGCTCGGCTCGCCTACGCGCTGGCGATGTGGATCAATCCCAACAATCACGCGCTTGATGGCGGGCGGGCGACCTCGGCGATGGAGAAGGAAGCGGTTGCGGAAATCGCCGCGATGTTTGGCTGGAAAGAGTTTCTCGGCCACCTGTGCGGCGGCGGAACGATGGCGAACCTCGAAGCGCTTTGGGTGGCTTCGCAAGTGCATCCGGGAAAGAAGATTCTGGCAAGCGAACAGGCGCACTACACGCACAAGCGGATCAGCGCGGTTTTGCAATTGCAATGCGAGAGCGCGGCTTGCGATGGGCGCGGGCGGATGGACTTGAACGCTCTCGCAAAAAGCGTGGCGCCCGGCGATGTGGGCACAGTGGTCGTCACGATGGGCACCACGGCTACGGGGTCCGTCGATCCGCTGCCGGAGATTCTTGCCTTGCGCGCGAAGCACGGATTTCGAGTTCACGCGGATGCCGCTTACGGCGGCTATTTTGCGCTTGCGGGAAATTTGGGAGAAGAAGCCACGCGGAGCTTTGCCCAAATCGGCGAGGCGGACTCGATCGTTATCGATCCTCACAAGCACGGCTTGCAGCCATACGGTTGTGGCTGCGTCTTGTTTCGCGATCCGTCGGTGGGCCGTTTTTACAAGCACGATTCTCCGTACACTTATTTCAGCTCGGCTGAATTGCATTTGGGTGAGATCAGCCTGGAGTGTTCCCGGCCGGGCGCGGCGGCGGCTGCGTTGTGGACGACGCAAAAGCTCTTGCCGCTGATGCGAGGCGGGGAGTTCGCTCGCGGGTTGGAACGCGGAAGAGCCGCCGCACTGGCTTTCTACGAGAGGCTCGCGAACAATGAACGCTTCGCGACGGCGTTTGCGCCGGAGTTGGATATCGTGATTTTCGCTCCTCGAGCAAAAAGTGTGAGTGAGGCCTCTGCCCTTTCGCGACGAATTTTCGATGCGGCTGCCAGGAGGAATTTACACCTCGCTGTAGCCGAGCTGCCCGCTGCTTTTTGGGCTGCAAACCTGGGCTCGATGCGCCGCGACCGGGAAACTATGACCTGCCTCCGCTCCGTGTTGATGAAACCAGAACACCTGGACTGGATCCCTCGCATTTGGGACGAGCTTTCGGCAGCAACCTCGGAAGTCATTGGGACAGACGCTGCTTCGCTCTTCGCTCGCTAAGCGGTTCCGAAGGTCATGTATGTGCCGCGAGCAAAGTATTTATCCGGCTAAGCAACGTAGTTTTGCTGAACGGCCTGGGAAGCATGGAGGAGACTGCTTCGGCAGGATCGGGAATCTCTAGCACCGCCAGGGGATTGGCGGAGCTATAGAGGACACTCATTTCAGGAGAACGTGTCCGTAAACGGAAAGCCAAGTCGGGCCCGGGCATTCCGTCGGGATGCGTCGCGGTGATGAGCAGGTCGATGGGGCCCGCGCAGGACTGAGCCAACTCGAGAGCCTGGACGGCGTTAGCCGCGGGGAGGACGAGAAAATCGGCGTCTTCCAGGATCTGTTGAATGGTTTGCCGAAGGGTTTCCATTTCTTCCACGACAAGAACGACAGGATGAGGGGCTGTTTGAGCTTGCGATCCTCGCATCTCAACCTCAATTCTCCTGGATGGTTCCCGGTATACCTTAAATCTCACGTAAGTATATTATCTAACGGTAAATAATCAAGAAATTTTACAGACGTTAAAGCGCAGCAAAGGCGTGGAAACCGCCAATTTTTGGAGGACGGCGGTTCTAGCGGGATGGAGGGCGGCTGTGGATGGCGGAACGATAGTTGCGGGCGAGCCGAGCTTGCACACGCGCTGCACCTCTCGATTCCCTGCGAAACAGCCCCAAACAGAGAAACCGTTTAATGCTGTGGTTGGCATTTCGATGCAGAAAAGGCCCCATTCGCAGAAAGAATTGAGCGCATGCAACCAAGTCAGGTAAACTGTTATCTACAGATAGGGGTTTCTCTGGGTATGCCGCAGGTGCGGGCCCGGATAACGTGATTAGGGCGGAAAAGGGAAAAATTTTGCAGTCTTGAAGATGGAGTCGGAAGGCTGAGGGTGAAGAATGCCGGATGTAATGAAAACGCTGTTGTTGAACCCGCCGAGTTTTGAGAATTTCGATGGCGGGGCGAGTTCGCGGTGGCCCGCGACGCGTGAGATCGAGTCCTATTGGTACCCGGTGTGGTTGAGCTATCCCGCGGGAATGATTCCAGGAAGCCGCTTGCTGGATGCTTCGCCACATAAGGTGAATTGGCAGCAGACGGTTGAGATTTGCAAGGACTACGAGTTTTTGATTCTGTTCACTTCGACGGTCGGCTTCGGCAGCGACGTCAAGCTCATCCGCAAGATCAAAGAAGCGAATCCCAGTCTCAAAATCGCGTTTGTCGGCCCTCACGGGCATATCAAGCCGGTCGAAACGTTGATGGCGAGCGAAGACATCGATTTTGTGACGCACGGCGAGTTTGACCACTCCGTGGTGGAATATGCGCAAGGCAAGCCGCTCGAGCAGATCATGGGCGTCAGTTATCGCAAGGAAGGCAAAGTCGTTCACACCGCACCTCGTCCGCAGCTCCACACGGAAGAGCTGGATGCGCTGCCGTTTGCCACCGATATTTACAAACGCGATTTGCAAATTGAGCGCTACAACGTGCCGTTCCTGCTGCATCCTTACGTTTCGTTCTACACGACGCGCGGGTGCCCGGCGCTGTGCACGTTCTGCATGTGGCCACAGACGATTTCCGGGCATGCGTGGCGGACGCGGTCAACGGACAATGTGGCGCGGGAAGTAAAACAAGCTCTAGAGTATTTCCCCCAGATGAAAGAGATTTTCTTCGACGACGACACGTTCAATATCCGAAAAGACCGAGCCATCGAACTGAGCCAAAAGTTCAAGCCGCTGAAATTCCAATGGTCGTGCACGGCGCGATGCCACAGCAAGTATGAAGAGTTAAAGGCGATGGCGGATGGCGGAGCCCGTCTGTTCATCGTGGGCTTCGAGTCGGGCGATCCGCAGATTCTGAAGAACATCAAGAAGGGCGCGACCGTGGAGATGGCGCGCGAGTTCATGAAGAATTGCAAAAAGGTGGGGATCAAGGTCCACGGCGACTTTATTATTGGATTGCCGGGCGAAACCAAAGACACCATCAACAAGACCATTGATTTCGCCAAGGAGCTGGATTGCGAGACCATCCAGGTTTCGCTGGCGCATGCCATGCCCGGCACCGAGCTACATGATTCGATGGCGAAGGAGGGCTTCCTGAAGGTGGAAGCGCTGGCGGACTCCGGCGGGCACCAGTTGCCGCACATCGAGTATCCGCACCTCTCCAAGGCGGAGATGATGGGCGGCGTGAACCGGTTCTACGATGAGTACTACTTCCGGCCGCGCGTGGTCTGGCGCATCGTTCGCGAAGCGCTGTGGGACTCGAATGAACGCAAGCGGCTGTATCACGAAGCGACGAGCTTTTTGAAGTTGCGCTCGGAGCGTTGGAAGTGGGTGCGGCAGGGCGGAGACGTGCAAAAGCCCATGATTTCCGTGCCGGAGACGCCGTCGGCTTCCGGAAACGATTAAACCATTAAACAAAATGGCAACTGAAGGCAGGCTACGGATAAAGACACTGGTCATGGTGTGCATGATGGTGGTGTGCGCCAACGCCGGTGACTTGATGCTGAAACGCGCCATGCTGCAGATTGGCGCAGTGGAGCTGTCCGCGTCAGGGCTTGCCCACGCATTCCGCATGACTGTTACGAGCGGGACTTTGTGGGTCGGCATATTTTTTCTATGCGGATTCATGCTCAGCTACATGACGGTGTTGAGCTGGGCGAACTACAGTTACGTCATGCCTGCCGGAGCGTTTGGGTATGCGTTGCTCACTTTTTTTGCAGTTGTGTTTCTGCACGAAGCGGTTTCGCCTCGGCGGTGGGTCGGCGTGGTTCTAATCTGCGTGGGAGTGTTGCTGGTGGGGCAAACGAAGCCGCGCACAACCGCAGTGACGCGAGAGGCGCTGGCGTGATGCACGTCACCCTGTTTCTTTCCTTGCTCATCTTTGGTAGCACGGGAGGAGAGATCGCCATCACTCGGGGCATGAAGGCCACGGGAGAGCCGGAGCGGCTGCGGCCGAAGGAGATGCTGCAGTTTCTCGGCCGGGCTTTGTGTAACGGCTGGTTTTGGGCGGGCGTGCCACTTATGGCGCTGTCGTTTTACGCGTTGCTGGTGCTGCTCTCCTGGGAGCCGATCAGCTTTGTGATACCCGCGTCGGCTTTGAGCTACGTGGTCGGAACTCTTGGCGCGAAATATATCTTGGGTGAAGACGTGAGCGCTGCGCGCTGGGCCGGTGTCGTTCTGGTGTGCGTGGGAGTGGCGCTGGTTGCCTTGGGGTAGGCGATGTATCCTGCCGGGGCGCGGTTCAGCTTGTCGAGTCGGTGGGGAAGTCGTAGCGGAAGCGCCGGCTGAAGCCGCCGGCTAGCGAAAGGTGCTCGAATTTGTGCGGGATAGCCGGGTTTACACATAAAAATTGGGCGCCTGAACCTGAGCGCATTGAGCAGGCTACCGCAACGCTGGCCCACCGCGGACCCGATCAGCGCGGAGTGTTCCGTTCAAGCATTCTTTCGATGGGCGCGACGCGCCTGAAAATTATCGACCTGCAGGGCGGAGACCAGCCCATCGTCACCGATAATGGCGATATCGCGATTGTCTTCAACGGAGAGATTTACAATCACCTCGAATTGCGTGGTGAGCTCGAAAAGCTGGGGCACAGGTTTCATTCCCATTCCGATACAGAGACAGTCCTGCGCGCATTTGTCGAGTGGGATACGGAATGCTTTTCGCGTTTGCGAGGCATGTTTGCGATTGCGCTATGGGCCAAGTCGTTGCGCCGCCTCGTTTTGGCGCGCGACCGCATGGGCATCAAACCGCTGTACATCGCACGGCGTGGGGAAGATCTTTTCTTCGGCTCAGAGCTCAAGACCATTTTTGTGCATCCCGAGTTCGAGCGGCGCTTGAGCCTGGCTGGGCTCGATTGTTATCTCTCGCTTAACTATGTTCCTTGTCCGTGGACGCTTGTCGAGGGGATTGAAAAGCTAGCGCCGGGACAGTGGCTCGAATGGGTCAACGGAAAAGCGCGCATCGAGGCTTACTGGAGCTTGCCTGCGGGTTCCATTCGTGAGCGCTCGCTTGATTCGGCGTGCGAGGAGTTGGAATCGCTTTTGCAACAATCGGTCCGTGAGCACATGCTTTCAGACGTGCCGCTGGGACTGTGGTTGAGCGGAGGCATCGATTCTTCGACGGTGCTCCACTATGCCGCGACGGCCTCGCCGCGGCCCATCAAGACGCTTTCCGTTTCTTTTCTTGGAAGAAGTTTTGATGAAACGGCTTACATCCGAAGCGCCGCGAAGCAGTACGGCACGGATCATCAGGAGTTCGATCTGAATCCCGGTGCCGATCTGCGCGGAGCCATTGAGGAGTTTGCTTATTTCTCCGACGAGCCCAGTTCGGACGCCGGAGCTTTGCCGGTGTGGTTTCTGTCGAAGATGAGCAAGACGGAAGTGACCGTTGCCCTGAGCGGGGAAGGCGCCGACGAGCTTTTTGGCGGCTACCTGACATATCGCGCGAATCAGCTTGCACGGCCGATACGGTGGTTGCCGAAGTGGTCGCTGCGCGCTGGGCTGGGATTGGCGCACATTTGGCCCGTTTCAGATGACAAGATCAGCCGCGAGTATATGGTGAAGCGGTTCCTGGCGGGAAGTCTCATGCCGCCGGGGCGGGCGCACGTGTATTGGAACGGAACTTTTTCCGATGCCGAAGTGCGTTCTCTTTCGGCGATTCCGCTGCCGAATTCGCTCGGAAGCATTTTAGGCGAGCTTCGTGATTCACCGGCGCCGAAGGACGGAGTGTCTCCCTATCTCTGGTGGGACCAGAAGTATTTTCTGCCGGACGACATTTTGAACAAAGTCGACCGCATGAGCATGGCGCACTCCCTCGAAGTGCGCCCGCCGTTTCTGGATCATCGCATCGTGGAATTTGCCGCAACGCTGCCGCCTTCGCTCAAGATGCAAGGCTGGCGCCAGAAAATCGTTCTCAAACAATTGATGAAGAACAAGCTTCCCGAAATGATCCTGCGGCGCAAGAAAGTCGGCTTTGACATTCCGGCGCACGAATGGCTTCGCGGGCCGCTGCGCGAGCTTCTATTGGATAGCATGCAGGAGGGGCTCGCGGAGCACAAATCACTTTTCCGGTCGGGCGCGGTCCAGGAGCTGGTGCGGCTGCACTTGGAGCGTCGCGTAAATGTCGGTTACCACTTGTGGGGTCTGCTGCTTCTGTTCCTATGGATGAAAAAATGGCGAATTCAGGCGGCGCCTTCTCCGGCGCCAGCTTCTTGGATACAGGAAAAAACAGGTATATCTACATAGCGGTCCTGCTGTTTGCAGGAGCTATTTATCTTGGCTGCATTATTTCTCCGCCGTCACTCATGGACGATTCGGATGCGGTGTTAGCGCAAGCTGCCAGAACGATGATGGTGACCGGCGATTGGGTGACTCCGCGTCTGGACGGCGTCGCCTACCTCGAAAAACCGCCGTTGTATTACTGGCCGATGATTGTTTCCTACAAAATATTTGGAGCGCACGATTGGGCGGCGCGCATTCCGTTTGCGGTGTGTTCCATGGGTCTAGCATGGCTGACGGCGGCGATGGGAGTCTGGGCTTTCGGCAAGCGGGCTGGATTTTACGCTGGATTGTGCATGGCCACGTGCATAGGATTATTTCTCTTCACGCGCATCTTGATTCCGGACGTGATGCTTACTTTTACCGTGGCTCTTGCCTTCTGGGGGCTGTTGCGCGCGCTTGACGAGGAAGAGCCGCATCCGCGCCTGTGGGCCGGCATTCTTGCCGCGAGCCTGGGCACGGGGCTCTTGATCAAAAGCCTGGTCGGAGTGCTCTTTCCGCTCGCCGGCGGCGTCATCTATCTTTTCTTGACGCACCAGCTATTTTCCGCGCGCACGTGGAAGCGCCTTCGTCCCTTCAGCGGCGCGCTGATTGTTTTGTTGATCGCTGCACCCTGGCACATCCTTGCCGCGCTGCGCAACCCGCCCTACTTTTATTTCGGGCTACACAGCGGCCCGGGACAATACCACGGGTTTCTCTGGTTTTTCTTCATCAATGAACAGCTTCTCCGCTTTTTGAACCTGCGCTATCCGCGCGACTACGATACGGTTCCAAGGCTCTATTTTTGGCTCTTCCATCTGTTGTGGCTTTTTCCGTGGAGCGTGTACTTCCCGGCGATCGCCAAGCTTTCTTTTAAACCACTCGACCGGGCCGGCAAAGTACGGCTCATGGCGCTTTGCTGGACCGGTTTTCTCCTGATCTTTTTTACGTTTTCGACGACTCAAGAGTATTACTCCATGCCTTGCTATCCGGCGCTGGCGTTGCTTCTCGGTTCCGCGATGGCGGCAGGAGGGAGTTGGATACGCCGTGGGACTTATGTCCTCGGTGGAGTTGCGGCGGCCGCAGCTATCGTCACGGTGACCTTGTTTTTTCTCGTGCGTCATGTGCCCGCACCTGGGGATATCTCGTCCGCGCTCAGCCACCACCCCACTGCCTATAAGCTCTCTCTCGGGCACATGGAGGACCTTACGATCGAGTCCTTTGCGTACCTTCGCGTCCCACTTCTGGTCGCGGCCGGTGCGTTTCTGATCGGTGCTTTTGGTGTGTTCCGGTCTGCTGGTTTGCGCGCTTTTCTCTCCGCGGCGCTCATGATGGTGCTTTTCTTTCATGCCGCTCGTTTGGCCATGGTCGTTTTCGATCCCTATCTTTCTTCGCGACCGCTTGCGGAGGCCCTGCTGCGTGCTCCTGAGGGAAAGCTGATCTCCGGCCGGGCCTACTACACTTTTTCTTCCATCTTTTTTTACACGAACCGGACGGCGCTGATTTTGAACGGGCGTTTCAATAACCTGGAATACGGTTCCTATGCACCGGGCGCGCCGAGCGTCTTTATCGACGACGTTCAATTCAAGGAGCTCTGGCTACAGCCTGATCGCTATTACGTAGTCGCGCTGGATTCGGGCATACCCGCGCTGGAGAATCTTGTCGGGCGCGATAGCCTCCATCTAGTGGCAAGCAGCGGCGGGAAGCGCATCCTGACCAATCATCCGTTTGCTCCGCCGGTTTCGTCTCCGCAAACGGAACAAATATTGCAGCCGAGAATGCTCTCAAGCTTTTCATCTCTGGGATGGCATTTTGGCCACCTTCACGTTTCGCGGCTTGCTTTGCCTCACACTTGCTTGTAAAAAAGAGCAGTTTGGTGTTTCTAATGCGAGGCGCAATTCGTGAAGGATTTTTCGAAGGACGAGGGGACGAATTTTAGGCTAATCACGTATACTGTACTTTGTACTACTCGACGGAGACCACGGCTGGGCGCTATCAGCTCAGCTTCTCATCCAGCTCAGTCTGGGCAAGAATGACGGGCCGCTCCACGAGGCCAATGGCTCAAAAGAATTTCACGAAGGAGGAATGATGAAGATTGCTGTGCTTGGGGGAGATGGCTATTGTGGATGGGCAACTGCTTTGTATCTGTCGAAGCAAGGGCATTCCGTCGCCATCGTTGACAATTTTGTCCGCAGGCTATGGGACCACGAGCTCAATGCGCAAACCCTGACTCCCATTCGCCCGCTCTCCGACCGTTTGCGAGTTTGGCAAGCGGTTAGCGGCAAGACCATCGAGTCCTTTTACGGCGACGTTTGCGACTACGAGTTTCTCTCTTCCACATTGTGCGCGTTCGAGCCTGACGCTGTGGTCCATTTCGCCGAGCAACGCTCGGCTCCTTACTCGATGATCGACCGAAGCCACGCGGTCTTCACGCAGGTGAACAACGTAGTGGGCACGCTGAACCTTTTGTTTGCGCTTCGTGAGTATCGGCCGGATTGTCACTTGGTCAAGCTCGGAACCATGGGCGAGTACGGCACGCCGAACATCGACATTGAAGAGGGCTACATCACCATCGAGCACAACGGGCGAAAAGACATCCTGCCGTTTCCCAAGCAGCCCGGCTCTTTCTATCACCTCTCGAAAGTGCACGACAGCCACAACATCATGTTCAGCTGCAAAATCTGGGGCCTGCGCGCTACCGACCTGAACCAGGGCGTGGTCTATGGAACGATGACCGACGAGACAGCCATGGATGAAGCGCTCATCAACCGCTTTGACTATGACGATGTTTTTGGCACGGTGCTCAATCGCTTCTGCATCCAAGCGGCGATCGGGCAGCCACTGACCGTTTACGGCAAGGGCGGGCAAACGCGCGGTTTCCTAGATATTCGCGACACCGTGCGCTGCATTGAGATCGCCTGCGAGAATCCTGCCGCTCGCGGAGAATGCCGCGTATATAACCAGTTTACGGAACAGTTTTCGGTGGGTGAACTCGCGAAGATGACTGTCGCCGCCGGCAAGAAGCTCGGCCTAAACGTTGAGGTCGACCACCTGCAGGATCCGCGCGTCGAAGCCGAGGAGCACTATTACAACGCAAAGCACTCGAAGCTGATCGACCTGGGCCTGAAGCCGCATCTGCTTTCAGATTCTTTGCTGGACTCGCTGATGAATATCGCGGTCAAGTACCGCGACCGTGCGGACGCTTCATTGATGTTGCCTCAGGTGAACTGGCGAGAGCCGCGCAATGATCGGCGGTTGCAAATGAGCAAGACGGCGAGGAACTCTCTGGGGGCTTCACGAGTCGAAAGTGCGAGCGAACCCGCGGAAAAAGCCAAAAAGCATTCCCATCGTTAGCATTTACACCACGAACATTTCCACTGTAGGGTGACTCGGCCCTCAGCTAAGAGCCGCGGCGTCTTTCGCCACACGAAAGGCGAATTGCAGATCCACGAGGAAGTCTTCTCCGTCGAGGGAGGTTTCCACCTTCGCTGTGAGGCGCTGAATGATGCGCTCCTTATTTGCCAGAAGATCGAGGAAAGCCCCGCGGGTGTTTCGTTTCTCCAGCCAAACACAGCGTTCGTCCGGCTGCTCGCAACGGCAAAGTATTTCTTGCAACGCAGATATCGGGGCTGCGTAAGCCCGTACGGCGAGCAGATGCGAACCAAGATTGTCCATCGCGGGCATCCCCGTATGATCGGGCCTTCTGCCGAGATGTCATTTTTGTGGGGTAGGAGGAGGCGCCGGAACGAGCATCCCTCCGCGGATGCGATAGTCAATGTCACGCCAGCGAATACTTCTGCGGCCGAAGCTCAGCAGCCAGATCAGCAAAGCCCAAGCATCCCACAGAGGCACCAGCGCCATCTTTTTCCATACGCCGGGTTGCTTCAGGCCCCACACGCCAATGAGCCAAGTCATCGCAGCGCGCACGCAAACGTAACCACCGAAATACAAAGAAGCCACTCGCGCGGTGGGATGAACCGCCACTGCAGCGATCGACCACGCTAACCCCTGGGTGAAAATCAGGCCTAGGTGACCCCAGGGGCGCATGTGCCGCATCACGGTCATCCAGCGAAGACGCTTGAAGAAAAATTCACCAAAGGATTTAAAGTCAGCTACCGTCTCGACTGTATAGGGCAGTAATTCAACTTTGAAGCCCTGCCCCGCCACCAATCGGCCGACAAGCAAGTCGTCCGCGGGGCGGTTCGCAATAGCAGAGTAGCCGCCAAAACCAGCGAGATGCGTTCGCGTGGTGACAATCGTCTGTCCGAAGGCAAACTTTACGCCATCGAGTTGCCAAGCGACCATTATCCCGGGGTAGAAATCGCAAAACATGCCGATAGACTGAAGTTTCTGGAGAAAAGTCTGTTCCTGTGTGGAGACATAGAGGCATGTGACCGCGCCAACTCTCGGATCGCGGAGAGGCGCGACCACGGAACGCAGATAGTCAGGCCGGACGCGAACGTCGCTGTCGTTCATGACCACCACTTCGTTTTGCGCTTCGCTCACCAAGCGGGCCAGCTTCACTACTTTGTCGTTCGGTGCAGTATGGCCGGAGACGTGAACCACTCGAATACGCCGCTGCGGAAATTCGCGCTTCAGTCTTTCAATGACTTCCAAAACGGCTTCGTCACCATCCCCGATTCCAAAAAGCAGCTCGTAATCCGGATAGTCCTGATTGCAATAGCTCTTGAAGTTTTCGTAGGCCTCAGAATCCAGCCCGCGAATCGGCTTAAGATTGCTGACGGGAGGCGTGTAATCGGAAGGCCTGCTCGATTTTCTGGCGTGCCGGAAAAACTGCCACGAACTGTAAAGTGCCAGGAAATAGTAAATAAAAGGAATGGTCGCGATGCCCAGGAAAATATACGTGAGATTACTCGCCGTCATTTCGGCACCCGGGTCGCGACGGCAATGCGCTATTTTTCGGAGATTCCGGAGCGACACGTTGACCGGCGCTTACGATCTCGGTTCGAGGTCCGTTGAGCAGGAAGCCGGGTGTCCGGTTCAAAGCTTCAATCATTCTTTTTTCAGCAGCCGGTCCTTTCGGAATATTTGCGGAGTCTACTGCGAGCCACAAAAGAATAGCAAATCGTTGTGATTTTTACTTTCCTAAATGTTCCGCATGTAGTTTATTTGTCAGCTTCGCTCGAATCGCGGCGCCTTGATCAGGCCGCTAACCGCTGAGACATTGGTGTCAACCAACCGTCGTTGGGAGGCCTGCTTGAATCATGTAAGATGAAGGCGAGGGATTTCTGAGTGAACCCAAGGCTGTTATGCTGACGACTTTTCTCGGATTCTATCGGTTCCCGGGCTCACGGGATGGAGTCTCCTCGCTTTGTTGGCAATTCCACCGGCTATTCATTCTCACTTCTGGCGCGCGCGCCGCATGATGTCTTCGTCTGGCCTGCATCTCAAGACTTACTGCATGCTTCTGATCATGGTCGTCTTCGCGCCCCTCGGAAACGTGTTGCTTGGCAGGGGCATGAAAAATGTTGGCTCGGCGGTCACCTGGGCACCTTCGAGATTGCCCCATATCATTTTGCTTGTTTTCACGTCGGGTTACATCTGGCTCGGCGTCGCTTCTCTACTCACATTTTTCGTGGCCTATATGCTCATACTTTCTTGGGCCGATTTCAGTTATGTGCAGCCGGCTTCCTCGATCGCGCTTCTCGTCGTCGCTCTTTTGGGTTACTTCTACCTGCATGAGAGGATTTCGCCCCTCCACTGGGTGGGCATCGTTGTCATTTGCCTCGGCGTTTTCGTCGTTGGGAATACTCCTCCGCGCACCACCGAGGTGCGCTGAAGATGCGCGAAGCTCTGCTTTTATTTTTCGTTGTGGTCAGCGGAACAGGCGGAGAGATTTGTGTCACGCGCGCCATGAAGCGCGTCGGAGAGGTCACGGATTTTCGCCCACTCGCCGTGGCACGTGTCATCTTCCGTGCAATGAAAGTGCCCTGGATGTGGATCGGCGTTGCGATGATGGCGCTCGCCTTTTTTTCGCTGTTGGCCGTCCTTTCCATTGAAAACGTCAGCTTCGTCGTGCCCGTGACCGCGCTGAACTATGCGGCCGGGGCGCTCGGTGGGAAATTCTTTCTCGGGGAACGCGTGACTCGGCGCCGCTGGGCCGGTGTGCTTATCGTCTGCGTCGGCGTCACGCTCGTCTGGCTCGGCAAACGTTAAGTGTGGAAATACGCGCGACCTTTGCGCGAATCTCTGCGTACTGTATCTGATTCATCAAAGGCGCGCAAAATGCCGCGCACTAGCGCTTTGTGGCAAGCTAGTAAAGCAGTGCTCAACGAATCGATCCGGGAATTGGCAGCAGACAGGAAGAGATTCTCAGCGTGACAATGTTTCATTCAGGATGGCGTGATGCCGTGCTGCTTCTGGCCGCCGCGCCGCTCGCGTATTACATAGCGGCGAGTTTTGCCGCTTGGCGCTTCTTTCGCCGCGTGCGCAAGAGCCAGTTGCGAAATTACACTCCTCCTGTGAGCCTTCTGAAACCAGTCCGTGGCGTGGATTTCGCCACCTACGAAAATTACTCGAGCTTCTGCCGCCAGGACTATCCCAACTACGAAATTCTTTTTGCTGTGAACGACGCGGCGGACCCCGCTGTTCCGGTCATCCATCGTCTAATCGCCGAATTTCCTGGTCGCCAGATCCGTCTGCTCATCGGCGCGGAGAATTTGGGCGCCAATCGTAAGGTCAACAAACTTGCGCGGCTCTCCCGCGAAGCGCAGCACGAAATTCTTGTGCTGACGGACGGCGATGTTCGCGTCAGCCCGAAGTACTTGCGCGAAGTCGTCGCTCCTTTTGTGGACGAAAGCACCGGTGCGGTCACCTCTTTCTACCGCGGCATTGCGCAGAAAAATCTTGGCGCCGAACTTGAAGCCATTGGTGCTTCCAGCGATTTTTTCGCGGGCGTTCTGATGGCCGAGTGGACGGAAGGCATAAATTTTGCGTTGGGTGCTTCCATAATCACCACCAAGCGCTGGCTTTCCAAGATCGGCGGCTTTGAGTCAATCGCGGGAATGCTCGCAGACGACTACGAACTGGGCCTGCGCATCGCCCAGGCCGGTGGACGTGTTCTTCTTTCCCGCGAGCCCGTTTGGACCATGTATCCCGCGCAAACTACCAAGAACTTCTGGAATCATCAACTTCGCTGGGCGCGCACCGTGCGTCTTTGCCGCCCACTTTCTTATTTTGGACTGATCTTCACACTGGGCCTGCCCTGGGCTCTGCTGGCAGCGCTGGTGGCACCGACGAAAGGGGTCGCGGCCATCTACTTGCTCGCCTATCTTGTGCTCCGTCATTTGATGGCATGGACCGTCGGCATCTGGGGAGTGGGCGACGATGTGCTGCGCCATAAACTCTGGCTCGTCCCGCTGCGCGACGCCCTCTATTCGATGGTCTGGGTTGCGAGCTTTGCTTCCAACCGCATCATCTGGGGTGGCCAGGAATTCACCATGCACAAAGGTAGAATGATGCCCGTGGCAGCTTCCGAAGCAGCGGATTCGACTCCCGCAACCTCCGCTCGCGGTTGACGCCCCACCGAATCCCGATTAAATTAGATGAGAAGAATCGTGGCGGTCCCGATTCTCGGGATCGAGTTACGGTTCTTTTTTTTCCTCCCATCGGCTGGGAGATCGTCCAATTGGTAGGACTCCAGACTCTGAATCTGGCTATCCTGGTTCGAGTCCAGGTCTCCCAGCCAAATTTATTCGCTCCCGTGACGCCATGTTTCCCCGTATGAGGCTGCCATGATCGTGGTCATTATGGGCACGACCGGCTCCGGCAAGACCACCATCGGCACCCTGCTCGCGAAGCGCCTCGGATGGGAGTTCGTAGATGCCGACGATTTTCATCCGCCTGCGAACGTTGAGAAAATGAGGCACGGCATTCCGTTGACCGATGCGGACCGGGAACCATGGCTGAAAGCGCTCCACGACAAGATTATCGAATGGAGCGCGCAGGGCCGCAATGTGGCGCTGGCCTGCTCGGCGCTAAAACAGAGCTATCGCGATGAACTGCGCGCCCGTCCCGACGTGAAATTCGTTTATTTGAAAGGAAGCTACGAACTCTTTTCGCAGAGAGTTCTCGCCCGAAAAGGACATTTTGCCAAGCAAGATCTGCTCGCCAGCCAGTTCGCGACTCTCGAAGAACCAACCGATGCCATAACCGTCGATGCGGCTCCTTCTCCAGAGCAGATCGTTTCCGAAGTGCGCAAGCAGCTCGGTTTGGTCTAACCCTACGAACCTGCTGCGCTGGCGCGCCGCGCTTAGTCGAGAGTGAATGCCACGTACATCAGTTTCTGGTCACGCTGAATTTGCAGCACCACCGCGGCGTCTGGCGGTAAGGCCTTCAATGCATTTCGCAGACGATCCAGAGTGGTCATCGGCTCGCCGTTCAATGTGCGGATGACGTCGCCAGTCGTAAGCGGCACTTCCGTCGTGGCTCCCGCTGCCCGCGCGGCCACGATGATGCCGAACGGATCGCGAAGTTCCGGAGCCATTTCTGCGATTCTCTTGTCGATTTCTATCGCGAGAATGCCGAGCGCAGGGACCAGGTTTTTCTCAGGGTCGGCCAACGCCGTAATCTGATCCATATCCTTGGGCGGATCCATTAGCGCAACGTCGAAACCCAGCCGCAGATTCCCCCGCAGGACGTCCAGATGCACTTTGTCTCCGCTCTCGCGCGACATCAGATGAAAGGCCACGTATGGCACGCTGCTCGCTGCTTTGCCGTCGATCGCCAGCAGGACGTCGCCGATTCGCACTCCCGCAGCCTCCGAAGGCCCGCCCGGCAGAACGTCCGAGATCACGACTCCGAAGTTGCGCGGAAGTTTCAATCCGTCCGCCAGCGGCGGCGTGATGGTCTGAACGCTGATCCCGATTTCGGGGCGGTGCAAATGGCCGAATTTGCGCAATTGTTGGTAAGCGATGTTCACTACGCTGCACGGAATTGCAAATCCAAGCCCTTCGTTTCCTCCGGACTGCGACAGTATGAAGGTATCCACGCCGACGACGTCGCCGTCTACATTGACGAGCGGCCCGCCCGAATTGCCTGGATTGATAGCCGCATCCGTCTGGATGTAAACCATCGTCGCGTCGGGATCGGTCTGCCGCGCCACCGCGGAAATGATTCCGCGAGTCACAGTATTTTGCAGACCTTCCGGACTTCCGAACGCAAACACCGATTCGCCTTGCTGGAGATTTCGGTAGCTTGCAAGCTTTAGGGCACGAAGACCCGCGACATTTACCTTGAGCAGCGCGAGATCGATTTCAGTGGTCACGCCAATGATTTGCGCAGGAACGAGGCTCGTTTTTGAAGAAAGCGCCGTGTCCGAGGAATCGTCCGAATTCGCGCTCGAAAGCACCACTTGCACGCGTTGCGCGCCCTTTACCACGTGCGCGTTGGTAATGATGTAGCCGCTCGGATCGATAATAAATCCTGAGCCGATCGCTCTTTGCCGCCCAATGACTACGCCCGTATTGCCTCGCTCGCTCTCCTCGACCTGACCATAGCCTGACACCAGAATTTGCACCACGCTCGGAGACACTTTGCGGATAAGCGCGCCCACGGATTGATCCGTTTTACGCAGCTCTTCCGTGGAATGGCCTTGCGCCTGGGCGCGGCCCGGCGAAAAGGAAACACAGAGAAACGTGGCGATTGCGAACAGAATTTCAAGTAACCGCCGATGTGTCGCTCTCCGAACTCGCGCTTGGGGCTCGAACATGTGCTCGATCTCCTCGAATGTTCTCTTTATAAACGGACGCTTACGCATAGTCTTAGGGTACATCCGATTAAACTAATCTACGCTTTCAGTAGCTGAGAGAAATCCTATGCGCAAAAAATATTCTCCGCTCCGACAGCGTGCCGTGACATTCTTGCAACCCTTCGTTACCTCGCATTTAGCTGAAGCATCCCATCTCTTGGGAATTGCCACATTTTTGCGGGCTTATCGGAACGGGCACGCATCTCACACCGGTTGCCTCCAAGATTCGCAAAAGATGCGACCATAATCCATAATTTGAGCGCGCCAACTGAGGGACTCCAAACCATGGCCAGACTCCAATCCAAGGAAGACCAGCGGCTCGAGGAAGATCGCAGTCGCAAAAAATACTGGAAGCGCTGGGGACCGTATCTCTCCGAGCGCCAGTGGGGCACGGTGCGCGAAGACTATAGTCCCGGCGGCACCGCTTGGGAATATCTCCCGCACGACCATGCACGCTCGCGCGCCTACCGCTGGGGTGAAGATGGCATCGGCGGCATCTCCGATGGCCACCAGATGATCTGCTTCGGCCTTGCGCTTTGGAATGGCCGCGATCCTATCCTCAAAGAAAGGCTATTTGGCCTCACCGGGAACCAGGGTAATCATGGCGAGGACGTGAAGGAGTATTACTTCTATCAGGACTCGACACCCACTCACAGTTACATGCGTATGCTCTACAAATATCCCCAGGCGGAATTTCCGTATAACCGCCTCGTGGAAGAAAATGGCAGACGGAATCGCGAGCAACCCGAATTCGAGCTTCTTGACACTGGCGTATTTGCCGACGATCGCTATTTCGACGTGTTCATCGAATACGCCAAAGCCGACGTGGAAGATGTCCTCATCAAGATCACCGCTGCAAATCGCGGACCCGAAGCGGCCTTGCTGCACCTTCTCCCTTCCTTGTGGTTTCGCAACACCTGGTCCTGGGGCCGGGATTTGCGCAGACCCCGCGTGCAAAAAGCCACGAGCGTTCCCGGATGCTTGTGCGCCGAGGTCGAACATTGGAAGTACGGCAAACGATGGCTTCTCTGCGCCGGTCAGCCAGAGCTGCTCTTTACCGAAAACGAGACGAACTTCGCCAGGCTTTTTAATGGCAAAAACCGTTCGCCTTATGTGAAAGACGCTTTTCACGAGTACTTGATTCGTGTAAACAAATCCGGCGTGAACCCTCAACACACGGGGACGAAAATGGCCGCCTACTATCCTCTGCAGCTCGGCCCCGGTCAAAGCGAAACAATCAAGTTGAGGCTTACCGACATGGAGCCGCTTGCAACGATGGAACGAAGTTTGAGCGTCGTCGGCACGATCACCTCGCCAGGACACGATGATCTCCCCGAAGGGGTGCCGGCCGCGAATGATTTTGGCGTAGGCTTCGACAACGTATTTTCTCTCCGCCAGAAGGAAGCCGACGAGTTTTATGCTTCGCGTGTCACCTCGGAATTATCCGACGATGCAAAAAGTGTGATGCGCCAGGCTTTGAGTGGCCTGTTGTGGTCCAAACAGTTCTATCACTACGATGTTCGCAACTGGCTTGAAGGCGACCCCGCGGGGCCTCCGCCTCCACCCGAACGTTTGAAAGGCCGCAACAAGGATTGGACTCATCTCTATAACGACGACGTCATATCCATGCCGGACAAATGGGAATATCCCTGGTACGCAGCTTGGGACTTGGGGTTTCACTGCGTTGCCCTTGCGATCGTGGATCCGGATTATGCGAAAGAACAGCTCATCCTTCTTCTTCGAGAATGGTACATGCACCCCAACGGGCAACTGCCTGCCTACGAGTGGGCTTTTGGCGATGTGAATCCTCCTGTCCACGCATGGGCCGCGTGGCGCGTCTACAAAATCGAACGGCGCGTGCGCGGCGTTGCCGACCGCGGTTTTCTCGAGAAGGTATTTCATAAACTTCTTCTCAACTTCACCTGGTGGGTCAATCGCAAAGATCCCGACGGCATGAACATCTTCCAAGGTGGTTTTCTCGGTCTCGATAACATCGGGGTTTTCGACCGCTCCGCGCCACTCCCCACCGGCGGCCACCTCGAACAATCCGACGGCACCAGTTGGATGGGTATGTATTGCCTCAACATGCTCGCCATCGCTCTAGAACTCGCCAAAGAAGACCCCGCCTACGAAGATGTCGCCAGCAAGTTCTTCGAGCACTTTGTAAACATTGCCCACGCCATGAACGACATGGGCACGGAAGGCATTTCCTTGTGGGACAACGAGGACGGCTTCTACTACGACGTCCTCCATCTCCCGAATGGCGATGACCATTTCCTGAAGATTCGCTCCATGGTCGGCCTCATTCCTCTCTTCGCTGTAGAGACTCTCGAGCCGGAGATCGTCGACCGTTTGCCCGGCTTTAAGCGCCGCATGCAATGGTTCGTCGACAATCACGCGGACGTGCCCGAACACATCGAAATGACGCAACGCTCCGCACGCGGCGTTCGCCGCCTGCTTTCGCTCACCAACCGCAAACAACTGAAGCGCATTCTCACCCGCATGCTGGACGAAACGGAGTTTTTGTCTCCCTATGGCGTGCGCTCTCTATCCCGCTATCACCTCGATCATCCCTATGAAGTCCAAGTCAATGACCACACCAGCAGCGTCGATTACGAACCCGCCGAATCCACCAGTGGAATCTTCGGCGGCAATTCCAACTGGCGCGGTCCCATTTGGTTTCCCTTGAACTATCTTCTCGTCGAATCCTTGCAGAAGTTCCACCACTATTACGGCGAGGACTTCAAAGTCGAATTCCCATCTCGTTCAGGGGCCGAAACGGATCTCTGGGAAGTGGCTGCCGAAGTTTCTCGGCGCCTCGTTCATATTTTCGTTCGGGGCAAGGACGGCCGCCGCCCCGTCTACGGTGGTACCGAACTTTTCCAGAGCGATCCGCATTGGAAGGATTTGCTCCTTTTCTACGAGTATTTCCATGGCGATAACGGCGCCGGCATCGGCGCGAGTCACCAGACTGGCTGGACTGCTCTCGTCGCCAAACTGATTGAACAGAGCGGAGAGTAACGTGCCCGGAGTCATTTTTCGCCTCGCCGCCGCGGAGTACGAGCAGGCACTTCTCCGCATGATGCGCAATCTGGCCGAGCAGGAGCCCGGCTCCTATTTTTTCGATGAACCGGTTGTCCGCGACGCGCTGCGCAAGTTCCTGGCGACCCCGGATTTAGGGCAGGCGTGGGTCTTCTTTGAGGACGAGACTCCCGTTGGCTACATTGTTCTGACCTTTGGATATAGCTTCGAATATCATGGACGCGATTCCTTTATCGATGAGCTGTATATCGAGCCGCAGTTTCGCCGGCAGGGAATTGGCCGCCGCGCCATGCAATTTGTCGAAGAGCGGGCCTGCGAGCTCGGGGTGAATGCCATTCATCTCGAAGTCGATCAAGGCAACGACCCGGCTGCGGAGCTTTATCGCCGCGCCGGTTACGACGACCACTCGCGTTTCCTGATGACAAAGTGGCTGAAGCCCGGTAAACACTGAACAGCTACGCGTGGCGGAGTCAACGCCAGGGAAAAGGACAGCCGTGGCGCCACAACCCGTCGCACCGCAATCCGGCCTCCGCTCCCTTGTTCAATTCGGGCGCGAAATCTGCGGCGATCTCTCTGCCGCCGAATCGCGCGAGTGGCTGGTCACCAACGGCATCGGCGGCTTTGCCTCTGGAACCATCGCAACAGGTATGACCCGCCGCTATCACGGCCTCCTTATCGCCGCCCTCAATCCCCCGCTCGGCCGCACTCAGCTCGTCGCTGCCCTCGACGAAACCGTTCACTATGTCGGTGCCACGTATGTGCTGGCAACCCATCATTGGGTCAGCGGCGCCGTCGATCCGCAAGGCTTTCACTATCTCGAGAGTTTCCGTCTCGAAGGCGCAACTCCCGTTTGGACCTACGCTCTGGCCGACGCTGTGCTCGAAAAACGGATCTGGATGGTTCAAGGTGAAAACACAACCTTCCTTCAGTACACTCTCTCGCGCGCGAGTAGCCCTCTTGAAATCGACCTGAAAGCCTTCGTTAACTACCGCGACTTTCATTCTCTGACCCACGCCGGCGACTGGCACATGAAAATCGCGCCTGTGGAACAAGGCGTCATGGTCTTGCCATTCGACGGCGCCACGCGTTTCTATCTAAGAAGCCCCCAAGCCTCCTGCGAGCCGCAACACCAGTGGTATCGCGATTGTTACTTGCCGCTCGAAACCGAACGCGGCCTCGACGACCGCGAGGATCATCTCTTCGCTGCGCTCTTTCATGCCAAGCTGAACCCTGGCGAGAGTCTCACGGTCGTCGCGACCACGGAAGCCATCACCTCAGTCGATGGCGAAGCCTATCTCTTACAACGCGCCAACCATGAATCCTCGTTGCTAGAAGCCTGGCAGTCGCAGAACGAAAAATCCGTTGCCAACGCTCCCAGATGGTTGCACCAACTCGTCCTCGCCGCCGATCAATTCGTCGTCAGGCGCAACCTTCCTGTTGAACCAGACGGCCGTAGCGTTATTGCCGGCTACCACTGGTTCGGCGATTGGGGACGCGACACCATGATCGCCTTGCCGGGCCTTACGCTCGCCACGGGCCGCTTCGATGTCGCGAAGCTGATTCTGCTGGCCTTCGCTCGCTATGTTGACGGCGGCATGCTCCCCAACAATTTTCCCGACTCAGGCGGCAAGCCGGAATACAACACCGTCGACGCCGCTCTCTGGTATTTCGAAGCTGTTCGGCAATATTTTACCGCCACGCAAGATACAGCCACGCTGCACAAGTTATATCCCATTCTCGCAGGGATGATTGACGCCCACGTCGCCGGCACGCGCTACAACATTCATGTCGATTCCGACGACGGTCTGCTCTACGCGGGCGGCCCGGGCGTTCAGCTCACTTGGATGGACGCCAAGATCGGCGATTGGGTCGTAACGCCACGCACCGGCAAGCCGGTTGAAATCAACGCGCTCTGGATCAACGCGCTGCAAACGATGGCGCAGTTCGCGCGCCTTCTAAATAAATCCGCAGACACTTACGAGCGCCTTTCCGCGCAAGCCAAAATCAATTTCCAAAAATTTTGGAATCCCGAACGAAACTGCTGTTTCGATGTAATTGACGTTCCGGGCTCCGCGAAAACCAGCGGCAAGGACGCCGCCCTTCGCCCCAACCAAATTCTAGCCGTCTCCCTGCCCGTCAGCGCGCTGAACAAAGACCAGCAAGAATCAGTAGTCGACATCTGCGCGCAGCGGCTGCTCACTCCCCACGGCCTCCGCAGCCTTGCAGTTGGCGAACCGGGTTATCAGGGCCACTACGGCGGCGATCAAAGAACGCGCGATGCCGCCTATCATCAAGGAACCGTCTGGGGCTGGCTGCTCGGGCCATTCGCGGTGGCGCACCTTCGAGTTTATGGCGATCGTTCCGCTGCGCTCAGCCACCTTGAGCCGCTCGGATCCTACCTCAGCGCTTATGGTCTCGGCACTTTAGCCGAGATCTTCGACGGGGACCCGCCGCACAATCCCCGAGGCTGCATCGCCCAAGCCTGGACCGTCGCGGAAACCCTCCGCGCCTGGAGCGAAATCTCCAAAACTAGGTGAATTATTTCTGAGGCTTTGCGGCGGATTCGTACAACTCAATCAAGACTTTGCCGCCGCCGGGAATGGGCATAAGGAAAAAATTCACGCGAGTTCCATCCGCTCCGGGTCTCGTTTCAGGATAAACCGCTGCGACGCCAAATTTGTCCTTCAAAATCTCCGTCGCCCGATCCACATCGGAGCACCTAAACTCCACCTGCTGCACACCTTCTCCAAATTTTTCCAAATACCGAGCAATCGCCCCATCACCGCCCGGTGCCCTCGACGTTAAAATGTCTAGAGAAACTCCATTCGAAAAGTGCAGCTCAAACTCTTCCGCATCCTGATCCGACGGTACCTCGGCCAAACGCGACACGCTATGAGCCGCGCGAATCTTCGAAAAGGTCTCCCGCTGCACTGCCAGCCCGACCGTCGCTTCAGGTTTCGGCCCCAGCAGCAATGCGGATAATTCAGCATCGCTCAACCAGGACTTGGCCGCGTGCTCGGCAGACGCTCGGCCGGCGGCAAAAATCTCTTCGGCTGCAGACTCGCGCGCGGACGCCTCTCCGGAGCAGAGCCCTGCGATTGCGGTGTTGAGCGGACTGGACATACTCGACCAGAAGATTGTAGCGTGAGCACGTGGGCGCAACCACGCGATGCTCTGAACCTGTCGCGAAAGTTGCAACGAATCCCTCCTCCAAATCATCTGAGGGGTATGCCGAAACCTGTTCTATTCACCGTCGATGACGACCCGGAGGTCCTGCGGGCCATCGAGCGTGACCTCCGCAGTCACTATTCCGACCGCTATCGCGTTATGCGGGCCAGTTCCGGCGGCGCCGCCCTTTCCACTCTTCGCGAGCTAAAAGCCCGCAATAATCCCGTAGCACTGCTCCTCGCCGATCAGCGCATGCCCCAAATGAACGGCGTCGGCTTCCTCTCCGAAGCCATGGAAATCCATCCCCAGGCCAAACGCGCCCTTCTCACTGCCTACGCCGATACCACCGCTGCCATCGACGCCATCAACGAAGCTCGCATCCACTATTACCTGATGAAGCCCTGGGATCCACCCGAGGAAAAGCTCTTCCCCGCCATCGACGACCTCCTCACGGACTGGAACTCCACGTTCCGGCCGCTCTATGAAGGCATTCGCGTTCTGGGCACTCGCTGGTCCAACCGCTCCTACGAACTCCGCGATTTTCTGGCCCGCAACCAGGTTCCGTATCAATGGATCGATGTCGAACTCGCCCAAAGTGATCCCGAAGTTCGCAGCCTCATTGCCTCGCTCGGTCCTGAGGCGGAAACGCTCCCTCTGGTTTTATTCCCCGATGGCACCAGGCTGGCCGAGCCGCCTCTGCCCACAGTGGCCGACAAAGTTGGCCTGCGCACGCATGCGCTCACAAATTTCTACGACCTCGCCATCGTCGGTGGTGGACCAGCCGGGCTCGCCGCTGCGGTTTATGGTGCTTCCGAGGGTCTTCGCACGGTTATGATCGAGCGCGAAGCTCCCGGTGGACAGGCTGGCCTCAGCTCCCGCATCGAAAACTATCTCGGCTTTCCCGCGGGACTTTCCGGCGCCGACCTGGCCTTCCGGGCCGTCGCCCAAGCCCGCCGTTTTGGCGTTGAAATTCTTTCGCCGCAGGACGTTGTCGGCCTCCACATCGATGGCCCCTATCGCTTCATAAAACTTGCCGATGGCGCCGAAATCTCCTGCAACGCTTTGCTCCTGGCCATGGGCGTTCAGTGGCGCACTCTTGACGTCCCCGGCATCGACCGCCTCCGGGGCGCCGGAGTCTATTACGGCGGCGGCACCTCCGAAGCCATCTCCTGTCGTGGCGAAACTGTTTACATCATCGGCGGCGCGAATTCCGCCGGCCAGGCCGCCATGCACTTTTCCAAGTATGCGAACAAAGTGGTCATGCTCGTTCGCGGCACCTCGCTTGCCAGCACCATGTCTCACTACCTCATCGAGCAAATTCAAAAAACTCCCAACATTGAAGTTTGGCCACAGACCACCCTAGTCGAGGTCCAAGGCGAAACGCGCCTGACGGGCATCACGGTGCAGTGCGAGCCCACCGGAAAACGCGACCAGCTTCCTGCGTCGAGCCTCTTCATTTTCATCGGGGCGCAGCCGCGTACCCAATGGCTAGGCGACCTCATCGAGCGCGACGAGCGCGGCTTCATCCTCTCCGGCCCGGACCTTCTCCGCGATGGCAAGCGCCCCGCTTCCTGGACCCTCGATCGCGATCCCGGTTTGCTGGAGACCAACGTCCCAGGAATCTTTGTCGTGGGTGACGTCCGCCACGGTTCGGTTAAGCGTGTCGCCTCCGGCGTTGGTGAAGGCGCCGTCGTCGTCCAATTCATGCATCAATATCTGGCAAAGGTACAATGAGCCTGCCTACCAGGAGAGCAGGACGCGAATGACCGAAATTCCCTCTCAGTCGCACGCCGAAGAACTCGTCGCCAAGTTGCGCAACATAAGTGTCTTCGCGGACCTGCCGCAACAAGAACTCCTTTGGTTTGTTTCCGTATCCGAGGAACGCCGCTCCGCTCCTGGCGAAATCATAATGCGCGAAGGTGACGCGCCCGAGTACATGCTGGTGATGCTCGATGGCGAGATGCGCGCCCGGGCCGAACACGGAAGTGCCGACGGCCCCGTATTTACCATCACCTCCGGCGATGTCACCGGTATGCTTCCTTTCTCCCGGCTGAAAGTGATCTCAGTTACCGGCCGCGCTGTTGTTTCCTCGCATTACCTCGGTTTTCCTGTCGTCCAATTCACGGAGCTCTACCGGAGAATGCCAGAGCTTACGGTCCGCCTCGTCGGTTTGC
Organism: Candidatus Acidiferrum sp.; assembly: GCA_035272765.1. Taxonomy (GTDB): domain Bacteria; phylum Acidobacteriota; class Terriglobia; order Acidiferrales; family UBA7541; genus Acidiferrum. Next base: position 35,053 of record DATEQG010000042.1, read on the forward strand.
TCGCGGATCGCGTTCGCAGTGTCACGCGCGCTGAGCAGCAGCACGAAAAACTCGCCGCCCTCGGCAAACTTTCCGCCGGCCTCGCTCACGAACTCAATAATCCTTCCGCCGCCGCTCGCCGTTCCGCCGCCGCTTTGCGCGATTGCTTGGCCCGTTTGCGCGAAGCCGCTCGCAACACGGATATCGGGCCGGAAGACTGCGGTCTTCTGGCTGAACGTGAAGAGGAAATTCGCTCGACGCTGAAGCCCGCTCAGTTCAAGGACGAGTTCGCTCGCGTCGAGCGCGAAGAAGCCATTCAAGCGTGGCTCGAAGCGCACAACGTCGAGGATGCCTGGAAGCTCTCGCCATCCCTCGCGGATGCGGGCCTCACCGACGCTCATCTGGCTACCTTTGCCGCGGTCGCGGGCGCGTCCGTCGGCCCCGAGCTCACTCGCTTCGCCACTCTCCTCGAAATGGAGCGCATCGCCGAAGAGCTCGAACATAGCTCCGCACGCATCTCCGACCTCATTAAAGCCATCAAGGAATATTCCTACATGGATCAAGGCCCCATGCAGGAAGTGGACATCGAGCGCGGCCTCGAAACCACCCTTACGATCATGAATCACAAGCTCAAACGCGGCATCACGGTCATCCGCGACTACGCTCCCGATCTTCCCAAAGTCATGTCCAGCGGCAGCGAACTCAATCAAGTCTGGACCAATCTCATCGACAACGCCGCCGACGCCATGAAAGGCGGCGGCAAGCTCACCGTTCGCACCGCTCGCGAAAATGATTTCGTCCTCGTGGAAATTGCCGATAACGGCTCTGGGATTCCGCCCGAAAAGATCTCCCGCATCTTCGATCCGTTTTTCACCACCAAGGGTGTTGGCGAAGGCACCGGTCTTGGTCTCGATGTCGTCAGCCGGATCATCAAAAGCATCGGTGGCCAGATTAGTGTCACCTCCGTCCCCGGCGACACTCGCTTTCAAGTTCGCATCCCCATTCAGGCCAAGAAATAATCGATTCAGGAGAGAAACATGGCCGATGTTTGCACGCACATCCAGCATATACATCCTGCAAAACCAAAATCCAAGGGCTGCGAAGAATGCATAAAAATGGGGGATACCTGGGTGCATCTCCGTCTTTGCCTGACGTGCGGCCACGTTGGCTGCTGCGATTCCTCGAAAAATAAGCACGCCACAAAGCACTTCCACGCCACCAAACATCCTGTCATTCGCTCGTTAGAAGCCGGCGAAGACTGGATGTGGTGCTACGTCGACGAATTAGTGTTTGAAGAAGACTAGTCCGAAACTGCCCAACCCCGTCTCTTCCCCAAGAATCACGCAGGAAACGAGTCTCCGGGAACCAGTGGCGCTGATGTTGGCGATGGTGGTATCCGCGGTGTAGGCGCCGCTCCGGGCGGAAACATTTTGCTCCCTAGTGGTCCGTACCGTGACGCGAAAAACTCCACCGTGTACGATTGGAAAAACACCAGCCCCGGCGCATACACAAACCCCACCACGTACAGTATGCCTGCGAACGCCAGCAACCCGAAAGCTGCCACCAACAATTCCGTCGAGATGTCCCATGTAATCCCAAGCCCGCTGCCGATGAAATACCCTGCCAGCCCTAGAACCCCTAGCGGGATCAACAAAATCAAAATCACGACCAGATTGATGATCGCGAAAATAATCGCGCTCCCCATGGCCAGCACAATCTTCATCAATACATACACGGCGTATGCCGATTTCTCCGCGCCCATGATCGACAGCAGCCGCTCCCATCCCTCCAGCGCCCCCACATCCTCGAACGCCATCACGGGCACCAGAAAATCCCTTCCCAGCATGTCGATGATCGCAAAAACCGCCACCATGGCAATCACCACAAGTGCCACCAAAATCCCTCCCCCAATCAGCGCTCCGAGGTTGTCCTCCGGCTTCTCAAACCACCCCGCGCGATATGCCAGCAAAGCCGGAATTCCTGCCACTACTCCCACCACGAGGAAGGCTCCGAATCCGAACGCAATCACCCAAACAAAATACCGCCGTCCTGCCGCTCTCCATCGCCGCCACCCTTCGCGCAACCGGCACTGCCCGCTAACCACCGCGTCCAATAGAATAAACCGGTAAATGCAGTCGCTATAAATCCACAAGAGCATCACCGCCAGCGCCAACGCCGCGCCCACCACGATCCACCCCGTATAAGGCCGGATTTGCTCCCAACCCGGTACGCTGATAAGTTGCGCCGCCCCTGCCCAGTGTTCGTCGCCGCCCTGGCCTTGATTCGGGTTAAAGTTCGGAATGCTCCCTCCTCCTCCGCCGCCTCCTCCTGCTTCTCCCGTGATTAAAGCCACCACCGCCAGCCGCGCCCACAACCCAAAACGGAATGGCCGGAGCAACAACTGCTTTGTCCGGGCAAAAGCCAACGAAATGCATTCCACCGCTGATGCGCGGTTTGGCACGCAACTCCTTCCAGGGAACGACTCTATTTTTCTCTTCCGAGCACTGACAACATTAGTTTAGAAAATATCGTTCAGTGGAAGGATTCTAGCAACAATGATCTCAACGCGGGTAGCTAACTAGGTCTCTCTTCTCGGTGCTTCCTCTAAGGATTGTCTGCCCTTCTGTTCCCTCTCGACCTACTCGGGAAGTGCGACCCACGCCGCATATGCCGCGCCATCGCCCTTACTTGCCGGTACTGGCCATAGAGAATCCACAACGAAGCCAGTCCCAACGCCGTGAGTGTCGCTCCCAGTAAGACGTATTCATCCTCGTACGGCCCCGCATGGCGAATCGAATCGAGCAACACGTGTGTGCCGAGCAAAAGAAACAAGGCGGACAATGCAGCCCACACGTAGCGATCCGTCTTCATGGAAATTACTCCGATTCCGGCGCCTCGCCGCCGGCGCCGTACCCATCACCAGTTTGCCCTTCTTTCTAGTCCTAAATCGCATGTGTCGTTAACTAGATAATAATAGGTAGGCACGAACTACTATTGCGGGCGTACTCTGCCTGGAGCGTATCCTGCGTCGAGGCGAACCAGCCCGCAAGCTGATCTTGTACAAATGCAAGGTCGGCTAGCGGACTCCTAGACCCTGCACTATCTTCTTCCCGGAGCTTCCAGCTTCTCGACCTTCTCCTGCGCCGCCATCACGCGCGCAATCTCCATCTCAATCGACTTAGAGCTGACGGGCTTGGCAATGTAGCCATCCATTCCCGCTTGCTGGCATCTCTCCCGATCCTCTTCGAACGCATTCGCCGTCATCGCCACGATGGCTACGTGCCTCCCCGATTCCTTCTCGCCGGCGCGAATCTTTTCCGTGGCTTCCAAGCCGTCCATAATCGGCATCTGCATGTCCATCGCCACCAAGTCGAAATCCTCTTCGGCAAGCAGTCGCAGCGCAATCTGCCCGTTGCCGGCAATAGTCACCGTATGCCCCATTTTTTCCAGCAGCCTCGAAGTCAATCGCTGATTCACGGTATTGTCTTCAGCAAGCAGTATCCGCAAACCCACGCGCCCGTCCTCCGCCGGTGCCGCTGCCGCCACGGCCTCTGTCTCTTTCACTTCTCCGAAACATTCAAGCAACGCCTCATGCACGGCGGAGCGACGGAATGGTTTGAGGATCGTTCGAGTCACTCCTGCCTGCTCGCATCGTTTTCTCTCCGCTCCGTCTAGTGCCCGCGAATGGACCAGAATCGCCGGCACATCGGGCGCCACGGAACTCCGCAAAGCCGCGAGCAGCAGGAGTCCTCCCGAACGACTCATGTCTTTATCGATCATGATCGCCGAGAACCTCTCGCCCGTTTGCTGCGCTCTCTTCAGCGAAACCAGCGCATCTTTCACGCTCGCCGCCTCCACCGCTTTCATATTCCATCTTGGGAGCAAACGTTCCAGCAGCTCCCGGCTTACGGGATTGTGGCCAATCACAAGAACGCGCCGTACCTTCGGCCGGTCCGCCCCGCCCGGTGTCGCTTTGGACTTCTCCTCCTCGGCATCCCAGAACACCTTCATCGTGAAATGGAACTCGCTTCCACGGCCCTCTTCGCTTTCCACCCAGATGCGCCCCCCCATCAAGTCCACCAGCCGCTCGCATATCGAAAGCCCCAGCCCCGTCCCTCCGTACCGCCGCGTCGTCGACATATCCGCCTGCGCGAACGCCTCAAAAATCTTCGTCCTTTTCTCCTCCGCTATTCCGATACCTGTATCCGAAACCGTGAATTCCACCATCAATCCACCCTCGGTGTTCCCGGCGTGCCGCCCATATATGGCCACCTGTCCTGCATTCGTGAATTTCAGCGCGTTCCCCGCTAAATTGATGAGCACCTGCCGCAGTCTCGTGGAATCGCCCCGTACCACCCCCGGAATGTCTCTGCCCACATTCCACACTAGTTCGATGCCCTTCTGCTGAGCCTTCAGTGCCAACGGCTCCAGCGCGTCCTCGATGCAGTCTTCCACCGACATGTCCGCGATCTCCAGCTCCAACTTGCCCGCTTCAATCTTCGAAAGATCCAGAATGTCGTTCAGCAGCGTGAGCAGCGATTCTCCTGAGCTCTTCACCATGCTCAAATAGTCCCGCTGTTCCGCGTCCAGGTTCGTTTCCAGCGCCAGCGTAGTCATCCCCAGGATCCCGTTCATCGGCGTTCGAATCTCGTGGCTCATGTTCGCCAGGAAGTCGCTCTTCGCCCGGTTCGCTGCTTCTGCATCCTCCTTCGCCTGCCGCAGTACCTCTTGTGCTTTTTTCTGCTCGGTGATGTCCACGAAGGTTACGACGCCGCCCAACATCTTCCCCTGCTGCAGCAGCGGGTGACACCACAGCTCGGCATCGAAACTGGTCCCGTCGGCTCGCCACAGCAACTCGTCCGTCCCATGGAATTTTCTTCCGGCCAGGAATTCTTTCTGCACCCGGCATTCATCGCGCGGCAGGGGCGCTCCATCTCGCCGAGTGTGGTGTATCACGTCGTGCAAATTTCGCCCCAGCAGGACCTCCTGCGAGGGGTAGCGCAGTAGCCGCAGCATCGCGTGGTTGCAGAAAGTGCATTTTCCGTTGGTATCCACTCCGTAGACCGCTTCTCCCGTCGATTCCAACAGCAGACGCATCCGCGCTTCTTCCTCTGACAGTTTCTGCTCGCTTCCGTCGCGTTCGCTGATCAGAGCTCCCAGCACCAGCCCCGCGAGCGATAGAATCAGCATCAGAAATTGCAGGAGCGTGAGTTCTGTGTAGCTTCGCTGGTACACTCGCAGCGCCAGGATAATTCCCGTATCCAGCGCCAGAATCGCTGCCGTCGCTCCTCGCAATCCCCGCCGTACCGCCACCAGAATCAGCGGGGGAAAAAGCAGGTAAAACATTTCATTACCGCTGGAGAATCTTCCGCTCAGTGCCGCCCACAGCACTGCCACGATGCTTGCCGCGAACAGTCCCGATTCCAGCGCGCGCCCGAATCCTCGTAGTTCATGCCTGCCCACCCGATGAGTTGGTTCCTCCGCCGTTCCGTCACTTTTCGGGTAGCCCAGGTATCGCCGCAACCCCGGCAAGATATAAATCAAAGAAAAGGGAACGATCGATCCAATCGCCACGGCATCCCCAACCCACCAATTCATCGTCGCCAGCAGATATCCCTGCGCGGGAATCAACTGGTCAATCATCAGGAATCTCGTCCCCACGAACGACTCGATGCATGACGCGCAGGTGGCGACTAGCAGCAGCCACGTCACATCCCTCATCGATCGCAGACGCCAATCAATTTTCACCACTCGCCGCAATACCAAGGCCGCCAGCGTGTATACCGCAATGAATTCCACGTTCCCTACAAGGAATGAGTACGAATGCACCGGCAGGTGATAATTCACCGTCGAAGCGATGCACTCGGCCACCAGGATTACCGGCGCGTACCGCCACCCGAGTCCAATAAGGGCGGCCAGCGCCAGTCCCGTGGGTGGGTACCATGCGCTGATTTCCGTCCAGATCTGAAACGATACCGTCGTTCGATCCACTAGCACGTACACAAGTACGAAGCACACCGCGACAACCAAATGGCGTAGGTTCCAAGGCTTTTCAGGAGTCAATCATCCCTCCGGCCCGTCTGGCGCTCTTGCCTTCGCAAGCGCGGTGTTCGACGCATCGTTCATGGCCTCACTTGTCCGATTGCGAACCGTCCAGCCAAGTCATGTTCCGAAATGAAATTACGACCTAAAAAAGCTCGCCAATCTTCTCTCAACTGCCCAAATGGCCGCTCTGCAAACCTCGCGCTAATCCTTGTCAGCTCAGTGTCTTTGCGGCTCCTTACGGCTTCCACTTCTGGCCCTTGCACGCGCACACCCCTGGACTTTCCTAGCGCTCAGAGGGCCAAATCGCCAGGCTCGTCGTCCATACCAAGATTAGAAAACTCTAGTGAGATTGCCCTGCGAATCGTCGCTGCGTTTCGTCTGCGTCGGGACGCACCATCTTGGCAAAGCCGTTCCCCCAGCGTGCCAGATTCATGCCTGTGTTCTTGGGCCGGTCAGCAAGGATGCCGCCAGCGCCACGAACAAAATCCCCCCCACAACCGCAAGCGAGGTCTCAACTGAAATATGCACCCACGGCTCAACAATCATCTTCGCCCCAATAAACGACAGCACAAACGAAAGACCGGCCGTCAGATACCGTAACCGCCCCAGCACACCGGCCAATAGAAAATACATCGCGCGCAAACCCAAAATCGCGAACACGTTGGATGTGTATACGATAAAAGGATCCCGCGTTATCCCAAAGATGGCCGGAATCGAATCCACCGCCATAGTGATATCCGTAAGCTCCACAATCAGCAAAACAACGAACAAAGGCGTCGCAAACAGCTTCCCACCATCGCGAACGAAAAACTTGCTTCCCTTGTATTCCTGCGTGACGCGCAGATACCTTTTCGCGAATCGCGAAATTCTGTTCTCGTTGGGATGCATCTCCTTTTTCTTGGCAAACAGCATGTGCAATCCCGCGTAAACCAGAAACGCGCCGAACACATATAGCACCCAGCTGAAACGTTCGATCAGCCCCGCTCCCGCCGCGATCATCGCGCCACGCATCACTAGGGCCCCGATAATCCCCCATTCCAGAATGCGGTGCTGAATCTTTTCATCTACCTTAAATGCCCTGAAAATCACCAGGAACAGAAACAGGTTGTCCACACTGAGGGCTTTTTCGATCACATAGCCGGTAAAAAATTCAAGACCGCGCTGCGCTCCCGAGAAATGCATCACGCAGAGCCCAAACGCCACTGACAGACCAACCCAGACGAGTGTCCAGGTGATCGCTTCCCGCGTTTCCATTTTGTGAGGCCTGCGATGAAAGACGCCAAGATCCAATGCAATCGCGGCGAGTACGAATAAATTGAAGGCCAGCCAAAGGAGAGGTGTGCCCATGGCCGCGGCTGCCGGTGGACCTTATGGTGCCGACGCTGCCAGCGTGTCCGCGGCGTTCAGGTTGGTGAGTTCGATGCGAAAAGCCTGTCCCGGTTGAATCGCCACCGGCACATCCCATCGCACGCGCGCGTCGCCGGCGGCTGCATCGAAGCTCAGCGAGCTAATCCAGTAATTCCCGGGCGCCAGCTCCCGGAGGAAAGCGTGTCCTTCCAGATCCGTCTCTACTTTCGCCGCCATATATTTTGTTTGCGCCACGGCCGGCGCGAGTTTCTGCACGCGCTTTTTCTGATTGCTCAGAATCAGCGCCCACTTCTTCTGCGGATTCACCGCGTCCAGCTCCAGTTCCACTCCGGAAACCGTTGCCGGATTCGCAACGATAAATTTCTTCAACGCGGTGTAATAGGCCTGCAAGTCTTTCTCGTATTTCTCAGGATGGTCCGTTTTGTCCGTATCCTTATATTTCGGTTTCGGAATGCCGTTTGTAACCCCACCGCTGTTGGAGTGCTGGTAAGCCAGCAAAAATTCCGGGACGTGGATGATGTCGTCGGGCTTCAGCAATTTATCTAGATCGGGAGATGTCAGGTCGAGCGTGTCGTGCTCCTTCAGCCATTTCTTCAGTTCCGGTGTTATCTTCAAACTGTCGATGAACTCATCGCGGGGCGGGACTACGTCTCCCTCCTCGACTTCCTTGGCGATATCCGCATAGCTCTTTGTCAGGATGTACAACGTGAATTGCCGCACGGGTTCCGGCCGCGCCGCCGTCGGCGTGACGTGCGCCGTGATCTCCAGCGTGGCAGGCGAGTTCTGCGCCCGCGCCGTGTGCGCCAGGCACACCAATCCAGCAAGGATAGCCAAAGAAAAACGCGTTTCTCTTCTCATGCCGAAATCCTAACAGATTGTCTACAGCCCAGACAGCAGAACCATTGCTTGTGTTGCTTGAATCACCCTCTATCGCGCGAACAGCTGGAAGAGGAGGAACAGCGCCAAACCGGCCAAAATCAGCCCACCAAGCAAGCGCAGCAGAAAGGATGCGGGCAGTGCTGACCGAGGCCCCGCGGGAGGGCCGGGCGGATCGAGCACGCCAATTCCCGTCGATTTGCGAGGTGGCCCGCCAAGGCGCACCGCGGAGGGCTGCGGCTCCAGTTCTTCTTCCCACTGCCGAAATTCATGCGGCATAACGAAATGCTACTGCCATCACCCACTTGCATTCAAGCCGGACACGCCTTCATCGGAACAGCCGAAAGACTGTTTCTACGGTCACCCACGCGGTAACCGCTCGCTTCGCTCCGTCGCGGGCTGGAATGAATTTCCAGCCGCGCACGGTTTCCACTGCGCGCTCATCCAGCCCAAAACCGATGCCCTTCACGATGCGGATTTCCTGCGCCCGTCCATCCCCGCCTACGAGAACCGCCAGTGTTACCGACCCTTGCACCTTGCCGTGCCGCGCCTCGTCCGTGTATGTCGGATAGGGGCAATAGGCGCATCCGGGAGGAATGAATCCCGGTCCGTACGCACTCCTGCCAGTGCCATCGCCCCCCGGCCCAATCCCACCATCGCCAGTAGTATCGCCATCCTTCGACCCTATGCTATGTCCCTTCCCTGGGCCTGGAGAGTTCGTATCTTCCGGCATCCAGGGCAGTCCTATTCTATCAGTGGGCGTAAGAACCGGCGCGGTGCCCGGATCAAAAATCGTCGGCGGTTCTGGCAAATGCGGATGCTCGTTTTGCGGAAGCGTGGGCTTCACAAGCACGATAGAAGAGTGCGGCGGCAGATTTCCGCTCGTCGCTGGGATTGGGTTTTGGTCACCGCCGCTGCCAGTTCCGCCCGATGGGTGCGCGCTCGTGAGGCTGCGGATGAGTGGTGCGGAAAGTCTGTACGGGCCCAACGGCGTTGTTTCACCGGGGAAAGGCGGTTTAGTCACTCCCTTTGTATTCGCTAGGATTAGAAGAATTACGGCGAAGACCGCCGCGTGAGTAATCAGCGAAACGCCCTGCGCGCGCGCCGGTCGCAGCGATTTATCGAACTTCAGGAGATGAATCGGAGCGCCGTTTGCCGACGAGGGTTTCAAATGCGAAGGAATGAGAAGTTGTCCTAGGTTTTCTCGAACGCGATTCAACCAGGATTCTCTCGAAGGGGATTCCGTTGCAGGATCGTTCCCGGAAAAAGGGCGCAGAAATGGATCGCGCATGCGCAGGCCTCCGTCTCCGCCTCACGGTTCGGCCCGACAACGTCTGGAGGCGGGCACCAGTCGGCTAGTCAGAAGTCTTGAAACGGAGTTTGGTTGCCTGCGAATGAGATTTTCTACAGCGGGAGAAAAATGAACCCGAAATAATGAGAGCTTAGAGGGAAGAAAGAAAATTAGTACAGGCGGAACGTCACTTCAATCGGCACTTGCACGGCCACAATTTTCCCGTTCGGTCCCGCCGCTGGCCGGAACTTCCAAGTGCGTACGGACTCGACCGCTTTTTCTCCGAGGCCCATTCCGGGGTCCTTGAGGATGGAAATGTTGACCGCGCGGCCGTCGGGCGTAATCGTCACCTGCAACACCACGGTGCCCATATACTTCGCTTTGCGCGCGTCGTCCGAATAAAGCGGTGGCGGGCAATAGATGCATTCCGGAATTCCAACGCCATTGACGCCCGCGCGGAAGGCGCCGCCGCCCGTGCCTCCGCCTTCACCGGGACCCAGGCCGCCGCCGGTGCCGCTTCCGATTCCCGTGCCATTGCCGTGACCGAGAGAATCGCTCACCCCGTTGGCCAGCGGATCGCCAAAGTTCGCCGCATTAATATTCGGTACTTTGAGGTCTGGCGGACCGAGCAACGATGGGTCCATCGCCAGCTTGGGGTCGGGATTCTGAGGTTTCACTTGCGGCGGAGTGAACTGTGTCCACTGGAACTTCGGGAGCTTGCCTTTGTTGACGGGAGTCAGCGTATGGTCGTTCGCACCGCCGCCGCCGCCGGCCTTCTTCGCGCCTGCCGGTAGTTTCGCCATGTACGGCGAAAGATCAATCCCGGTCACTTCGACATTTTTATTTTTCGCCTCGGTCTTCGTCCCGAAATGCCAAAACAAAGGAATCAAAATGACCAGTGCAAAAAGGCTGCCATGCAAGGCAAAGGAAATCACTTGGGTCCAGCCGAAGTTTTCGTCCTTCGTCCAGATATCCTTCACTTTCACCGGCTTGCTGGTGAAGTTCGCGGGGGGGAGTTTTGCCGGAAAGAAAGCCTCTTTTAGGCGCGCGCCAAACCCGCCGAAGTTGGCGCCCCAGGAGACTGCCAGTCGGCTATTTACGGGGCCTTTCGGCACTGGGCGCGAACTGAAGAAGTCTTTGAAATTGTCAAAAACGCCCGCGCCGAATGCTGCTTTTACAAACGGCGCGCCGGGCCGGTCGCTCACTTTGACTGGACGCTCGGTCAGAAACTGTTTTAGGTTGGACCAAAAATTATCGGGAATAAGCAAATCGGGCGCGCCAAACTTTGGAACCGCCGCCGCAGGCACTGGAATGGCCTGCTGCGCACCAGAGGTAGACACGGAGGGCTTTGTTGCTTCAGGCGGTACGAGATTGACGATCAGATCCGGCACCATCTTCCCCTTGGTTAGACGCAACTCACCTGCATAGGGTGTCCTGAATCCATAGGATTCACGAGAACCGGGAAAGGTTGCGCCTCCCGGGCCGCTGACACCGGCACTCAATCATTGTAACATACGGAAATACAACGCTTTCCGATGTTTCTGGCTGAATACCTGAACCAGGGTACGGCGGCAAAGGGACGGCACTCCAATCAAGGAAGCGAAGCTGCGGGCACACTTATAGATGGCCGAACCTCTGGAACTCAAGAAAACGCTGAACCTGCCCAAGACCGATTTTCCCATGAAGGCTGGGCTTCCGCAGAATGAGCCGAAACAGCTTGCGGCGTGGCAGGCGTCGCATCTTTATGAGCGCATTCTTGAAGCGCGCAAAGGCCAGCCGTTGTTCGTCTTGCACGATGGGCCGCCGTACCCGACGGGCACAATTCATCTAGGCACGGGACTCAACAAAATTCTGAAAGACGTGATCGTCAAATCCAAGAGCATGGCGGGGCATTACTCGCCGTATGTGCCCGGTTGGGATTGCCATGGATTGCCCATCGAAACGCAAGTGGAAAAGGAGCTAGGCGGAAAAGGGAAAGTTTCACCGGCGGAGTTTCGACGACTGTGCCGCGAGTTTGCGACGCGTTATGTGGAGCAGCACAAGCGGGATTTCCAGCGACTGGGAGTGCTAGGCCGATGGGATGATCCTTATTTGACGATGGGCCACGATTATGAGGCGGTGGTCGCAGGCGCTTTGCTCGATTTCATGGAAAGGGGATTTGTGTATCGCGGGCGGAAGCCGGTGTACTGGTGCATTTACGATACGACGGCTTTGGCTGAGGCGGAGGTTGGACACGAAGATCACACGAGTCCCTCGGTTTGGGTGAAGTTTGGCTTGGTGCCCGGTGGGAAAAGCGCGTTTGCGGGAATGAGTGACGTCAGCGCGGTGATCTGGACGACCACGCCCTGGACCTTGCCGCACAATCGGGCTTTGGCATTTCATCCTGATTATGAATATGTGGTTGTGGAGACCGAGAAGGGCGCCCTTCTGCTTGCTGCGGAGCGGGTTTCGGCGCTGCAGGCGGAGTGCGGGATTCAAGAGGTGCGGGTGCGTTCGAACGGGAAAGGTCGCGAATTTGAAGGCGCGAAATTTCAGCACCCTTTTTTGCCCATGCAGGTGCCCGGTATTCTTGCGGATTACGTGACCCTGGATCAGGGTAGTGGGATTGTGCATACGGCCCCCGGTCACGGTTCGGATGATTTTCTTTCAGCGCAAAAATATGGGCTGGAAGTTTATGCCCCGATAGATGACAAGGGCGTGTATCTCGAAGGACTGCCGGAATACAAAGGCAAGAATGTGTTCGAAGCGAATCCGATCATTGCAAAACTACTCGAGGATCGCGGAGCGCTGCTTGGAATCCAAAGTTACACGCATAGCTATCCACATTGCTGGCGTTGCCACAATCCGGTAATTTTCCGGGCGACAGAGCAGTGGTTTATCAAGATGGATCAACCGGCGCGCGGAAAAGAAAAAACTTTTCGTGCGGAAGCCCTTCAGGAAATTCACGGTGTGAAATGGGTTCCGGCGTGGGGCGAAGAGCGCATCTACGAGATGATCGAGAAGCGGCCGGATTGGTGCGTGTCGCGGCAGCGATTTTGGGGCGTACCCATCGTTGTCTTCTATTGCGAGGGTTGCGGAGCGCGGCTGGAGGATTTTGCAGCGTTGCGCAACGTGGTGAAGTGGTTCGAGAAAGAAGGCGCGGACGCTTGGTACAAGCACACCGCGGAGGAATTGTTGCCCGCCGGGACAAAATGTTCTTGCGGCGCGGGTACGTGGCGCAAAGAAAATGACATTTTGGATGTGTGGTTTGACGCCGGGTCCTCGAACCTCGCCGTTTTGAAGGGGGACGAGTGGCCCGCGGATGTTTATCTCGAAGGGCCTGACCAGTATCGCGGGTGGTTTCAGAGTTCGCTGCTGATCGCGACGGGATTGCGCGAGCGCGCGCCCTATCGGAGCGTCGTTACGCACGGGTGGACGCTCGATGAACACGGGCGTCCGATGTCCAAGTCGTTCGGAAACGTCGTTTTGCCCAGCGATATTTGTGAGAAATGGGGAGCGGACCTGCTGCGGCTGTGGGTCGCTTCGCAGGAGTATCAGGCCGACGTGAAAATGAGCGAGCGCGTCATGACTCAGCTCAGCGAGGCCTACCGCAAGATCCGGAATACGTTTCGGTTTGCACTCGGAAATTTATTTGATTTCGAGCCGGGGCGCGACGCCCTTTCCAACGAAGATCTCGACGAGATGGACAGGTGGATGCTGGAGCGCACGGCAGAGTTGGTGAGGAGATGTCGGGAGTGGTATGCAGCATACGATTTCCACCGTGTTTATCATGCGATTCACGACTTTTGCGTTGTGGATTTGAGCGCCTTTTATTTTGACGTTTTGAAAGACCGTCTGTACACGAAAGCGGCGAGGAACCGCTCGCGGCGCTCGGCGCAAACGGCGGTTTGGAAAATCTCCAGCGCGCTGGTGCGCTTGGCTGCGCCCATTCTGGTTTTCACTTCCGAGGAGATTTGGACGCATTTGCCGAAAGTTTCCGCCGACGGGCAGAGCGTGCACATGGCATGCTTCCCGGAGGCGCGGGATTACCAGACGGGCCTTGCGGCATCGGTAGCTGCCGATTGGGAGTTGCTGACCAGAATTCGCGGCGAAGCGTTGAAGGCTCTGGAATCGGCGCGAAGCGCAAAGCGAATCAATTCTAGCCTGGAGGCAAAAGTGAATTTTGAACTGTTCACCTCGAACGCGGAATTGCAGTTGCTCGGCACCCTGCGAAAATATGCGCAGCGGCTTCCCGAGTTGCTGATTGTTTCGCAGGTGGGAGTTCCGGCGGATTCCACGGGTGAGATCCGTACGCGCGGGCTTCATGGAGATTCTTACCGCTCGGAGGTTTTTCCAGGGTTGGCCCTGCGCGTGATCGCGGCCCAAGGGGCAAAGTGCGAACGCTGCTGGAACTACTCGACGCATGTGGGGGAGAATACGCGCCACCCCAGCGTCTGCGAGCGTTGCAGCGCCGCACTTACGGAAATCGAAGGATTGGAGCTTGCCCGTTCATGAAATTGCCTTCGCGGCTAAAGTGGCTCTGGCTCACTCTGGGGATTGTGATTTTCGACCGCGCGACGAAAGCGTGGTTTGAAACGCAAACGGACCTGAGCTGGCGGCATGAAGTAATTCGGCATTTCATTTATCTCGTGCACGGCCGGAATCCGGGCATTGCATTCAGTCTGTTTGCCGATTCGCATTCGCCCTGGCTGCGCATTCTGCTGACGGGCGGAGCCCTTGCCGTGATTTGCGCGCTGGCATGGCTGCTGGTGGCGGGCCAAGGCGGAGTTGCCGCGTGCGCGGGGCTTGCGCTTTTGCTGGGAGGAGCCACAGGCAACGTCACGGACCGAATTCTTCATGGGGCTGTAACGGATTTCTTCGAAGTGTGGATCGGCAACTACCGGTGGCCTGCATTCAACGTGGCGGATTCTGCGATCACCATCGGCGCCATTCTATTGATTCTTGATCTGCTTTTCAGCTCCAAGGAGTCAAGCTCCTCGACAACAAAGAGCCGTTCGTCCGCGTGAACGCTTTGCTTCGATTGGGAGTTTGGAGCGTATGATTCCCAGCCAGGGGCAAGCTGCTAGAATCCTTCGGTGCCTTCGCCCATCACTCACAAGCTCGCGGTTCAAGAAAGCGACGCCGGCGAGCGCCTGGATCGCTATCTAGCGTCGCACCTGCCCGATCTGAGCCGCACGCGGATTCAAGAATTGATTGAAGCAGGGCTGGTTCTTGTCGACGGCAAGCCGTCGAAGGGCGCGCATCGGTTGCGAGCGGGCCAGAATATCGCCCTGGAGGCACAGGCGCGGCCACCGATGCACGCGGAGGCGGAAGCGATTCCGCTCGACGTGCTGTATGAAGATGACGACGTGATTGTGTTGAACAAAGCCGCGGGGATGACCGTGCACGCGGGCGCAGGGAACACGCGGGGGACGCTGGTGAACGCGCTACTCGGGCGAGGGCAGGCACTTTCGCGGGGCGGGGATGCGTTACGGCCAGGAATCGTGCACCGCCTGGATAAAGAGACTTCAGGGGTCATTCTCGTGGCGAAGAACGACTTCGCGCACGCAAAGATTTCCGAGGCGTTTCGGCAACGCTTGGTGAAAAAGATCTATATTGCGCTGGTCGAGGGCCCGTTGAAAGAGAAGCAGGGGCGCATTGAGTTAGCGATTGGTCGGGATTTGCATCGGCGCACGCGGATGGCGGCATTCAAGGAGAGACCGGGGAGCGTTCTGCGACAGAGCCTGCAACGGACTAACGCGCGCGAGGCACGCACGGATTGGCGGACCTTGGCGGAAATCGATGGAGCATCGCTGGTCGAAGTGCAGCTGCACACCGGGCGGACCCATCAGATTCGCGTGCATTTTTCGGCGATAGCGCATCCTGTCGTTGGTGACACGCTGTACGGAGCGGCTGCACAACTTCGCGTTGGTGCCGGAATCGCGCGCGGTGCGTCTAAAGAGCGGGGGCATGCAACCATGCCAGCGCTGGGCCGGAATTTTCTGCACGCGGCCAGGCTGGGATTTTCGCAGCCGCGAACCGGGGCCTGGATCGAAGTGCGGGCGCCCCTGCCGATTGAATTACGGGAATTTATCAGCAATCTTTCGGAGGCTGCCGGAGAGGATCCGAAGCGAATTGACGCTGCGCTCGGTCCCTACCTATAATCCACTCATATGTCCAGGGCACTGATTTCCTTACTTCTTGTAGCGGTTTTGCTGACAGCGGCGGTCAGCGACCGCGCACAGCAAGCACCCGCGAAAACTACGACACCGGCGCAGTCCTCGCCACCTCCTCAGGCGCCCCCGCCAGCGGCACCGCAGCAAGGCCAACCGGGAGAGAAATCGGCGACGCCCCAGACTCCGCAGAAGATCATTACCGTTGTTAACCTCGTGGATGTGCTCTTCACGGTGCTCAACCGGCGCAACAAGCTCGTGCCCGATCTGCAAAAAGAAGACTTCCAGATTTTTGATGAGAAGTTTCCGCAGGACATTCGCTATTTCAGCAAACAGACGGATTTGCCGTTGCGCATCGGGATGCTCGTGGATACCTCAAACAGCATCCGCGACCGGATCAAATTCGAGCAGGACGCCTCGATCAATTTTCTTTTCAGTGTATTGCGGCGCGGGAGAGATGAAGCGTTCGTGATGACATTTGATGATGAGCCGCAGGTGGTGCAGGCGTTCACCGGCGATGCGGGCTTGCTGCGTGATCAGATTATGCAGACGCGCGCTGGCGGCGGGACGGCGATCTATGATGCGATTTATGACGCCTGCCGCAACGAGTTGAGCCATCCGCCGCGTCCGCCGGGAGACCAGCCAGACATCGTTCGGCGCGTGATGATTCTGATCAGCGACGGCGACGACAATCTTTCGACGCACAGCCGCGGCGAGGCCATCGAAATGGCGCAGCGAACTAGCGTGGTCATTTACACTATCAGCACGAGCACCCAATGGATTCAACTGTCGCAGACCGATCCCGACAAATTAGCCAGCCGGAAGACGCACCTGACCGAAGGCGACAAGATTCTGCAGGATCTGGCGGATGAAACGGGAGGACGCGCTTTCTTCCCGTATCACGTGGATGATTTGGATCAGTCTTTCCAGGATATCGGCGACGAGCTGAGGAATCAGTATTCGATCGCGTATATCCCTACGAACTACGTTCTCGATGGGCGCTACCACAGGATTCGCATCGAAGTGCCGGACCACAAGGGGTATCAGGTGCGCGCGCGTCGCGGCTATTTTGCGCGGGCAAATCGAGAAAACAATAATAGTCAGTCGAATCCTTCGGGCCCCGCTTCTCCCTGATTTTGTAAACTCACCATTTCCCCAGTATGACAGACAGGAATATCTGTCCCACTACCGCGAGGTGTCGCGGAGGATGACGGCGTCCGATTCATTGTGCCCGCGCTCGATGGCGATTTTTGTGCCGTCCTGCGAAAAGCGGAACTTATCGATGCGTTCGGAAGTGAAATGAGTGAACTGATGGGGAGCCGAGCCGTCGAGAGGCTGCATCCAGAGATTGCCTACTCCTTTTTCCTGAACGGCATAGACGATGGACTTGCCGTCCGGGGCAAATCCCATCGGCGTAGAAGCGCGTGGGTCAATGTCATGGTAAGTGACCTTTTTGTCGTCGATGGAAAAGAGGTCCACGACAAGTTTATGGTCCAGTTCGCGAACTTCCAGACCGAGGATAGTCTTGCCATCCGGCGAGAAGCCTGTAACGCCATTGGCAGTGGCCAAGATCGTTTGCGGTGAGCCGCCATCGATGGAGACGCGCTTTAGCGCGTGATTGTCGGCGAAATCGACGTAGTAAACCCACTTGCCGTCCAGTGAGCAGCGAGGATCGGATTCGGCGGCGCCAAACGTGAGTTGCTTGAAGTCAGCTCCGGCGGCGGTCATCCTCCAAAGATTGAAAGAGACTTTGCCGGAGCGGCCAGCGGAACGAAACACGATGTACTGCTGTGGGCCGCAAGACGTCAATTGATCGGAGATGTGATCTGCGTCCGAGTAAACGAGGGTTTCGCCGCCCTCGGGCTTCACCATCCGGATATCGGGCACTTGGATGAAGACGATGCGACCGTCTGCAGTCCAATCCCAATTCCAAACCGGGCTGCTGGAAGAAAGCGGGACAGTGTGAACGTCATCGGGCTGAGCAACAGCAGCAACTTGAATCTGATACCGGGACTGTGACTGGTTGGCGGCGATGGTGCGGCCATCGATGGCGATACCGGGGTAAAAATACGAGTTTGTGTCCGTGGTGAGGCGACGGTACTCGCCTTTGGGATAGCTAACGATACCCAACTGAGAATTCAATACGCCTGCGTTTCCGTACTCGGAAACAAGCAGGCCCGAGCCATCGGGCATCCAGACAGGATTGAGAAAAATTCTTCCTGTAGTGAACGGGATAATTTGGAGCTTACCAGAGGCCACGTCGACAGCCAGGACGGCGGCGGTAATTCCTTTAGCCAGCTGAGATTCCGTGATGACGATGGTCTTGCCGTCTGGAGACCATGCGGGGCTGTAGTTGCCAGGGCCTTCCAGAGAAACGTCTTTGAAAAGCGTGCGATCAGGGGAGCCATCGCTTTTGGCGACGATCAATTCGTAAGTAGGCGAGTCGTGATCTTCGCGCAAGAAGGCAAAGCGCTGGCCGTCGGGAGAGAAGGTGATGGGACTGTCGACATCCTTGATGAGCAGACGGGGCGTGCCGCCGAGCATGGGGGCGGAGTAGAGAGAGGCGAGAGTGTGTTCGGACTCGTCGCGGCGCACGCAATAAATATAGTTGGCGTCGGGAGAGAAGGTGAGCCCTGCATAACGGGTGGCTGCGGGCGGAACAAGTTGCGTATTGCTGGCCGAAGCGATGTGTCGAAGCCAGAGAGACTGCAATCCATTTTCATCGTGGACGTTGAGAAGGTATTTGCCGTCGGGGGAAATGGCGGCGAGAGCGATGTGTCCGTTGTTGGTAAGATTTTCAATGGTGAAGGTGTCGAAAGGCACGTGACGCGAGCGGAGAACAATCGAGTAGATGCCAAATGAAGCGGCGGCGGCGACGATCAGGATGCCGACAATGCTCAGGGCGGTGCCAAGCTTGTGTTTTCTGGCGGCGGCGACGATGGCGGAGCTGCCGGAGGGCGTCACTTTGGGTTGAGAGGACGGCGGCTCGGAAACGGCCGAAACGCGGACAGCAGATTTTTGCGTACTTGCGAGGCGGCTGCCAGAATCGATTTCGCGCTGGAGGCGCTTGAGGTCGGCGCGCAATTCGGCTGCGACCTGGTAGCGCATGTCGCGGTCTTTTTCGAGGGCTTTGTTGAGGATACGCTCGAGCTCGGGCGGAACATCGGGATTGACGGTCACTGGTGCTGTCGGAGCGTTGTGCAGTATGTTGTCGAACACGACGGCGCTGGTAGAACCGGGGAAAGCTTGTTTTCCGGTCAACATCTGGTAGAGAACAGCGCCGAGGGAGAAGAGATCGCTGCGGGCGTCAAGCTCTTCGCCGCGGGCCTGCTCGGGAGACATGTAATGGATCGTGCCGACGGCCATGCCGGGGCTGGTGAGGAGAGTGTCCGCGCGGGCGTCGAGAGTGTGGCCGGCGAGCCCCTCAGAATGACGGGGAAGCAGCTTGGCGAGGCCAAAATCGAGAATTTTGATGCTGCCCGTTTCGCTGACGAAGATGTTTGCGGGCTTGATGTCGCGATGGATGATGCCTTTTTTGTGAGCGGCATCGAGGGCATCGGCGAGTTGAATCCCCATTTCGATGGTGCGGCTGATGGAGAGCGGGCCGGCCGCGAGAAGTTTGTCGAGCGATTCGCCGACGAGGAGCTCCATGGCGATGAAAGTGCGGCCATCGCACTCTTCGATAGCGTGAATAGTGCAAATTCCGGAATGGTTCAAAGCGGATGCCGAGCGAGCTTCGCGCAGGAAGCGTTCGAGGGTCTGGCTGTCGCGCTGATTTTCTTCGGGAATAAATTTAAGCGCGACGCGGCGGCCGAGCTTGGTGTCTTCGGCCTCATAGACGACACCCATGCCCCCCGAGCCGAGTTTTCGGAGAATCCTATAGTGGGCGACAGTCTCGTTAATCATGATTTGGGGTTGCAAAACGATGTTAGACGCTCAGGGAAATTCGGTCAATGCGAACCGAGAGGGCGGTAGTCAATCAGTTTCCGGTTTCGCGACGACATTCGCGAGGACACTAGCTAGCTCGGCGAGCACAACCTGATTTGCCGAGATTATAATATTGAGAGGTTCAAGTTCGCACTGTCGTGAGCGGAAAAAAGGAGGCGCTCGAAGCGCCTCCTCACCAGATCCGTGGGCTAGAGCTTCTTTACTCCAGGAATCTTCCACGAGCCGTTCAGGATCGTCGGGTCTTTCTCTTTCGGCCAGTACAGCCGGAACATGAGAACAAAATCATCCTTCGGCGATGGCAGCCAGTTCGATTCCTTGCCCTTGCCAGGTGAATTGGCTTGAATATAGAGGTCGGTTTGCGCCGAAAGCCGGCTGCCGCAAAGAGCTGCGACGACCAAAATGCAGAGGCGTAAAACGCGAGGCACCCTTCGCAGTGGTCGTGGTTTCGATCCATTATCGAGACGTCTGTGTTCCCTGAACCGCGGCAATGCTGAATGGGTCCACTGCGCGTTGTCAATCCGCCCGTCAGTCATGGGAGCCCAAAGTTAGCATGGCGGCGCCACCAGTCGCCTACCGGCAAATCAGACAGTCCGCGCAACCCCGATGCCGGATGCCTGAACAACGCGTTGACTACGGATGGAAAAACAGCACAGGCTGAAGCCTGTGCTACCCAAAAGCAAAACGCCAGCAGGATGCTGGCGTTACGGAAACAACTAACAGTATTACCCAAGAAATATTCCACGCGCGCGACCACTTCTTGTCAAGGATTACGAACCCTATCGTTTGGGCTTAGCTTTTGGGGGCGTAATAGCCTTTGCGGGCCAGGACTTTCAGGTCTTTGCCGGTAACATCGATTTTGATTTTCCGGAATTTGCCGTCGCGAGCAGCGTTGGTCGGATAGTAGCCGAGGGTGTACTGGCTGCGGAGCTCCTCGGAGATTTGGTCGAAGGCTTCCTGAAGATGCTTTTCGGAGTTGACGACGATCATCCGGCCGCCGGTTTCGTCGGTAATTTTTTTTGCGACGCTCGCGTTGGCGCCATAGTGCGGGTCGTAGACGAGAAGGATGTGGACGACCGTATCGGTGCGCTGGGCGGCTTCGATGGCTTCTTCGACGCGGACTTTGCTCCCATTGTCTTCGGCGTCGGTCAGAACGACGACGGCTTTACGACCGGCCTCGGACGAGAGTTTTTCGTTACAAGCGAGATAGAGCGCGTCGTAGAAATTGGTGCCTTTCGACCCTGATTGGGGGATTGTTCCGGGGGTGATGGGGCCTCCCCCACCGCCCGTATTGATTTGAGCTTTGCGAATGGCGCGATTGAGTTCGGAACGGTTATCGGTGAAATCAGCCAGGAGATCGACGTCCAGATCGAAGGACATGATCATCGCTTCGTCGCCCTTGCGCATCACGCGGTTCAGGAAGCTGCTCGCGCCGTCCTGGATGGCGCCGAGCATGTATTGTTCGCTGCCAGAGGTGTCCATGAGCAACCCCAGCGTGATGGGCTGCGTCACTTCTTTGGAGAAGAAAGCGATTTTCTGGTCTTGGCCGTCCTCGGCGACCTTGAAGTCGTCTTGCTTGAGGTCAGTGACGATGCGCTTGTTCTTGTCGCGCACGGTGACGAAGAGATTGACCAGGTTTACTGTGGTCTTGATCGTGGGACCTTGAACTTCCGGCTCCTGCGGCGACGCAGGGAGGGCGATGGCAGCGGCAAGAAGGGGCGTCACGCACAGCGCTGCGAGTTTCTTAAGAGAAGGCATGTATACTTTCCTTGACGAGAGATTCCCGGCTGGAAGTTGCCCGCTGGGGTTCTTCGCCACGTTAGGATGCTATTAAGAGGTGCGATGGATGCGTCGCCGGGAAAGCCGACGGCGATGCCAGCACTGACTCCGAGAGGAAGTTTGGCCTGAGGAATATGAAAAGTCTACGAAAAATCGCGGGTATGACCGGTGTTCTATTCTTCGCGGCGCCAGCATTGTGGCTGGGGTTTGCCGCACACACGCGCCAGCAAGCCCCCCCGGCCGCCCAGGATGCTTCCCCGCCGCCACCGGACAACCCTCGGCTGAGCGACGCGCGAGCAAAGATTACGGTGAACGCCAATTTGGTCGTGCTGCCCGTGACCGTGAAAGACCATACCGGCCGGCTGGTGCCCGACCTCGGCAAAGACGAATTCCGCGTCTTTGATAACGACGTGGAACAGAGAATCGATGTTTTCACTACGGAGGCTTTCCCGCTTTCCATGGTCCTTCTGATCGATAACGATTTGAAAAAGGCGGACGCCAAGGAAGTGCAAGACAGCCTTGACGCCATTATTGGTGGAATGACCGATCTGGATGAGGCGTTTGTCTGCAAATTTGACCAGTTTTTCCACCCCGGCAAAGGATTCACCAGTGATCAGGACGTGCTGCTTACGGAGCTCAGGCGCACCAAGCTGGACAGTCAGCCTGGAGTGATGGCTCCTGGCGGGCCGTTCAATGGGCCGAGTGTCAACGGACACGCGCCCGAAGGATACCCCTCGATCCCTGATTCCCAGCGGACCATCCTTGCGGGGCCCACGAAAGCGCTGGATGATGCCGTGTACGGAGCGGCCGAGCTTCTGAAAGACCGGCCGAGAAACCGCCGTAAAATCATTTTTATCATCAGCGATGGGGTCAATGGGGGAAAGAAGTACAACACCAATACTTACGACAACACCGTGAAGGAAGTGCTGGCCCACAGCATCTCGGTGTTTGGAGTAGGAGTGGGAAGCGCGTTCTATGACCGCCGGTTCGAGCGGCTTTCCGAATACGCGCACAGTACGGGGGGCGACGTCTATTACGCGGCGAAGAAGGAATCCCTGCAGGATCTGTACTCGAGGGTAACCGAGGAGGCGCGCAACGAGTACACCCTGGCGTACGTGCCGCGAGACGTAAAAAGCGCGAAGGATTACCACACCGTGGAAGTGCGTGTGAAGCGCGAAGGGTTGACCGTCCTTACGCGCGACAAGTACTACACCGGCGGCATCACCCAATAAAACCGAAAACTTTGATTGTTGGACGGAATTTTCTTGACAGTCGCGCGCGGCGCTCGTATACGAAGCGAGATGGCGTGGCGCGTCGCGCCCGTCATGACCAGAGAACTGCGACTGACCGCGGGCGTAGGGCCCGTGAGTGAAAGGAGCCTCGCGATGAAGAAAAAGGGAAAGAAGGACGAACCCAAGGGCACGAAAAAGGGAAAATAGTAAGTTTTACTGAAGATTCGGTTGGATGGGCGCTGCCTGCTAGGTGGCGCCCTTTTTTATAGAGATGCCCTTTTTATTGAGATTCGGGAGGCGCGGATACCGCTCGCCGTTCTTTCCGATTGCGGCCTCTGCCTGGTCGGCTTGGTGTGGGTTAGGCCGTAGCAGCTTTTGGGCTCTCGAGCTCGCGTTCTCGAAGATAGAGGAAGAGGGGGAGGCCGAGAGAAACTCCTACGAGCAGCACCGAGGCCACGGGCAGCCAAAGGGTGCGGACTTTAAGACGTGCGCCTTCGCTGCGGATAAAGCCGAGTAGAGTCACCGCGGAAACCAGGACGTCCATGCCGAAAAATCCGCCGATGCGGTTTGCAAAGAGTTGGCGGACGAAGAGGCGCATGTCGAGACCGTGCTCCATGACCCAGGGAATGAATTGAGAATACGGAAGAGCGAGCCCAAGAACGCAAAGCACCAGGTAGAAGAACTTGCGGTTCATGTCGGCACCTCTTATTGGGAATACGGAAGATACGGCACTTTATTTCAGATTTGGGGAGGGAGAGGCGCTTAGTTGCCGAGTGCCTCTTCGTGCGCGGGACAAATCGGTTTGTAGGCGCAACTGCGGCAGACGAAGCCTGGATTTGGAGGGAATTCGCCGGCGCGGATGTCAGCGGCGGCTTCCAGCACGATCTTCTGGGCTTCGTCGAGTTGTTTGGCGTCGCGTGTGGTGACCTGGGTCTGGTTGTTCTGGAGATAGTGAAAGACCAGGCGGACAGGATTCCATTCGAAGATTTCTTTGGCGGCCAAAGCGTAGAGGCTGAGCTGCAAATCTTTTTTGGCGTCGGCGTCTTTTTTGGGCTTACCGGTTTTGTAGTCGATGATTTCGACGTCTTTACGGCCGAGGGAATTGACCTGGTCCATTCGGCCGATGATGGTGACGTTATTCTCGAGCGGAAGCTCGAAGGATTTTTCTTGTTCGAGGACCTGCGGCGGGGCTTTGATCGTGGCGGCGTGGAAAGCGCGCAACTGTTCGAGGCCGTCTTTTTTGTATCCAGATTCCTGATAGTTGTCTTCAAACCCGGCGGAACTCCACTCCGTCTCGAAAATGCGCGCGACTTCTTCGAAGGGAAGCTTTACCCCTTTGCGAAGTTGATCGACGAAGCGTTTGATGGTGGTGTGCATGACGCTGCCGAAGCTAAGAACGGCTTTGGGGCCTTCCTTTAGGGACCATGAACGGCTGAAGAGGTATTGCTGCGGACAACTGCGATAACCGCTGACGGCCGAAGGGCTCAAAGTGAGCGGTTCGGGCGTGGGAGGATGGAATTCGAGGGCCCAGTCGGCGATGCGGGAGAAAATTCTTGGAAGTTCAGAGGACGATGGGAAAAGCCGCGGATCGGCGGCGCCGGAAGCATCTTTTTTTACCACCGGAGTGACTTCGGGCAATTTGGGGCTTAACTGGTGGATATCGCGGCGCTTGATGGCTGGGTCCATCAGGAGGTCTTCGATGAAGACTGGTATCTTTCCCTTTTTTTCGGTCAGCGTCGTGAGCGTGAGGCGGTTTTCTGCGCGCGTTAGAGCCACGTAGAAGAGGCGGCGTTCTTCTTGAATGTGAAACTGCTCGGCAGGTTCGCCTTCTTTCATGAGAGCAGCAGGGAATTCGAAGACGCGGGAGCGTTCCGTCGCGGGGAATTTCTTGTTGTTGATGCGGAGCAGAAAGACCTGGGGAAACTCGAGGCCCTTGGCGCCGTGCACGGTCATTAGTTGGACGGCATCGCCGGGGAAATCGTCTTCGAGACTGATGGTGCCGCCGGCTTGCGAATAGTAACCGAGATATTCGACAAATTCGGCGAGGCCGCGCGTCTCGCTTTTGGGTTCCCACTCTTTGACGAATTCGGAGAGGCGCGCAACGTATTTGCGGTCTTGAGCGCTGGCGCGCTGCGCGACTTCGAGCCATTCGAGAAGATCGGCGAGGATTTCGCGGGCAGTGCGACGGCGAAGCGTTTTGCGCTGATCGGCGAGAAACTCGACGAGGCGGCCCAGCTCTGCGTGCGAGGAGTCGAACGCGAGCTGGCCCTGGGGAGCCTGCAGCATATCGTAGAGAGCTTTTTTTTCTTTGCGTGCGCGTTCGGCAAGGCGCACCAAATCAGCAGGTTCGAGCGACCACGCTGGCGCGCCAAGAACACGCGCGCAGGCGATGTCGTCGAACGGGGTGGCAGTCAGCCGCAAGTAGGCCAGAACGTCTTTGACCAGCGGGTGATCGAGGATAGAAAGCTTACTGATGACAAAAGGGATTTTGTAGCGGGAGAGTTCCTCGACGAGTTCGTCGCGATGGGCATGCTGTCGGTAGAGGACAGCGAAATCGCGCCACTTACGTCCAGCGGCGTGGAGGCGCTGGAGTTCGCTGGCGATCCAGCGAGCCTCGTCATTTTCGGTTTCGAGCTCGACAATGCGGATTTTCTCGCTTTCTTCTTTGTTAGCGCTGAGGACTTTTTTCGGAAAGTCCGCGCTCACAGTGTTTTGCGCGATGACTTGCGTGGCTACGCGAAGAATGTTGGGCGTCGAGCGGTAATTTTCTACGAGCGAGACGCGGAACGCTGTGGAGTCCTGGCCTTCGCGCCAGCAAGCGAAGCGCTCGAGGAAAAGTTTGAAGCTGCCGAAGGATGCGCCACGGAAGCGGTAGATAGCTTGGTCGTTGTCGCCGACGGCGACGATGTTTTTCTTGTCACCGGCGAGAAGTTCGAGAAGACGAAGCTGCGCGATGTTCGTGTCCTGAAATTCGTCAACGAGGATGTAGCGATATTTTTCCTGGAGCGTGCGCCGAACGTCCGCGTTGGTTTCGAGAAGCTCGACGGCGCCAGTGATCAGCGAGCCGAAGGATACCCGCTTCTTCTCGCGCAGCAACTCTTCGCTAGCGCGGTAAGCGCGCGCGATTTCCTGTTGTAGGGCGACTTCTTCGGCGCGCTCTTTGAATGTGTCTTCGTCGAGAGCGGCGCGTTCGGCTTCGAGTTGCTCCGCCAGGCCATCAGCGTACAGCTGGTAATCTTTGGCGGAGACCAGTTCATCCTGACACCGCGAGAAGAACTCCACGAAGTCGTTTAGAAATTGACCGGGATCGGCGAGCCGGCGGTACTTGTCGAGTTTGAGGCGCTCCAAGTTGCGGCGGAGAAGAATCCAGTGATCGACTTTGTCGATCATCAGGCGCTCGGGCGCGGCTTCTTTCAGAAGGCTCTCGCAGAAGGCGTGAAAAGTTGCGAGCGTGACATTTTTTCCACGTTCGCCAGTAGCGCGTACTACGCGAGCTTTCATTTCGCCAGCCGCTTTATTCGTGAAAGTGAGGCCGAGAATGTTTTCGCCAGAGAGAGAGTCGTCAGATTGCAGTAGATGACGGATACGCTCCGTGATGACGCGAGTTTTGCCGGTCCCCGCTCCCGCAATCACAAGCAGCGGCCCTTCGCCGTGGGTGATAGCGCGCCGCTGCGCGTCGTTCAGTTTCAGTCCACTCTCGACCGGGGGATCGAGATCGAAAAGCGTTGCCATGACTTAAGAAGGGTAGCGGAATTTTGGGCCAAGGGGAAACGAGGGGACAAAAGGCTACCGCACATGTGTGCCGAAGAAGAAGGCGCCCAAAAGCGCAAGGGAACCCAACAGCCATAACACGCGTTCTTTTCTTCGCAGGGCACGATCGGGAAAGAGTCTTTCGTATTCTCTTTCAAATCTCCAATGTCGTTCAGGCCCGATAAACCCAAATGTAAATCCGATTTTTTCTCCAGCAGGAAGACGTGCGTTTACCTTTTCCACGCGATCGAGGCTAATCACGACCGCCCACAAGATGCATGTAACCATTGCGCAGAAACACAGCACACACGCAACCATTCTGAGATTCATTTCTGTTGATGCGCCCACTGGCCGTTCCTAACGCTGCGACTTTTCGCCGGAAGCGACTTGCGCGTTGAAATTAGCAGAATGTCCGCGCGGCACGCTGAGCGATTCCCACCTGCCCGTTTTTGTGAAAGTCAGATGCTTGGCGAGGAACAAGATTTGGCCGACGTGATGCGCGTAGTGGGCAACCTGGCGATTGATGGCTTGCATGACGGAGTGCGGCTCGGAACGAATCGTTACTGTGCGGGTGAGGTCTGCCTCGGTTAGCGGTTCGAGGGCATCGAAAAGATATTTCCAGCCGCGTTCCCACTTTTCTATCAATTGATCGCGTGCGGCGGGCGGAGTTTCGAATTCCGTATCGCGGTTGCGATCGGGCTTTTCACCGTCGGTGGTCAAGAAATCCAGCCAGCGCGAACGCATGTTGCCCGACATGTGCTTGACGATGATGGCGATGGAATTGGATTCCGCGTCTAATGTGACGAAGAGGGCTTCGTCCGGGCATTGCGCCATCGCACGATCGCCCAGCTTTTTGTAGTAACGAAAAAGACCGATGGAATCTTGCAGATACGATGTGCTGAGTTGGTGCGGCATATGGATATTTTCTACCGGCTGAAACGGTTGTCAACGGTGAATGCACACGGCCTCTTCGTGCTGACCGGATGTCGAGCGGACGATTCCGCCGATGGGTGCGACGGAAAATAAAGCTTGACATTTCGCTTTTCTTTCGCCTATGATTTGCGGCGCTGAGTGGAGACTTTTCGCTGGAGGCCGACATGACGATTGGACAATCAATGCTGCCTGAATTTGACCAAGAGATGCAGAGCACGCGCAAAGTGCTGGAGCGCGTGCCCGATGATAATTGGGGCTGGAAGCCGCACGAAAAGTCCGGCACCGTAGGCTGGCTTGCTTCGCACATCGGGACGGTCCCAGGATGGATCACCATGACCATCAATACGGACGAGCTGGATTACGCGCCGGTGGACGGGCCAGGCTACGAGCCGCCGAAGATCACGAACCGCAAGGAGCTTCTCGCGGCGTTTGACAAAGAGAGTGCGGAAGCGCGTGCGGCGCTTGCCAGCGTGAGCGATGCAGACTTAATGAAGGGCTGGAAGCTTCTAGCCGGTGGCAAGGAGATCTTTACCTTGCCGAAAATTGCCTGTATTCGGAGCATGTGCATGAATCACATGATCCATCACCGCGCCCAGCTGACAGTTTATTACCGGTTGGTGGGCGTGGCCGTGCCCGGATTGTATGGACCAAGTGCCGATGAAGGCATGCCGGATTCGGCAGCGGCTGCGAACTGAGAGTGCGCGGGGTAAATGCGGGCTGGTAGCGCCGGCATCTCTGCCGGCTCGCTCGTTTCCCAACGAAATTCGCCAGCAAGGATGCTGGCGCTACGCAAACTGGGCGGCAAGGGTTGGGTCTGAGGAGCGCGCATTCTAGAGACAAGGCGGAATCTTGTCCGCCTTGTCTCTCTCTCCTCACGCGATTCGCTTCTTGGCTCCGTTTTTCAACTTTCAACTTGCGTCTCTCCTCCGCAGCGGCTCGCGTTGCAACGCTGTATAATGGTGTGCGTTGCTCCTCCGGAGGTTTACCACGCTCATGGACACTCCCGTTATTCTGTCTGCTGTTCGCACGCCCATCGGAAAATTTCAGGGTGGACTGGCCGGATTTTCGGCGGTCGAACTCGGCGGCAAGATTGTCGCTGAAGCCATCCGGCGCGCCCATATTGATGCCAATGAAGTTGAC
This sequence comes from Candidatus Acidiferrum sp., assembly GCA_035272765.1. Taxonomy (GTDB): domain Bacteria; phylum Acidobacteriota; class Terriglobia; order Acidiferrales; family UBA7541; genus Acidiferrum. The sequence goes on from DATEQG010000042.1 coordinate 63,543, forward strand.
GAAGCCATCTTAGGTAATGTTGTGCAGGCTGGACTTGGACAGAACCCCGCGCGGCAGGCGGCGCTCAAAGGCGGTTGCGCGCCCCGCGTTGCTGCCATGACCATCAACAAAGTTTGCGGCTCGGGTTTGAAGGCCGTCGCGCTTGCTGCCCAGGCTGTTCAGCTTGGGGAATCGGAAATGGTTGTGGCCGGGGGGATGGAGTCGATGTCCAACTGCCCGTATCTGTTGCCGCAGGCTCGGACGGGCTACCGTCTGGGCGACGGCAAACTTGTGGACTCGATGATTCACGATGGTTTGTGGGATGCCTATGAAGATTTTCATATGGGAATGACCGGCGAGTTGGTCGCCGAGAAATACGAAATCACGCGCGAGGAGCAGGATCGGTTTTCGGTCGAGAGCCACCAGAAGGCGATTCGGGCGCGCAAGTCTTGTTTTTTTGAGGCACAGATTTTGCCAATTGAAGTACCGCAGAAAAAGGGCGACCCTATCGTCATCAAGTACGACGAATCGCCGCGCGAAGACACTTCGCTGGAAGCGCTGGCGAAGTTGAAGCCGGCATTCAAGAAAGATGGAACCGTGACCGCAGGAAACGCTCCCGGCACGAACGATGGAGCGGCGGCGCTGATTGTCACCAGCGAACGCAACGCCGCACGTCTCGGCAAGCAGCCGATCGCGCGAATTGTGGCCCAGGCGGTCAGCGGCGTGGAACCTAAGTGGGTGATGATGGCGCCGGTAGATGCAGTGGAAAAATTGCTCGCCAAAACCGGCTGGGATCGCGACAAAGATGTGGACCTCATCGAATTAAACGAAGCCTTCGCGGTTGCGGCCATCGCCGTGACGCGGCAACTGCGGCTCAATCCGGAAAAGGTAAACGTGAACGGCGGCGCGGTGGCGCTGGGCCATCCTATTGGTGCAAGCGGAGCGCGCATCCTGGTCACTCTTGTCTATGAATTGGAGCGCCGCAACTTGAAGCGCGGCATCGCCGCGCTCTGCCTTGGCGGCGGCAATGCGGTCGCCCTTGCCGTCGAACGTTACTAACTCCGACTGAACTTCCTTTCGCTGCTCAGGGATAGATATAACAAACCGCAGGGCTTCGCCCTGGGCTACATATTTTGCGTGGCGTTCTCTGTCAGCGGCCCGGCTCCTAATTCCTGCGCGCAGTAGGGGCAGAACTTGTCCGTCTCCACGACTTCGCGTTTGCAGTTGGGGCAGGACGGATGAAGGTTGCATTTGCAGTTGGGGCAGAAGTTGAAACGTGCGCCAACTGCTTTCCCGCACTGCGGGCAAGGATAGGGCAATGGCTCGCGCATCA
>DATEQG010000043.1:0-2133 GCA_035272765.1 Candidatus Acidiferrum sp.
CCCGGAACCGACGTCCATGGGTTCATCTATGATGTCCGCACCGGGAAGCTCCAGGAAGTCTCGGAGGAGGCGGCGCGCACCGCTTCCTTGAGTTCTTAACCAGGACTGCGTACTCTAGAGAGCGCGTGCGGAGACAAACTCCACATGCGCTCTTACTTTTTCCGGAGGCCTGAATGGCAGCAACAAAGGTTACCGTCAACAGCAACGGCTCAATCCGTGTGGAAGGCGATTTTGAGATTGTCGACCCCCAAGGCCAAGCTTTTGGCTTGGCGGGGCGCACCGCTATCGGACTATGCCGGTGCGGCCATTCAGCGAATAAGCCGTTCTGCGACGGTTCGCACAAGACTTCCGGCTTTAACGACGCGGTCGTAGCTCGTGAACTCCCCCCTCCCAAGCCCAAACTCTAGATTGCAAATATTAGGTGGAAAGAGATAGCTCTTGCCTCGTGAGACTGTCTCATTCTGATACAGTCCTGCAAATTGCGCTGATACTGTTCCAATTGTCGGTAACTGTAAGGGAACAAAGATGATAGATTTATAAGGCCCCGTTTTTTGCGAGGCACAAAGTGTCTCGCCGGTACACACCTCGTCGAACCCCTCGAAATCGCTCCCGTAAGCCTCAATAATTCAACTGCTTACAGACTGAGATTTTCCCTGCAGAAAGGGCACCAACTTGCATTCTCACGGGGTTGTAGTCGTTTCTTCGGTATTTGGGGGGTTTCGTGGGTGGTTGGGGCCAAATCGTAGGGTTTCTCCGGAAGGAGCGCTATCGCTTTGTCCTCGCTTCTACCGCGGCCCTCGGCCTCGTCTTTTTCGGACTCATCTTCTACCTGCGGCAAGCCGCAGTTTCCGGTTCCCCCAGCACCTATCTATATCTGGAAGTTGGTGGCACGCTCCTCAGCTTCTGCTATGCGGCCAACGCCCTGGTTCGTTTTCGTGGCACTCATGACCGCACCGCGCTGATCCTGGCCTTCGGTTTTGTCCTCTCGGGAATCATTGAAACACTAGGCTACTTCGGTCTCAACGACGTACTCCAAGCCGGTCCCGCCGCGCTGACTCGAATTCCCATGGGTTGGATGGTGGGCCGCACGATTCTTGCCGTTCTGCTGCTCTCAGCCATCGCCGTCGAGCGATTCATCCCGACCGCACGGCAGCCAAGCAAAGAGACCGCCGGCGCATTGTTGGTCGTCGCTATTGCTGCGTATATCACCAGTGCCGCTTTTCTCGCAGCCCCCGCGGCGCCAGTCGCACATGTCGCCAGCTTTATCTCTCGCCCTTGGGATCTTCTGCCCGGCGCACTGTTTTTGATTGCCGCGATCTGCTTCCGCCAGCGCCTGCAGAGCAGCAAGGACAATAAGAGCCCGGCGAGCCTCTATGACTATTCGCTTTTCGTAGTGGCTTCGCTCAACGTTGTTTGCCATGTTTCGGCGGCCTTTTCCCGCCAGCTCTTCGATGGCCCCTTTTTCCTCGCGGAATTGAGCAAGACCGCCAGTTACGTCGTCATGCTCTCCGGTGCGCTGCTGGACCAGGCGCGCTTGTTTGACCAGGTTCGTTCCATGGCCGTCAGCGACTCGCTCACCGGCCTCGCCAACTATCGCCGTCTCATCAGCGTCCTCGAAGCTGAACTGGACCGCTCGCGCCGCACACAACGGCCCTTCAGCGTCGTACTGCTCGACATGGACGGCCTCAAAACCATCAACGACCACTACGGCCATCTCACCGGAAGCCGCGCCATCGTTCGCCTTTCCAAAATTCTCCGCACCCATTCCCGCGCCATTGATACAGCCGCGCGTTACGGTGGCGACGAGTTTGCTGTTGTGCTGCCGGAAGCCGGCCCGGATATCGCGAGCCGCGTGGTTTCCCGCATTCGGGAACGACTGGCCGCGGAAGCCGAGGTCCCCGCGCTTTCTGTCAGCGCAGGGGTTGCCGCATTTCCGGAAGATGGCGACACCCCGGAAAAGCTTCTTGGCGCGGCCGATCGTGCGCTGTACGGCATGAAGCGCCACGCTGGCAGCAACAGCGTACAAAATTTAACGCGGATTGCCGCGTGCCTGTGAGGATGCATGCCGGTCAAGTCCAGCAGGCGGACGTTTCACTTTCATCGCGTCGAGCGCCGCATCCCCATGGAGATTCC
>DATEQG010000044.1:0-3696 GCA_035272765.1 Candidatus Acidiferrum sp.
ATGAATCGCTCCTCGAGAGTGCGGATGGAAGCATGGCGACAGCGGCCACTCGGCGGGAGACGAAAACCTTGTTCAATGAAGCCAGCGAGGAATCGACTTGACTCCGACCGGCCTTCTCATGGAAGGCGTTTACACTCAGAACCCCTCGGCAGGGGTCAATGAGCGTGATCGGGAAGTTACGCCAACGACACCTCTGGAGACGCCGCCGACCCCATAGGTTTAATTGACTTGCCCTGTGCCAACAACGTAGCATCTCTGGACAACGAATCGGCCAAACCATCTCGCACTACCGAATCATCTAACGCTTCGACGGTCCCGGTGCGGAGAAGGGCCCAGTGTCATGACGAAGAAGGTGCCGGCCCGCATGCTTGCAGATTTTCTGATGCTCGCGGCTATGCTCATCGCTGAATCGCTGCATGGTCAGACCGGCGCGGGAGACGACCCCGAAGCTAGGCCTCCGGTCTCCAAAGCCGATGTGCGGATCGTGCAGCGCGCGCGGGAGATTCTTAACTCGCCGTCGAAGTGGAACCGCGCCGACACGAGGGTCTGTCCTCCAGATGCCAAGACCTTCAGCCTTTACTGCGCCTTGGAGAAGGCTACGAATGAAGTAAGCGGCAAGTTTGAACATCGTGGTGCAGCTATGCAGGAAGCACGGTTCGTGATCGATGAGATTGCGCCGAACCGGAAGAACTACGAGCACCGCCTAAAAGACTACAACAATGATCCGACGACTACCTTTGCCGATGTCCAGAAATTCTTCCGGCTTTTGGAAGAGAGGATCTCCAAGCGGCTGGCGGAAGAATCCCAAGGGCGGAATAAGTAAGGGCTACTCTGCCTGTTTCGTGATATTCAGCAGCACGCCCACACACATCAGGGTCACGAACAGCGACGACCCGCCATAGGAGACAAACGGCAGCGGAATCCCTTTAGTAGGCATCAGCCCCAGCACGACGCTGATGTTGATGAAAGCCTGCAGCACGATCATGCTGGTGATTCCAACCGCCAGGAAGCGTCCAAAATTATCCTGCGTGCGCAGCGCCGCGCGCGTTCCGCGCCAAAGGAAAATCGCAAACAGGATGATGACGCTGAGCGCTCCTACCAGGCCCAACTCTTCGGCGGTGACCGCGAAAATGAAATCCGTGTGCGGTTCGGGAAGATAAAACAATTTCTGCTTCCCTTCCATCAGCCCAAGTCCCATAACGCCGCCCGTGGAGACCGCAATCAGCGACTGGATAATGTGGAAGCCAAATCCCTTGGGATCGGCGTAAGGATTCAGGAAGGCCAGGATACGGTCTTTCCGGTACGCGACGTGAAAGATCAGGAAATAAAGCGGCAGCAGCGAAGCCGCAAAGGCGTATCCGAAATAGCGCAGGCGAATCCCGGCGATGAACAAAACGCAAGCGGTAATCCCCGCGCAGGCGATGGCGGTGCCGAGGTCCGGCTGAAAAACGATCAGCCCCAGAAAAACCGCGGTAGGCGCGACCGCGGGGATCAGCGTATTCCGCCAGTCGTCCATAGCTTTGGTTTTGTTTTCAAGAAACCACGCGAGAAACAGGATGAGCGCGGGTTTCGCCAGTTCCGATGGCTGCAACGAAATCGGACCCACGTGAAACCAACGGTGCGTGCCGTGGGCGCGATCCAGAAAAAAAACGGAGATAAGCAGAAACGTGGTCAAGCCCAAAAGCGAGAATACCAGCGCCGGATGTTGCAGCTGTTTGTAGTCCACCTTCATTGCCACAACCATCACGGCGAGTCCCGCGACCGCCCAAACCAGTTGCTTCAACAGAAATTCGTAAGCCGAGCCGAACCGTTCCTTAGCCATCACCGCAGAAGCGCTGAAAATCATGACCAGCCCAACAAAAACCAGGATCGTGGTCACGGTAAACATCCAGCGATCGACGCTAACCCGCTTGGCCATAACAGTTCATTTCACCACGGAGACACGGAGTCAAGCAGGAGTTTCGCGCCTGGAATTCGAGCAGGGGATAACTGAGTTGGTTCCAACTTGGCGGGGGGCGCTGCGCTCGCTTGGACAGCCGAGGGCGGCTGTCCCTACGTGGAGCGAGCCATCGCCAGGGAATGCACGATTTCTTTGAACATTCTCCCCCGATGTTCGTAGCTCTGAAACTGATCGAAGCTGGCGCAAGCGGGAGCCAGAAGAATTACATCGCCCGGCGCGGCGGATTCGCTGGCAAGTCTGACGGCATTTTCCAGGTTTTCCGCATGTTCGACTTCAGCAGCACCCTGAATCTGCGATTCGATCTTCGCAGCCGCGGCTCCGATGGTGTACACACGCTTGACGCGCTGCCGCAACAGCTCGTGGAGCACAGTGTAGTCACTGCCCTTATCCTTGCCCCCAAGAATCAAATGAATGTTCGCCGGAAACGATTCCAGCGCCTTGATCGTGGCGTCCACGTTCGTGGCCTTGGAGTCGTTGTAGTAATCCACGCCCGCAACCTTGGCGACGAACTCCAGCCGGTGCTCGACCGCCCTGAAATTCCGGACGGCATGGCGAATCTGTTCGGGCTGACAGCCGACGAGCACGCCAATAGAAACTCCAGCAAGCACGTTTTCCAGGTTGTGCGCGCCTTTCAGTGGCAATTCCGCCAGCGGCATGATCTCGCGTTCGCGCTGCCCGTCGCGGAAATAGAGGTGCGCGCCGCGTACCAAAGCTCCTTTTTCAACTTCCTTCTTGCGGCTGAACCAAAACAACTGCGCGTGCGTGCGCTCCGACAATCCAGCGGTGGTAGGGTCATCGGCGTTGAGGACGGTGAAATCGTCCTGCCGTTGGTTCTCGAAGACGCGCGCTTTGGCGTTGACGTAATTCGCAAACGTCTTGTGGCGATCAAGATGGTCGGGCGTGATGTTCAGAATCACCGCGATCCGGGGACGAAACTCGACGATCGTCTCCAGCTGAAAGCTCGATACTTCAAGCACGATCCAAGTCGCGGGTCCGGCCTGATCCACAAAGCTGATGGCCGGCGTGCCGATGTTTCCGCCCACCAGCGTGGGGAAATTTCCAGCGGCAACGATCTCACCGGCCAGCGAGGTGGTCGTGGTTTTGCCGTTGGCTCCTGTTATGGCGACGATCGGACCGGTCAGAAATTGCGCCGCCAGTTCGATTTCGCCAATGATAACGACCGGCTCTCCCAGGTTGCGCGCCTGCAGAAGTTGCGGCGCATCGAACGGCACCCCCGGGCTCACCACGATCAGGTCTTGCCCACGAAACGTGCGGTCGCCGTGGCCGCCGGTTTCGACCGTGATGCCATGCTCCAGGAGGAGCAGGATTTCATTGCGCAGCTCGGTTTCCGGCTTCGTATCCGACACCGTGACGCGAGCGCCACGCGACTTCAGAAAGAGCGCGGAAGCCACTCCAGATTTGCCGAGACCAACGACAAGAACGCGTTTATTGTTGAGATCCATGAAATTCATTTCACCACGGAGGCACAGAGACACGGAGCAAAAACAAACAAGATTTGGTTTTCTCCGTGGCTCCGTGCCTCCGTGGTGGATCCGCTATCTTAATTTCAGTGTTGTCAGCGCAAACAGCGCGAATACCAGCGATGCGATCCAGAAGCGCACAATCACCTTCGACTCCGACCAGCCCAGCAACTCGAAGTGATGGTGGATCGGCGCCATTTTGAAAATGCGTTTCTTGCGCAGCTTGTAGGAACCAACCTGCAAGATCACCGAGAG
>DATEQG010000045.1:0-62961 GCA_035272765.1 Candidatus Acidiferrum sp.
ATGTAGTTGCGCCGGTGGACGGCGTAGCCACGCACAAACAAGTCGAGACCGGGCAGATCGTGCAGGCGGGACAAGGATTGCTCGTGGTGGTGCCGTTGCAGGATGTGTGGGTGACCGCAAACTTCAAAGAGACGCAGCTGAAAAACATGCACGCGGGGCAGAAGGCGGAAGTGAAAGTCGATACGTATGGGAAAACGTTCAGCGGGCATGTGGATTCCATTGCAGGGGCGACGGGAGGAGTGCTGAGTTTGCTGCCGCCGGAAAATGCGACGGGGAATTACGTGAAGGTGGTGCAGAGGATACCGGTGAAGATCGTGCTGGACAAGGATTCTGTCGGTTCGTTCGTGCTGCGGCCGGGGATGAATGTGGACGCGACGGTGATTGCGAAATAGCAGAAGTTGAAAGTCGAGAGTTAAAAGTTGAACGAATCGAGAAGGGCTTGGTGGCGGCAATCGGCAGGGATCTTCGAGGGATTGATGGGAATAGCGGGGAATAAAGAAAGACAGTGAAGCGGTCGTACGTAGAGATAAGTAGAGGGTCAGCGAGCCCAGAGTAGAAAGCGTGATGCTGAAGAGAATCGCAGCGAAGCTGAGGATGCCGGATGGGTCGATCAACCCTTGGGTGATCGCCGTGACGGTGACGCTGGCGACGTTCATGGAAGTGCTGGACACGTCGATCGCAAACGTGGCGTTGCCGCACATTTCGGGGAATTTGTCGGCGGGAGCTGACGAATCCACTTGGGTGCTCACTTCGTATTTAGTTTCAAATGCGATCGTGTTGCCGCTTTCGGGATGGCTTTCCGGACTGATCGGGCGGAAGCGCTTTTACATGTCGTGTGTGGCGATCTTTACCGTGAGCTCGTTTTTGTGCGGGTTGGCGCCGAGCCTAGGCGTGCTGGTGTTTTTCCGGATTTTGCAGGGCGTGGGCGGAGGAGGATTGCAACCGAGCGAGCAGGCCATTTTGAACGACACGTTTCCGCTGGCGAAACGGGGGATGGCGTTTGCGGTTTACGGAATTGCGGTCGTGGTGGCGCCGACGATCGGGCCGTGGCTGGGCGGCTGGATTACCGACAATTATTCGTGGCGATGGATTTTCTACATCAACGTGCCAGTGGGAATTATTTCGCTGCTGCTGACGTCGCTGCTGATTTCGGACCCGCCGCACATGAAGCGGGCGAGCGTCAAGAGCGGATTCCGGATCGACTACATCGGCATTGGTTTGATCAGCCTGGGTTTGGCAAGCATGCAGATTATTTTGGACAAAGGACAGCGCAACGACTGGCTGGCCTCCGGATTTATCCGCATTTTCTTTGCCTTGATGCTGATCGGGATTATCGCCGGAATTGTTTGGGAGTGGAGGCACAAGGAGCCGGTCGTCGATTTGAAAATGTTGAAAGACCGGAATTTTGCGATCTCGACGGTGGCGATGTTTTTCCTGGGTTTCGTGCTGTATTCGAGCACGGTGCTGATTCCACAGTTTCTGCAAGAGCTGCTGGGGTACACGGCGGAGCTTGCGGGGAAGGCGCTTTCTCCGGGCGGCGCGGTGATCATGCTGATGATGCCAGTCGTCGGAATACTGGTGTCCAAGCTGGACACGCGGATTCTGATTACGTTTGGGTGCACGGTGTCGGCGATTGCGCTGTTTTGGATGGCGGGCTGGGATTTGAGCCTCGATTACAGCCATGCGGTGCGGGCACGGATGCTGCAAAGTTTTGGTCTGGCGTTTTTGTTTATTCCGATCAACGTGGCGGCGTTCGCGTACGTGCCAAAAGAAAAGACGAACATGGGCACGGGGATCATCAATCTGGCGCGAAACATCGGAGCCAGCGTGGGAATCGCGACAGTGACGACGATGCTGGAGCGGAGGACGCAATTTCATCAGGCGCATTTGGTCGAGAGCGTGAACAGTTTGAATCCGGCGCTGCTGAAGATGACGAACGGAAATACGGCGCGTCTAATCTCTTACGGGTCGAACGCTTCGCATGCCGCGGTGCAGGCGAAGGGCATGGTCTACAACCTGGTGCAGAGCCAGTCCGTAATGCTGGCTTTCATCGACAACTTCAAGATGTTGGGCGTGGTCTTCCTGGCAGTCATCCCCGTCTTGTTGATGATGAAGAAACCGAGAGTGCCAGCCGGAGGTGTTCCGGCGCACTGAGGCACGTAAGTGTCCATGCATCTAGTTAACAAGATTTTTGCAGCGGTTTTTTGCAGTGACTTCGCGCAGCGATTTTGTGCAGTAATTGGGGGAAACGATGGCAACTCAAGCGGCAGTAACGACACAAACAGTAGTGGCAACGCAGTTCAGCGAAGACAAACTAATCCGAGCTGGACAGAGGGGCGATTCGCAGGCGGTGGAGACGCTATTCCGCCGTTACCAGCGACCGCTGTTTCAGACGGCGTTGCGCGTCCTCGGCAATACAGAAGACGCCGAAGATGCTTTGCAAGACGGACTGCTTTCCGCCTACCGCAACATGAAACGGTTCGAGGGACGGTCGCAGTTCTCGACATGGCTGACGCGCATCGTGATAAATGCCGCGTTGATGAGGCGGCGCAGCGCGAAGGCGCGGCCGGCGGTTTCGCTGGATGAACCTCCGCGTGAGGATGAACTGCCGATTTCCGAGCGTTTCGCAGCCGAGGGACCGAACCCGGAGCAAGTGTTTGCGGGAACGGAGCTTCGGGAAATGATCAGCGAGAACCTCGATGAGCTTTCGCCACTTTTGCGCACGGCGTTTGTGCTGCGCGAAGTGGAGGGCTACTCGACGGGTGAAGCGGCGAAGAAGCTCGGAGTGACCGAGAATACCTTGAAGGCGCGGTTGTGGCGCGCGCGGCATCAGCTTGCCGAGCGGCTTGGACAGCGCTTGCGGCGGATCAAGGATGACATGACGGGCGGCGGGATGGGCGACGCCGAGTGCAGCTACTGCTGATTCCCCGAAGTAATGACGTAAAGACGTAAGGAAGTAACGAATCGATAAGACGAGGGCCGGCGAAGTTTGCTGGCCCTTTCTCGTAGCTGCCGAGCATGTCCGATACGAACGAAGTACCAACTTCAGTTTTCATCCGGCTCGGCCAGCAAATCTCCGAGGCGGTCGAAGCGTTTTTCCCAGAGCGAACGGCGATCTTCGATCCATTGCTCCGCGACCGTGAGGCCTTTGGGTTCGATACGGCAGGTGCGAACCCTGCCGACCTTTTCGGTGTGCACCAGGCCGCTTTTTTCGAGTATTTGCAAGTGTTGAATGACTGCAGCGAGGGTAATTTGGAGAGGTATTGCCAGCCTTGAGACGGAGATAGGACCTTCGCTCAGTTTCTCGACAATCGCGCGGCGAGTGGGATCGCCGAGGGCATGGAAAACACGGTTGATGCTGGCTCGTTGGTTGAGCATCGGCATTGCCTTTCCGGTTTCAGCCGCGAACTAGCTCGACAATTCGGCTTCCAGCTGATCGAGCAGGTGACGCCATCCGCCTTCGCGCATTTGTGGACCGTCGGCGCCTTCGAAGAAGGCTCCTTGTTCGGTGAAGACCAGGTCAGTGCCTTTTTCCGTGGGTAACAACTCTACCGTAACTTGAGAGGACGAAAAGCGATGATCGCCGGCGCTCATCGTATAAGCGAATACGATGCGAGAGTTGGGCACGATGTCCAGATAAACGGTATTGTTGGTGCAGATGAAACCGATTTTGACTTTGAAGCGCTTGCGTTCGAAGCCTCCGACGCGGAAATCTGTTTCGAATTCTTCGATCTGGGGTTCCTCACCCGCCGCAAACCAGCGACGTTTCTTGGCGGGGTCCGAGAAGGCGGCAAAGACGCGTTCCGGCGTGACGGGATAGCTGCGCTCGATGACGAAGGTACCGTGGATGACTGTTCGTTGTTTCATGGTTTTTTCCTTAATGTTTTTTCTTCAAACTCTGTTTCAGGCCTGAGGCTGGTAGCACACGAAGACGGTGCCGTTACCGAAGGTGCGCGACTTTGTGAGCTTTAGTTTGAGCTTGTCCGTTAAGCCCTCGAACATGGTTCTGCCCTTGCCGAGTGCGATGGGACTCACAGCGACCTGATATTCATCAATCAGATTGTGTTGTGCCAATTGGGAGACGATGCTACCGCTTCCGAGAATCACCATGTCTGGTCCGGGCTCGTTTTTTAGCTTTCGTACTTCCGCCGCTAACTCGCCCTTGAGCAGCTTTGTATTGTTCCACGTCGCGTTGTCCAGCGTTCGCGAAAAGACGATCTTGGGCATTTCGTTCATGCCTTTTGCGACAGTGGGAGAATTCTTGAGCGCCATGGGAGACGGCCAGTAGCTGGCCATCATTTCGTAGGTCACCCTGCCGAACAGAAGCGTGCCGTTGCCGCTGGCGTTTCCGCCGACGAAGGTGTTCCACTCTTCATCATTTTTGTGGGCCCAGCTCATGTCGCCCTTGCCATCTACGAAATAGCCATCTAGGGACACCATATTGAAAACGATTACTCTGCGCATGATTTATTTCCTTTCTTACGTTCTGTTTACGCTGAAAACCTCATCGGCGATCCACGTTAGGCTCAGCGGTTAATAGTATAGTGGACGCTTAAGTGTCAAATGCTTCCGAATAATTGTCAAGCGAATACTTAAGTATTGTTCGTTTGGCGGACTGGAGCAGGGGGACGAAATGGGAGAGGCGACTTTTTCCGACTGAAAGGCGCAGGAAGCGTGCGAACTAGTCTTCGGACCAGCCGAGTTCGCCTAGGGCTTGCGTGACGCGCGAGAGGGGCAAGCCGACTACGTTGAAATAGTCGCCCTCGATGCGGGGGATATAGCGGCCTGCGCGCCCCTGGATGGCGTAGGCGCCGGCTTTGTCGTGGGGTTCTTCGGTGGCGAGGTAACGTGTGATTTCTTCTTCGGAGAGCTGAACGAAATGGACGAGCGTGGATTCGACGAAGGTGCGGCGCTCGGCGTCGGGAAGGCGGATGAGCGTGACGCCGGTTATGACGGCATGGGTGCGGCCGGAAAGATTTTCTAGCATGTGGCGGGCGTCGTCGGTGGAGCGCGGTTTGCCGAAGATGCGGCCGTCGAGAGTTACGACAGTGTCCGCTGCGAGAACGATGGCGGGGCCGACGGCGCGAGCAGCGGCGAGTTCTGCTTTGGCGTCGGCGAGACGCTGGACGAGCTGGCTGGGCGATTCGCCGGGGAAAGGAATTTCGTCCACGGCTGAAGCAACGACGACGAACGAGAAGCCAGCATCGTGAAGAATTTCGGCACGGCGGGGAGAGGTCGAGGCGAGGATTAGTTTCATGACGTCCTATATGCCGAGGAACGATTGCACTTCCTCAATACTGTAAGGCAGACCGCGGCGATGATGTATGACGGCATGGCAATTCGGACAAACAGGGCGCAGATCAGCAACGGGATCAACTTTATATTTCTTACGGACATCGGAAAGTGGGACTAAGTGGTGCACATGAATCAATCCGTCTACTAGCCGTCCGTATGTGGTGCCGAACGAGAAACCACACACAAAGCATTTAGCCCCGTATTTCTCGATGCACTTCTGACGCGCCAGAGGATTACGCTCGTAGGCGTTAACGAGGCTTTCGTGAACTGCTCCTTCCGGCAATTTCTCGCAACCTTCTTCTACTTCGTCAGGAAATACAACAATGGCGGTTGCGTCAACTGGTCTGTACGCCCAGCACCCGTCAATCTTCTTTTCGCTTCGCTCAAATTTTATAAATAGCAAAGTCCATTTCTGATCTCCAACCGTCCATCTTTGACTGAACCAGTCAATCAAATTGCCGGCGTATTTTTCGATGGATTTCTTCCGTTTTGTTTTCTGGTATGCCCTCTCGATTAGTCTACGGCTGGGGAGCTCCTCCAAGAGCAAGCGAACGATTTCGCTCCTAGGTACGAAATGTTCAGGCCTTCGGCACAAACGTTCGATAGCACCGGCAATAATCGGAAAGGCGATGTCTTGGACCAACGTGTCGGTCATAGCTCTCCAATGTTTGGCTTTGTCCTAGCTTACGCTGCGACTCTATCAAGCATTCGCTATATTGTCGTGGTTTGTCGCGGGGCCTTCAGATGACGACGGATTCCTGGTATTCGCCGAAGACGCGGCGGAGAGTGTCTGAGATTTCGCCTACGGTGGCGTGGGCTTCGACGGCGGAGAGGATGGCGGGGAGGAGATTTTCTGTGGTGGCGGCGCGGCGTTGAAGTTCGGCCAGGGCGGACTGCGTTTTGGAGGAATCGCGCTTGGAGCGCAAGGCGTTTAGGCGTGCGATTTGGGAACGCTCGATTTCGGGTTCGATCCGGAGCGTGGGGATGGTGCGCTCTTCTTCTGCGATGAAGTCGTTGACGCCAACGATGATTTGTTCTTTGGATTCTACGGCGCGCTGGAAATCGTAGGCGGCTTTCTGGATTTCGCCTTGGACGAAACCGGATTCAATGGCGCGCAACATTCCTCCCATTGCGTCAATCTTGGAAATGTAATCGACGGCACCTTGCTCTATTTCATCGGTGAGGTGCTCGATGGCGTAGGAGCCGGCTACGGGATCGATGGTGTTGGTGACGCCGGTTTCGCGGGCGAGGATTTGCTGGGTGCGCAGGGCGATTAACGCGGCGTCTTCGGTAGGAAGGGCGAGGGCCTCATCCATGGAATTGGTGTGCAGGGATTGGCAGCCGCCGAGTGCGGCGGCTAAGGCCTGGATGGCTACGCGGACGATGTTGTTTTCGGGTTGCTGGGCGGTGAGGGAAGAGCCAGCGGTTTGGGCGTGGAAGCGGAGGAGGAGCGAGCGAGGATCTTGCGCGTTAAAACGGTCGCGCATGATTTTAGCCCAGAGGCGGCGGGCGGCGCGATACTTGGCGATTTCTTCGAGAAGGTCGCTGTGGGCGTTAAAGAAGAAGGAGAGCTGGGGAGCGAATTCGTCGACGGCAAGTCCGGCGTCCAGGGCGGCTTGAACGTAGGCGATGCCGTCGGCTAGCGTGAAGGCGACTTCCTGGATGGCGGTCGAGCCGGCTTCGCGAATGTGGTAGCCGGAGATGGAGATGGTGTTCCACTTGGGGAGATTGTCGCGACACCAGGCGAAAATGTCGGTGACGATGCGCATGGCGGGACGAACTGGATAAATATAGGTGCCGCGCGCGATGTATTCCTTGAGGATGTCGTTTTGTACGGTGCCGGAAATTTTGGCGAGGTTGGCGCCTTGCTTCTTGGCGACGGCTACGTAGAGGCAGAGGAGGATGGCGGCGCTGGCGTTGATGGTCATCGAGGTGGAGACTCTTTCCAGCGGGATGTTGTCGAAGAGGGTTTCCATGTCTTCTAGGGAATCGATGGCCACGCCGACTTTGCCGACCTCGCCCAGAGCGAGGGGATGGTCCGAGTCCATGCCGATTTGCGTTGGCAGATCGAACGCTACGGAAAGGCCGGCTTGGCCTTTGCTGAGGAGATAGCGATAGCGTTGGTTGGATTCGACGGCGGTGCCGAAGCCGGCGTACTGGCGCATGGTCCAGAGGCGGCCTCGGTACATGGTGGAGTAGATGCCGCGGGTGTAAGGAAATTCGCCGGGGTAGCCGATGCTCGCCTCCGGATCGGCGCCATAGAGATCGTCTGGGGTGTATAGGCGATCGATGGGGAGGCCGGAGAGCGTTGTGAAGTGCTCTCTGCGTTCGGCGGGGGGCTTGGTTTTGGTGTCGGACATTTTCGCGTCGATGTTTAGAGCCAATCGGGAACAGTCAGCAGCAGGAGCGGGCACGGTCCTTCGAAGCTCAGGGTAAACATGCCGTGCCCCTACCAGGAATAGATTACAACTTGCGCGCGCGGCGGAACGAACTTAGTGCGAAAAAAAAGAATACCAGTGCGAAGGCAACGGCTGTGGCGATGAGCCAGTAGGACACGTCACGGGTCCAGGAGCGCAGAGCTGCACTAAGCCAGAGGATTCCGAGAAATGCAAACATGGCGCCTGCGAGCTCGAGGAAGAGCTGCTTCAGGGCGCGCCAAAAGCGGTGGAAACCACCCTGGCGGGGAGCTGCTGCCGGTGATGTGGCTACCGAGGACATGAGTGCATCTTATCGCAGAACAAGGAAAGAAATCTGGTGAGGAATAGGGAAGAAAGGCCGCGGGAGGGGCTCCAGACCTGCACTAACGTACTGTGAACCTATTGGAGACAACGCAAAACGAGGTGACTTGTATCCTAAGAAATGCGGGCCTAGAATGGCAAATGAAGTGAGGGAGAGCCGCCCTTGCAACTCGACGATCACCTGAAGAATTTGCTTCGTGAATTGGGACACGCGATCAACGATACGGTGTCCGACTCCGACCGGATCACAGGCGCCATTGCCGGAGTGCGCGCGCACGGGTACGATATCGTGCTGAAACTGGACGCAACAATCGGCTTGGCAAAGCGGGATGCAGCCGCGGCGGAAGCAGCAAAGCTCACGACGCAGGACCGTCGCTTTCTGGAGTCGTTGCGGATTCAGGTCGACCAGGAATCGTTTGATCAGGTTCCGGACAAGAAGCCCGCGGCGAGGCTCACGATGACGCCGCAGGACGTGCGATTTTTGAAATCGTTGAGGATAGCTACGGACGACATCGAATGAAGGTACTGACAAAAATCGCGGGATTCGGACTGCCGGCACTGGCGATGGCGGGACTTTGCAGTGTGCCGGTGCGGGCGCAGGTTCCCGAGGTGGTTAAACCCGTCGTCGTGGATACCGCGGTGCCGATCATCGTGAACACGATCAAGCCTCCCTCGAAGACTGCGGGGCTCGGCAAATTTGAAGGATACGTGATGCACGCGAACATTCTGCAAATCACGGTGCGCGCGAAGGGAAATGACATGTCCTTGCAGACGTTCACACTCTCCGAGCGAGCGTCATCGGAGATGCAGACGATTGTCGATAAGGGCGGCTACCAGTACGGCGATAAAGTCACGGTATATTATGATCCGACGTCGTTGAAAGCTCTCAAGATTAAAGGCAAACCCTCCAGGCCACTTTGATTTGCGGAGTGGCGTAATGCTTCGCCTGCCAGCCGTTTCTGGGCGATTTTATCCTTCCCATCCAACGGAACTGACTGCACAGATCGGGGAATACACCAAGGCTGACAAAACCGCGATGCCCGCGCCTGTAAAGGCGTGTTTGGTCCCGCATGCGGGCTACGTCTATTCGGGGCGCGTAGCGGGAGCGGTGTACACGCGAATTGCTATTCCGAGGAAGATTTTGATTCTCGGCGTGCGGCACCATCCGCGAGGGGAAAATGCCGCGATTCTTTCGAGTGGTGCATGGCGGACGCCGCTTGGGGATGCCGCGATCGATGAACCACTGGCGGAAGGGTTGCGAGGGGCCTGCCCGTTGCTGCGCGAAGACAGCGTTGCGCACAGCACCGAGCATTCGCTGGAAGTACAAATCCCGTTTTTGCAGGTGCTACAGCCGGAGTTTACGTTCGTGCCTATCGCGCTCGGAACTGTGCGCTTCGAGGATCTCGTCGCGGTGGGCGAAGCCATTGGGCGTGTGCTGGCAGCTTCCAACGAGGATACGCTTTTGTTGACGACCTCTGATTTGAATCACTACGAGAATGATGCAACGACGCGGCTCAAAGACCATAAAGCGATCGACCGCATCCTGGCGCTGGACGCACGCGGACTGTACGACACCTGCCGAAATGAGGCGATCTCCATGTGCGGCTTGGGGCCGACGGTTACCATGCTGACGGCGCTGCAAGGCCTGGGCAGTACGCGGGCAGAGTTGGTGCGGTATGCGACGTCGGGAGATGTTTCGGGGGATTTTGGAGCAGTGGTAGGCTACGCCGGAATGCTCTTTTTCTAGCTACCTGCGAGATGCTGACGGCTAGGTATTCTTCCTAGAAAAAGATGGATCCTCGATTTGAAGCCGTTTTTCTAGGAATTTCCGAAACGAGGATTGCTTCAATGCGGGCGGCCGCCCCCACCTCCTCCGCCAGAGGAAGAAGCCGAAGTGTGGGACGCAGAAGCGGAAGATGCTGATGATCCGCGTGAAGATGCGTCTCCGCCGGAATAAGCGCTACCGCCGCCCCCACTGCTCGAGGAGCGCGGCGCCGGCGGTGTAGGAATCGAGCGAGATGGCGGAGCTGCCGAGCGCGCCGGCGTGGCCGCAGCGGACGCACGCGCGGACGCTTCAGATGGCGGATTGTTCTTGTACCCTTCAAGGTTGTGGTCGTTTCTAGCCCCACCAGGCTTATTTTTTTCCGCAAGCACTTCTGCTTCGCGCGAGGAAGGTGGGTTGGCATTGCTATTAACAAAGCGGTGCTCGTGTGGGTCGTAGACAATGGAAGAATCGTGGCTGAGCGAAACGATGCGCGTTCCGTTGCTTCCTTCTACCAGCGTGCGCGACGTGCGCACGGGTGCCGTGGTAGCAATAAGACCGTCGCTGAAAGCCTCGCGCTGTGGAGACTTAACGGTTTCCCATTTTTGCGCACCTGGAACGGGGAGAACAGGCTCCGCCGCGTTCCTGGCTGGATTGACCGAGAAAACCCCGTGCTCCATGTTCAGCGGAGGCTTGCCATCTTTATCGAGTGGGTGCATGGGCACGATAGCGAGCTGGCCGTTTTGGCGGACGAAAACCGCGGTGGTCGCCCGGTAGAGCGGGCGAGGTGGATGGACTATGGGAGGAGTACGCCTTACCGGGTATCGCCCGTAACCTCCGTAGCCGAAGTAGAGCGGCGGCGAATAGAACCACCCGCCACAAGAGGCATCAAAAAGCCAACCTCCATAGTGGTAGGGAGCCCAACCCCACGGTTGATAGCTGGCAAAAGTCCAGCCAAAGCCGGGGTCCCAGATCCATTGGCCCATGGTGAACGGCGACCATCCCAAGCTTGCACCGAAGGGCCGCCAGCCATAGCCGTAGTCTCCACAGGAAGACCAGGCACCGTAGGTATAAAGATCGGCATACCCGGGTGCGTAATAGGGAGCGTTCGTATATTGAACGGAAGCGTTCGTTGCCGAGGAAACCGTATCAATGCGACCGGAAACCCAGTGGTCGAAATCATCGTCGGAGGGAAGCCTACCGATACTCACGGAATCTTGGCCTGCCTTCATGGAGAGGGACTGGCCTTTGCTGAGCTGGGTCGTTTCCTTCTTGTGAAGGACGGAGGCGTGGCCGGTTAGGACGTCCACGTCGCTTCCGTCGTCAAAATTGTTTAGGCGGAAGGAGCTCTTGCCGTTGGCTTCGACTGTGAAATCTCCGCCTGTAACGCTGAAATAGTCCCCGTTCGAGGGGTTTACATAGAAGGAAGCGGAGCCCTGGCGGAGCACTAGACGTGTGGTCCGCGCGCCGTCGTCGAGAGAAAGATCGAAAAATTCGAGAACGGTATTCTCGTTGAGAAAAGCCATTGCGCCATTCTCAAATTCGACCTCGGCTCGGCCATTGTCCGTGGCGATCACGTAGCCCTGACGGACTGGCAGATTGGCCTGGGCCGTTTCCCATTGAGCTTTTGGATCCGCGAGCGGATCTCCATGGGCTTCTCGAGTAAAACGCACATCACCTTGGACAAGACTGAGGCGAATCACACGGGCATGACTGGAGTCGGCGGCCGCCGGAAGGATGCCAACCAGGAGAGCGAAAAACGAGAAGGAGAGGATCGAACGGTACAAGGTGCTGCAACGCATGTGTCACCCCCATCGGGGACGCTGCCTGAATCTGCTCTTTCGTTTGTTAGACGGACGGCAAGCGGGACAGGTTGCGTCCGTATAACGCTAGCGTAATGGTCTCGCCGGGTCTATTCCGCGTCAAGTGGCGGCTATGCATAGGCGAGCAAGACCAGGAGCGGCGTGCTATTTGGCGGTGCGTAGCGTGATTTGATTCATCAAAAATATTCATGAACATTCTCAAAAATTTATGCATTCCCAGGTTGACACACCGAAGCTGAATCGCTAGTTTCAAAATAGGAATGTTCACTGGCGCGTGCCGTGTTCCGGGGGACACTGGCACCATCCGAGGAATAGGACGCCGGGAAATTCGTTGTTCAAGTTAGTGCAGACTTTAAGTCTGATCACCTGGGGGGTGAATCATGCGGGGTATTTATAAGCTGTTTGCATGGGTGTTGTTGCTCGTGGGATTGCTGGCAGGCGTGAACGTGTACGGGCAAGGAGGTGCGACGGGCGCGATCAGCGGCGTCGTTGTTGATACCAGCGGGGGATCCATCGGCTCAGCAGAAGTGCAGATTATCGATGCGCGGACGGAATCGATCGTGCGCAAACTTCCCACGAGCAGCGAGGGGATTTTCGTGGCAACGCTCTTGCCGCCGGGGAACTACATCGTCGTTGTAAACAAATCCGGATTTGGAGAAGCAAAAGCCACGGACATTGAAGTGCGCGTCACGGAGACGACGCGCGTGACGATCACGCTGAAACCCGGGGCGGTAACGGAAAAAGTGGAGATTTCGGCCCAGGTCACGACGGTGGACACCAGCAACGCCACGACCGGCGAATCGCTGGGGACAGCCACGATCCGCGAGCTTCCGCTGGCGACCCAGAATTATCAGCAACTGCTTACGCTTTCCACGGGGGCGCAAAGCGATTTGAACTCCGCGTCGCAGCTTGGGCGCGGCACGGTGAAACTCTTCGTGAACGGCCAGCGCGAGGACAATAACAACTTTTTGATCGAAGGAATCAGCGCCACGGACTACAACGTTGCACAAGCGACGTACGTTCCGCTCCCCAATCCGGACGTTATTCAGGAGTTCAAGGTCCAAACTTCGCTGTACGACGCCAGCCAGGGGCGAGACGGCGGCGGAAACGTCAATGCGATTCTGAAATCTGGCACAAGAGAGTTCCATGGCGACGCTTACGAGTTTTTCCGCAACACCGTTTTGAACGCCAACGATTTCTTCCTGAATCGCGAGGGTCAGGCCCGTCCCCAGATCAATCAGAACATCTTCGGTGGAAGCCTCGGCGGACCGGTGGTCAAAGAGAAATTCGGCTACTTTTTCTTGAATTACCAAGGCACACGCCAGAAGAGCGGCGATTCGCCGGGCACGATCATCAGCACGAACATTCCCTTGTTGCCGGCGGACCGCTCCCCGGCCAGCCTGGAGAGCGCCTTTGGGCTGCCGAGCATCGACCCGGTCATTTCGAACGCGGCCGGCACGGGGCTCCTGCAACAACTGGACGCGAGCGGGCAATTCGGTTCGAAGACGGGTTTCCTGATTCCCTCCGGGCAAGCGGCTGCGAACTGCACGGTTGGCTGCACGCCAGGCCTTACCAACGGAATCGTCAACACGGGGACGTTCACCTTAAGCGAGCCGGGTACCTATAACGATAATCAGTTCACTTCCAACTACGACCGCGAATTCCACAGCGGCAAAGACAAAATCTCCGCCCGCTTTTTCTTCTCGGATTCGGAGAGCCTGCTTCCCTTCGGTGGAGGCGACCTGCAGGAATCGCTCGGCAGCACGCTCGCGAGCAGCATCAGCTCCGCGTCGCTAAACTTTCCACTCGACACGCCGGTGGGTGCGCGGTTTCTAAATGTGACGGAAACTCACTTATTCTCGCCCACGCTCGTGAACGAGTTTCGATTCGGATACGTGCACATCAACGATCAGCTGAACAATATTGCCCCCGTAACGGCGGATGATGTGGGCATCGACCGGCCCACCAACAACGTCACGGACTCCATCTATAAGTTTGTTTTATCCACTTCTGGTTTTGAGATTGGCCCGGCGCCTTTCGCTAACCAGCACCAGGATCAGAACAACTACGATCTCACGGACACCGTTAGCTGGGTAAAAGGGCGGCATGTTCTCCGCTTTGGCGGTGAATTTACGCGAGTGAATCTCAACAAGTTGTTTCCCCAGGTGTTCAACGGCGAGCTGTTCTTCACCAACACGCCGACGAATGGACCGATTGCAGGTCCGACGACGGACTTCCAGAATTTTCTACTCGGCGCGCCGCAATTCAGCTTTGGCGGCGGCGGAGTCTACAATCACCAATACCGCAGCAACAATTACGCCGTTTTTGCGCAGGATGACTGGAAGATACGAAACGACCTGACACTAAATCTAGGTGTGCGCACGGAGATATTCGGCGCGTTTCACGACAATCTTTGCCACATCGGAAACCTCAATCCAGTTCTCGCGAACCAAGGCGTATATCCCTTCATTTATCCATCGTGCGTGAACAGTCTGAACCTGGCGGGATTGTCGGGAAACGCGAATGACACCACGTTGAACAACAACTACTCGACGGGAATCGGGCCGCGCATCGGTTTGGCCTATGACCTATTTGGGCATCACGACACCACCATTCGCGCGGGCTACGGAATTTATTACGTGCGAGAAGATGTGGGCAACGTGGACCAGCTTTCGTTCCAGGCGCCTTTTCTGCCGGTCGCGTTCGGCGGAGGCAATCCGGGCTGCCTGGGCACCTTCTTCTCGCAGACTCCCTTGCCTGGCTGCCCAAATCCAAACCCGAACGGCCTGCCAACAGCCGGTACTTTGGATCCAACATTCGTGCCATGCCTCTCCGTGTTCCAAGGTTTCCCGGGAAACGACACCACGCAAGCGGCAAATTATGGGAATGCGACGGGAAGTGCCTGCCCGGGTCCGCTTGCTTCGGAGAATATTTTCGGGCTACAGGTGCCGGGCCATTTTGTGGTGCCAAATACCCAGCAGTGGAACTTGACCATTCAGCGGTCGCTCGGAAGACAGTGGGTGCTTGAGGTCGGCTACGTGGGCACGCATACCGTTCACCTGCGCGAGACCCGCGACAGCCTGGAAGCGCAGAACGCGACTCCGGCGAATCCGGTGAACATCAACAGTCCTTTCTGCCCCAACAATGTGTGCGTCATCACTACAAACACCTTTGACAACGCTATCGCCCGCTCGCTCTATCAGGGCATCAATGGCTACTCGGGATTCCAGTTGTTCGCCGATGACGCTTATTCGCACTACAACTCCTTGCAAACGACGCTTTCGCGCCGGTGGGCGGCTGGGTATTTCCAGGCGGCGTACACCTTCTCGCGCTCGACGGACGCGACATCGACCGGCAACACCGCGTTCAATACGGCGTTTAATGACGAGTCCACGCTCGCAGATTCCCGAGGGCTTTCGGACTTCGATAGAACTCAGCGGTTGGTCGTCAGCTATCGCTACGACTTGCCGTTCTTCAAAGGAGAGACCGGAGCCAAGGGGATGTTGCTGAGCAATTGGGCAGTCAGCGGAATCACCATTGCCCAGTCGGGCGAACCGTTTTCCGTTCTGGATTCCGGAGCGGGCACGGCATTCCTGGGGGCTGGATTTACTCCTGGAACTCTGACAGGGAGCCTGGCACCCGGCAGCACAATCGCCAGCGGGTATTCCACGGGGAGCATCGGCAACCGGGTTGCTAACGGCTATCTGAATCCCGCTGCCTTTACGCCGGCCGCGGAGCTCTATCCAGCGCAATGCTTGGTGGACAGCAATTTCTGCACCACGGGCTTCGGCAATCTCGGCCGAAACGTGTTCCGTGGACCTGGCCAGCAGAACTGGGACTTCTCGTTGATCAAGAATATCAGGCTCACCGAGAGGCAGAATTTGCGCTTCACCACTGACTTTTTCAATATGTGGAACCACCCCAATTTTGGGAACCCGACCGTGACCGACGTCGAAGCCGGCAGCAGCTTTGGCAAAATCACCAGCACGGTGGGAACGCCAAGGTTGATTCAGTTCTCACTGCGGTATTCCTTCTAGGCGAGGGAGTACGAACAAATCCGGCCAGAGAGGGAGCATGGCGAGCAGTGCTCCCTTATCCATCCGTGGCGCTCATTTAAACAGTACTGTATAACGTGGCATGACATTCCCGTTTCTGCCGACTTGCAGGCCTGAGGAATTCTTGCCGTTTTGTAGCGAAGGCTGCCGCCGATCTTCGACCAGAAAATCGGAAGTTCATTGAACTCGCTGTAATCCCCTCTTGACACCGTCCCGAACTATGCCCCCATATCTTCCCTCGGGAACATTGCTCATGCTGGCCGCGGCCAATTCGTAATGTCTCTTCGCCTCTTCACGGTTTCCTAGATCTTCGTACGCCTTTCCCATGTTCAGGTACAGCGAAGGATAAAACCCTTGAACTCGTTCATCGCCGACTGCATCCGCGAGCGCAAGCGACACTTGATTCCAGCGCAGAGTTTCTTTCGCTGTTTCCTGATGTCTTGCGACATAGTGGGCCGCTATGCAGGCTTCGAAGTCGTCTTTGCTCTGTTCCCAAGCTTGAAGGAAAAGCAAACGTGCCTCATCTTTTCTCGCTTCCATCTCTGCTTTCATTCCAGCGGCGCAGAGCAGGACAATCGGGTTATTGGGGTCCATGGGACCAGAATCTCCTCCGTACTTCAGAGAACGGGAATCTCCGAGAGACTGGCGTAAATCTTTAAGCCCAGGCTCCGCCCAACTCGCACCATTTCATCCGCACCAGCCGAAGGGCCTCCCACGCGAAGCACAGCATCGCACTTTTCTAGAAGCCTAACCGCGATCGGGTGAAAAATCTCGTTGAATGGGTCGTCGCCGAGCTTCGTGGACCCGGCGAGGCCCACAAGCGGAAGCGCCAGCCACTCGCCTAGAATTGGGATGTGCCCCGCGCGAAAGATGGGCAAGGCATACGACTCCATCTCGTGAACATTTCTCGCGATCAAAGCGGGATCGTCATTGGTCCCAGAGCGATAGGGCCCGGCAATCAGAATCATCATCGATTTCTTCGAAGTTGGTGTCAGACAGTGCCTTACCTTAGACTCAAGTCTAAATGGCGGATCTTTTTCAATATACCGCAGACACCTTATCGGATGTACGCGCCGTCCGGCCAGATTGTTTTCTTTTGCCAGGCGAGGCAGTTAACCTGAGGGTGCCGGAGCTGCGACGCGGCGGCTGAATGGTTGGGATTTCGTGAAAGAAAGTTTCCTGTCCTTTGTGCGGGCGCGCCACGGACATTTCAAACTAGAGTCGGGTCATCATGGAGATTTGTGGCTCGATCTCGAGACTCTCTGTGTGCACTCTCGTGAAATACGGCCCTTTGCCGCTCAACTCGCGACAAAACTCTTGCCGCATAAGGTGGAAGCCGTCTGCGGGCCGCTCGTAGAAGGCGCCTTCATCGCGTTGCTGGTCGCTCTCGAACTCGGTTGCGAGTTTGTCTATGCCGAGCGCTTCCCCAACCCCTCACATGAGGGGTTGTATCCCGTGGAGTACCGCGTTCCGAGAGCGCTACAACCAGCCGTCAAAGGCAAGCGCGTCGCGATCGTAAATGACGTCATCAGCGCTGGCTCGGCAGTGCGTGGAGCCTTCTCCGATTTGCAATCCATTGGCGCACACGTCGTTGCTATCGGGACGCTACTCGCGCTTGGCGATACTATCGCCGAGTTCGCCGCAGAACACCATGTGCCCCTCGAACTTCTGAAGCAAATGCCGCATAACTTATGGACACCTTCTCAGTGCCCTCTGTGTGCCGCGGGCCGGCCACTCGAGATCAAAGGCCTTCCGTAATACATTCCGCGAACACTGCCAGCCGCGAAGCGTAAATGGAGGGCTGAACTGCTTAGGCACCAAGTAGCGCTTTCGTCATGGTGGGCCGGCGAGAAGCGCGCAGCGGCTAGGTGCGGTAGGAAGCATTGATGCGGACATATTCCGCGGTGAGGTCGCAGGTCCAGTAGCGCGCGCTGGCGGTGCCGGCGT
Source organism: Candidatus Acidiferrum sp. (assembly GCA_035272765.1). Lineage (GTDB taxonomy): Bacteria > Acidobacteriota > Terriglobia > Acidiferrales > UBA7541 > Acidiferrum. The sequence continues at coordinate 17,621 of DATEQG010000045.1, forward strand.
GCAAGTGAAGAACAATCGGAACGTGTTCCGCGAGCAGGCGGTTACTAGCAGCGCGCTCATTGAAATCGAGCGGACTGCCGCGCCGCAAGACGGGAATGCCCGCCATCTTGATATCGACTCGCGCAGGATCGAACGCCACTCCGGAGCGGCCGGCGGCGGCGAAGACGCGGCCCCAGTTGGGATCGCCTCCCGCGAACGCCGTCTTGACGAGGGGCGAAGTCGCAATCGTTTCCGCGATGCGCTTGGCCGCCGCTTCCGTCTTCGCGCCGCGGACTTCGATTTCGATCACGCGCTGCGCGCCTTCTCCATCGGCGACGATCTGCAGGGCGAGCGAGCGGCAAACGTCTTCAAGCGCCCCCGCGAAGGCGCGATGCGCCGCAGTTCCGGCACGAATCGCAGGCGTGCCGGCCGCGCCGTTTGCAAAGACGAGCAAAGTGTCATTCGTCGAAGAATCGCCGTCGACGCTGATGGCGTTAAACGTGCGCGAGCAAACGTCACGCAAAGTCTTTTGCAGCAGCGTCGGTGCAATGGCTGCATCGGTGACCACGAAGGCGAGCGTTGTTGCCAGGTTGGGATGAATCATCCCCGCGCCCTTAGCGCAGCCGACCATGTGAATTCGCTTGCCCGCCATTTTGAAAGAAGCGCCGGCGGTCTTTGGACGCGTGTCCGTGGTGCAAATGGCGAGCGATAGCTCAGCGAAGGAACGCGCTGATGGACGGCGGTTTCTCGTGAGCTTCGGCAGCGAGCGCAGAATTTTTTCGACGGCCAGCGGCACGCCGATCACACCCGTCGAGCAGACGATAATTTCGTTGGGTGTGCAGCCGATCCGCCTGGCTGTTTCCGCGACGGTGCGCTGAGCGGCGGCGTGGCCGGCGGCACCCGTTGCGCAGTTTGCGTTGCCTGCATTCACGATGGCGGCGCGCATGCGGCCTTTCGAGGCACGCAAATGTTCCTTTGAAATAGTGACAGGTGCGGCGACTACGAGGTTTTGCGTGAACACCGCGGCAGCAGAAGCGGGAACGTCACTCGAAATAATCGCGAGATCGAGCGCGCCGGTTTTTTTCAGTCCGCAGGCGATGCCTGCGAACCGAAATCCGCGCGGAAGAGATGCCTCGGAGAGTGCGTGCTTCATCAACGGAATATCCGTGTGACTAGCGCACCGCCCCCGGAAGCGACCTCCTCTCCTCCGAATGGGAGGTCTGGGTGTTCAGCTGAATTGCAGATTGCATGCTCATGGAGTGGCTCCTGTTGTTTTGTCGAGTTGCTGCAAACGGTTCTGAAGAATCGCGATGGCCGCGCGCACGGACTCCGTCGAGGTGCCGCCGGGCACAAACTTGGTGGCGATGGCGCTTTCGACGGAAGGCCCGCCGAGAAAATCAGCTTCAAAGCAAGCAGAAATTTTCTGCACGTCGGCGAGCGAAAGTTGCGTCCAGGGTTTTCCTTGTTTTTCGGCCTCGCGAAGAACTTTGCCGATGAGATCATGCGCCTGGCGAAATGGAACGCCTTTGTGAACGAGATAGTCCGCAGCATCGGTAGCGAACAGTACTGGATTGGAAGCGGCGGCGCGGAGCCGGTCTTCCCGGAAGTGTGTGCCAATCATCGCGCCGACCGCAACAAGGAGCATATCGTTGATCTGATCGTGCGCGGCGAAGAGTGCTTCTTTGTCTTCCTGCAAATCGCGCTGATAGCTGGTCGGCAAGCCTTTGAGGGTGGTAAGCAAACCGAGCAGCGCTCCAGTGATGCGCCCAGTCTTGCCGCGAATGAGTTCCCAGCTGTCCGGATTTTTTTTCTGGGGCATGAGGCTGCTGCCAGTCGAGTATTCGTCAGGAAGAATCACGTATGCGAATTCTTGCGACGCGAAGATCACGAAATCTTCGGCAAGCCGCGAGAGGTGCGTGGCGATGCCCGTGAGCGCGAACAGATAGTCGAGCGCGAAATCCCGGTCGCTGACGGCGTCGAGGCTGTTCGCCGTGATTTTCGAAAAGCCGAGTTCGCGCGCGATGGCATTGCGGTCGATTCCGAAGGAGTTTCCGGCGAGCGCTCCGGAGCCCATTGGGCACGCATCGGCGCTGGCGGCGGCGTGTTGAAGACGCGTAACGTCCCGCAGGAAAGCTTCGGCATGTGCCAGGAGGAAGTGCGAAAGCAATATCGGCTGTGCGTGCTGCATGTGCGTCATGCCCGCCATCGGTACACTGATCCTCGCTTTGGCCTGCGTGACCAATGATTGCGACAAGGCCGCCAAGCCATGCTGCACTTCTGCAGCTGCATCGATAACAAAGAGACGAAAATCCGTGGCGACGAGTTCGTTGCGGCTGCGGCCTGTGTGGAGCTTCCAGCCGAGCGGGCCAAGTTCTTCGACGAGGGCTTTTTCGACGAAGTGATGAACGTCTTCGGCATTTGCGCCAAACGAATCGACCCATGCGGGGTCGGTTCGCGCGCGATCGGAGATTTTGTCGAGCGCCGCGAGGGTTTGCTTCACCTCAGTGGCTGTGAAAATGCCGATGGGTTCGAGCGCTTTGGCCCAGGCGCGGTCGACGGCGATTTCGTAAGGCAGAAGGCGGCGATCGAATGCAAAGGAACGCTGGAACGCGTCGAAGTGAGCATTTGGCTCACGCTCGAAGCGACCACCCCACAGCCGGTCATCTTTGCGATCGGTCATTTGTCGTTTTCGAATGCGACCTCAACTTCTCGCGCTCGAGGTCGGCAGTTTCTTTGTAGGGGCGCAGCATGCTGCGCCCCTACAAGCAGGATCTGTCTAATGGTTGCTGCCTTCGGCTTTAGCTTTGGGACGCACAGTAACCGGCAAAGCGAAAAGGTTGATGAAGCCTTCGGCGTCCTTGGGGTTGTAGCGGCCCATGGTGAAGCTGGCAAGGTCCGTGCGATAGAGGGAGAACGGAGAGACGCGCTTGGTGACGGTCAGCGTGCCTTTCCAGAGTTTCAAGCCGACCGTTCCGGTTACTCGCTGTTGAGAAACGTTGAAGAAACCGTCGAGCGCGGCGCGCAACGGAGAAAACCACAAGCCATAGTAAACGAGCTCGGCGTAGCGAAGCGAGAGCGCTTGCTGAAAGTGGGTCGTCTCGCGGTCGATGGTGAGCGCTTCGAGCTCACGATGCGCGGTCACAAGTAGCGTGCCGCCGGGCGTTTCGTAAGCGCCGCGGGATTTCATTCCCACGAGCCGGTTTTCGACAATGTCGGTGCGGCCAATACCATGCTTTGCGGCAATTTCATTCAGCGTGTTGAGAAGTTCGACGGGACCGAGCCTCGTGCCGTTGACGCTGACCGGGGTGCCTGCTTCAAACCCGATTTCGACTTCTTCCGGCTTGTCCGGGGCTTTTTCTGGAGAGACAGTCCATTGCCACATGGCATCGTTTGGCGAATTCGCGGGATCTTCGAGTTCGCCGCCTTCGTGGCTGAGGTGCCAGATGTTGCGATCGCGGCTGTAGATATTTTTCTTGCTTTGCTCGACTTGGACGTTGTGTTTTGCGGCGTAGGCGATGGCATCTTCGCGAGAATCGATGTCCCACTCGCGCCAGGGCGCGATGATTTGCACGTTGGGCGCGATAGCTTTATAGGCCAGTTCGAAGCGTACCTGGTCGTTACCTTTGCCTGTGCAGCCGTGTGAGAGGCCGTCGGCACCTAATTCCAGCGCGAGTTCTGCCTGGCGTTTGCCAAGGATCGGGCGGGCCATGGAGGTGCCGAGCAAATACGTGTGCTCGTAGACTGCGCCTGCGCGCAGGGTGGGCCAGATGTAGTCGCGGACGAATTCCTCGCGCAGATCTTCGACGTAGGCAGTCGATGCGCCCGTCGCGAGCGCTTTTTTGCGGGCGGCTTCGAGATCTTCCTGTTGGCCTACGTCGCCGATCATGGCGATGACTTCGCATTGATAATTTTCTTTCAGCCACGGGATGATGATGGAGGTGTCGAGACCCCCGGAGTAGGCGAGAACTACTTTTTTTGGTTTTGGTAATTGCGTTTTCACGATTCTCCTCTTGCACTTATGTGTAGCTGAACTGGGGCGCAGCATGCTGCGCCCCTACAAGGACTAAGAACAGTTGCGATGCGACTGCCAGCGTCAATGAGATCAGAACAGAGTATGTAGGATCGCTTTCTGCACGTACATGCGGTTTTCCGATTGGTCGAGAACGACCGATTGCGGGCCGTCGAGGACTTCAGGCGTAACTTCCAAGCCGCGGTGCGCCGGAAGACAGTGCATGAAGACGGCGTCTGGGGCGGCGAGAGCCATCAGTTCTTGGTTGACCTGGTAGGGCGCGAAGACCGCGCTGCGGACTTCGCCTTCGGCTTCGAAGCCCATGCTGGTCCAGGCATCGGTGTAAACACCTTGAGCGCCGGTGACGGCTTCGCGCGGGTCCGTCATGAGCTCGATTTCGGCGCGGGTTTCTTTGGCTACGCGCTTGGAGTCGGCAACGACTTCGGGCAACGGCTCGTAGTCGGGTGGCGTGGCAACACGGAGGTGCACACCGAGGCGCGCAGCGAGATAAATCAGGGAATGGCAGACGTTGTTGCCGTCGCCGACATAGGTGAGTTTGAAGCCGCGGAGCGCCCCGAATTTTTCTTCAAGCGTGAAGAAATCGGCGAGCGCCTGGCAAGGATGGAATTTGTCAGAAAGAGCGTTGATTACGGGAATGGCGGCGTTTGCGGCCATTTCCTCGAGGACTTTCTGCTTGTAGACACGGGCGACGATGCCGTGAACCCAGCGATCGAGGTTGCGCGCGACATCGGCGATGGACTCGCGGGCGCCTAGAGAGGCGGAAGCCTGGGTGTGATCTAGGAAAACAACAGAACCTCCCATGCTCTGAATGCCGACGTCAAAAGTGACGCGGGTGCGGAGCGAGGGTTTTTCGAAAATAAGCGCGATGAATTTTCCCGTCAATGAGGAAGCGTAACGGCCAGGGCGCGCTTTGATTTCGGCGGAAAGCTGGAGCAGGTCGTGCGTGTGCGCGGGGCTCCATTCCGCTCCGGTGAGCAAGTCATTCGACAGAGAAATGGGGGTAACGAACGCAGATGTAGTCATTTTTTCACCTTGCCGCGGCAAGGGCAGCGCGCGACGGAGGCGCGGATTTCGCGGGCTCAGGGGCGGCGGCCTTTTGCGGGGTAGATACAAAGAGTTTTTCCAGAAGACGCAAGAATTGGCGTACTTGCGCGCGTGTGACGAGGAAAGGCGGTAGCAAGCGCAGCGTGAAATCGTGCGTGCAGTTGATGAGCAGGCCTTTGAGCATGGCTTGCTGGACAAACGGAGCGCCATCGATGGAAAGCTCGATCCCAATCATCAAACCTTCGCCTCGAATTTCGCGGATGAACGGGAATTTCGCCGCGAGCGCGGAAAGGCCTTCGAGCAACTCCGCGCCTCGCTCGCGAATATTTGCGAGTAGTTTTTCGTCTTCGATGATGTTGAGAAACTCGAGAGCGGTGGCGCACGCCAGCGGGCCGCCGCCAAAAGTGGTGCCATGCAACCCCGGGGATACGCGTTGCGCGACAGCTTCGGACGTGAGAATCGCGCCAAGAGGAAGGCCGGCGGCGAGCGGCTTGGCTACGACTACGACGTCGGGCATTGAGGAGAATTTCTGGTAAGCGAAGTTGCGGCCAGTGCGGCCCAAGCCGCACTGGATTTCGTCGGCGATGAGAAGCGCGCCGTTCTTTGTGGACAGGGCGCGGGCACGATTCCAGAAATCTTCGCTGACGGGATAGATCCCCCCCTCGCCCTGAATGGTTTCGAGGAGGATAGCGCAGACGGTGTCGTCGAATTTGGCTTCGAGATCGGCGACGTCGTTAAACCGGACAAATTCGATGCCTGGCACGAGCGGAGCGAAGGGGAGACGATATTTTTCCGTGGAGGTGACGCTGACGGCGCCAAAGGTGCGGCCATGGAAGGAATTTTCAAGCGCCAAGATGCGGTGCTTGTGAGCTGGAGCTCCTGGCGCATCGGCGGAAGTGCGGCCATAAAGCCGAGCCAGCTTGAGAGCGCCTTCGACAGCCTCTGCACCGCTATTCGAGAAAAACACGCGGTCGAGGCCGGACCACTGCGCGAGCTTGCGGGCGAGCGGGCCCTGAAAAGAGTTGTGAAAGAGATTGGAAAGATGAATGGCACGTGTGGCTTCGCGGCGGATGACTTTGACGATGCGAGGATGCGCGTGGCCGAGAGCGTTGACGGCGATGCCGCCGAGAAAATCCAAGTACTTCTTGCCGCGCGAATCATAGACGTAGCAGCCGCGTCCATGCGTAAAAACGATGGGCTGGCGCTTATAGGTAGGCATAAGAAATTGATTCGCATCGCGCAGAATGGACTTCGCATTCGACGCGCGAGGTGACGACTTCTTAGCCGTTCGGACAGCGGGTTTCGCTGTTTTATTTGTGCCTAGCTTGCGCATTACGCCGCCGAAAGAGCCTCCTGAGCGTTAGGGAAGTGCTCGCGGAGAACGCGGGTGCCGGGAATCGGCGATGATTGATCTTCGGTGGCGTTTTCAGCCGAGTGAAACGCGAGGAGAAGAGCATCAGGGGCCGTGCCACCGACGATACGCACTTGACGGACGCCGCCCTCGAGAGCGCGCTTAGCTGCTTCGAGTTTGAGAATCATGCCACCGGAGACGACACGACACTGAACCAAGCGCTCACTCTCTTCGCAGGTGATGGCGGATAGGACTTTTTCGCCGTCGAGAACGCCAGCGACGTCGGTGAGATAGATCAACTGGTCGGCGCCGAGAAATTCGGCGCAGGCAGCCGCCATGTGGTCTGCATTAATGTTGTAAAGCTCGTTATCGGGGCCGAGGCCGAGGCAGGGAGCGACGGGAAGGAGGCGCTCGCGCCAGAGCGATTCGATGAAAGCGTTGTTGAGGCCAGTGAGATAGCCGACGAAGCCAAGACTGCCAGCCACCTCTCCAACCGACATCGGCTCGGCAAGAAAACACTGCGCGTCAGCGGCAGAGACACCAACGGCGGGATAACCCTCTGCGGAAATGGCGGCGGCGAGGCGCTTGTTGAGTAGGCCAGCGAAAACCATGACAGCTGCGTCGCGAGTCTCGCGGTCGGTGACGCGAAGGCCGGAGACAAACTTGCTTTCGATGCCCATGCGCTTGAGGGCCTCGGTGAACGCGCGGCCACCACCATGTACGACGAGAATCTCGTGGCCTTCGTTGGCAAGGGCAGCAACCTGGCGCGCCAGCGAGCGCATCGTGGCTTCATCTTCGAGCAAAGCACCAGCGAACTTGATTACGGTTTTCATTGAAGTGCGGTTTTCTCCTCGATGCCCAAAATATGGTTGAAATTCTGAACGGCCTGGCCTGCGGCGCCTTTGCCAAGATTGTCAAGGCAAGAGACGACGATGAGACGCTGGCCGGACTTATCCAGGGCAAAGCCGATGTCACAGAAATTGGTGTGCGCGACGTGTTGCAGCTCCGGCAACGTGCCCGCGGTCCAGATGCGGATCATTGGCCGTCCGGCGTAGAACTTGCGATAGAGGGCTTCGATAGAATCGGGTGATTGCTGCACGGAAAGCGTGACGTACATTGTGGAAAGTATGCCGCGCGCGAGAGGCAATAGGTGCGTGGAAAAAATGAGCTGCGATTCGGCGAGGCCCGTGTGCTCGAGAATTTCCGGCGTATGGCGATGCGAGAAAAGGTTGTAGGCCTTGAAATTTTCGTCTACTTCGACGAATTGCAGGTCGCGACGGGGATCTTTGCCCGCGCCGCTGGCGCCGGACTTGCAATCGCAGATAACGTTTTGGTCTGCTGCGATCCAGCCAGATTCGGCGAGTGGGCGTAGGGCGAGAATGACGCTGGTGGCATAGCAGCCAGGATTGGCGACCAAGCGGGCATTTGCGATTTCTTCGGAATAGAGCTCGGGAAGGCCGTAGACGGCTTCGCCGAGATAATTGGCGTGAGGCGTCGGCAGTTTGTACCAGGCGGTGAAGGTTTCGGGAGCATGGAAGCGGAAGGCGCCGCTCAAATCGACAACGCGCAAGCCAGCCTTCAGAAGCGTGGGGGCGAGTTCGGCAGAGACTTCGTGAGGCGTCGCAAGAAAAGCAGTGCCCGCGGGTGACGACGTGACGGAGTCGAGAGAAAGGGGGCGGAGCGGAGCTTGTCCCCATCCGCGGAATTGGGGAAAGAGTTCGGCGATACAGTTAGCGCCGCGCGTTTCGCGCACGTAGAAGGTGGTAGAAGCGACTGCGGGATGACGCAGGAGTATGCCGGCCAGCTCAAGTCCGGTGTATCCAGTGACACCTACGACGGCGACTTGGCGAGGGTCTCTCATTTCAGCAGAGCTTCGATCTTTTTTTGGAGAGAGTCGCGAGTTCTTTTGTTGGGTGTGATGATAAGGACGGTGTCATCACCCGCGATGGTGCCGGCGATTTCAGGAAATTTTGATGCGTCCACCGCGGCAGCGAGCGGCTGAGCCCCGCTGGGAGGCGTTTTCAGAACGAGCAAATTCTCCGCAGGGCGAATATCCAGGAGAAATTCGCGAAGGGCGCGCGCGAGCGGCGGTAGAGGGAGCGTACCGTTACCGTTCTCTTCAGGAAGTACGGCTTCGGGTTTATACCCTTCTTGAGTTTTGACGAGGCGAAGTTCCTGCAGGTCGCGGGAGAGAGTAGCTTGGGTGACGCGCATCTTCTGCTGGGCGAGACGCCGGCGGAGCTCTTCCTGGCTGACAATGGGCTGGCCGCTGACCAACCGCAGGATTTGACCGTGGCGAAATGTTTTGCCGATGCTCATGACTCGTACAAATATACAGCCTCCTGCATTTTTATACAATTCTTTTTTGCATAGAGACCGCCGATTTTTCGCGGACCGGGACGGAAGGGATTGGCGTGAGGGATACGGGGTGCGGGAAGAGGCTATGCAGGATTCGCAACCTTCCGTGCAAGGAGACTGGATTTTCAGGGCCAGGAGTGGTTACCTTTCTTGTTGACCCCAGATTGCGCGCTCCATGGCTATACCGTGCAAAGTTACGGGATGCAAGAACGACTCGCCGCCAGCCCTCGCTGAGCAGCAGCAGGTTTGCGTTTTGCACTTCACGCTATCGATCGAGGGCAGCTGCGCGGAGATGCGGCGTGAAACGGCGCTGGGGAACGCTCCGTCCGAGCGGCAGCGGGAAATCATGCGGTTCATTACAGAAAGTGGCGAGCGGCTGGCGCGCGTGGCCACCAGCGGCTTGCACCTGACCGACGACTTGAAGGCGAGAATTCTGAGCACCTTTCTAACGCTGATGAACCTGCGGGAGAACCTGGATCGCGCGAACATGCGGAGTTCCTTCGGACGGACCGGGCAGACTCGTTGAAGCCGGCAGGCACTAACCCCCTCTCAAAGAAGAAGAGAATCAGGCGCCGATGTAGCGGGCGTAGAGAGAACGCGCGATGGCGGGGTCCTTTGTACCCTTGAAGATGGCTCGGCCATCGGCGAAGACGGTCATTTGATACTGGTCGACGCGAAAACAGAGCAAGAATTCGTTGTGGCGGACATCGGAGAAGGTGGCCGCGAGCCTCTCCTGCAAGGTTTTCAGATCGAGAGTACGGCCGCGCTCGTGAATCTGAACGGAGTCCCGGCCGCACATGGTGATGTGCGGGTGGGACTGCCCTTGCAAATAAGAGAATTCGCGGCGCGCGCAGGCGCGGCAGGCCGGGTATTGAGCGACGCGCACAGACTGGAAATGGCCAGTCCAGACGTCGCAGGAGATCAGGCGGCCGTGGAGAGCTTGTTCGCGGCCCGCGAGAAGTTTAAGGGCTTCAGCGACTTCAAGGGAGGCGATAAGGTTGACGATGGGGCCGAGGATGCCAACAGTGTCGCAGGTTTCTTCGAGGCCGTGGCCGTTAGAAGAGGATTCGAGGAGGCAGGCGAGGCAAGGAGTGAGGCCAGGGCGGATGGTCATGGTTACGCCGTAGCTGGCGACGGCGGCGGCGTAGATCCAAGGCTTGGCGGATTTGACGGCAAAATCGTTGATGAGGAAGCGAGTCTCAAAATTGTCGGTGCCATCGAGGATGAGATCGAAGCCTGATAGCAACTCCCCGGCATTGCGTGGGTTTAAGTCCGAGACCAGGCCTTCCACGGCCACGCTGCCATTGAAGCCCCGGAGCTTTCGCTCTGCGGCCACGGCTTTGGGAAGGGCTGAGCGGGCGTCGTCCTCGTCGAAAAGAGTTTGCCGCTGCAAATTAGACGGCTCGACGAAATCGCGATCGAGTATCCTGACGCGGCCGACTCCGGCGCGGACAAGAAGACCGGCGGCAGCCGCACCAATCGCGCCGCAGCCTACAATGGCGACGCTAGAGGCAAGGAGCCGCTCCTGGCCTTCTTCGCCCATTCCGGCGAAGAGCATCTGACGCGAGTACTTTTCGTGGAGTGAATCGAGCAAGCGCGTACCCGGTGCTGCGGCGACGGTCATCGTCCCCCTTGCATCATCATAACGCTATAGATAGCGGGATGGGCAACGCCCTTGTGCTACGCTTCGTCTGAGCGATAGTGGGCATGAAATCGAAATGGATCAGAGGGTTAAGAGGAATCGCCGTCTTCGCGCTGCTGTTCGTGGCGGCGAGGACTTTTGGACAGGCACAAGCGGAAGGACAGGCCCAGACGCCTCCAGCGGGGGCTCCAGTCGTAGCAGTGCGTATTGTTACCGAAGATGGACGCGTGCTTTCGGAATCTCCCTCGGGACTTGCGATTGAAGTTGGGAAACCGCTAGATAGAGAGCAGGTTGCACAGAGCCTGCGCGCCCTGTACGGACTGGGTGATTACACGGATTTGAAAGCGGTCGTCACTCCCGTGGGCAGCGGAGTGCGGCTCGATTTCGTGGTTCGAGAAAGTCTCTTCTTCAATAGAGTGCTGATCGATGGGCTGGCACCGCCCCCCACGGATACAACTGCCGCCGCGGCAATGCGAATTACGCTGGGCCGGCCGTTTCGACAAGAAGATGTGGACGAAGGACTTGCGCGTCTGCGCGATGTGTTGAAGGAAGAGGGTCTGTACACGGCGCAGGTTTCGTCTGAGAACGTGCCGTACCTCGCCACTCATCAAATGGATATTTTAGTTCACGTAAAGCCCGGGCCGCGCGCACGCGTTGCGTCAGTCGAACTGAAAAACGGCACGGCGTACCACGACGTGGAGATTCTCTCCCGCCTGAAGATGAAGGCTGGACAGCCGGTGACGACCGCTCGCATACAGCGCGGGACCGACCGTATCCGAAAATTTCTGGTGAAGAAAGGGCGGCTCAGCGCGCGAGCGACGGTACGCCGAGGGGAGTACGACGCGACGAAGAATACAATCACGCTTCAACTCGAGGTCACGGAAGGTCCGCAGGTGGACCTGGCGGTGACGGGAGCGAAATTTTCGAAGGGAGAGTTAAAGAGACTGGTCCCGGTGTACCAAGAAGGCGCCGTGGATACAGACCTCTTGGAAGAAGGGAAACGGAATCTTCGTGAGCGGCTGGAGCGCGATGGATACTTCGACGCGCAAGTGAGTTACACGACGGAAACGAAGGAAGTGGAGGTGAAGGAGCAGAAATCGAAGGGCACGGAGGAAGTGATCACCTACCACATCGAGCGGGGCGACCGGCACAAGCTTGTGGGAATTGAAATCAGCGGGAATCGGTACTTCAACACGGAGTTGCTGCGGAGCCGACTTCAGATATATCGCGCGGCTTTTGGTTCGAGGGGGCGATTCAGCAGGCGGCTGATTGATTCGGACGCACAATCGATGCAGGGTCTCTATGACGCGAACGGCTTTCTTGATGCGAAGGTAGAGGGGCAGATCCTGGACAACTACAAGGGAAAAGAAGGAGACGTCTACGTACGATTCGCTATTCAGGAAGGCGAACAAACGCGAGTGGCCTCAATCGCGATCGAAGGGATCCACGCATTCAAGGAGGAGGAATTGCTCGGTGTAATCGGGTCGACCCCGGGGCAGCCGTACTCCGATTTCAACGTGACGACAGACCGGGACAATATTCTGGCGATGTATTTCAATGAAGGATATCCGGAGGCGACCTTTACGTCGACGGCGGAACGGTTAGCGGCAGAAACAGGAGGGACCGAGAAGGAGACAAAGACCGAGACGCCGGAAAACGAAAAGAGCCAGAAAAAAGAGGAAGCGAAAGAGAAGAAAGCGAAGCCGGAGGCGGCACAGGCGGCACCAGTGAAGCTTGTGTATCACATCACGGAAGGACCTCAGACGCGGGTACGGCGAATTCTTTTGAGCGGCTATCGCCGGACACGACTGAGAGTGATTCAGCGGGAAATCCGTGTTAAGACGGGAGCGCCACTGCGCGAAGGGGATGTCGTTGAGTCGCAGAGGCGTTTATACAACCTGGGTATTTTCAACCGCGTGACGATCGAACCACAGAATCCGGACGGCTCAGACCCTGAAAAAGACATCGTCGTTCTGGTCGAGGAAGCCAAGCGATACACGATGGCGTATGGCGGAGGATTTGAAGTGCAACGCCTGGCGAGCACGACAAATCCAACGGGGGGTGAGGTCCAGGCCGCGCCGCGCGGGATTTTTGAGTTGACGAAAGTCAACCTGACGGGGCGTGCCGATTCGCTTTCGCTGAAGCTACGCGGAAGCACGATCGAAGACCGCGCGCTGCTGGGCTACTCTATTCCCAACACATTTGGAAGTTCGCACTACAGCACGCAGGCGACGGCATACACGGAAAAGTCACAGGACATCAACACGTTCACCGCAATGCGGTATGAAGTCTCGGCGCAATTGACAGACCAAGTGACGCCCTTGACCACGGTGTTGTACCGGTATGTGTTCCGCAAGGTGCTGGTTTCGAATTTAAATACGCACATTGCTCCCGAGGAAATACCGTTGTTTGAACAACCAACGCTAGTCTCAGAGTTTGGCGTGACGTGGCTGCGCGACGCGCGAGACAATCCCGCGGACGCCACTAAGGGGAGCTTCAATAGTGCGGATTTCAGCGTTGCCAGCACGACTATCGGTTCAAGCGCAAGCTTTCTGCGATTTTATTTCCAGAATTCAACCTATTACCGGATCAAACGGCGGTTCAGTTTTGCACGTTCGATACGGATTGGGATTCTCGAGCCGTTTGCCAATACGGAATCACTCAGCTTCCCGCCTCCCACAGCGACGCAGTGCACCGAAGCTGCGCCGCCGGGGCCGGAGCCGGAAATCATCCCGCTTCCGGAACGATTCTTCGCCGGCGGGGGGACGTCGCTGCGGGGATTTGCGCTGAATCAAGCAGGGCCGCGCGACCCGTGCACGGGCTTCCCGGTGGGAGGCCAGGCGATGCTGGTACTGAACCAGGAATTTCGCTTTCCGATGCGGTTGCCGTTCGTCGGGACTGCCGTTGGTGGGGCTCTTTTCTACGATGGGGGAAATGTTTATAGCCGCCTGGATCACGTAACGTTGCGGCCGTACTCACCGAAGCCCATTTTCGCGCTGCAGGATCCCTCACAACCGCCGAGCGCGACAAATCCCACACTTTGCGTGTACAACTGCACCAACGAGCTGAATTATTTCGCGCATACGGTAGGGTTCGGGATCCGGTATGCGACGCCGGTGGGGCCGATTCGAGTGGATCTGGGTTACCAGATCAACCGCCCGTTTTTCGTAGTCCCGTGTGTCCCCATTACCGGTGGCGCGCCAGCGAATCCCCAGTGCTTCAAGGGAGCGCAACTGCCGCGGCTGCAGATCTTTTTTAATTTGGGATCGATTTTCTAATGCGCAGAAGGCTTATTTTCGGAATCTGCTTGCTGGTTTGTTTATTAGCACCAGCTTCGTCTACGGCGGGGCAGGAGGTTGTGGACCGGATTGTGGCACGGGTAGAGAACGACATCATTCTGCTGAGCGACGTCAGGGAATTGAAAAAGTATCAGGATCTGGTGAACGGGAAATCCGAAAGCGAAAGCGCCATTGTAGACCGGCTGATCGATCAGTGGATCGTACGGTCGGAAGCGGTGCTTTCGCGTTTTCCCGAACTGAAGAGCGAGGAAATCGACCGTGGAGTTTCGCGCGTGGTGAAGTCCTTCGCGTCTGCCGAGGAATATGAAGCGCACTTGAAGCAAAGCGGTCTGAGCGATGCGGAAGTGCGAAAGATTGTGACTGCACAATTGTACCTGGACAGCTACCTCGATTCGAGGTTTCGCCCGTCGGTCCAGATCGATGAAAAGGCCGTTGAGGATTTCTACCAGACTGCCGTCGTGCCGAGGGCGAAGGCTCGCGGGCAGGACCCGCCCACACTGGAAGCCTCGCGCGACACCATCCAGGATGTGCTAGTGCAGAGCGACATCGATGAACAGGCGGCTCGCTGGCTAAAGGAAAGCCGCGACCGGTTGCACATACAAAAGTATCTGGACGAAGGGACACAATGAAGGTCCGGAAGCGGCATCCGATCTGGAACTGGGTGATCCACACGCCGTGGGTGCTCACGGTCATCGGGATTTTGTGCGTGATTGGATTCTTCGCAAGCGGGGCGGGAAATCCGATCCTGCAGAGGTGGATCGTGCACCGATTGGAGAAGGCGACGGGCACGCGCGTGGAATTGCGGTCGATTTCGATCCAGTGGCTTTCGATGCGAGCCACGCTGAAGGGATTGGTGATTCATGGACACGAGCCGGCGGGGACGCAGGCTTTGTTTTCAGCGAAAGAGGCGGACGCGGAACTGCAGATCGATTCCTTCTGGGGCAGAAAAGTATCGCTGACCGAATTGGTGCTGAAGGAGCCGGAGGTGCACATCCGCGTTGCGAAGGATGGCTCGACAAATGTACCGACTCCGCCAATAGCGAGCGGTTCGAAGAAGACGCTACAGGAATCGCTTTTCGATTTACGAGTGCGGCGGGTGAACATCGAAAACGGGTGGTTGCTGTACAACGAAGTAAAAGTGCCGCTGGCAGTGGAGGGCGGGGAAATGAGCCTCACCTTAGATGCCGGCGGAACACCGGAGCATCCACTCTATCTGGGGAATCTGGAATGGCAGCGCATACGGCTCAGCGCGCAGGGAATGGCGCCGGTGCCCGCGAATCTTTCGGCGAAATTTACGCTGTGGCGTGACGGATTCGCACTGGAGCAAGGGGTGTTGAGCGCCGGACGGTCGCACCTTGATGCACAGGCGGAAATGTCCGACTTCGCAAAACCCAAATGGAGTTTTCGTTACCGAGGGTGGGTCGAACTGCTCGATTTTCGCGAGACTTTTCGTTCACCGCAAGTGCCCACTGGGCACGTCGATGTGCGCGGAGAGGGATCATTCGCGGAAGGCAAGTACAAAGGCACGGGCAGCTTCGCGGGACGCGACATCCACCTGAGTTACGACATTTTTCACGCTGCGGGACTCACCAGCCGCGCCAGCTATAGCATCGATAACGATGGGATTGTAGCGCCGGATTTCGTTGCGGAAGGCTTTGGCGGAAGCGTGAAGGGTAAAGTGACTCTGCGTTTCGAGGGTGTTCAGTTCCGCGCGGACACGCACATTGAGAACATGCATCTTGCGAGAGTGTTTCCAGCGATCGAGCATCCGGATTTTCCGATCGACGAACTGGAATGGGACGCACTACTGAGTGGAGACACGATCGAGACGTGGAGCAACGCGTTTCAGCACTTTGAGATTGGCGGGAAGATCGACTGGTCACCTGTGGATGTTTTGGCGGCCGGCCATTTGCCCGTAACGGCGAGCTGGCGAATCCACTACGCTTACGATTCTGGAGTTTTCGCGATCAGCGCGGGTGAGTTCGAAACACCATCGTCACGAGGGACAATAACAGGTGTCCTGGCACCCCGGAATTCCATGCTCGATGTGCATTTCGAAACCGGCGCGCTGGAATCTTATAAGGATTTCATCGACGCGATTCGCGGCGCGAGGCCGGGTTCCGCGGACGCGATTAAGGAAATCTCCGGAAGCGCACAGTGGGACGGCAAGATCACAGATCCCGGTGGCCAGACGACGTTTAGCGGCCATATTCGGGGCGACCACTTGCACTATAACGGCGCTGCATTGGATTCACTCGAAACGGACCTGAG
The DNA here is from genome assembly GCA_035272765.1 of Candidatus Acidiferrum sp. Lineage (GTDB taxonomy): Bacteria > Acidobacteriota > Terriglobia > Acidiferrales > UBA7541 > Acidiferrum. Next base: position 33,595 of record DATEQG010000045.1, read on the forward strand.
CTATTCTTCCACGCAGCTGGCCCTCTCGCGCGGGCAAATCCGATTCGGCGCGATGGCTACAGCGATCGAAGGAACGCTCAATCTGACCGACTGGAGTTTTCTCCAGGACAACGAATGGATGGCGGATGTGAACTTCGATAAAGCCTCGGTCGGGACCATTCAGAAGTTTTTTGGGTTGACTTACCCAGTGCAAGGAGTTTTGAGCGGGCAATTGCATGGGCACGGAACCCGTGTTGCGCCCGGTATTACGGGGCTCTTCGATCTTGCCGAGGGAAGTGTCTATGGCGTGTCCTTCAATCGATTGCGAGGACAGTTGAACCTCTCGCAGGACGAAGTACGTATCGCAGACGCCGAGTTGCGCGCGTTCGCTCCAGGAACGGAGAACGGCCGAGGCGCGGGCATCGTGACAGGGACGGCGGGCTATCGTTTCACGGATCAACGGATAACTGCGGATCTGGTGGGAGCATCGCTTCCGCTGGAAGAAATTGAGAAGCTGCAATCGGTGAAGCTGCCGGTCGGAGGATTGGTCACGTTTCGTGTGAAGGCCAACGGGCCGCTTTCGGCGTTGCAAAGCGATGGAACATTCCGAGTGGTGGATTTTCGGATAGGAAGGGATGTGATCGGAAGCTTCGATGGGAGTCTCACTTCCGATGGCCGTATTGCGAAGCTGGAACTTGGCTCGGCGATGACCACGGGAGGCATCTCAGGAGAGGTGACGCTGGGGTTGGCTGATCCCTATTCCTTGAACGGAAAAGTCTCGATTGCGAATATCGATCTGAATCCGTTCTTGATGACCGCTTTGCATCTCTCCCAGTTCAACGGTCACGGTGTGGCTGACGGAGATATCACCATGGCCGGGGATTTGAAATCGCTCGACAAAGTCGTCGTGGACGCCAAGTTTTCGCGGCTGGCGCTAAATTACGCCAACGTGCAGCTGGAAAACGTGGGGCCAATCCATTTGCGGACTTCGAAGGAGAGTCTGGAAATCGATCAAGCTACATTCAAAGGGACCGATACAAATATTGCCGTGGCAGGCGCGGTGCGATTTGCCGGACGGGGTACGCTTGGGTTGAAACTGAATGGCGCCCTGGATCTGCGGCTACTGACAGGATTCTTGCCGGCTATGGAAGCGAACGGTCCGGCGCAAATCAACGCGACTTTCGAAGGGCCCTTTGACCGTCCACGCATCACTGGAAAAGTGCACATAGAAAGCGCCTCCGCACGGGTGGCTGATTTCCCGACAGGAATGAGCAACATCACTGGCGATGTGGTCTTTGACGCGACGCGGCTGTTCTTCGAGAACGTCACGGCGGAATCGGGCGGAGGCACTCTGCACCTCACGGGCAACGTTAACTATGCCGAGAGTCCGCTTCGGTATGACGTAACCGTACGTACGGATCGCGCCCGGATCCGCTACCCGGAGGGAATGAGCTGGCTCACTGGCGGCTCGCTGCGACTGGCGGGAACGCCGTCTTCTGGAGTACTTTCCGGAAAAGTGGTGATTGAGCGTGTGACGCTGACGCAGGGCCTCGAGGTAGCGGGAGTGCTTGCATCTTCGAAAGGTAGCATTTCCGGACCATCGACCAGCTCGACCTTTTTGCGGAACTTGCAATTCGATATTTCGGCACTATCCGCCCCGGACGCACGCATGGAATGGCCGGGTGCCGAGCTTGAAGCAGAAGCCAATCTCCGGGTGCGTGGCACGTGGGAACACCCAATTCTTCTCGGGCATATCCACATTCTCGCGGGCGAGATGACGTTCCACGGAGATAGGTATAAGGTGACGCGCGGGGACATGAATTTCGCCAACCCGTTCCGGCTCGACCCAGTGTTGAACGTCGAAGCCACGACAACGATTCAACAGTACGAGATCACGCTGAATTTTAATGGGCCGGCGAGCAAGCTGACCTTAGCCTATCGCTCTGATCCACCGCTGCCGGCGAACGACATCATCACGCTGCTGGCGTTGGGACAGACGAGCTCAGAATCGAGCATTCGAGGCGGCGGAACGGGTGCAACGCAAAGCGCCTCTTCAGGAGCTTCCGCGATTCTTTCAGAAGCGGTCTCGAGCCAATTGGGCGGGCGGGTCGAGCGATTGTTTGGGATTACGCGGTTCCGGGTTGATCCCGGGCTAGCGGAAGTGGGCTCAGCGAGCACCTCGCAGAACGCTGCTGCACGGGTCACAGTCGAACAGCAGGTCACGCGTGACCTAACGATTACTTATGTTTCGAATGTGGGGTCGACACAACAGCAAGTCATTCAGGTGGAATATAACTTGAGCAGGAATGTGTCGATTGTAGCGTTGCGGGACTACAACGGCACGTTTGGAATCGACGTTAAGTTTAAGAAGCACTTTCAGTAGACGTGGACGAAGCCGCGCAAACCTCAGAATTGCGGAGGATCGGGTTGTTGCGCCGCTTGCTGGGATTGGGTTGGTTGTGCGTTTTGTTGTGCGCGGGCGCCCGGCTGCCAGCGGCGGGGACCGTTGTTCAGACGCGCGGATTGACCGATTTCTGGATTCTGTACCTTCAATGCCTGCAGCACTTCTTTTGCGGCCTTGGTGCCAGTAGTACGGCTGGCAGCCTGAATCTCGCGAACGACTTTGGGCGTCTCTGCAGCGAATTTCTGACCCACGGGAGAGCCGTAGAATTGCAAAAGGGTCTTGATCTCGTCGTCGGTGTAGTGCTTGTCGTAGAGCGCGACGATTTGTTCCGTTAGCTGATCCACATCGAACTTCTTTTGATAGCTATCTACGAAGGAAGTCACAAAAGCCTGGCCTTTGTCGTTATTGGGGACTGTGGCGAGAAGCTTTTCCTTGAACTGCTCACTGGAATTGTTGACAGCGTCCTGCACCTGATCGCGTACGCCCATGAGTTCCATCAGCGAGCGAATGTCCGCGTCCTTGACGGGATCGATAGGCTTCGCTGGTGCAGGGCTCGCCTGGTCTGGCGTGGCTGCGCTTTGTGGCGCGGCGCTGACTGGATTTTGAGATGCGCCCTGGATGGCAAGAAAAAATGTTCCGACATAAATAATGACGAGGGCTAGGATGGCCTTCATAACTTCACTTCCTCCGCGGCGGAGCTTTCTAAGCTTTTGCGCCACTTTTGAAATTGTAGAAAATGCCGCGACTGGGAGTGCCTCTGGCACGGTACAGGCGTGCTCCTCATTTAACTGTCCGTTCGTTCAGGTGGGCTCTGTAACGGTAGCTGAGGGTTTCTGCTACCATGCGGCCGCATGGCGGAGACTGCATCTGCGGGCGCGGCAGCACCGGGCGGTGCGGACCACGCCGAAATCATCAACCGGGAAGCAGGACTTCAACGCAAGCTAACGCCGCGGCAACTGTCGATGATTGCGATGGGGGGAGCGATAGGAACGGGGTTGTTCCTGGGCAGCGCCATTTCCGTGCAGCTCGCTGGACCGGGCGTGATTTTCAGCTTCATGGCGGCCGGGGCGATTGCACTGTGTTTGGTTTGGGCGCTCGGCGAAATGACCGTGGCGCATCCCGTGGCGGGTTCGTTCGGCGTTTACGCGGAAATGTACGTGCATCCCTGGGCGGGCTTTGCGATGCGCTACTCCTACTGGCTAGCCCAGGTCATCGCAACGGGAAGCGAGGTCGTGGCGGCATCGATCTATTGCCAACACTGGTTTTCGAACGTGCCCTCATGGATGTGGATCGCGGGATTTTCGGCTGCGCTCGTCTACGTGAATGCCAGGAGCGTGGCAAGCTTTGGCGAATTTGAATATTGGTTCGCGATGATCAAGGTGCTGACCATTGCAGTTTTTCTGATTCTCGGCGCCGCCCTGATCTTGGGCGTCGGATTCCCGCGGATCGGGATTGCAAACTATACAGGGCATGGAGGATTCCTTCCGAACGGCTGGAAAGGAGTAGGCCTTGGCGTCGCAATGGCGATCTTCAGCTTTCTTGGAGTGGAAATCGTGGCGGTGACCTCGGGTGAGGCGAAAGATCCCACGACGGCGCTCCCGAAGGCATTGCGCTGGACCCTGGGGCGAATGGGGCTTTTTTATGTGGGAGGGCTGGCGATCGTTGTCGGCATCGTGCCGTGGAACGAGGTCGGGCTGGGAGAAAGTCCATTTGTGCGCGTTTTCGAAACCGTCGGCATCCCCGCAGCGGCCGGGGTCATGAATTTCGTAGTACTCACAGCGGCGCTTTCCAGCGTGAATTGCAATTTGTATCTGATGTCACGGATGCTCTTTTCTTTGTCGCGCGGCGGGTATGCGCCGGCAGCGTTGGGGCGCTTAAGCAGGCGCGGGACGCCGATGTCGGCGTTGCTAGTGTCTAGCGTCGGAATGTTTGCGGCTATCTTTGTAGACCATTGGTTTCACGACAAGGCGTATGTTTACATGCTTGGGTCGGCGATCCTTGGCGGCATTTTTGTTTGGCAAATGATTTTTGTTACGCATCTTTTGTTTCGCCGCCGAATAGCGAAGTGGGCAGAACCTCCGTTGCGGCTGGCTCCGCGCGGGCCGTGGAGTTCTGTTTTCGGGCTCATGGCGCTTACGGCCGTGCTCGTTTCTACGTGGTGGGTCCCTGGTCTGCGCATCACGCTCGAAGCGGGGGTTCCCTGGCTTGTGTTCATTTCGCTGTGCTACCTTGTGTGGAGAAAGGCCCGTTTCCAGAAGTTTTCCGATGGAGATTTGCAAGATGGATGAATTGCTGAAGTGGCGCGGCGAATTTCCGATCCTTGAGCGGACGACGTATATGATTAGCAATTCGCTAGGGGCCATGCCTCGTGGCGTGTACGACGAAATGCGGGCCTACGCGGACTCGTGGGGCGAGCGTGGGGTGCGCGCATGGGAAGAGGGATGGTGGGAGATGGCCGTCGCCGTGGGCGATAAGATCGCTCCGTTGATCGGCGCGGGACGGGGTGAAATTTCGCTGCATCAGAACGTCACGCTGATTCAGGCGGTGATTAGCTCGTGTTTCGATTTTCGCGGGCCGCGCAATAAAGTCGTGCTCACGGACTTGGAGTTTCCGTCGATTCAATATTTTTACCACGAGCAGCGCCGTAATGGCGCGAGGGTCGAACTCGTTCCCAGCGGCGATCCCGTGCAGTTCGCTCTCGCCAAGTTTCTGGACGCCATTGATGAAACCACACTGCTCGTGCCGATCTCGCAAGTGCTATTCCGAAGCGCTTGCATCGTGGATGCGCGAGCGATCATCGAAAAAGCGCATCGGGTTGGAGCGCACGTCATCCTCGATCTCTTTCAGGCTGCTGGCACGATTCCTGTCGACGTCCGCGGCTTGGGGGCGGATTTTGCTTGTGGTGGTGTGCTCAAGTGGCTGTGCGGCGGACCGGGTGTGGGCTATCTTTACGTGCGAGAAGATTTGCGCGCGAGGTTGCGGCCGGCGATCGCAGGCTGGCTCGCTCACCAACGCCCCTTTGCGTTTGAGACTGGCGCTATCGACGCGCGCGACGATTCATTCCGCTATTTGAATGGCACGCCGCACATTCCTGCGCTATACGCATGCCAGCCGGGTCTCGAGATACTCAACAAAGCCGGGATTGTGCCGATTCGGGAAAAATCCATGCGCATGACGGCGCGTCTGTTTGAGGCGGCAAAAACGCACGGATGGCGCGTTAACACGCCGGAAAATCCGGCGGAGCGAGCGGGGACAGTTTCCGTCGATTGCCCGCATGCCGCTGAGGTATGCCGCGAGCTCTTGGCTCGGGAGATCCTCGTGGATTATCGTCCGAGAGCCGGCGTGCGGCTATCACCGCATTTTTACAATTGCGAAGAGGAGTGCGACGTGGCGATTGCGCAGATTGCGGACATACTCGAAACGCGAGCCTGGGAAAAACATGCGGCCGCTCTCTCACATGCTTGAAGAGGATCTTACGCTGCCCACGTGAACATAAACTTTCGCGGCAACGAAAGCTTCGGTAGTTTTCGCATCCCGTCCACGGAGAGGCTATGACAATCTTGCGAAAATTCGCGGCAATAGCGACTGGTGTGGTGCTGATAGTCCCCGTAGGTCTCACCCACGCCGAAGGCGCGGCATACTCTGCCCCTGAGGCGGTAACGACGGCCATCGCCGCGTTGCCTTCATTCGGCGAGCCAGGAGTTTCCCCTGATGGCTCGGAAATCGCCTTCATCTCAGGCGGCGATATCTGGACGGTGCCCTCGACCGGGGGTGAAGCGCGACTCTTGATCTCGCATCTGGCTACAGAGTCGAGACCTCTCTATTCACCGGACGGCAAGCGTCTCGCATTCGTGTCGAACCGCACAGGAAACGGCGACATCTACATGCTGACTTTCGCAACTGGAGTTATCGAACGGCTCACCTATGACGATGCTCCGGAACAAGCAAGCGGGTGGTCGCGCGACAGTCACTGGATCTATTTTTCATCGACCAGCCATGACATCTCTGGCATGAATGACATTTATCGTGTCAGCGTAACAGGCGGGACGCCGATGGCTGTTAGCGCCGATGTTTATGCGAACGAGTTCTTCGCCGCACCATCGCCAGACGATTCGACGCTGGCCTTTTCTGCGCGAGGGATTGCTTCCTCGCAGTGGTGGCGCAAAGGCCACAGCCATCTCGATGAAGCGGAGATCTGGATCATGCACGACTCCGCGCCCCCCAGCTACGAGCGCGTGAGCGAGCCAGGCGCAAAAGAGCTCTGGCCGATGTGGACGGCGGACGGACAAAGCCTGTTTTATGTCTCCGACCGGAGCGGCGCACAGAACCTCTGGGTGCGGCCGTTGGGCGGGGCACCGAAGCAGGTGACGCAATTTCACGATGGCCGTGTGCTGTGGCCTTCGATTTCGAATGACGGCCGCATCATCGTGTTCGAGCGCGATTTTGGAATCTGGAAGCTCGACACTTCCACTGGAAAAGCCGAACAGGTCCCCATTACGCGGCGGGGCGCGCCTGCGGGACCTGCCGTGGAGCATTTGACGCTGACGAATCAATTCCGTGGCCTGGCGCTTTCTCCTGACGGCAAGAAGATCGCCTTCATCGCGCACGGTCAAATCTTCGCGGCCTCGGCGAAAGAGGAAAGCGTAGCTTTCCGAGTGACGCAGACGGATGGGGAGGAATCAGACGTAGTCTGGGCGCCGGATAGCAAGAGGATCGTGTACGTCTCCGATCGCGACGGCCCGCGGCATCTTTTTTCATATGACTTTACGAGCAACAACGAAACCCAGGTTACCCACGATGTATTGGCGGACAATGCCCCGTGCTTTTCTCCTGACGGCAAGCAATTGGCATTCGAGCGAGACGCTCGTGAGTTGCGCCTACTTGATATCGTGGAAAAGAAAGAGCGGCTACTTACAACAGCTAAATTCGATCCGGCGCTTTTCACACCGGATCATCCTTTTGCGTGGTCGCCCGACAGCCGCTGGATCGCCTTTTTGCAGAACGGAGAAAAGAGCTTTCAGGACGTTTATGTCATCCCCTCTGCGGGTGGATCCGCACAACCTGTCAGTTTTCTTGCCAATTCATCAGGCAACAGCATCGTTTGGAGCCAGGACGGAACCGCCCTGTTCTTTACGACCGGGCAGAGAACCGAATCTGGGGTAGTCGCGCGCATCGACCTCATTCCGCGCGCGCCGAAATTCCGCGAAGATCAATTTCGCGACCTGTTTAAAGATGAACCGGCAAAACCGAAATCACCGGGCGAGACCCAGTCCGAGAGCAAACCCGCAGAAACTCAGAATGGCACAGAAGGCAAAAAGACGCCCGCGACGGACGACACTAAGAAACCGCCAGTGAAACCGGTGGAAATCGTCTTTGAAGGCATCCGGCGCAGGCTCCGCCTTCTTCCGACCGGCATTGACGTAAACGATGCCGCGATCAGCCCGGACGGGAAGACTTTGCTCCTTACCGCGGAAGCCGCCGGCCAGCAAAATCTCTATACCTACTCGATCGACGAGCTGGCCAAGGAGCCCCCCGTCGCCCGCCAGCTCACCTCTACCCAAGGATCCAAGAGTTCGGCACAGTTTTCACCCGACGGAAAAGAGGTCTTCTATCTCGAGCAGGGTCGCATCCAAACCATTCCTTTGGAGTCGCGCCAGTCAAAACCACTCGCAGTCAGCGTGGAGCTCGATGTCGATTTCGCGCGTGAAAAAACAGAGATGTTCCGAGAAGCATGGACCGATCTGCGCGACACTTTTTTCGACCCGAACTTCAACGGCGTTGATTGGAATACGGTGCGCTCGGCATACGCGCCCCACATCGCCGGTGCAAGCACGCCAGATGAAGTTCGCCGCCTGCTGTCGCTAATGGTAGGTGAACTCAATGCCTCGCATTCCGGTGTTGCGGCCCCGCAAGGTTCGGCACAAACGGTCACAGGACGACTCGGTATCCGATTCGATCGTGCGGCCTATGAGAAGGACGGGCGCCTACGCATCACGGAAATCGTCCCGCTTGGCCCGGCCGCTCTGGCTAAAGAGATCGGCATTGGAGACGAAATCCTCGCCGTGGACGGGCAGCCCGCCGGCGCGAACGTCAATCTAGATGCCCTACTTGAGCATAAGATTGAGAAGCGCGTGGTTCTTACCGTGAAAAAATCGGGGGATAGCGCGGCCAGACACGACGTCGTCGTGCACCCGGTCAACCTCGGGGCTGAAAAAGCTCTGCGTTATCGCCAGTGGGTCGAGGAGCGCCGGGCATATGTCGAGCGCGAGAGCAGAGGCCGACTGGGGTATGTGCATATGCCGGACATGTCTGCACAATCGCTGGCGCAGCTTTACGTGGACCTGGATGCAGAGAACCAGGCCCGAGAGGGCGTGGTGATCGACATTCGTAACAACAATGGAGGTTTCGTAAACGTCTACGCAATCGACGTTTTGGCCCGGCGGCCGTATTTGACGATGACGATGCGCGGCCTTTCTCCGGCGCCAGCTCGCGCACAATTGGGCCAGCGGGCGCTGGAGCGGCCGACGATCCTGGTCACCAATCAACATTCGCTTTCCGATGCGGAGGACTTCACCGAAGGATATCGTTCCCTGCATCTCGGCAAAGTGGTCGGAGAACCCACGGCGGGGTGGATCATCTACACATCCAGTGCACAGCTGATTGACGGGTCAACTCTGCGCATTCCATTCGTCAAGATCACCGCGGCGGATGGATCTCCGATGGAGATGCACCCCCGGCCCGTGGACGTGCCCGTAACGCGTTCCATCGGCGAAAGCTATACTGGGCATGACATTCAAATTGACGCAGCCGTGCGTGAACTCCTGCAGCAAATTGATTCGCAGCCAAAGAAGTAGGTAGCAGGAAGAAGGGTCAGGCAGTAGCACGATGAAATTTCTTCGACATGACGCATCGAGTGAGCCGCCCCGCGATGGTTCGAACGAAGATGAGTTCGCAGTGTCGAGGGCTGAAATGATCGAAAAGCAATTACGACGACGCGGCGTCCATGATTCGGGGGTGCTGGCGGCAATGGCTGGAGTGCGGCGCGAAGAATTTGTGCCCAAAGAATTTCGCCAGCGAGCGTACGAAGACGCACCCTTGCCCATCGGGGAAGGCCAGACGATTTCGCAGCCTTACATCGTTGCGGCAATGACCGCCGCACTGCAGCTCACCAGGAGCGAGCGCGTTTTGGAAATTGGGACGGGTTGCGGGTATCAATCGGCCATTCTCTCTCGTTTAGCGAAAATTGTTTTTAGTATTGAATCGCGTTCGGAGCTTGCGTCAGCTGCAGCCGCGCGGCTTGACCGGCTCGGATATGAAAATGTGCATGTTCACTGTGGCGACGGTACGCTGGGATTGCTGGAACTTGCTCCTTTTGATGCGATACTCGTTGCTGCGGCAGCGCCTGCGGTACCGGAACCGCTTCGTTCGCAGCTTGCGGAAGGGGGACGATTGATTTTGCCGGTTGGAGATGCTGAGAATCAGGAATTACTCTCCATTGAACGGCACGGGAATTCCTTCGAGACACGCACTCTGGAAGCCTGCCGGTTCGTGCCCCTCATCGGCTATCACGGATGGAAGGAACCACCGGCGCGATGAGTGCCGCCGCTCCAGACCTTTCGATTGTTATCCCGTCTTACAACGAAGAGTTGCGTCTCCCAGCGACTCTCCAGCAGATTGCAGCCTATCTTCCCGGCCTGGGAGGAGATACGGAGATTCTCGTCGTGGATGATGGATCGAAAGACCGCACGGCAGAAGTGGCTGAATCCTTTCGGATGACACTTCCGGGCCTGCGGGTCATTTCGAATGGAGTGAATCGCGGGAAAGGTTTCAGCGTGCGTCATGGAATGCTTGAAGCCCGCGGTCAGACCGTGCTGTTCACGGATGCGGACCTCTCGGCGCCGATCGAAGAGGCTCCAAAACTCCTGGACGCCCTGAAAACTTACGATGTTGCGATTGGCTCCCGTGCGCTAGACCGCAGCCTCATCACCGTCCATGAGTCACGTTTCCGCGAATTCGCCGGAATCATCTTCAACACGATCGTGCGAGTGATCCTGCGCCTGCCGTTCGTGGACACGCAGTGCGGGTTCAAAGCGTTCCGGCGCGAAAAATGCCACATCCTCTTCGAGCAGCAGCGCATCGAGCGGTTCGGGTTCGATCCGGAATTGCTCTATCTGGCGCGGCATCACGGGCTTCGCACCATAGAAATTCCCGTGCGATGGGGACACTCGCCGGCGACGAAAGTGAATATGTTTCGCGACAGCATTCACATGTTTCTGGATGTGTTCTGGATCCGTTGGAACGCTATTCTGGGGCGTTATCCTCGACGGCCCTAGGAGCAGTCCTGAAGGCAATACTTTGCAGTACAAAGTACTTGACAGAAGTACGTTTTTGGTGTAGGCTTTTTGCATGTTAGCCGCTGGCCCACTCCCCCCGAAGAACCGAGAACCCATTCCGATAGACGCTCGTGCTGCCGATCATCTTAAATACATTCGCGAAACCATGGAAAGCGCCGCGGAGTTTACGGCCGTGCCTGGTTGGGGCGGCGTAGCGATGGGTATTACGGCGCTCGCGGCCGCCTTCGTCGCGGCTCGCCAGTCTTCACCTCGCGCGTGGCTGGCGGTTTGGCTCGTGGAGGCCTTTGTTGCGGTTGCAATCGCGGCGCCTGCGGCCGCCACCAAAGCGCACCGCGCGAACTCAGCGCTCTTTTCCGGCCCAGGACGCAAATTTTTATTTAGCTTTGCACCTCCGATCATCGTTGGTGGTTTGCTGACGTTTGCGCTCTACGCTGCAGGGGCGGCGGCGGCACTGCCGGGTGTCTGGCTGCTTTTGTATGGAACTGCTATTGTCACGGGCGGTGCGTTTTCGGTGCGTATCGTTCCTGTCATGGGTTTTTGCCTGATGAGTCTCGGCGCTGGAGCGCTTTTCGCACCCGCTGCGTGGGGCGATGCGTTTATGGCGGCGGGCTTTGGATTCTTGCAGATTGGCTTCGGGGTTTGGATTGCCCGGCATCACGGAGGATAGAAGGGAATCGCATGGCGAGGTCATCCTCAGCACGTCAGGAGAGGGTCCAGCGAACGCGCGAGGCTTCGTTGGGCGCCGTCCGCGGTTCGGCACGCGAAGCCGTCTCGCCAGATCTGGACCGGCTAATCCACGAGAGGATTCGCTTGGGTATTGTGAGTGCGCTGGCTGTGAACCGGTCGCTGACTTTTAATGAACTCAAAGCGCTGCTTAAGACCACGGATGGAAATCTGAGCGTGCACGCACGTAAGCTCGAAGAAGCGGACTACATCGTGTGCACAAAATCTTTTGATGGGCGGCTGCCCAAGACGGAGTACCGTCTGGCGGCAGCAGGCCGGCGCGCGCTTGAGCGCTATTTGAATCACATGGAGGCGCTGATTCGCGCAACGCGTGAGGGCTGAGAGTGCCAAATTTTTTTGTATGCCTACTTTATGAAGCAGAGTAGTTTGTAGGCTTTTCCAGGCGGCGGAGAAAGAAGTAAAAAATGCAGTATCTGACCACGCAGCATATCCTGACGGCGCGGCCGCCGTTGGCGGTAGATTCCGGCTTGCACGTCGCTATCATTTCGGATGGCAATGGCCGCTGGGCCACTTCGCGCGGACTGCCTCGCTCTGCCGGGCACCGCGCGGGCGCCGAATCGGCGAGGCGCATCATTGAAGCCGCGCCGAACCTCGGAATTCATACACTTACTTTGTTCGCGTTATCCTCGGCCAATTGGAAACGCCCGCCGGCGGAAGTCCATGCGATTCTTCGCCTTCTGCACGAATACCTGTTGGTCGAAACCTCGCATTGCATCGAAGAAGGAGTGCGGCTCAGCGTCATTGGACGCCGCGATCGGATTCCCGCCACGTTGCGCCAGGCCATCGCCGATTCCGAGGCCGCCACGGCACACGGCACCAGGCTCCACCTCCGGCTGGCGATCGATTACTCGGCGCGCGAAGCGATCTACCATGCCGCCTGCCGCTTTTATAAGGTCACTGAGCTATCTCCGGAGTCTTTCTCAAACGTCCTCGCGGAAGTTCATCGCGGCGGCTCCACGGAAGTGGACCTGCTCATACGAACCGGAGGCGAGCAACGCCTTTCCGATTTTCTTCTGTGGGAGTGCGCCTTCGCCGAATTTGTTTTTTTGCCGAAACGCTGGCCGGACTTCACGGTTGCCGACCTCGAAAGCGCGGTCCAGGAATTCGGCAGGCGCGAACGGACGCGCGGCGCTTTACCCGACGCGATTGCAGGTTAGTTCCTCTTTTCCAGTAAGCGTCAACATAAGCCTGCCCTTGCCGCGCTCATTGCGGTTTTCATCAACCAAATAAGTCGCCTCTAATCAATCCGTTGGCACTTAGCAGCCGAGCCTCTTCGCACAATGCGAAGGCTCGTGCCCTGACATTTGGACTCCCTGCGGCGTCTATATCCCAGGAGCAAAGAATGGGAGCTATGGGACTTGCGCTGCCCTGGGAGACTAGAATCTCTTCCGTGCCGCGCGAACGGGAGAAGCGAGTGGAACCTTCCGAAGACCTGACAGGCCGCCCTAGCGAGACGGCGGCGCCTGTTGCCACGGCCGCGGCAACTTCCGAGGACGCCGAACTGGCGGAGCGTTGCCGGACTGGCGATTTGGGCGGCTACGAACGGCTGTACGCGCTGCATGGCGCGCGGATGAAGAACGTGGCGCGCAATCTCTTGGGCAATCCGATCGACGCGGAAGATGCGGTACAGGAGACATTCCTAAAAGTGCAGCGAAGCATCGCCAGCTTTCGCGGCCAATCCAGCTTTGTCACCTGGACGTACCGGATTCTCATCAACACTTGCTACGATGCGCGCCGCAGCCGGGTGAGAAAAAAAGAAGTCGCGAATGACGACAGCGAAGACTCCCCTCGCCCGGAGCCGCGCGCACCTGGAGCGCATCCTTCGCTGCGGATGGCGCTGGAACGGGCGCTGGCTGGCTTGACGAAGCATCAGCGCGACGTTTTTTTGCTATACGAAGTAGAAGGCTTCCATCACGCGGAGATTGCCGGGATGCTGGAGATTACGGAGACGGCTTCGAAGAATACTCTTTTTCAGGCGAAGCGAAATCTTCGCCAAGTGCTTGAGCCTCCGCGGAGCAACAGCGCTGCCGGAGCACGGTGAACTAAGATGAACATCATATGTGAAGACAGAGACAGGATTTTTGAAGATGGCAAGCCCGAAGAATGGGCTGCTCTCGAGGCCCACAGTGCGAACTGCGCCGCCTGTGCTGACGAGTTGCGAGCCTGGAAAGCTCTTAGCGTCGCGGCTCAGGAACTGCGCGACTACTCCCATACACCTTCGCTCTGGCCACGTATCCAACTCTCGCTCACCGAGGCAGCCGCCGCAAAAAAACAACGTGCAGAACGCTGGGGCTGGCTCTCGCATGGATTCGGACTCTCTTTGGGATGGCAAACCGCAGCGGCTACCGCCTTGGTGCTGATCTTGACAATTTCTGCGGGCTGGATTTATGTGCATTCCCCGAAACGGGTGGATCACGGCGACCAGTCACTGCTAAGGAGTCCGGCGCTCGCCGAGGTAGAACGGACCCAGGCTGCCTATGAGCTAGCGATCGACAAGCTGGCTGCGGACGCGAAACCGCAGCTCGAAAATCCTGCGACGCCACTCCAGGCGAGTTACCGCGAGAAGTTGCTCGTGCTGGACAGCGCCATCAACGATCTTCGCGCGCAGGCCGGGATGAATCCGTCCAATGCGCATCTTCGCCAGCAACTGCTGGCGATGTACCAGGAGAAGCAGCAAACGCTACAGGACATTTTGGAGGAAAAGCGATGAAGTTGTTTTGTTCGAATAAGAATAGAGAGCGTTTGCGCGGCGCGCGCCTGGCGGGTGGCATGGCAGCCGTCCTTCTAGTCTCGGCATTTCCTGCACTGGCTTCGGAAAACTGGCCACAAGACGAGGTCACGCGCAATTTTGACAAGACCTTGACTCTCGGCGCGGGCCAGTCCGTTCGCGTCGAGCACAAATTCGGCGAGATCAAAGTCCACGGCGAATCCGGCCGTGAGGTCAAAATTTCCGCGGTCATCCGCGCCCAAGCCAGCTCGCATGACGAAGCCGAGTCCTTCGCGCAGAAAATTCAAATTGAAGTTCAACAAACCGCTGAAGGCGTCAGTATCCGCACGATTTACCCCCCGGAAGAAAACAAATGGTTTCATATCAGCAAAAATTCCTCGTGGTCCGTGAGTTATGACATTGCGCTGCCGACAGATGCTGCGCTAAATATTCGCAACAGTTTCGGTAGCGTTAGCGTCGCTCGAGTCCACGGTGCTGTGGACGTCGAAAACGGCTACGGCTCGCTCACTGTGCAGGACTCCGGCCCGGTGCGTCTGAACAATTCCTTCGGCAGCATTGAGCTGACCGGCGCCGCCGGCAACGCCGTCGTCAACAACAAAAACAGCTCCGTTCAGGTTTCCGACGTGAAAGGCACTCTCGAAGTGCAAGACCGCTTCGGCAGCATCACGGTGCGCAATATTCAAGGCGGCACGACCATCACGGGAGGCAATGGAGCAATCACCCTCGATGGCGCCGCTTCGGCTAGCGTCACAACTTCGTTTGGCAACGTCGACACCAAAAATATTCGTGGCGATTTGTCCGTACACGACAATAACGGGAACATCGATATTACAGCCATCGCCGGCTCCCTCGACGTCAGCGACAGCTTCGGAAACGTGACGTTTACCGACGTGAAGGCGCGCGTAAACTGCACGACTAACAACGGCCGTGTTAAGGCGAGCTCGCTGATGGGAACTTCCGTGACCATCCGCGATTCCTTTGGCAACCTTGAACTGGAGAATCTCAACGGTTCTCTCGATGCGGAGACGTCCAACGGGAAAATCACTGTGCGCGACATCCGGGGAGCTGTCACACTCAAGTCTTCCTTTGGAGCCATTGAAGCGACAAACATTCCGAAAGGGATCCGCGCCGTCACCGGGAATGGAGCCATCACGCTGACCGACATCGGTGCTGACGCCTACGCGAAGACCAGCTTTGGTAGCATCGGGGCAGATCGCATCAACGGTAACTTGACGGCCGAAGATAGCAATGGCTCGGTTACCGCGCGAAATGTCAAAGGGGATGCTGGCGTGAATACTTCTTTCGCGGGCGTGACATTGGAATCCATTGGTGGGCGCATCCGAGTGGACAATCAGAACGGGGGAATCTCCGTGACTGCCCTGCATCCTACCAGCGGCTGCCGCGACATTTCCTTAAAAACATCTTTTTCGTCCATCCACGTCCGAATTCCAGAGGGTGTGGGCTACAACGTCTCGGCCAGGACTTCGTTCGGCAGAGTTTCTTCCGAGTTGCCGGTTGCTGCGACAGGGACCATTGGAGGGGATTCGCTGAACGGGACAATCGGAGCTGGAGGCTGCCAGTTGCAGTTGACCAATTCTAACGGAAGCATTGAAATTGCCAAGGCACCTTGATGAGCAGTCGGATCGGCCGCCGGATTGTAGATAGCTTGGCGTCAGAATCAGCTTAAGGAACATCGCGCGCGAGCCATAGCAAAGGCTTTCTTTAGTACCCGCGTCGCGGTTTCCGTCAGGTGGTATTGACTAAGTTCGTCCTCGCGCGCAAGAGCCACGTCCGTCACATCACTTCCGGCGCGAGGTTCCCCGCCAATACGCTCGCACAAATAGTCTACAATGACGAAATGAAAGCGCGGTTGGCGCTTCTGCTCTGAAGGCTGCGAGCGCTCGTCCGGAAATATGCGGTCAAAGACTTCAATGAGCTCAAGCACGCGCACATCGAGGCCAGTTTCTTCACGCAGCTCGCGCGATACACCGTCTTGCAGTGATTCCCCGAGCTCGAGTATCCCTCCGGGAATGGACCATTCCCCGCGGAGAGGCTCGCTGCCGCGCCGAATCAGCAAGGCGCGCCCATTTTCAATAATCACGCCACCAACGCCCACGACGGGGCGTTCGGGATATTCGCGAGAAGAAGTCACTTTTGGAAATCTGCCCTGGAGCGGTTTACAATCCAAGCAGCCGCGCCGCGCATTAGAGTTGACTTAGGACAACGCGGTATATAATACGCCATGGCGGCGGCACAATCTGTAGGGCCCCGCCCTGCGAATATCGCTACGGAGGATGGAGCCGTGATCCGCTGCCCTGAATGTTCCACTGAAATCGATGTGGACGAAGACGAAGTCGAAGAAGGCGAAATCCTGAGTTGCCCCGAGTGTGAATCCGAACTCGAGGTCTCGCAGACTCATCCCGTGCATTTGAACCTCATCTCCGACGACCTCGATGAAGAAGATGATGAGGAAGAGGACGAAGAAGCTGCCGAGAATGGCGACCTCGTGGAAGACGATGAGGAAGACGACGAAGAAGAAGAGGACGAGGAGTAATCACTTCGCCGAATCCGCCCAACACCCCCTATCCTGTGCGCAGGCATCTAATTTGACAGGAGTAGCCTAGTGAAGAGTCCCCAGTGGTTTGTCATTGCGGGAACGGCAGCGCTATTTATTTCCTTTGCCCCAGCTTCTTTTTGGGGGCAGGAACCCACTCCGGCAATTCCGCAAACCGCGACCCCCTCTCCGCCGCCCGCTCCCGTAAAACCGCAGAAACAGAAGTACAGCCATGCGGACGATTTTCTGATCATAGGGACGATTTTCGATCCCAGAGGGTATGCGTTTCCTGGTGTGGAGCTAAGAATTAGGCGTACTAATGGAAAAAAATACCGCTGGGACAGTTACACAAATTCTCGAGGCGAGTTTGCCGTGCGTGTGCCGCAAGGGGCGGACTATGAAATGGTGATTCACGTCAAAGGATTCGTGGATCAAACACGGGCCCTGGATGCCAAGACAGGCGTCAGCGAAGCACGTATAGTGTTTCGTATGGAATCTGCGGGGGGACAGAAGAAATGAGTGCGCCAAAGCGATTTCTTTTTATCGCGGTAGTTCTCGTGTTGGCATGCGTAACGGCCGCTGGGCAAGATGCCAAGCGAGAAGCTCAGCTCCGCACGGTCCATGGAATAGTGCAGGACAAATCCGAAAATCTCGTCTCTGAGAGCGTGGTTTTCCTCAAGAACACTCGGACAAATGTTGTGCGCAGTTCTTATACGGATACCACGGGCAAGTACCGCTTCAGCGGGCTTGACCCAAATGCCGACTACGAAATCCACGCCGAAAAAGAAGGTTTTAAATCGGCGACTCGCACGGTTTCGAGTTTTGACAGC
Source organism: Candidatus Acidiferrum sp. (assembly GCA_035272765.1). Taxonomy (GTDB): domain Bacteria; phylum Acidobacteriota; class Terriglobia; order Acidiferrales; family UBA7541; genus Acidiferrum. Next base: position 51,188 of record DATEQG010000045.1, read on the forward strand.
CGCAAGGACATCACACTGAATCTGAAAATAGAAAAGAAGAAAGATTGAGCGCACCGGATCGCGCGCGAGTCTTCCAATATCATTAAGAGTGGATCATTACTTGGCGACAAGTTTCGGCCCGTAATGGGAAGACTTGCGCGCTCGGCAAGTAGAAATCGGCGAATCCTCGTGTTCGTCTGCTCGAAGCCGTCCCCGAAGAGTGACAAAATCGCAAGAAGCGGATGAGGTCCAGAGGAAACCGTTCGGGAGAAGGGCGTATCTAAGTTATACGAACCGCTTTCTGGAAAATTGGTCTGCCCACTTTTCGGCGCCCGCTTCTCCCAGGAGAGAATTAAGCTCCGTTTAGAGAGCACCATGGGAGCCCGAGTAATTTGTGTCTACGAATCTTCATTGCCCCGGTCTTTATAGCTCCTCCAACGCTTGCGCAGCAACCACAACCGCCGTCACCTACGCCTGCTCCAGCCGAGGCGCAGACCGATAAATCCAAGGACACGAGGGGGAACGGGGGGCGTTAATTCAGGACCGGTGTGGAAGTATTCTTCCAGTGGCGAATCGAGCTGCACACCCCCGAGAAAGCGTTCGATTTTTACTTCTCAATGTTGCTTGGAGCTGCCGCGGCGGCGGTAACTGCAGCGATGTTATTCTCTGTCAGAGCGTGGTTGAACGCAGGAAGATCTTGTTCGATAAGCTTCTGGAAGCCCGCGATCGCTCCGGTGAGTTCGCCTTCTATCGTCTGAAGCAAGTCTAGTGAGGTGTCGGTCGGGGCAAAGTCTGCTCCGCCGGCGACGTCTCCGCCCCCTGTTCCAACTTCGGCGTTGAGCCAAATCAGGTTTAAATAAACCTTGTCGGCCTCAACGAAATATTTGTCGTCGCTGTTGATTTGCGACGGTGTAACGAGCTTGAACTCTATCGCTTGGAGCTTTTTGTCCATTTCTTCGACAATCTTCAGCAGTTCGGCCTTACGCTTGGATTGCGCTTCATCTTCCGCTGGCGCGGGCTCCGGTTCGTCGAAGTCGTTCGGTTCGGCGGCCGGCGGTCTTTCCTTTTCTTTTTTCTTGGGCGGCCGAAGCATCGTTTCAATGACCTCGATTTGTTTCCGCAACCATTCAATCTGATTGATGGTATCGGAAGCGCGCGTGATGTCGTCACGGATTCGAAGTTGTGTTTTCACCGACGACTCGATATCCGCTTGCGAGGTCGGAATGCGCGGATCGGGCAATATCGTCAGCGGTTGCGTAAAGGATTGGCCTGCAACGGTCAGACGAACGGAATACTTACCAGGAGCAACCATGGGGCCGACTTCCGCTGAGCTAATTCCCCAATGTGTTATGGGCCGAGAGTCCGCGTCACGGAAGCGCGGCTCCTGCCAAATATGCGGATTGTCAGAAGTCGCTGTACGGAGTGCGATCAATCGCGGTGACTCGTAGTGCATATCCCACTTCACGCGATTGATTCCTGCATAAGCTTTCGTCTTGAGCTTGCGAATCGTTTTGCCCTCTGGACCCAGGATTTCGATTTCCACCGGATCCTTGGGCGCTGCTTTCAGCGAGAAATTGAGCAGGGCCTGCCCCCCGCGGACAAAGCGATAAGCTGGACGTGGCACGAAAAGTACCGTGGGAGCATCGGAATGATTTTTTGCAAGTTGTTCAAGAGGCGTGATGTCGTCAAAAATATAGAGACCGCGCCCGTAAGTGGAAATCACCAGGTCGTGAAAGTCTTTCTGTACGATCGCCCAAGTTACCGGCGCGTGAGGAAGTCCGGCCTGCAGCGCCGTCCAGTGTCCTCCATCATCCAGCGAATAGTACAGACCATTTCCCGTACCTGCAAACAACAAACCTGCGCAGTTTGGATCTTCAGCGATGGCTCGCACGTAGGCCAAGGGATGCTTCGGCAAGTTGCCGCTGATCGGTTTCCAGGTCTTGCCAAAGTCCGTTGTCTTATAAATGTAAGGGTCCCGGTTATCCATCATGTGAAAATCGACGGCGATGTAAGCGGTGCCCGCATCAAAATTCGAAGGAACAATGCTGCTGATCGTTCCCCAGGGGGGCAATCCTGAAATGCTCTTGGTGACGTTTGTCCAGTTGGCAGCGCCGTCCTTCGTATACCAGAGCTGACCGTCGTTCGTGCCAGCCCAGATCAGTCCTTTCTGAATTTTGGAAGGAGCGATAGAGAAAACGACTTCCCCATAAAACTGTCCCAAGTTGTCCCCGACGATGCCGCCCGAGGAAACGATGCGGCTCGGATCCTGAGTCGAGAGATCCGGACTGGTGACCGTCCAGCTCTGGCCGCCATTCGTCGTCTTGAAGATAACTTGGCAGCCGTAGTAGACGACGTTGTGATCGAAGGGATCAATGGCTAGGGGCGACGTCCAGTGGCACCGATATTTGATGTCGGTCGGTGGCGCATCAAGCGTATGAAGATAAGGGCTTACAGAACGCGCTCTCTTAATTCGAGCGTCCCAGCGCGTCACTTCATCGCCATAACATGTGGCCCACACGATGCTGGGATCGGTCGTATCCGGCACAGTAAAGCCGGATTCGCAGCCTCCCATCGCGTGATCCCATCCAGTTTCCTGCGAATCGATGGGCACACTGGGGCCACGCATGTTCCCGTCATCTTGCATGTTGCTATAGAAGTAGTAAGGAATCTGATTGTCGACGTCCACATGGTACATCTGCCCGATCGGCAGAGTGACCCTGTGAAAACCGCGCCCGTGCACGGTGGTGATAATCATTCCGGCGTCATCCGTGATCACAAAGCGATCGGGGTTTGCCGGATCAATCCAGATATCGTGAGTGTCTCCGCCCCAGCGAACCTCTTGGAAGTTTTGGCCGCCATCCAGGGACTGATGAAACGAGCTGTTTGCCACCAGGACTTCGTTATCATTTCCGGTGGAGATCGCAATTCTGATGTAGTAGCCTGCGCGGCCAATCAAAGCCCTTTGATAGTTAACGGCTTTCCAGTGCGAACCCGCGTCATCCGATCTCCATACCGAGCCTTGGTCTTTGGTCTGAATCAATGCGAAAACGCGGTTTGAGTTTGTTGGTGCAATGGCCACGTCAATTTTGCCGAGCGGCGAGTGAGGCAAACCATGCTCTTCGATCCGCGTCCACTTCGCTCCGCCGTCGCGTGAGACATAGACTCCGCTGCCTGGGCCGCCGCTAAACTCTGCCCAGGTGTGCATTTCCAGTTGCCACATTCCGGCAAAGAGCACCCGCGGATTGTGCGGGTCCATCGAAAGGCCAGAGCATCCGATGTTCTCTCCGCCAAAAAGCACACGTTCCCAGTGCTGGCCGCCATCCACTGTGCGGAAGACGCCGCGTTCCTGCTGTGGGCCAGTCGCGCGTCCAAGCGCGCAAGCGAAAACAATATCGGGGTTCGAGGGGTGAACGATAATTCGGCCTATGCGGCCAGTTTCCTGCAAGCCCATATTCGTCCAGGTCTTCCCGGCGTCGGTGGATTTATAAATTCCGTTGCCGATCACATCGCTATCGCGGATAACCCAAGCCTCTCCGGTTCCCGCCCAGACTACGCTTGTGTCAGTTGGCGCTACGGCAAGTGCGCCAATAGCCGCGGCAGGCTGCTTGTCGAAAATTGGTGCCCATCGATTGCCGCCGTCGGTCGATTTCCATACGCCACCGGAAGCTGCTCCAGCATAGTAGGTGCTCGGATCTCCAGGCACACCAGCCACGGATGCAATGCGGTTCCCAACGCGCGGACCAACGAAGCGAAATCGAAATTGGCCATCTTCCTCTGAATCCGCGTCTGCTTGCTGAGCGTGTGCTGTCGCAACGCAGGACAAAACCATGAGCAGTGCGAGGCTGACCTTCCCGCTTCGGATGAGCGCCACTAGAACCTCCGGCGAATGAAGATTTTGGAATTCGATGTCCCAGGTAAGACTGGATCACGCCGAACGCGCAGAGTATACCTTATCCCCCCAAGCCTTCGCCGTTGTGCTGCGCTGCGGAGTTATTTTTCTAAGGGTATAGTGGAAAATGTGGTGCCGGCGGAGGGAATCGAACCCACGGCCTAGGGATTATGAGACCCTCGCTCTACCACTGAGCTACGCCGGCATGAGCACAATTCTTAATGCTACGGAGTAGGTCGCAAATGTGTCAAGCATTCCTGAGGTACGGGGTCATGCAGACCTTTCGGATTTTGGCTGCTATGAGAATTTTCTAATACAACTTACGCATGTTCCAACTTTAATGAGAGTACCCCCTGCCCGCAAGTCCCAGTGGGCTTAGTACTACCGTACCGTTGACCCTATAAGTGCCAGGACCTACTCTACTCACGTACTGAACAAGCGGTCCGGTCTCAATGGGCGAAAGCCTGGCGAAGGGTCGGGCCGAGTAGGTGTGTACCTATACGGTACAGATCCATAGTGCGAGCTACTTGACATCCCTATAGATAGGGATAGAGTGTCTCCGGGTGTTCTTCCATCCCGGAGGCATAAATGTCCAGGAAACTCGTAGTTGTATTCCTCGCCATGCTCGTTCTGGTGGGGGCTATGGGCTTGAAAACCATTGTTACGGCGCACAGCGACGGCTCCGTAATTATGGCGAACGGCGCATCACCGGTGCCACCACCGCCGCCCTTCAGAAACGGGGCGTCGCCAGTGCCGCCGCCGCCGCCCAGCAGAAACGGGGCGTCGCCAGTACCACCACCGCCGCCTTTTTGATAGCCGCGCGGTAACGCAGAAGTTGTTCTAGCTTTTCTGCGGAGCGGAGATCAGGGGCGTAGATTGGACGGAACGTGCCTGGTCTATTTGGAAATCTCATCTGGCTCGTTGGCATCCTTTGCGAGGCCGCCGTACTGGTGTGCGCGTTTAAGAAGCGCGCCTTACGCCGCTATCTCTTTCTGAACGTGTACATGGCTGGCGTCCTTGTAGTAGAGCTTGGGCGTTACAAAGTCCTCAGCCAATTCGGTTTCAATTCTCTCCAGTACAGCTACTATTACTATTATTCCGACGCGATTTTGACGATCTTCCTGTATTTTGCGCTTACTACCCTCTACGCGCATGTGTTCAGCGAAATGAAGGCGGAGCGCTATTTGAAGTTTGGTGCGCTCTTGCTTCTTGGAGGCACAGCAGCGTTTTCGGGTGCCGTCGTCCTAGGATCCCCCACAAGATTTCTTACCCATTTTGTGATTGAGCTGTCTCAGAACTTGTACTTTGTAGGCTTGGTTCTCACTTACGTTCTCTGGGGCGCCATCCTGAAGCTCCGCGAGACACGAACGCGTCTCATCCAGCTTGTCCTCTCTCTGGGAGTGTATTTCAGTCTATTGGCCGCCAACTACGCCATTCGGAATTTAATTCCATCACTTAGCGCTGCGTATCTCCCCGTCGCCCAGATTTTTGGGATATTCCTCCCGCTGGCGTGGGCATACGCTTTCTGGCGGTTACCCGAGGAAGCAAGGCTGGTACCTTCGCGCTTGGCGGTGATCCCCCGATGATGGCCGCAATCATTCTCGTCTGTTCCGTGGTTTTCTTACTGCAGTTTTTCGTGTCTTATTGCCGTTCTCTTATCGCGGCTTCCGTCAAGCATCCTCTTTCTGCGGAGGTGCAGGACGTCACTGGAATCAAGAACTCCGCCACGGGCGACGATTTCGACCGGGTTATTCAGCTTCTCCAGCTTTGTCCGGACCGCCCGGAAGACCGGAGCGGAATCCAGGCTATCGGAGCCTATTTTGGGCTTCTGGGCGCCGTGCGCGCCAGCGTAGCGCGGCTCATTCCTTCGCTGCTCGCCTGGACGGAAACCGAGCGTGGGCAGTGTACCTACTTCGCGGCGGTTACACTCGAGCGCCGCATCGCATTTAGTAGAGACATGTTCGCTCAGCAGCTCGAGACTTAGCGACGGGCTTTACCGCGCATTTCCGCCACACCTTGTCCCCTATCTGATTAGCTACATTCAAGTCTCAATCTCAGCTTGACTTTTCTTGGTACGTGGTACTCTCAGCAGGTTCCCTCCTCACCGGAGTGGACGCGTCCGCAGCGCAAAAACGACCGGTGACAAAAACATGTCTGCAATGTAGCGCCGTACTGCCTTCGAGCGTACGTGTCTGCAATTTTTGCGATTCATCCCTAACGGTTGATCTTTCTTCCGAAGCGGGAATTTCTGCGCCTGGTGTATCGGGAGAATCTGGATCACACATTGCGCGAACCCGCCCACAGGCGGCAGTTGGCCGTGATTCGGATCCTGCCTGGCGTGGCGAGCTTTCGCAGCGTCTCCAAGCCTATCGGGTCCGCAGGCGGAGAGTTTTGCCCAACCATGCGCAGTCGAAACTTCCGTTCGAGGAACCCACGGCAGATCCGCCGGTTCATGTTTCCGTTGGCGTCGCTGAACCTCCGGCCATGGCCGAGGAGGATTTCGCCTTCACGATTGCAATCGGCCGGAACGCGGCCACGCGTGAAGAAGCCCGGATGGTCATTGACGTATCCCTGCCAGCGGCCGCGGGGCAGGGCTTCGAACAAGCACCCGCAAGCGACGTTCGTTCCGAGCAGGCCGGCTTGTATCCAGTGGCCTCGATCGATGAGCGCCGAATTGCCGGACTGATAGACGCCGGCTGCTTGCTCTTCGCGTATGGCGCCTTTCTCACGCTCTTTGGTTCTCTCGGCGGACAATTTACATTCAGCAAATTGAGCGCGGCCGTCTGTGTCGCGACCTTCGTTATCGTGTATTTGCAATATTTTGCCCTCTTCACGGTCTTCGGCGGCACCACTCCCGGCATGATGCTGCGAGGCTTGCAAGTCGTTAGCTTTTCCGGCGAATCTCCCACTCCCCGGCAAATGCTTTGGCGCAGCGTGGGCTATATGCTATCCGCGGGCACTTTTTTTATGGGCTTTCTGTGGGCTATGTGGGACGAAGATGCTCTGACCTGGCACGACCGCTTGTCACATACTTATCTTTGTCCAGCGCGAACCTTTGCCGACATAGACGTCTCTCACCCCGCTCATAGCCGATGAAGCGGGAGCAAGTAGCATCCATTTTGAGCCAGCCTTCTTAGCCGCGGATCGAGCGGGCGATCTGAAGGATTCTCTCCAGACTGAGTACCACATCAGCCTCCGTGGTCGCCCAGGAGGATACGCTGACTCGCATCGCGGATTTTCCTTGCCACACCGTACCACCGCACCAGCAAGTACCGTCCTCCTGAACCGCGCGAATCACTTTCTCTGTGATTTCTGCGCTGCCGAAAGAAACAAGCACTTGGTTGATGACGACGTCGTTCAGCACATCGAAGCCAGCGTTGCGAAACCCAGCTGAAAACTTTTTTGCGTGCGCGCAAGTTCGCTCAATTAAAGAGCGAAGGCCCTCACGCCCCATGGACTTCAGAGCGGCCCATAATTCCACGCCGCGTGCTCTTCGTGACGCCTCCGGCGTGTGGTACATCGGTTCGCGTAGAGCGCCCGCTTCCAGGTAAGCGGCCGTCATCGTCATCGTCCCACGCAACGCCGCGCCGTCTTTCACCAGAACAATCCCGCTGTCGTAATTGACGTTCGGCCATTTGTGGGCATCGGTGGCCCACGAGTCCGCTTGCTCGAATCCATCGGTTAAATGCCGATACATCGGGGATGCGGCGGCCCACAAACCGAATGCCCCGTCCACGTGAACCCAGGCTCTTTGCTCGTGCGCGCCGGCGCAGATCTCTGCGGCCGGATCGAATGCCCCGCTGTTCACGTTCCCGGCCTGGATGCACAGGATGGTGCGTTCGTTCAGCCGCGGCAGTCTGTCTGCGCGCATTCTTCCTTGGTCATCCACTTCAACGCGCGTCAAGCGCTTCTTGCCCAACCCTGCGAGACTCAGTGCCTTAAGCAGCGAAGCATGCACTTCTTCACCCACGACGACGTCGATGGGTGGCGCACCAAACATCCCGTCATCCTCGACGTTCCAACCTGCGCGTGCAAGAAGTGCATGACGTGCTGCCACAAGCGCTGCGAAATTCGCCGTCGTCGCGCAGGTCACAAGCCCCCCATCGCATTTCTTCGGCAAGCCCAGCGCCTCGCACACCCAGCCCAGTACCACCTCTTCTAATTCGGCCGCTACCGGCGACATTACGCGCAATCCGGCATTTTGGTCCCATGCTCCAGCCAGCCAATTTGCTGCAAGTGACGAAGGGAGTGTTCCACCAACAACGAACCCAAAGTACCGGCCGCCGGTTGTCGCGACCGTCGCCGGAGAGCCGATTTCGTCCAGTTGCTTCAAAATGTCCATTAGATCGCCCGGCGCATTTGGAAAGGGTTCCCGGAATTTTGTGAGGCCACCCAGACTTTTTTCAGTTGGCGCGACTCGCCGATTCCCGATCTCTTGGACATATCTGCGCGCAGTCTCAGATGCCTGCCGCAAGAGCTCATCTCTCTTGGATAGTTCACTCGGACTTATTTGCATAGCCATCCCAGACCTTTCCACGAGGCCGCGTTTTAGAGAAGCAACACATAGGCCAAAGCGGCGCGAGCAGCGCCGCCGTTGTCAGATCAGAATTTAGACTAAAGGATTGAAAAGGGAAGGAAAGAGCCGAATTGTCCGCTACTTCTTGATGACCGCTTCGTCGGAAGCGATCTTTCCATCGCGGATGAAGATGATCCGGTGCGCATGCTGTGCGATATCATTTTCATGGGTGACGAGAATGATCGTGTTGCCTTGCCGGTAGAGATTCTCGAAGAGCGCCATGATTTCCTCGCCGGTCTTTGAATCGAGATTGCCAGTGGGCTCGTCCGCCAGGACAATCGATGGTGAATTGACAAGGGCTCTAGCTATGGCTACGCGCTGCCTCTGGCCGCCCGAAAGCTCGTTCGGTTTGTGACTCATCCGATCCACTAGGTCCACGCGTTCAAGAGCTTTCTTTGCTTTTTCGATACGTTCCTCGGCCGGCGTGCCGTTATAAATCAGCGGAAGCTCCACGTTGTGCAGTGCCGTAGCGCGTGGGAGCAAATTAAACGTTTGAAAGACGAAACCAATCTCTTTATTCCGAATATAAGCGAGCTCGTCGTCGTCCAAATCGCTCACCAGGCGTCCCGCAAGCCAGTATTTTCCCGCGCTAGGAGAATCTAAACACCCGATGAGGTTCATCAGCGTGGATTTCCCCGAACCGGAAGGCCCCATGATGGCCACGTACTCGCCTTTGCGAATTTGCAGGTCCACACCGCTGAGGGCGTGCACCTTCTCCGAGCCCATTTCATACACTTTGGTGAGGGCTTCTGTCTTGATCACAATCCCGGAGCTGACCAAGTCTTCCCGGTATGATTCTGCTGTTGTGGTCTCCACGGGCATGCAATTCTCCCTCGCTACTTCAACTCTGTCAGCTCTGTTGATCGTCCTGTTTCTTCGGCGCGGAGTTATCTATCTTCACGCTAGCCTCCGGCTTCAGCGTTCGCAGCGCTTTGTAGCTGCCCACAACAATTTCGTCGCCTACTTGCAAACCTTTGGTGACCTCGATGTCGGTAACGCCGGTGATTCCCGTTTCCACCGGACGGAAGAATGCTTTTTTCCCGTTAACGACGAAGACGCCCTGTATTTCGTCCTTCTTGGGATCGCCGGGGGCAGCCGGAGGTGGCGCTGCCAGCGTAACTCCCGAATTTCCCTGGCCCTTGGCACTCTTGGCCGCTTCCTCGAGATCTTTACGAGTTCGCACCGCTAATGCCTGAATCGGTATGGCAATCACACTCTTCTTTTCTGCGGTTTTGATTTTCGCTGTCGTTGAGAGACCTGGACGCAAATTGTCCGGAGGATTATCGAGCCTCACGACCACCTTGAAGTCCTTAGCTTCTTGTGTGCTCGTCGTGGACTGCGTTGTTGCCAGGCCGGAGCTCCTCAACGTCGCCTGCGAACCAATCTCCGTTACTTTGCCTTTGAATATTTTCCCGGGAACGGCGTCAATGCTTACATCGGCATCTTGCCCCAGCTTCACGTTTACGATGTCCGTCTCGTCAACTTTCACTTCCGCTGTTACTACGGACATGTCCGACAGCGTCATCAGAAAGCTGCCGTTGGAATTCTGAATCCCCGGCACGACATAGTCGCCCACGCGCTCCGGCAAATAGCTCACGATTCCATTGATGGGCGAGGTGTACGTCGTCTTTGAAAGAACATCCTTTGTCCTTACCAGCATCGCTTCGTTTTGATTCACCTGCGAGCGTGTTTGATCCAGCTGCGCTTTCAGCGACTGTACTCGCGCTCGCGCCGAGTCCACTGCCGCCACCGCAGCATCGTACGTGGACTTCCGCTGGTCGAAATCCTGTTTTGGGATCAGCCCGTCCTTGTAAAGACCTTGCCCTCGCTCCCAATCCAGCTTGGCCTTCTCCATGTTCGCTTGCTGGGAAACCAGGTCTGCCTTTGCTGCGTCAAAACTTGCGTCTGCCGCCTGCACACCGGATTCCGCCGAATGGATCGCCGCCGCCTGCGCCTGTACATCTGCGCTTGCCTGAACATTTTCCTGCAGCAACAGCCGGTCGCCCTTCTTGATATGATCGCCTTCCTTGACGAGAATCTCGGTGATTCTGCCGAATCCTTGAGCCGTCACGTTTGTATACGTCGTCGGCTTGATCTCTCCCGAGGCTGTCACCAGAGAAACCAAATCGTCCGAATTTGCTACTTTGGCTGTTTGGACGGTCACCACGCCTTTGTTCGCCTGGTTGACGCTGAACACCACAATCCCTATCAGCACCCCGGCGACGACCACTCCGATCACTACCTTTTTCCACGTCTTCATGTGATTCCTCTTCAATCCACCCTGGAAGGGTCACTCTTACCGTCCCCGGGAAGGCCACCCGAACGGGGACACGATTCCGCTGATTTGTTGCCCGTCCTCTACATTACATACGCCCGTGTGGGTCGAAATGTTTCGCAAGAGGTTGCTGCGTATTCCGTGGCTTCAGCACCCCGCCGACTGAGCCTGGAGCCGACCGACGGGGCAATTCGACCTAACTTCAGCAAGTCAGGCCCGAATCCTTCCCATATTCTAGATTCAAAACACCCTAAAAGAAAGAACTCCTCTCAGAGGTCGCCTGATGCCCTTGCGACAAACCGACCCGGCCTATCCCTATCATGACGTTCCAATGTGCATTTTGTTAACGGGGTGCCCTGCTTTTGCGGCTTGAGCGCCATTTTGCTCCTCTACCTAAACTGCTTTGATGCTATACTTTTGTGATTCGTAGGGTGGGCTTCTTCGAGGTAGCAGTCGGATCCGAGAAGGCTCCACCTAAAAGCCGCGGAGAGGTGGCAGAGCGGCTGAATGCGGCGGTTTGCTAAACCGTTGTAGGGGCCAAAACTCCTACCGGGGGTTCGAATCCCCCCCTCTCCGCCAGAATATAAAAACAAAAGACTTATACCCTTGTTACTCAACGTGTTACTTTTTCCTGGACTTCCCCCACTGCATAGTGTAATCAGAGTTTGAGGCAATCTGGCATGTCTGCACGCACTGTCACGCTCGAGCTCCGAATCAAGCTGGCGGATGGAAGACACCCTTTCGTTCCTGCAGTCATTACTGCCAACGGGCGTATCAAGCCCTTTGTGGGATTGGTGAGCGGCAAAGAAGAGCAGCATAAGGAAGGCAGCTATTACCTCCGGTGGCGTGAGAACGGCCGCCAGCCAAGAGCTTGTGTCGGCAGGGACCCCCAGATCGCTCTGACCAAGATGCAGCGAAAGGAACAGCTCCTTAGGTCTCTCTCGCTAGGGCTGAAAATCGAGGATGGTGGCGACCTCAAATCCCCCGTCGCACTCGTCGATGCCGTTACCGAGTACATGGCGGAACTTCGTGCAAAGGGACGAGCGCGCAAGACA
>DATEQG010000046.1:0-112213 GCA_035272765.1 Candidatus Acidiferrum sp.
CTGACTATTCCCAATCGGATCTGAACAAAGTAGCGCTGCGCTTAAATCAGCGCCCACGACAAACCTTAGGTTTTCAGACTCCTGCGAGTAGACTTCAAGAAAGTGTTGCGTCGACCTATTGAGACCACCCGCGTTACCGGACAAGTCGATTTCGCGCTCACTTTGCGAAGATTCCGAATCCCCAAACGCAAACGAGTAAAAAAGCAAACATCAGCGTCAGCGCCGTAAGCACGCGAACCTTTGAGAGAAGGCCCCCATCTGGATACAGCCTTTTGTATTCACGATTGAGTCTTTGGTACTTGGAGACAGGCCACCAGAGCACTCCAAACTGTTCCTCTTTTGGCAGTTTTTCATTTACTTTGTCCATCATCTCGTACCTTGCAAAAGTCGAGACCATGCTACAGACCAAGACGCATGCCAGCGCGACGACTCCGATTATGACGCGAGTTGTCATCGACGTGCATTCTACTCTATCAACAGGATGGACCATCTTTGCCATGGCAAGTACTTAAACTCCTGGTTAGGCGAGTTACGGGAAACTGACCGTGTACCGCGCTGTCTGGTTCGTTGACCTGCTTGGTGGGGCGTGTTAGGTTGCCGATTCTTGGGCCAGCTTGCTACAACCACGAGAAGAGAGGTCCCTCCACTACGCGCCAGCAAAAAGCGCTGGCGCTTCGGTCGGGATGACAGGTAGCTGGTGTTGGGTGGTGCAGGTCTGGCGGGGAATGCACGGAAAGGGCTGAGAGGCAGAGTTTAGGGGATGACGACTAGACCGACAAATCCGGGTGGGAAGATGCCTTTGCGGTGGGGCGGGGAGGCGGCGCGTATTGCGGTGATTCCGGGGGATGGGATTGGGAAGGAAGTGACGCCGGAGGCGGTGAAGGTGATTCGGGCGGCGACGGCGGCGGCGAAGAGGCCGCTGGAGTTTGTGGAGTTTGATTGGGGGGCGGACCGGTATTTGAAGGACGGCGTGAGCTTGCCTGCGGGGGCGGTGGAGATGCTGCGGGACGAGTTCGACGCGATACTTTTTGGGGCGCTCGGCGATCCGCGGGTGCCTTCGAATCAGCATGCGGCGGATATTTTGCTGGGGTTGCGATTCAAGCTGGACCTTTATGTGAATGCGCGGCCGGTGGAGTTGCTGCACGAGCGGCTGACGCCCCTGCGGGACCGGACGGAGAAGGACATTCGGTTGATGGTGTTTCGGGAGAATACGGAGGGGCTGTACGTAGGCGTGGGGGGATTCTTTAAGAAGGGGACGGCGGACGAGATCGCGGTGCAGGAGGACGTGAACTCGCGCAAGGGCGTGGAACGGATCATTCGGTATGCGTATGACTATGCCCGGCAAAATGGGTTGACGCGGGTTTGCATGAGCGACAAGTCGAATGCGATGACGTTTGCGCATGATTTGTGGCAGCGGGTATTTAAGGAAGTCCGGCAGGAGTACCCCAAGATTGAGTCGCGACACTTGTATATCGACACGCTGGCTATGGAGATGGTGCGGGACCCGGCGCAGTTCGACGTGATTGTGACCTGCAATCTGTTCGGGGACATCGTGAGCGACTTGGGAGCGCAACTGGCTGGGGGGCTTGGACTGGCACCTTCGGGAAACATTCATCCTGGCAGGACTTCGCTGTTTGAGCCGGTGCACGGTTCTGCACCGAACATTGCTGGGAAGGGGATCGCAAACCCTTTCGGTTCCGTTCTGGCTTCCGCAATGATGCTTGATTTTCTTGGCTGGAAGCAAGAAGCTCATGTGTTGCGCGAAGCGGTGAAGGCGGCGCTGCGAGAGAATTTTGTCACGCCTGACCTCGGTGGAGTTAAACAAACAGTTGAAGTGGGAGACTGGCTTGCCAACTTCGCCGGAAGACCACAGTAAAGAAAATTAAAGCATGACTTTAAGTATCGAGACGCGCACTACTATCGGCTAAGAGTAGTTCACGCTTTGCTTTCGCTCTCCCAAACTCAAGCCAGTAATCAGCATACCCATTAAGAATCCGCCAATGTGAGCCCACCAGGCGACGCCGCCCGTGGCGGATGCGCCGACAGTGCTTACGCCCGCAACGAATTGAAGCAGAAACCAGTAGCCCAAAATGATGAAGGCGGGAATAGGGATGAAAAAGATGAAAACGAGAGTCAAGACGCGAGCGCGGGGATAAAGAACGATGTACGCCCCCATGACGCCGGAGATGGCGCCGCTGGCTCCGAGCGCGGGCAGCGACGAGTGGTAGTTAAAGATGATGTGTGCGAGGCCGGAGCCGATGCCGCAGACGAAATAGAAGAGCAGGTAGGGGAAGTGGCCGAAGTAGTCCTCCACGTTGTCGCCGAAGATCCAGAGAAAGAGCATGTTACCGGCAATATGCAGAAAACCGCTGTGCAGGAACATGCTAGTGATAATCGTCAGAAGGGCGGCCTCGAGATTGCCGTGTCCATTGAGGGCCAGGCGGATGTGGTTGGGGATGGTGGCGTTGGCAAGAACAAATGCGTTCCCTTGGTGGGGAGGCAGCGTGATCTGGTAAAGAAAGACGATAATGTTCGTCAAAATAAGAAGAGTGTTGACGACCGGGTAGGTGCGGCGGGGGTTCAGGTCTTTTATAGGGATGAACATACCGTTGGGTTGGTGGCGCGCTGGCTAGGGGAAGGCTGCGCGGTTTCGCTGGCCCTTGCGCTGCAGCTTTTCGATTTTGCGCAAGTCCGAGATTCCCCCTCGCGCGCCTAGCGCTTCGCAGTTCAGACCCGCGGCAGCGCAAGCGAAATCCAGCGTGCGCTGCAACTCCCAGCCGTTCAAGATGCCGTAGGAGAAACCGGCGTGAAAGAGGTCGCCGGCGCCGGTGGTGTCGGCGACGCGGACTTTGTAGGAAGGAGAATACCAGAAGCGATGGCCATCCCAGGCGAGGGCGCCGTCGATACCGAGCGTCGCGCAAACGGCTCGGCAGCCGTAGGTGCGCTTGAGAAGCGGGAGCGCCTTGAGAAGATCGCGCTCGCCGGTAGCGGCGGCAGGCAAGTCACGGGATGTGACCGGATAATCGACGAGAGGGAGCAGCCTCGCGAGTTGCGAGGACCAGTGGTCGAAATCGGCAACCACCGGAATGTTTTCTGCGCGTGCCCAAGAAGCGGCTTTGCGCGTGGCAGCGGGGTCGTGGCCATCAATGTACAGAAGGCGCGCGGAACTTACCCAATTTCGCTGGAGAAAGGACGGGGGTACGGTGAGGCGAGGATCGCGGCGCCAGACGACGGTGCGCTCACCGGACTGGGCCTCCACAAAGATGAAGGACATTTGGCTAAGAGTTTTCGGGGTGCGGGCGAGATGGAAGGTGACGCGTTCGCGCCGAAGCTCGCGGCGGTGGAGTTCCGCCAAGTGGTCGTCGCCCACACAGCCGACGTAATGAGTACGCAGGCCCCAGCGCTGGCAAGCAATGACGGTGGTAGCGACCTGGCCGCCGAGCATAATCTGGGCGCTGAGAGTTTCGACCTTTGAGCCGAGGGAGGGGAACTGAGCCACTTGGAGAACGGTATCGGCGGCGTTTTCGCCGATACCCAAAATGTCGAATTTTTGTGAGCGCATAGGCCGCTGTGCAGGGTAACGGAAGACGGGGAAAATGCAAAGCAGGTTAAGAAAAGTAACTGCGTCCGATAATTCCAGGAAGCGAAGAGGAGGTGGTTAACAGAATGCGGCGGCGGCAGTTTGTCGCGCTTAGGGATGGTGGAAGGGCGCATCTCAAGTGCAGCTTGAGGTGAGACATCGCGATTTGGTTTTTGTGGGATGGCCGATAGATTTTTTCTGCGAGGCGTTACGTTAGCATTGCGCAGCGCGAGCGTGTATGGTAATTAAATTGGTTCTGCGTGCGTGCGCGAATCGGATGGGACTCTGCAAGTAACTCAGCAAAGTGTCCGGCGCAGCGTCGGCGCGCCGACTGCCCATGCCTGCCAGGGAAACGGAAGCCATCATCTTGAAGACCTTTTCGCTGGGAGAGGCGGACCGCCTGGTGAGTTTTTTCGGGCGCACGTCGGGACGGATGCGCGGTGTAGCTGCGGGCGCCCGCCGGATTAAGAATCGTTACGGCTCGACGCTGGAGATTCTGTCGCACGTCCAGGTCTGGTATGTCGAAAAGGAAACGCGGGACCTGGTCCGCATTCAACAGTGCGAATTGCTGGAGTCGTTTCACAAGTCGCAAAGCGACTATGAACTGAGCACGGGTCTGGCAGTTGTCAGCGAAGTCTCCGAGCAAGTTCTTCCGGAACATGAAACAGCTGAGGCCATGTTCCGGCTTCTGCTGCTCACCGTTCGAGAAATCGAGCGAACGGGCGCATGGCAATTGCCCCTCAGTTATTTTGCCTTTTGGACTGTGCGCCTCGGCGGATGGCTGCCGCAGTTTGATCGATGCGCCGCTTGCGGAACCCCGTTCGGTTCCCAACCGGCCTACCATGCGCCATGGGAAGAGGGACTGCTTTGCGAGAAATGCCGGCGCGGGGGAATGAGAGCGCTTCATTTGGAAGGACGACAACTGGCGGAGAGATTCGCGGGCGAGAAACTCGATAAGATAGAACTTCCGTCGGCGATGATGCAAGCCGCGGCAGAATTGCGAGAGGCTTCCTTGAATTGGATTGAGCACCACACGGAGAAGCCGCTGATTACACGAAGGCTTTTGGAGCCCACTTGACAGCTAAAGTAAAGCTTGAGAAAAAACCGACCGGCCTCACCTTTCAAGATTTAGTTTTAAAACTTTCCCATTTTTGGGTGAGGCAGGGATGCGTGTTGCAGCAGCCGTATGATGTGGAAGTTGGCGCGGGCACGATGCATCCAGAAACATTTTTGCGCGTCCTGGGACCCGGGGCCTACCGTGTTGCTTATGTGCAGCCCAGCCGTCGGCCCGCCGACGGAAGATATGGCGAAAATCCCAAACGTCTTTACAAGCACACCCAGTTTCAAGTCATCTTGAAACCCTCTCCTTCGGATGTGCAGGATCTTTATCTTCAGAGCTTGGGCGCCATCGGCATCGCCCTGAAGGAGCATGATATCCGCTTTGAGGAAGACAACTGGGAGTCACCAACGCTCGGTGCCTGGGGGATCGGTTGGCAGGTGTTGCTGGATGGTCTGGAAATTACGCAGTTCACTTATTTCCAGCAGAGCGGCGGAATCGATCTGGATCCGATTTCGGTGGAGCTGACGTACGGCCTTGAGCGCATTTGCGCTTTTTTGCAAGGCGTGGATAGCGTCTACGATCTCCGGTGGTCCGCGGACAAAACTTACGGCGAGATTCGCCTGGCCGAAGAGCAGCAGTTCTCGGAGTACAGTTTCAATCGGAGCGATGCCAAGGCGATACGCGCCGAATTCGAGCTACACGAGAAGCAAGCCAAAGAGCTCATCGACGGATTCGCCGAGACCGAAGGGAAGAATCGCGCCCGGTATCCGCTTCTTCCGGCGTACGACCACTGCCTGAAATGTTCAAACCTTTTTAATTTGATGGATGCGCGAGGAGTGATTTCCACAACGGAGCGCGCCGCGCTTATGGCCCGTGTCCGAACCTTGGCGTGCCGTACGGCCGCAGCGTATCTGGAACAGATTGGCGGGCCTGCCGTACGCCGCGAGGTACGCGGATGAATCGCTTCAAAGAAAAGGCCACTGACAAGAGAGTTGAAGTATTGCTTGAGGTTGGTAGCGAAGAGATTCCGGCAGGCATGTTGCCCAAGGCGGAAGAAGATCTGCGGGCGAATCTGGAAAAGTTGTTGGCGGCGGAAAATCTTTCGGACGGTGTGACGGTGGAGACGTTCGGAGCTCCTCGCCGGCTGGTTGCGCATGTGCGTGGATTGCGCGAGAAGCAAGCGGACGTGGAAAGTGAAGTGACCGGGCCGCCCAAGTCGGTAGCTTATGATGCGGTCGGCGAGCCGACACGCGCAGCGCTCAGCTTTGCGGAAAAGCAAGGGCTCGCTCTAAGAGATCTGTACATCGTGAAGACTCCCAAGGGCGAGTATCTGGCTGCGAAACAAGTGAAACGCGGCCGGACGGCAGAGCAGATTTTGACAGAATTGCTTCCTCGGGCGATTCATGATTTGGCGTGGCCGAGATCCATGACCTGGACCGGAATTGACGGCGCCAGATTTATCCGACCGATCCGTTGGATCGTCTGCGTGGTGAACGGCAAACCACTGAAATTTTCGTTCGCGGGTGTTACTGCTGGAGATGTAACTCTTGGCCACCGCTTTCTCGGCAAAGGTCCGCTCCGCGTCAGAGATTTCGCGGACTACGAGAAGAAGTTGAAGGCCAACGGAGTGATTGTCCGGCCGGCGGAACGCGAAGAGAAGATATCGAAAGAATTGGCGGCTCACGCAAAGAGAGGAGGGTATCGCGTCCACGAAGATGCGGAGCTCCTAAAGCTTGTCACCTATCTCAACGAATGCCCGAGTGTGCTTGAAGGGGATTTTGACCCGGCGTACCTCGCGCTGCCCGACGAAATCTTGATTACCGTCATGCGAGGCCATCAAAAATATTTCGCCGTTGAGAAGCGGAACGGGGAAGTCGCGCCGCATTTTTTGGCGGTCATCAATCTTCCCAAAGACCCCAAGGGCTTGGTGCGTGCCGGGCATGAAAGCGTCCTGCGCGCGCGGCTGGCAGACGCGCAATTCTTTTGGGAGTCGGATCAGAAGTGTCGGCTCGCCGACTATTTGCCTAAACTTGAGCGAGTCACTTACGAATCGCGGCTGGGCAGTTACCGCGACAAAGTGGAACGCGTGCGCGCCATTGCTCGATGGCTTTCGGAGCAATGGTTCAACAGTGGCCTCATTCAAGCACACGTAGCGGAGGCCGACCGGGCCGCGGAACTTTCGAAGTGCGATCTAGTCACGGAGATGGTCCGCGAATTCACCGAGCTGCAGGGAATTGTCGGTGGACTTTATGCACGCGCACAAGGCGAGCCAGACGCCGTCGCGGACGCTATCTACGATCATTATCGTCCGGTAGGGCTGGAAGATCCTATCCCACGAAATCTAACAGGTTGTGCGGTCGCCCTGGGTGACAAGCTCGATTCGATTGTGGGGTGCTTCGCGGTGGGGCTGGTGCCCACGGGCTCCAGCGATCCCTACGCTTTGCGGCGCGCGGCTTTGGGGATTGTGAAGATCATCCTTGAGCGAAGGCTGCCCGTCTCGATTTCATTGGCGGTAGGTTCGGCTGCCAAAGCCCTGCTCGTCCATCCTCCGAAGCGCGGAGCCACTCCGCAGCAGGAGGCGCAGGTTCTTGAGTTCCTCCTGGACCGGGCGAAGTTCGTCCTGCGCGAGCGGGAGAGTTTTAGCTACGACGAAGTCAATGCCGTCTTCCGTGCGGGGGTCGACGATTTGGTGGACGCGCAGAAGCGGCTCGTTGCTCTAAAGGCGATCCGCAAGTCGAAAAACTTTGAACCACTGGCGGTCTCCTTCAAGCGCATCCGGAATATTCTGGAGAAATCGAATTTTAAGAAGGACGAAGCCGTGGCGATACAGACGGACTTGTTTGAGAGCGGCGCAGAGAGAGAATTGTTCGCCGCAGTGCGCGCGGCCGCTTCAAAAGTGCAGGCAGAGAAGCGCGCGGGAAAATATCAAGAAGCGCTTGAAGTCGTTGCAGGGCTGCGCAAAGCGGTTGACGATTTCTTCGAGCAGGTTATGGTCATGGCGGAGAACGAAGCGGTCAGGAAAAATCGACTGGCATTGCTCTCGGAAATTTTGCGGGAGTTCACGACGATCGCAGATTTCTCCGAACTCGGTGGAGAGGAACGCCGTTAGCGAAGATAAAGTTTTGCTTTAAGTTGCGAAGATATGTATTGAGTCGGCGTGCCGACAAATTTTTGCGGCCGCCACGAAAGATGGAGTAGTCGCAGGAAGATTTTCAAAATTCAAAAACGACAAGCGAGGAACAAAGTGGCTAAATGGGTGTATTTTTTCGGCGCAGGCAAAGCAGAAGGTGACGGGACGCAGCGCGCTCTTCTGGGCGGAAAGGGCGCGGGTCTGGCGGAGATGAGCCGGATTGGTTTGCCAGTACCTCCCGGACTGACTATCACGACGGAAGTTTGCACCTACTATTACGGAAACAAGAAGTCCTACCCGAAGTCGCTCGACGCGGAAGTGAAAAAGGCTGTCGCACGCGTGGAAAAAATAATGGGCACGAAGTTCGGCGACAACAAAGCCATGCCCATGCTGGTATCGGTCCGTTCAGGGGCCCGCGATTCCATGCCGGGCATGATGGATACTATTTTGAACCTTGGCTTGAACGACGAAACCGTGCTGACGCTGGCCAAGGCTACAAAAAATGAGCGGTTCGCGTGGGACTGTTACCGTCGGTTCATTCAGATGTATGGCGATGTCGTCATGGGTGTGCAGAAGCGTCCGGAGGAAGACCATGAGCCGTTCGAGGTGGTCATTCACGCGCTGAAGCACGAGCGGTATCACGCGGACGTCGACGATCCTAAGCTGTCGGTACAAGACCTTCAGGAGTTGGTCGTTCGTTTCAAGAAACTGATCAAGGAGCGCAGCGGAAAAGAGTTCCCGCAGGATGCGTGGAAACAATTATGGGGCGCGGTGGGTGCCGTATTTGGTTCGTGGATGAATGATCGCGCTATCGTCTACCGCCGCAAATACAACATCCCCTCCGAATGGGGCACAGCCGTAAACGTACAGGCGATGGTCTACGGCAATACCGGCGACAAGTCGGGGTCGGGTGTGGCCTTCACGCGCGATCCTGCAACAGGAGAGAAAGTCTTCTACGGCGAGTTCCTCATCAATGCGCAAGGTGAAGATGTGGTGGCAGGCGTACGCACGCCGGAGCCCGTCGCGCAGCTGAAGAATTATCTGCCTAAGGCTTTCAACGAATTGGAGAAGATCCGCCAGACCTTAGAGAAACACTTTAAGGATATGCAGGACTTCGAATTCACCATCCAGGATGGCAACGTCTTCATGCTCCAGACGCGCAATGGCAAACGGACAGGGCTGGCTGCCGTCCGAGTCGCCATTGAGATGGAGAAAGAAAAGCTGATCGACTGGAAGACTGCCATCCGAAGAGTCCCCGCCGACCAGCTCGAACAAGTTCTTGCGCCCATTTTTGATCGCAAGGCGGTTGCAGCCGCCAAGGTCATTGCGAAGGGACTGCCGGCCGGCCCGGGTGCGGCTGCCGGAAGGATGTATATGAACGCGGACCGTGCCGTTGCGGCTGCGGAAAAAGGCGAAAAGGTTCTGCTCGTTCGCAACGAGACTTCTCCCGAAGATTTGCGCGGCATGATCGCTGCCGAAGGCATTCTTACGGCAAAGGGCGGAGTCAGTTCGCACGCGGCGCTTGTCGCTCGCCAGATGGGTAAGGTCTGTGTTTGTGGCGCAGCCGCGCTGCAGATTGATTACGGCGCCAAGACGATGACCGTCGATGGCGCAACGTATAAAGAAGGGGACTTTCTTTCGATCAATGGGACTGCTGGCGAAGTTTATGCGGGCCAAATCCCCACCGCCGCGTCCGAAATTGTCCAGGTGCTGATTGAGAAATCGCTCGACGCCAGCAAAAGCCCGACTTATCAAAACTTCAAGAAACTCATGGACTGGTGCGGCAAGGTTACCCGGCTTTCGGTTCGCACTAACGCCGATACGCCAGAACAGACGGCGCATGCCATCGCGTTCGGCGCCGTGGGCATCGGACTGTGCCGTACCGAGCACATGTTTTTTGAAGGCAATCGCATTGACGCGATGCGAGAGATGATTTTGGCGGACACCAAAGAGCACAGGAAAGCGGCGCTCGCCAAGATCTTGCCTTACCAGCGGGAAGACTTTGCAGGAATGTTCAAGGAGTTGAAAGGGTATCCTGCGACGATCAGGTTCCTTGATCCTCCGCTGCACGAATTCCTGCCACACGAAGGTTCCGCGCAAAGCGCACTGGCAAAGAAGATGGGAGTGCCGGTGGAAAAGGTCCAGCAGAGAGTTAAAGAATTACATGAATTTAACCCGATGCTGGGATTCCGCGGATGCCGCTTGGGAATTGTCTATTCGGAGATCTCGGAGATGCAGTCCCGGGCGATCTTCGAGGCTGCTGCCGATGTGCAGAAGGCGGGGATCAAGGTGAATCCGGAGGTCATGATTCCGCTGGTCGGCTTCAAGAAAGAATTGGACTTGCAAGTCGAGGTCGTTCATCGAATCGCAAGTGAGGTGATGAAGGAAAAGGGTGTGAAGCTGAATTACCTGGTGGGCACCATGATTGAAGTTCCTCGTGGCGCGCTGACGGCGGATGAGATCGCGCAGACCGCGGAGTTCTTCAGCTTTGGCACCAATGATTTGACGCAGACCTGCCTCGGTATGAGCCGCGACGATTCCGGTTCCTTCCTTGGGCCTTACCAGGAACTGGAGATCGTGAAGAAAAACCCGTTCGCTACCATCGACCAGGCAGGCGTTGGCCAACTGATCGAAATGGCTGTCGAGAAGGGAAACAAAACGCGGCCCGGCATCAAGCTAGGCATCTGCGGGGAACACGGCGGCGATCCGGACAGCGTGAAGTTCTGCCATCGCGCAGGGTTGACTTATGTCAGTTGCTCGCCGTTCCGGGTGCCCGTCGCGCGCCTTGCTGCAGCTCAAGCAATGGTTGAAGAAGAGCAAGCGAAGAAAGCGAAGAAAAAGTAGGTGCAAGAATCGCGCTGCACGAATCTGAAGTGATACTTAAAGCCGTCGGCGTGCAGACAACTCAAGTAATGTCTGCACTTCCGGCGGTTTCTTATTTCTCAGGTGGGCATCTTAAAGAAAAAATAGAGACCTAGAAAAAAGAAAGTAATATCCGTGGACCAAGCAGCGAGAAATGGCGGCAGCTGTCCAACGCCGCCCATGGCTTCCAACAAGCGCGCGGCTGTCCAATAGACAATTCCAATGGCCACGCCTAGGGCTACTCCGCCGACTGCGCCGCGCGTGCCGACGAGCAAAGCGAAGGGAATCGCCAGCAACATGCTGATCGGGGCGATGAGCGGGAATGCCAGCTTGACGTGCCATTGCACCGTCAGGTTGGCAACGTCAAATCCGGCCTTGCGGAGCTCGTCGATATACCGCCGCAGCGCGCCCCAGCTCATCTGGGAGGCTTGACGCACTTCTCGAATGAAATAACTGGGAGGCTCGGAGAGTTCAGGCAAAGAGGTGACCGGGAAGCGTTGATAGCGGGTGATGGCGCCATCGGCGAAATCACGTACCCAGCCTCCCTCCAGAACCCAAACTTTCTGCGAATCGGACCATATTGCGCGTGTGGCAAAGACGCGCCGCCGCATCTGAAACGTGGCAGGGTCGAGTTCGACAACGCTGAGGCCTCCGAAAAGGCTTTGCGTGGGGTCAAACAGGTCGTAGTTGTAAATCTTTTCGTCGTAGCCAAAAATCCACCGCTGGGGATGAGCGTAGGTCTGCGCTGGGCGGCCCTTGATCTGGTTGCGAAGCGCGTCCTGCCGCTGGTTGGCGTAGGGGAGATAGGTCTCATCCAGCACGATCATGCTGGCGGCGAGCGATAGCCCGCCGAAGAGCAGCGGGACGGCCAGACGGTAAAGGCTGATACCGCTCGCTTTGCAGGCGACGATCTCGTTGTTTTTGCTCATCACGCCAAGAGTTACAAGCACGGCTACCAGGGCACCAAGAGGCGCAAGGTTGTAGACGAGGTAGGGCGTCAGATAGCGGAAATAATCGACAACAATGAGAAATGGCACGCGGTGGCGGGCGATGTCGTCGAGCAACTCGAAGAAGGTAAACGCTTCAAAGAGGAAAATGAAGGCTGCCATAAGCAGCGCGAAATGAAAAAAGAAGCGCCGCAAGAGATACATGTCCATCAATCGAGGGAAGCTGCCGCTCGTATGAACGCCGTTCTCGGGCTGCTCCAGGATTCCATTGGGAATCCGGGCTACTGCGATGGCCGCCGCCCGCGCCCGCGCTTTCCGGCGGCGAAGCAACCTGGCCCAGCTTCGAAATCGCACCATGGGATTCATCCAGCGGCTTTCGCCGCGGAATTGCTCCATGCGGGGAAGCAGCGCGAGTCCAAGAATGGCAAGCAGGATATTTGCGCCCCAAATTCCCACAGCGGGCGTCAGCGTACCCTGACGCGCGAAACCTGTGCCGATCACCGTGAGCAAGTAATAAGAAGCAATGATGATGACTGCAATCAGCGAGCCCGCGGCACGCCCGCCGCGCCGAGGTTGTGCGCCCAGCGGTACGGCAATCAGAGCGAAGGCCAGACACGCCACGGGAAACGCCAGGCGGTGGTGCAGCTCGACGCGGGCCTCGCGCCAATTGGGGCCGTTTGTGCTAAGTAGCTCTCGAAGAGATCGTTCTGAATTGCTCAGCTCCTTGGGCTGGGCCGGAACGAGGGCATTCGCCTCGAGCGGCCAGTCACTCTGCCCAAACGCCGTTACCGAGTAGCGGTCAGGATCCTCCCGCGAAAATTCATGCGTACTGCCGCCCCTTAAGTGAAGCTCTAGCTTGCCCTCTTTGGGTTCGGCAATTACAATCGCATTCTCCGCCAGGGTGAGTTGCGAGCCGTTCTCTCCACCGGCTTCAGCGAGAAAAACGCCGTGCCATTGCGTGCCGCTGGCAGACACGTCGTTGACGTAAAGAACGAGTTTGGGAAAGCGCTCGTCGAAGACGCGGGGCTGCACCGCGAAAGAGGCTTGGGAAGTAAGCAAGTCAGCTTCGAGACTGCGGTATTTGTGCGCCGCCATGGGGCCGAGCCAAAGCGTCATGCAAAGCGTGACGAGAGCGCCGCCGACGGCAAGCACGCCAACAGGCAAGAGAATCCGGCGGCGGCCAATTCCCAGCGCTGTCAGCGCAATGATTTCGCTGTCGGTAGACATGCGGCCAAGGCCCAGTAGCACGCCAATCAGCACAGCCATGGGGAGCGTAAAGGTGAACACGGCGGGGAAAATGCACAGAAATAGCTCGAGGATCTGGATACCCGAGCCGCTATGACGCACGAAAAGTTCCATCAATTGAACAAGCTTGGGCACGAAGAAAACGAATGTGAATACGGCGAGTCCGAGGAGTGCGTGGCGAAAAACCTCACGAACGATGTAGCGGTCCAGGATGCGCATGGCGCGAACCGTGAGTGTAGCACGGCAACGCAGCAGCCAACGGAAAGAGAGTTGCGATGAATCGCGTGCATCTGGCGCTTTTGTGGCACATGCATCAGCCGCAGTATCGCGACCCGGAAACCGGACGGTATGTCCTGGCGTGGACGCGGCTTCACGCGCTCAAGGATTATTGGGGCATGGTCGCCATGCTCAAGGAATTTCCGAAGTTTCACGCCACCTTTAACGTGGTGCCTTCTCTCGGGATGCAGCTCGAGGAATACGCCAGCGGGGAATTCAACGAGCCCTGGTTCTCGCTCGCTTTCAAATCGGCCGAGGAGCTGACGCGAGAAGACAAAGCGGAGATTCTGGCCCGGGCGTTTCAAGTGAATCATGAGCGGTTGATGTCGCGATGGCCGCGTTTTGTTGAGCTTTATGAGTGGGCGCAGCCCGCCGGCGGGGCGCAGGCGCTAGTTTCTTATACTCAGCGCGACTGGCGGGACCTGCAGTTGCTTTCGCAGTTGGTCTGGATGGAAGAAACCTGGTTCGAGAAAGATTCGGTGGTGAGCCGGCTTGCGAACAAAGGGAAAGAGTTCACGGAAAAAGACAAGGCCGCGCTGAAGGCCAAGCAATTGGAACTGCTCGGTTTGGTTCTGCCTGAGTACCGCGCAGTGGCCCAGACGGGCCAGATTGAACTCAGCACCACTCCCTTTTACCACCCTATCCTGCCGCTGGTGTGCGATTCGGACATCGCCCGAGTGGCAAATCCGGGCACGCCTCTTCCGCGGCGTGCCTATCGCCATCCGGGAGACGCGCGCGAGCAACTGCGGCGCGCCCGCGAATACCACGAGCGCGTTTTCGGCTCGAAGCCCTCAGGACTCTGGCCCTCGGAGGGCTCCGTTTCCGACCAGGCCTTGACCATCGCAGCCGAGGAAGGTTTCCAGTGGTTTGGCACGGATGAAGGCGTTCTCGGCAGAACGCTGAATGCGGGGTTTTTTCGCGACGCGAAGGGAGTTCCGGCGAACGCGGACCGCTTGTACAAGCCGCTGCGCGTGCAGCTGGGCGAAAAACCCATCACGGGACTCTTCCGGGACCACCATCTTTCTGATCTCATCGGCTTCGTGTACAGCCGCATGAATGGCAAAGATGCCGCGGCGGATTTGCACGGCCGGCTTCGCGAGCTTGGCGAGCGCGTGCAGACCGCACAACCTCTGACGGTCTGCCTGTTTCTCGACGGCGAAAACGCCTGGGAATATTATCCGGGGAACGGCCGGGAGTTTCTGCGAGAATTTTATGGCCGAATTCAGGGAGATCAGGACTTTCGCGCGCTGACAGCTACCGAAGCGATCACCGGGGCCGGTCTGATTCCAACCAATGCCGGAATTTTCCCCGCTTCGTGGATCAACGCGAATTTCGACGTGTGGATCGGCCATAGCGAAGATGTCGCCGCCTGGGAACTTCTCTGGGACGCCCGCGAGGCTTATGGCCGCGCGCTGGATGCCCGGAAACAAGGCCGCGACGCCGCGCCGACAGAGACCGCGCTTGCAGAAGCGCTAGAATCGCTGCTGGCTGCGGAAGGAAGCGATTGGTGCTGGTGGTACGGTCCGGAACACAGCACTGCCAACGATGCGGAGTTCGACGCCCTCTATCGTAAGCATCTGACGGCCGTGTATCTCGCCCTCGGGCAAGTGGCCCCGCAAGAACTCGCGAAGCCCATCAAGCGCCAGCCGGAGCACGCTTTGCAACTGGCTCCCACTGGTTTTCTGAAGATCGCGGTAGATGGTCGAGACACTTCCTACTTCGAGTGGCTAGGCGCTGGCCTGTATTCTCCGGAGCGCCGCGGCGGCGCGATGCATGGCCGCACATTCTATCTTCATGAATTACGTTATGGTTTCGAGGAGGATCGCTTCTGCGTGCGCGTCGACCCGTTTCTCGATCTTCTAGGAGAACTTGAAGATTCGGAATTCCGGATCACCATCGGCGGGGCCGAAGAAATCAACATCGTGGTGAAGCTGGTGCGCGGACACCTGCAGGAATTCGCGGTAGAAAAGGGGCGCCTCTGCCTGCTCAATCCCAAAGCTGTGGCCGAAGCTGCCTTTGATCGCATTCTAGAAGTGGCCATCCAGCGAAGCGAAATCAGCTTGAAGGGCCAAACCAAGCTCAATCTCGGCGTCGCCCTGTGGCATGGGGGTTTGCCGGTGGATGTCCTCCCCGCGGAAGGCTACCTCGAAGTCCAACTTGGGGAAGACCATTCGGCCTGGCCCCCTGAAGACAATTCCTAATTTGCACTTGCCGCCATTCAACCGCCATAGGGTCCGGCCCGGCGGTTTTCCTGGTGCTTCCCACAAGCCATTTGCAAACGACATGCCTCGCTTCGCTTCCATATTTTCTTTCTCCTTGACAGTCTAGGAGACTGCAGCTACATTCCTAGTTCATCTAGGAGAAGCCGCCTCCGTGGACAAACAACTCGATCTTTTGCAAGGCACACTCGACATGCTGATTCTCAAAGCCGTCTCGCTCGGGCCGCTGCACGGCTACGGGATTCTTCTCCGCATCCAGCAAATCTCGAAAGACCGCCTCGAAATCCAGCAGGGATCGCTTTATCCCGCGCTCTATCGCCTCGAGCATCAGGGGTGGATCGCCAGTGCGTGGGGCGAATCGGAAAACAACCGCAAGGCCAAATATTACCGGCTCACGGCGGCAGGGAAGCGGCGGCTGCAGGCGGAAGCGGAAAACTGGAATCGCATGGCCGACGTCATCGCGGGAATTCTGGGCACCAAGCCGGAGGAAGTATGACGTTATGGAGCCGGGTGCGCTCGTGGTCGAAGGCGATATTCCAGCGCACTCGCATGGAAAGCGAGATGGAGGCGGAGTTACGGTTCCACATCGAGACATTCGCCGATGATCTGGTGCGCAGAGGCTTCTCGCGCGAAGAAGCCCTGCGTCGCGCGCGCATAGAGTTTGGCGGGATTGAGCGCGTCAAGGAGGAAGGCCGGGAAGCGCGTGGCGCCCAGCTTCTGAATGAACTGATGCAGGATTTGCGCTACGGCGCACGAATATTACGCAAGAGTCCAGGCTTTACCGCGGTTGCAGTCCTAACGCTGGCCCTCGGCATTGGCGCGAACACTGCAATCTTCAGCGTCGTGAACGCAGTACTCCTCAGCCCATTGCCTTACGCCAATGCCGATCGTCTAGCGATGGTCAAAGAGATCTTGCCCAATATGAGTGCCGAGCCCTTCAACGTATCCGGGCCCGACATCGCCCAGATTCACAAATTGAATCACGTTTTTGAAGCCGTTGGCGGATTCCGCGTGTGGACTTATGAGCTTTCCGGGAAGAGTGAACCGCAGCGAGTGACTGCCGATCGCATTACCAGCAATCTTTTCGATGTGCTCGGCGTGCAACCGCTCGCAGGCCGTGTATTCGCGCAGCAAGAAGAGCAATTCGGCCATCAGGTGGTAATTCTTAGTTATGGATTGTGGCAACGCCAATTCGGCGGACAGCAAAATATCCTGGGCCAAACGATCAATCTGGACCGCAAACCGTACACGATTGTCGGTGTCATGCCGCAAAGCTTTGTTTTTCCGCTCCCGGGAATGTTGCAGGGAGTTTCGGCCGACCTCTGGGTTCCTCTGGGTCTATCCAAAGAAGAACTCGCTGACTTCGGTGACAATTTCTCTTACAGCGCGGTGGGCAGGCTGAAACCAGGGATACAACAGGGGCAGGTCAATGCTGATCTGCAACTTGTCGCTCAAGGTGTTCTTGAGACGTACAAACAATGGGCGCGCGACGCCAACGAACCGTTGGGCGACTTCCGGCTCGGCATGGTCTCAACGCCTCTCAGCGATGAAGTCACTGGCCCGCTGAGGCCGATGCTGTTGCTACTGCTTGGCGCGGTGGCCTTCGTGCTGTTAATCGCTTGTGTAAACGTCGCCAACCTCTTGATGATGCGCTCCATGGGGCGCCGGAAGGAGGTGGCGGTGCGATTGGCCATTGGCGCGGGCAGATTCCGATTGCTGCGTCAGTTCCTGGCAGAGAGCATGCTGCTTGCTTTCGCAGGAGGCGGGCTTGGTTTGGCTCTGGCCGTTTGGTTCAAGGACGCCATGGTGGCTCGAATACCGTCGAACATTCCGCAGTTCCATGCGATCGAACTCGACGGGAGAGTGTTGCTCTTCAGCTTCCTGCTTGTCACCGTTGTGGGACTCGCCTTCAGCGCTTTGCCGACTCTTTGGGCCTCGCGAACTGATTTTAATCCTTCTCTGCAGGAAAGCGGCCGAGGCAATTCGCAGGGTCCAGATCATCGACGGATGCGCGCAATTTTCGTAATTGTCGAGGTCGCACTATCCGTAATGTTGCTTGTGGGAGCGGGGTTGCTGGTTCGCAGCTTCCAGCGAGTCTTGAATATCAACCCGGGATTCCGTCCAGAACATATCTTGACCGCGTCAATCGATTTGCCCCCGGACGAATACTCGCGGGATGAGCGAGTGACTTCCTTTTACAAACAGTTGATGGACAAGCTTCGCGAGACGCCGGGCATTGCCGCTGCCGGAGGTTCGACGGATCTGCCTCTTCTGGGGGGTTGGACGCATGCATTCACCGTGGAGGGCTACCAGCCGCCACCAGGACCTGCACTGAGCTTGTGCAATCACTCTGTCATCTACGGAGATTATCTCCAGACGATGGGCATTCCGCTCCTTTATGGAAGATATTTCACCGAGCAGGACGCACCTAAATCCACGCACGTGCTTATCGTGAGCGAATCCTTGGCCAAGAAGTATTGGCCCGGCCAGGATCCTTTGGGCAAGAGATTGAAATGGGGACCACCGGAGTCGACAGATCCTTGGCTGACAGTCGTCGGCGTAGTAGGGGATGTGAAACAGGGTCCGCTAGAGACTGCGGCTGATGCACATACCTACGAACCTTACGCTCAACTCGGCGTACCGTTCTCTCTTCGAATTGCCGTGCGCGGAGAGGGCGATCCAGCAGGACTGACGGCCGACGTTCGCGCCGCCGTCTGGAGCTTGGATCGCCAGCTCGCCTTGGGAAGCGTTCGCACTATGGATCAGATAATCAGCAGGTCTACCGCGAGCCGCCGCTTCGTCATGACCCTCTTGGGGTCATTCGCGGCGCTCGCGCTGGTTCTGGCAGCCATCGGCATTTACGCGGTGCTCGCATACTCCGTGACGCGGCGAACCCATGAGCTTGGCGTGCGAATGGCTTTGGGGGCGCGCAGCGCCGACGTGCTTCGCCTGGTGTTGGGGCACGGTTTGCGCGTTACGGCAATCGGAATCGCCCTTGGCGTAATTGGGGCGCTTGGCTTGACGCGGTTTCTTCAGAGTTTGCTCTACGAAGTGCAACCCACCGATCCGGCTACTTTTGCAGTCGTGCTCCTGTTAATGGCCAGTGTCTCGTTCGCGGCATCGTACCTCCCGGCGCGGCGAGCAATGCGGGTCGATCCGATGGTGGCGCTGAGGTACGAATGATTGCCCCGACGATTGCGGGAATGAGGGACAGCAAGCTGGAGGGAATATGACGCGCTGGAGCAAGCTGCGTTCTTGGTCGCAGGCAATTTTTCATCGGTCGAACATCGAAAACGAGATGGATGCGGAGTTGCGCTTCCACATCGAAGCGTATGCCGAGGATTTAGTCCGCACCGGTGTGTCGCGACCGGAAGCTTTGCGGCGCGCTCGCATGGAGTTCGGCGGGATCGAGCGCGTCAAAGAAGAAGGACGGGAGGCGCGCGGCATTAGATTTCTTGATGAACTGTTCCAGGATCTTCGCCATGGACAGCGTGTTCTTCGTAAGAGTCCAGGCTTCGCGGCGGTCGCAGTCTTGACGTTAGGGCTGGGCATCGGCGCCACGACGGCCATCTTCAGCGTCGTCGATGCGGTCCTGCTGCGGCCGCTGGCCATCGAAGATCCCTCCCGCGTGGTTTACCTGCAGGAACAGTTGAAAAGTATGTCCATGGGCGTCTCCGTGGGCAATTTCAACGACATCAAAAACCAAAGTGTTTCTTATGCGGAGATCAGCTGCTCGAACTCCGCGAGCTTTAATTTGGAAACGCACGGCACCCCCGAACGCGTGGACGGCGAAATCGCAACCTCTAATTACTTTGCGACGTTTGGTGTGCAGCCCATCGCGGGGCGTGTCTTCACCGCCGAGGAGGATCAGCCTGGGCACGCGCCCGTCGTCGTCATCAGCGAGCGGTTCTGGCGCAACAGTCTTCGCGCTGATACCGCCGTCATCGGCAAGCCGATTCGCGTTAACGGCCTTCCCACGACGGTCCTTGGTGTTATGCCGAAAAGTTTCGACCCATTGCTGAACGGCACGAATCTTTGGGTCCCCGCGGCATTCACACCGACGCAGCTTGCCGATCACGATGACCACTACCTCAACGTAATGGCCCGACTCAAGCCCAATATCGACATGGCGCAGGCGCAGTCCGAGCTCGCTGTCATTGCTCAGCGGCTACAGCAGCAGTATCCCCTCGATGATGCCGATCGAACCTACGGTCTTCAGCCGCTCGTAACGATTCTCTTAGGCGATCAGCGCCTGAGCCTTCGCATGATGCTAGCGGCCGTTGGATTCTTGCTGCTGATTGCCTGCGCGAATATTGCGAATTTGCAGTTGGCGCGCTCGCGCACGCGACAAAAGGAGATTGCCATGCGGGCGGCTTTGGGAGCGTCGCCAAGCCGCATCGTGCGGCAACTCCTCGCTGAGAACCTGGTGCTTGGGCTGGCTGGAGGCGCGGTTGGTGTGTTGATGGCGTACTGGGCCGTTTCTTGGATAGTTGCCCACGGTCCCGCGGAAATGCCGCGGCTGGATCAATCTCGCATTGACGCCAGCACACTTGGTTTTGCCTGCGTGGCAGCGCTCCTTGCCAGCTTTTTGTTTGGACTTGCGCCCGCTCTTCGCTCCGCTTCGACGCGTCTGAACGAAGTATTCAAATCCACTTCGGGGATTGTGGGTGGCAGCCGCGATCGTATTCGCAGCCTTCTGATCGTGGGAGAAGTTGCTCTCGCGTTGATTCTGATGGTTGGCGCTGGGCTGCTGATCCGCAGCGCGCTGCTCGTATCCCACGTGGATCCGGGCTTCGATACTTCCAACGTTGTTGTCGGGCGCGTCGGTCTGCCCGATGCCAGCTATCACGAACCAAGTGTTGCCCGGCAAACGTTCGAACGCATGATGACTGCCGCTGCCGCTTTGCCAGGGGTTGAGTCGGCTGCCGTCGTCTCGCGCGCCCCGCTTGCCGGTGGTGGCAGCAGCAACGGCATCCTCCCCGAAGGCCAGCCGGCTGACTCTATGAATTTTGTGAATTCGCAATTGCAAATCATCTCGCCCAGTTATCTCTCGACGGCTCGCGTCCCGCTGAAATCCGGCCGCGATTTTACTCCGCAAGACACGCGCGACCGTGCGTTCGTCGCTCTGGTCAACGAGACTCTTGCCCGCACCTTGTGGCCCGGTCAAAATGCCATCGGCAAGCGCTTCTCGTGTTGTGAGTCTGGGCCAAAGGGCCGCTTGGATCCAACCTGGCACGAAGTCGTCGGCGTCGTGGCTGACGTCCACGCGGCGGGACTGGACCGCCAGGCAGAGCCAACGTTTTACATTCCTCTGGCCCAAATGCCCCCGGCCTCGTGGGATTGGATTGGCCGAACGATGGACTTAGTGGTGCGAACGCGCGGTGGCGTGGCTCTGCCCGCGCGGGAGTTGCGAGCAGTGGTGGCGGCTGTCGCACCCGCCGTTCCGATTTACAGGCTCTCGACCATGCAGCAGAAAATTTCCAGTACTCTCGAGCGCTCGCACTTCGATACATTCCTTCTGTCTATTTTTGCTGCGGCGGCGCTTCTGCTCTCTTCGGTCGGAATCTACGGGGTGCTTTCCTACATGGTCGCTCAACGCACGCGCGATATCGGTATTCGCATGGCGCTGGGTGCATCGCAATCGCAGATTGTCTGGGACTTTCTGGGCTTCGGCGTGCGCCTGGCCGGCATCGGACTGGCTATCGGCCTTGCCGCGGCATTGGCGGCAACGCGCTTACTCTCATCCATGCTGTACGGCGTACGCCCGACGGATGCAATCACATTTGCCGCCGTATCTCTTATCCTGCTCGGCGTTGCGCTGATTGCCAGCTATCTGCCTGCGCGCCGCGCCACCCGCGTCGATCCCATCGTGGCCCTGCGCTACGACTGACCTGGACGGCCGGGCGGAGTTCACGGCCCCCAGGGGATACCGAATCGCTCTGCAGACCAAATCCTACGATGTACGCCTCTAGAACAATTTAACCGCAAGATCCTGCGGCCGCTCTCCGACTGGAATCATCGTGAGCAGGCTGTTGGTGCGCACGCGAATCACGGCAACATCGCCGGAGCCTTCGTTCACCACGATCAGCAGATTTTCGTTGGGATCGAAACGCATCACGCCCGGAAAGTGCCCCGCGGTAATCGGGAACTCTTTCCCTGTGCCCGGGTCGCGAATCACTCGCCGGTTCACTATGTCCACGGGAACGATGTGCCCCGCCGCTTGGTCCGAAACATAGAGCGTGTTTGCGTCTGCCGTCAAAACGCCACGCGTGGGGGCTGAGCCAAGCACCATGTAGTCGCCTACCTCATGCGTCCAGGTGTTGATGACCTGCAAACCGTGTGCTTCGGGAGAGATGACATAGAGTTCGCCGCCATCCGGCTTGAGCAGCATGTCCGACGGATTCCCGTCCAGTTCGAGGTTCGTAACGAGAACGCTTCTCCGCAGATCGACGACGGAGAGCCGGTGCTCGGTGCGGCTCAGGACAAACGCCAGGGTGCTGTCTGGAAGGATCGCGACTTTTTCCGGCTGCTTGACGATGCCAACCGTGCTGCGCAGCGCCAGCGTGTCCGCATCGTGAATCCCCAGCGTGGCATCGCGATGATTCAGCACCAAAACGCTCTTTCCGTCAGGAGTCACGTGTGCCAGAACCGGCTCGCCTCCTGTTCGCGTCCGCGCCAGCACGATTCGCTTCTGGCAATCGATGGCAAGCAGCGTGTCCGAGCCGGCCGAGGTCGTGTACAAGCGCTCGCCGTCTGGCGAAAAATCGATCGCATAGGGAAGCGGCCCGACGGAGATACGCGCGCTGACCTGATTCACCCGGGCATTGATCACCCAGACGTATCCGCCCGTTGAGCTCACACCCCAAATTTCCGCGCGCGTCGGATGCTCGCGCATTCCGGATAATCCCGGCCCAATCGCAATGCGCGCTATAGCGGCCAGCTTCACCAGGTCGATGACGGTCACGCTTCCATCGGAGGCAGAGACATAGGCGCACAATCGCAATCCCGGCCTCAGAAAAGATGGCCGGTGTTCGCGCACAAGCTCCGCCACGCCCACGATCAGCAGGATACCAAGCAAGAAAAATACGCGGAAGTTACGCGGGCGATTCATCCGATGGAGGAATTGTTACATGCGGTCTGCGGAATTAGCCACAGGCCCGCGCATCGGCTAGAAAAAAGAGAGAAGCTCGGGCGCACAGATTGCCTGTTAGAGGTGTTCAATTCACTTCGCGCCCCAAAACGGCCGCGATCTGCCGGACTTCTTCCACTAGCTCGCCGAACTCTTCCGGCAAAATCGACTGCATGCCATCGGATAGCGCCTTGTCCGGCTCGTGGTGCACTTCGACCAGCAATCCGTCTGCCCCCACGGCAATCGCCGCGCGCGAAAGGGGCAAAACTTTGTGGCGTTTTCCTGTGCCGTGCGACGGGTCGACCAGTATCGGCAAGTGGCTGCGTTTTTTCACCGCGGGCACGACTGCCAGATCCAGCGTGTTTCGCGAAAAATCGGAAAATGTCCGCACGCCACGCTCGCACAGCATCACGTTGTAATTTCCCTCGGACAAAATATATTCCGCAGCCATCAAAAACTCGTCCAGCGTCGCCGACATGCCGCGCTTCAAGAGCACCGGCTTCTTCGCTCGCCCCGCCCGCTTCAGCAGAGAGAAATTCTGCATATTGCGCGCGCCAATCTGAATCACGTCGGCGTATTCTTCGACCAGATCGAGGGTCTCGTTGTCGATGGCTTCCGTAATAATCCCGAAGCCATACCTCTCGCGCACTTTCGCCAAAATCTTCAATCCCGGCAATCCAAGCCCCTGAAAACTGTACGGTGAAGTCCTCGGTTTATAAGCCCCGCCGCGAAACAGCCGAGCGCCGCTCTTCTTCACCCGTTCGGCAATCGCGAAACACTGTTCTTCCGTCTCCACCGCGCACGGCCCCGCCACCAGCGCCACCATCTTCCCGCCGACAACCACTTCTCCGCCTGGCACGGGAATCCGCAGGACGCTGTCTTCTTCCTTTGCGTCGCGGCTCACCAGTTTGTACGGCTTGCTGACCGGTATGCACTCAACGACGCCCGGCAAAGATTCCAGCACGCCGAGATCGACTGCCCCATTATTCCCAGTAATCCCAATCGCCGTTCGCACCGTCCCCGGAATCGGATGCGCCTTCAATCCCAGGCTTTCAATGCGCTCGCACACGCCGCGAATCTGCTCCTCCGTAGCGTGCGATTGCATGACAACCAGCATCAGCGGCTCCCCTATGCTCCCAGCAGACTATGTGCAATCCCGTAGTCTACGGCAAGCCGCCGCAACCCCGCAAATCCGCGAACGATTCGAATTTTACGAAAGGGAAGTGCTCAGGCAGATTTCGCTACAGTGCGCATGGTTCGATAAATACCATGCACCAGTACGACCAAGAGCAGCGCGCTCAGCGCAATCGTGATGATCGTCCATGTGGAAACAGAGCCATTCGCGCCCGTCATATACTCTGGAATCTCCAAGAGTCCCCACATCGCATCCATCAAGCGCTCCTCGTTGGGATGCCCGTTACTCAAAGCTCGGTACTCTTCGAACGCGCGCTGAAACGGCAGAAAACTGATCAGAAAACCCACGCTCCCCACTAGGAGGGCGGCCGGACCGTAGTCCGCCATCCAGCAAGGCACTTTCCGCCAAATTGGGTGCGCCTTTGGAATCCGCTTGGGCCATAGTTCCACCATCAAAATTCCCACAAACGCAGCGAACGCGCCGACTACGCACAAAATAGCGAAGCTCTGCACCAATCTGGCCATTTTTCGGAAACCCTGCGCCGCCGCGCCCTGCGCCGGGTTGTGGGCGTATCGCATTTCCTTGGCACGTTCGTCGATTTCGTTGAGACGCGCCATTGCTCTCTGTTCGTCTTCCGTTTTGCCCACGCTCGCATAAAGCGCGGCGAGCTCTTTGTCAGCCCCCCGCGAAACCGTCCAGCCAATAAGCTTCTCGATGCGCGTCTCGCTCCCATCCACCATTCGCACCCCAAACGTATTTACTTGGTTCAGTAAACTTTCCGCTCGTTTTAGGTCTCCCGCCGCTCGCGCCTTCTGTGCCTCGTGGATTTGGACATCCGCAAAAATCCTCAGGTTCAGCAAATTGGGAATCGCGTGGGACCACAGTCCAGAAAGAACTATCATCGGGGATAAGTTCGTCTCCCGATTCCAGATCGTCCTCGTCAGTTGAACGTGCCTCTGAAAGTAGCTGTCGTAGCGCGGAGACTTGTAGGCGCGTTCCATTAGCTCCATCCACTTCGAATTGCTCTCCACTGCCTCAAAGTCCGCATCCTTCGGGGCGCCATGTCCGAAGAACCGCTTCTCAACGTCCGGTCCAGCTACTTGGTACGCCTCAAGTAAGTAAGGCACGGCGTTGTCAGGATCAGCCGCTTGCAGTCGCGCCAGCCATTGAGCTTTCGGTGGTTCAGAATTCCGCCAAGAACGGTTTTTTGACCCATAGACCCAGATGAACCGTGGATCAAGCGCAATCGCTCGTTCCGTCAAATCCTCCGCACGTTTCGAATCCCCGCTGCGAAGCGCGACAAACGCAAGCGTGCTCGCATCTTTCTCTCTTTCGGCACGAGCCGCAAGTTCTTCCAGCGTCAACTCGTCTGAATTCGATTGCCTGTATTCCTGCCAGCTCGACCGCACCGTTCGAATCGCCTCGCGACCTTCCGGCAAGAGCAGCAGCAAAGCCGCCCCAGCCAGAACCACAGCCGTAAACACACGCGAGCGTTTCGGCAACAGCGAAGGCCCGTCCGGCCCATTCGCGCCTCCGGAAAGGGAACTGCCCGCCGGAAGTTTCATCCAGTTCCAGACGCTTGAAAGCACCGAACGCGTGAAGAACATGATTCCTCCCAACGACCACCTCACCGTTTCGAACGCACTAGCCGTCTCATCCACTTCCGCAGCCAGCGCCAGCCCCCAAGCGCGATTCTCCTGAGGCCAATGGCGGACTGCGCACCAAAGCGCCCACCGCGCCAAACGCGCCGTCACAGAACTCTCTTGTGTAGCCGTGCTCATGTCTCGTGCTCCGCAGGTTTCCAGAAGCGCTGTTCCTGTGCCGCGCGAATTTCTTCCCGAGCCCACTCTCGCGCCGTTCCGGAAAGCCTGTAAAGATGCCTCGGCGGCCGCCCAGGCGTTTTGGTCTCTTCCCAGCGCGTTTCAAGCCAGTGAAGCTTATCCAGCCGCATGAGAATAGGGTATAGCGTCCCGGAAGGAATGCCCGTGGTCTGGCTCAGCGAGTATCCGTGAAGCCACTGCCCGGGACGGGTCAGCAGAGCATCGAGAATTTGGAGGGTTTGTTTCGAAAGCCGAATGCGCACGCCCATTCTATAAGTCTACATAGATAGATATAATTGTCAAGCCTTTTTTCTCTCCTCCTTCCCCTTCTCCCCGCCTCCCGCAGCCTTTTTGCCCCGTGTGGTAGAATGGGTAGTTTAAGGACAGACCAATTTTCTCCATGGGAATGCCAGAGCAACCTCTCACTCACGTCTCCGAGTTCGACCCGGAAGACGAATATCGCCCGGAACCTGAGCCCGAACCGCTGCCTCCCACCTGGATGGACGGCAGCCTGCGCATCGGCATCCACGCTTCCATCGCGGGAAGCTATCTCAACGCCCTCGAATCCGCCCGCAAGCTTGGCTGCAACGCGTTGCAGATTTTCTCTGCAAGCCCGCGCATGTGGCAGGCGGGCTCTGCGCGCATCCCCGACGTAGACGCGGCTGCCTTTCGCGCTCGCCGCGCCGAACTCGGCCTCGGCCCGCTCGTCATTCACGCCAACTATCTGATCAATCTTGCCGGCGCGCAGCCCATGCTGCGCACGCGCTCGATTCAAGCTTTCCACGATGAGCTCGTCCGCGGCGTAGCTCTCGGCGCCGATTTTCTGGTCGTACACCCGGGATCGCGCGGCGAAGCCACGCCCGAGCAAGCCGTGACCACCGTGATCGAGTCCTTGAAGCAAGGTTCCAAGCGTGTCGCACTCGGCAATCTGCGCATTCTGATTGAGAACACGGCAGGTATGGGAGTCGCCGTCGGCTCGCGCCTGGAAGAAGTTGCGGAGATCCTCGCCGGTCTCAAAGATGTCCCCGCCGCAGTCTGCCTCGATACCGCGCATCTCTTCGCCGCCGGCTACGACATCAAAAGCGAAACCGGCCTAGCCTCCACGATCGACGTGATCGAAAGCACCATCGGTCTCGATCGCGTTCCCGTCTTTCACGCCAATGATTCGAAAATCCCGCTTGGCGGCCGCGTCGATCGCCACGAAAACATCGGCGAAGGCAAAATTGGCGCCGAAGCTTTTCATCGCATCCTGACGCATCCAAGACTCGGCGCATCCTCCCCCCACGGCTTGACGGGCCGCGCTTTCATCCTCGAAACGCCCATCGATCAACCCGGCGACGATCGTCGCAATGTGGCCAAGCTCTGGGAACTCGCCGGTTTGCGGGAACAAGCTCCTCCCGCCGAAAAAGGTTTCTCGATGCTGACCGCGGCCATCAAGAAAATCCAAACGAAGACTGCCAAAGCCGAGAGAGCCGCCGCCAAGAAAACGAAAGTGGCCATCAAGGCCAAAGCGTCGGCTGGCAAGTTCAAAAAAAAGCGCAAGACCAAAAGGGGATAGCGAGGCGTGGCGGACTACAACCCACAAGAGATCGAAGCGAAGTGGCAAAAGCGCTGGGCCGAAGCGCGCGTGTTCGAAACGGAAGCCGATCCTTCAAAGCCAAAATATTACGTTCTGGAAATGCTGCCGTATCCCTCCGGCACCATGCACATGGGCCACATGCGCAATTACGCCATCGGCGACGTCGTCGCCCGCGTCAAGCGCATGCGCGGCTTCAATGTTCTTCACCCCATGGGCTGGGACGCCTTCGGTCTTCCCGCGGAAAACGCCGCCGTCAAGAACAACACGCATCCGCGCGTCTGGACCAACAACAACATCGCAGAGTTCCAGCGCACCCTACGCCGCTTCGGCTTCAGTTACGACTGGCGGCGTGAAATCTCGACGTGCGAGCCCGAATACTATCGTTGGAACCAGTGGTTCTTCCTGCGCATGCTCGAGCGCGGCCTGGCCTACCGCAAAAAAAGCCGCGTCAACTGGTGCCCCAAGTGCTGCACCGTCCTGGC
Organism: Candidatus Acidiferrum sp.; assembly: GCA_035272765.1. Classification (GTDB taxonomy): domain Bacteria; phylum Acidobacteriota; class Terriglobia; order Acidiferrales; family UBA7541; genus Acidiferrum. Next base: position 27,465 of record DATEQG010000046.1, read on the forward strand.
GAACGAGCAAGTCGTCAACGGCGGCTACTGCTGGCGTCACGAAGACACGCTAGTCGAGTCCCGCGAACTCGAGCAATGGTTCCTCAAAACCACGGCCTACGCCGATCAACTCGTCGATGACCTGAAAGAGCTCGAAGGCAGTTGGCCCGAACGCGTCATCACCATGCAGCGCAATTGGATTGGTCGCTCGCAAGGGGCGCGAGTGAAGTTCGCAGTAGCGGATGTGAAAGGCGCGGCGTCGATCGAGATTTTCACCACGCGCATCGACACTATCTACGGCGCGACCGCGATCATCCTCGCCCCCACCCATCCGCTGGTCGCGCGGCTCCTACAAGGTTCTCCGGTCCGCGAGGCAGCCGAGCCCCAACTCACGCACATGAAGCAAGCTTCCGTCAAAACGGCGGACCTCGCCACCGCCGAAAAAGTCGGCTTCTTAACCGGTCGTCACGCTACCAATCCCTTCAGCGGCGAGAAAATCCCCATCTGGGTCGGCAATTTTGTCCTCATGGAATACGGCACCGGCGCCATCATGGCCGTCCCCGCCCACGACGAGCGCGATTTCGAATTCTGCCGCAAATACGGCTTGCCCATTCGCGTCGTTATTCAGCCGACCGCAGGAGAGCCTCTTGTCGAAGAAAAAATGACCGCTGCCTTCGATGAGCACCAGAACGGCAAGGTCGTCAATTCCGGTCCGTTCGATGACCTCTCGCCCGATGAAGCCATCGCCAAAATGACGGCCTTCGCCGAGAAAAAGGGTTTTGGCCACGGCGAAGTCGTCTTCCGCCTGCGCGACTGGGGCATCTCCCGCCAGCGCTATTGGGGCACGCCAATTCCCGTCGTTTATTGTCCCGATCACGGCCTGCAACCGGTCCCGGATAAAGATCTCCCGGTCCTGCTGCCGCCCAATCCGAAACTCACTGGCGAAGGCGAATCCCCGCTCGCCGCAACTCCGGAATTCGTTAACACGACTTGCCCGAAATGCGGTGGCCCAGCCAAGCGAGAAACCGACACGATGGATACCTTCGTCGACTCCTCCTGGTATTTCTACCGCTATTGCGACCCGCACAACGACAAAGCTCCCTTCGATCCCGTGAAAGTCGGCTATTGGTTTCCGATCGACCAGTACATCGGCGGCATTACCCACGCCATCCTGCACCTTCTCTATTCGCGCTTCTGGTGCAAAGTCATGCGCGACCTCGGCCTTGTCGGTCACAACGAGCCCATCTCCAGGCTGTTCACGCAGGGCATGGTGCAAAAAGGCGGCGTGGCCATGTCCAAATCGCGCGGCAACGTCGTCGGCGCCATCGACATGGCCGAAAAATACGGCGCCGATACCGGCCGCCTTTACACGCTCTTTGCCGCTCCTCCCGAAAAGGACCTCGAATGGAGCGAAGAAAGCATCGAAGGCTCCTGGCGTTTCCTCAACCGGGTCTTCCGCTTGGTGGATAAGCACGCGGGAGCGATTCGCGACACCAAGAGCTGGAATTTCGATCCAAAGGGAATGACCGACAAAGAACGCGACCTGATCCGCGTCACTTACCAAACCATGACGAGGGTCACGCAAGACTTCGAGAAGCGTTGGCACTTCAATTCCGCCATCGCTCAAATCATGGAATTGACCAACGAGATTTATTTGGCCGAACCTCTCGAGAATGGGGTTCGTCCAGAAATTCGCAAAGAAGTCCTGCAAATCCTGACGCTCCTGCTGGCTCCTATGACGCCGCACATCGCGGAGGAAATGTGGGAAATGCTCGGCAACACGGATGGCCTCTGGAACGCTCCGTGGCCCATTCTTGCGGGTGAGCAGTTAGAGCTAGCCAAGGACAACGAAGTCGAAATCCCCGTCCAGGTCAACGGGCGCGTTCGCACCACTCTAAAAGTTCCCGCAGGTGCCGGCGAGGCCGACGTTGCCGCCAAAGCCAAAGCCGATCCCGCTGTAGCCCGCCATATCGACGGCAAACGCCTCGTCAAGGTTATCTTCGTCCCCAACAAACTCCTAAATCTGGTGGTCCAATGACCTCGCCACCTTTCCCTCGTAGGTGCACGGCACGCCGTGCCCGTTCCGCGGCCCGCGTCACGCTTCGAACGGCTTTGATGATTGGCCTTTTCTCTACGCTAGCCGTCCCTTTCCAAAAACCTCCGGATCATCCGAGGTGGGCAGTTTACGTTGCCTCCTTCATCGAATCGAAGTATATCGACGAGCCGATCTGCAATTCGCTGGAGTATTTCTCCTTCTCCGGCGCCCCTCAGCGTTTCGACTACGTTCACGAACTTTCCAGGAAAAACCCCTCGGAGATCAAGGACAAGGTCAATACGCAGCCACTTGGAGCGGCGCAGGGTTACCCCGTGCAGGAAGTCGATCACATCATTAACGGCAACGAACTCATCGTAAAGATGCTCCTTGTACAGCGTAAGCCGGGCGAATTCTGTGAAATCTACCACCAGCAAATGAGTCCTGACACCATCAGCGTTGAACCGGCGTATCTGGTGCACGTCGGCGATGAAACCGTCTTGGCCTCGACTGACCCCTGGACTGGAAATAGCGGCCAGCGCACAGAAATTTACTGGACCTTCGATAAGGATGGCCCGCTACTGCTGGATATAGACGGCAAGATCCAGGAAGCACTGAAAGAGTTTCGGCCCAAGGAATTTATCATTATGGGCGGTGGCGGATTCGATGTCCGAACCCTCACGTATGGTATGCCGCTTTGGAAACCGAGTGATCCCCACTGCTGCCCCACCGGCGGCAGCATCGAAATAAAGTTTGCCCTGAAAGACCGTCAGTTGGTCGTTGTCAGTCACAGCTACAAAAAGAAATAACTGGGAGGAGTACGATGGCAACGGGAGCCGCAATGACGGAACACCATCAAAAGCCAAAGTCCGAACTAGGCGGCGTGGTCGTGCTCGATTTCGGCGGCCAATACACGCAACTCATCGCCCGCCGCATCCGCGAACAAAACGTCTTCTCCGCCATCCTCCCGTGCACCGCGACGCTAGACGAAATACGCCAGTACGCCCCAGCCGGCATCGTTCTCTCCGGTGGCCCCAGCTCCGTCTATGACTCCGACGCGCCCAAATGTGACCCCGCGATCCTCGCGATGGGAATCCCGGTCCTTGGTATCTGTTACGGCATGCAGTGGATTACCCACGCGCTCGGCGGCAAAGTCGAAAAAGCAGAGCGCCGCGAGTACGGCCGCGCGCAGCTGAAGGTAAAGTGCGAGAACGGCCCCTCGGAATCCGCGCTCTTTGCAGGCGTGCCTGAATCTCTCCGCATCTGGAACAGCCACGGCGATCACGTGCGCGAGCTCCCTCCCGGCTTTTTCGCAACGGGCCACACGGACAACGCCATCGCGTCGCTTGAAGATCCCCAGCGGAAAATCTACGCCGTGCAATTCCACGTCGAGGTAAACCACACCGAAAGCGGCACCGAACTTCTCCGCAATTTCCTCTTCCGCGTTTGCAAAGCCGAACGCAAATGGAGCGGCTCCGCCTTCATCGAAGAAACCACCGAAGCCATTCGAACAACGGTCGGCCAAGGCGGCGCCATCTGCGCACTAAGCGGGGGAGTGGACTCGACCGTCGCGGCTGTCCTCGTTCACCGCGCCATGGGCGACCGCCTCACAAATATCTTCGTCAACACCGGAATGCTCCGGAAAAACGAATTTGCGGACACTTTGGAGATGCTCCGGGATCGCCTGGGCCTCCGCGTCATCGGCGTGGACGCTTCGGACCGCTTCCTGAACAAGCTTGTGGGCGTCACTGACCCCGAGCAAAAGCGCAAAATCATTGGCGGGGAATTCATCGCCGTCTTTGCCGAGGAAGCCCAAAAACTCCAAAAAGGGGAAGCTCAGGGTGGAATCGCCTGGCTCGTCCAGGGAACCCTCTATCCGGACGTCATCGAGTCCGTTTCCGTAAAAGGTCCTTCCGCCACCATCAAGACCCACCACAATGTCGGAGGTCTGCCCGAAAACATGCCATTTGCACTCATCGAGCCCCTGCGCGACCTTTTCAAGGACGAGGTCCGCCGGATAGGCAAAGACCTCGGTCTTCCGGACGAGATTCTTTTGAAACATCCGTTTCCGGGTCCAGGACTAGCGGTGAGGCTCCTGGGAGAGATCACTCGCGAGCATCTCTTCACGTTGCAGGAGGCGGACGCCATAGTTGTCGAAGAGATACGTCGCTCCGGGCTCTATAGCAAAGTTTGGCAAGCCTTTGCCGTTCTGCTCCCCGTCCGCAGCGTCGGCGTCATGGGCGACTACCGTACCTACGGCCTAACTGTAGCCGTCCGCGTCGTCGAATCCGACGATGCCATGACCGCCGACTGGGTGCGTCTCCCCGGCGAAGTTCTGGAACGTATTTCCACGCGGATCGTCAATGAAGTTCGTGGGGTGACCCGCGTGGTTTATGACATTAGTTCGAAGCCGCCCAGCACGATTGAATGGGAGTAAGTTCCATTCTGGAACTTTCGCATCTGAAAGAGGGAATTGAGTTTAAGCGCCAGAGGAGGGCTTTTTTTCGGCGATCTACTACCGCAGATAGTGTAAAGGCCGCGCAGGGACCGAACGCGGCCTATCCGGGTGTAACCATTACTTCGACGGCTTGCTCTAAAAAAATGTCGCAGAACTAGCGGTTAGCCATTTTTTGCGCCATGTACAGAATGAGCTTGCGGTCCCCTTCTTCCACTTTGCCCAGCAAGCGGCGAAGCTTGTTGAGAAAGCGTGCATCTTTTCCCACGCTGCCCCAGGCGATGTCATCCGACGACTTCCGCTTGGGGAGATTCGGCAACTGCGGCGGCTCTTCGCCGTCATAAAAGAGTTGATAGAGTGGGCACTCGAGAGCGCGCGCAAGTTTTTCCAGTGTTTCGATGGCCGGTACTGTATGGCCATTTTCTACGCGGGAAATATAACAACGCAGCAACCCTGTTCGCTTCTCAATGTCGCCCTGGGAGAGTTTCTTATCTTCGCGGAGTGCGCGAAGACGGTCACCTATAATCATGGCGGCATTATTCCATGTAGATACCGGTCAAGCAAGTAGAAACTTGGCACGCGCCGATTGAAACACTTGATGCAGGAAGAGGAAATGCTGTCTTGTGGGGAAGGGAAACTAAGTTACATTAGACGTAACCGGATGGACATGCCACGCGTCCCTAAACTAGAGCCCTTGAGCGTACCCGCCGGTACGGCGGGTGCCAAACCGCCTGTCGCCAGAGCGCCAGGCGCGTTGGACGACCGGGAACTTGTCCGGCGGGCACAGGCTGAAGACCAGGAGGCATTTGAAGAGCTCCTGCGAAGGCATCAGCACCGCGTGTTTGCGGTTGCTGGCGGTATATTGCGGCGTCGCGAAGACGTCGAAGACATCGCCCAGCAGGTTTTTGTGAAGGCGTATTTCTCGCTGAAGCGGTTCGATCAGCGGGCAGCTTTCAGCACTTGGTTGTATAAGATAACCGTGAACGAGTGCTGGGATTTGCTGAGGAAGAAAAAAGTCCGGCCCCTGGTTTACGAGTCGGGCTTGAGCGAAGAGCAAGCCAAGCAGGTGATCGCCGCCGAAGGGAAAAACAGCGGCGGCCCGGATGTGCGCGACAGGATGGAAGCCCGCGAACGAGTCGAGCGGCTTCTGGAAGGACTCGACGAGCGCGACCGCCTGATGCTGGTTCTGAAAGAAGTCGAGGGCTTTGCGGTCGAAGAGATCGCGCAGATTTTGGATTTGAATGCGAACACGGTGAAGGTGCGGCTCTTCCGCGCGCGCCGCAGGATTGTGAACAAAGTCAGGAAACGCGGAGAATGATTGCGTGGATGCTAAGTTCGGAACAGTTTTTAAGATGTTTTGATTTTGATGGAAGCGCACATTAGCCGGATCATAGAACATTAGAGGAGTCTGATAATGATAAATTTTCTGAAGAAGCGCCGACCGGAATGTCGTGGTTTTCAGATGCAGCTCGAGGACGCGGCCGGCGCCGCTCCGAACGCGAAAGACTTGCCGGAACTGCTGGCATCGGCACCTGCTGCCCTGAAAGAACACACGACCGCTTGCGCGGATTGCCGCGCGGCAGCGGAGAATATTCTTGCGGCGCGCGCCCTCCTGGCGGAATTGCCCTCATACGCTGCAACGGCTGGACCGTGGTTTGCTCCGCGGGTGATGGCGGCGATCGCGGCGCGCAAAGCGGAACTCAGCCGCGCGGCAGACACCTGGACTTTTCTGCCGAAGCTCGCTGCGCGCCTCACCTGGGCTTCTTCCATAGCGTTGCTTTTGGCTAGCGCCTGGCTATACCAAAAACCACCGACGATGCAGAGCGTAAGCACCGCTGCGAAGTCAGTAGCCACGGACATCACAGGCGATCCGGTTGTTGATCCTGCCGCGCAATCTAATGCCGATGACGAATTCTTGCTGAGCCTTGCGGAGAAGCAGCACCGATGAATGAGAACACCGCAAAGCGGCGAGCTGCGTTTTGGGTCGCCGCCGTTTTCGTTCTGGGAGTGGCGCTTGGCGGCGTCTTCGGTTATTTCTACGGCCACCGCGGTACTGTCGCGGCCGCCCCGCCTCCCATGAGCGATGCGGAACGGCACGCAAAACGGCTCGATCAACTGACGCGTGAGTTGAGCCTCAACGACTCGCAGCGGCAACAAATGGACTTGCTGCTCACCCAAGCCCACATCGACTTCCAAGCCGTCCGCACCAAAAACGCGCAGCAACTCGAAGCCGACATGGATCAGGAACGCCACAAGAGCCGCGACCAAATGCGCGCCATCCTGACTCCGGAACAATTGCCTAAATTCGAAGACTTCCTGAAGCGCCTGGACGAAGAACGTAGGAAAAACGCTCCGCCTCCGGGAATGCCGCCGGGGCCGCCGCCTTCGCACTAGCTCATCGGCAACACACTGGAGCGCTTCGCAAATTCCAGTTACGGTCTCGCTTTCGAGCGGCTGCTATAGCTATCGAGTTTATGCATAGGTCCTTCTTCTGCCTTTTGTTCTGCACAGCTTTACACTTTTACGATGAGTTTGCCGGTGTTGCCGCCGGTGAAAAGCATGTTTATGGCTTCGGGAGCTTTTTCGAGGCCTTCCACGACTGTTTGACGATCCTTCAATTTGCCCATCATTTTCCACTTGCCTAGTTCCATGGCCGCTTCGGTGAAGCGGGAGGCGTAGTCGAGGACTAGAAAACCCTCTACCTTGAGGCGTTTGACGATCAGAATTCCGAGATTGCTGGGCCCAGAAGTCTCCTTCGTGTAGCCGGAAATCAGACCGCAGAGAGCAACGCGGCCGTGGAGGTTCATGCGGTTCAGGACTGCCTCCATAATTTCGCCGCCGACATTTTCGAAGTCGATGTCGACGCCGTTGGGCGTGGCAGCGGCGAGCTTTTCTTTCCAATCGGGATGTTTGTAGTTTATGGCGGCGTCGAAACCGAGTTCGTCGGTCAGCCACGCGCACTTGTCGTCCGTTCCGGCGATGCCAACGACGCGGCAGCCGTGAATTTTGCCGATTTGTCCGGCGACGCTTCCGGTGGCACCGGCCGCGGCGGAGACGACCAACGTCTCACCTTTTTGCGGTTTGGCGATTTCGGTCATGCCGAAATAGGCGGTTATTCCGGTCATGCCGAGGACTCCCAGGAAGAGCGTGTCGGAGACGAAAGGAATCGAAGGGACTTTCTGAAAGGGAAATTTCGATTGCGCCTCGATCACAACGTATTCCTGAAAGCCCGTTAGGCCCACGATTTTGTCGCCCTTCTTGAGTTGTGCGTGGCGCGATTCGATGACTTCAGCAAGGCCGCCTGCGCGCATTACGTCGCCGATGGCGACGGCGGGAAGGTAGCTGTCCACGGCCATCCAGACGCGCATGGTGGGATCGATGGAGAGGTATTTAACTTTGGCTAGAGCTTGACCGTCTTGCAGTTCTGGGACAGGTGATTCGGTGAGTTGCAGATCACCAGGAGCGAGTAAGCCTTTCGGCCGGGCTTGCAGACGAAGTTGACGATTCATTGTGGTCACTTGGTGCTCTCCAAATATCTATGCACGCGCTTTGCAGTGCATTCCGCACAGCCAAGGTTCGTCGCGCCTAAACCGCGCGATGGAGAAGCGGTTGGCTGTGCCACAACTCATCCGCGCAAGGATCGAAGAGCACAGCCAGGATTGGCTGTGCCACTTAGAACGGAATGTCCTCGTCGGAGATTTCCGGGCCGCTGGGGGCTTGGCTACCGCCGTAGGAGTCGTCCGCTGGGGCGGAGTGAGATTCGACGTCCTCGCCGCTGGATCGGCCGCCTCCGGCGCCAGCCGCGGCTGCGTCGCTGCGGCCGCCTAACATGCGGAAATTGCTGGCCACAATTTCAAAACTGGTGCGTTTTTGGCCTTCTTTATCCTGCCATTCGCGAGACTGGATGCGGCCCTCGATGAAGACCAGCGAACCCTTTTTTAGATATTGCTGAGCGATTTCGGCTTGCTTGCCCCAGACGACAATTTTGTGCCATTCGGTGCGTTTTTGGCGTTCGCCGTTGCGGTCTTTGTAGGTTTCGTCGGTGGCTACGGAAAAATTGGCTACGGCTTGGCCGCCGCCGGTGTAGCGGGTTTCTGGATCGCGGCCTAGGCGGCCTACGAGGATGACCTTGTTAACGGACATAAGCGTTTTCTCCTGCGGCGCTGAAGATAGCAGAAACGGCGTGTGTAGGCAAAAACAAGGCGATGAGCAGAATCCTCCTATTTTGAGAGGTCGGAGCTTCGGCTGCTCCATAAACAGCTGGGAAAAGCGGCTTTTGGCCCTGACAGAGATTCTCGTCCGCCCCTAGGGCGGGGAGTTTGAGGGCTGCAGGTTTGAAAATGGAGCGTATGGGATTAAAGTCAGTGGAGAGGAAATCGGAAAATAGGAAAACCCGGAAGGGTGCGGTTCGTGGGACCGAAGGTGACAGAGATTATGAGCCAGGTGCCAGTGTGGTTTGAGCGGAAGTTTGCGTTTTCGTTTCCGCTGGAGGTATGGCCGAATGTGTGCGCGCGGTTGCGGGGGACTCCGGCGAGACTGGAAGAGGCGCTTCGGGGGCGTTCGCGCGAAATTTTGATCAGGAAAGCGGACGGGAAGTGGTCGGCGCAGGAACATGCGGGGCATTTGCTGGACCTGGAGGCGCTGTGGCTGGCGCGCGTGGAGGATTACGTGGCGGACAGCGGGGAGCTTGCCGTGGCCGATTTGCGGAACCGGAAGACAGATGAGGCGGACTACAACGCGCGGGCGCTGGAACAGACTCTCACGGAGTTTCGCGCTGCGAGAGGGAGACTGTTGAAGCGTGTTGGGGAATTGGATGCGGCGCTATTTGGCCGGACTATTGCGCATCCTCGTTTGAAGACGCCGATGCGACTTGTGGATCACTTGTATTTTGTCGCGGAGCACGATGATCATCATTTGGCGCGGGTTTGGGAACTGGTTAACGGCGTTGGGTAGAGTCACCGCTTCGATTGGGCAGTGGAGATGCTTTTTGGGATTGAGTAGAGAATCGTGAGTGGTGAGTAGAGCGGGAGAAGAGAAGACCCACCCCTGCGTGAAACAAAACTGCAAGGGATGGCGCACCCAAGACTAAAGGCCCGGCCACCTGCCCGTAGTTGTGCGGCGGGATCTCTAACACTTTGAAATGCGTCTAGAAAAGGATTCCTGTGACTTGCTCGGCGATTTGGTTCGCTTTGTCGCGGCGGTCTTTTTGCGTCATGGATGGATCGTCTTGAACGGTGGAGCTTAGGCTTACAACGAAGGCTTGATTGCGCACGCGGCCTACTACTATCTCGGCGTAGTGGTTTTCCTTGGTGTGCGTGGTGCATGTGACGGCTTCATTGCCGGTGGCGGGGAGGGGCGGGCTTTTGGGCGGGCATTGGGCCAAGTAGGCGGGGAATTGTTTGCGGACGTCGGTCATTAGGTCGACGGAGATGCGAAGTTCGTGGATGGCGGCGCCTTGCTGGCGGTTGAATTTGCACATGCCGGTGCCTTGATCGTTGAGCTTGACGGTGACCGTGACGCGGCCGCTGAGGATGCCGCTGGCGGTGGCTTCGTTGAGCCAAGGACACTTCGTTTGTGCATGGCAGATGGCGGGCGTGAATGACGCGAGGCTTAGAAGAAGCGTAGGAAAAGTTCGCATTGCTAGGATTTCGCGGCGGGCTTCAATGCTTCCGACTTGAGGATCTTGCCACCTTCCTGGATGACGTAGAGGCGGTTTACCTCAAGATCTTTGAGCTGATCGATTTGGCCGCTTAGCCAGCGAATTTCGATCATGTCGACTCTTGCGGCTTGATCGAGCCCGAAGTGCATGCGCATATCGTTTTGGGAGAAGTAGCTGCCGCCGCTGCGGAGTTCGTCCATTTGGACTAGGGGCTTTTCGGCGGTGGGAAGCGTTTTGGCGGTGACCAGGACGCGGCTGCCGATGCCGGTGCGATTGGATTTTGTGCCGACTAGTTTGATCTTGATCCAGGTGCGATTGAGGGTGGAATCGCAGCGGAGGAGCTGGGGGATGGCGTTGACGCAGTTGACGGCGATGTCGAGGTCGCCGTCGTTGTCGTAGTCGCCGAAGGCGCAGCCGCGGGCGGGGGCGTTTTCCATGATGCCCGGGCCACCCTGGCTGGTGACTTCTTCGAAGCGGCCGTTGCGGAGATTGCGGTAGAGATATTTGTGCTCGGCGTATTTGAGGTCGGCTTTGGATTTGTCGACCTCGGGGTAGACGTGGCCGTTGGACATGAGGATGTCGAGCCAGCCGTCGTTGTCCATATCGAAGAAGCCGACGCCCCAGCCGAGGAGGCGGGTGTTGACGCCGAGGCCGCTGGGATAGGTGCGGTCTTCGAAAACGCCGTCGCCGAGATTGGTGTAGAGGGAGTCGGTGTCCCCAGCGAAATTCGTTTTTACGATATCGAGATTGCCGTCGCGGTTGTAATCGCCGATGGAGACGCCCATACCGGCTTGCGGCTTGGCCTCGGCGGAGAGTGCGGCGCCGTTTTCGATGGCGACATCCTTGAAAGTGCCGTCGTGCTGGTTGAGGTAGAGCGTGGCGGGAGCGGAATCGTTGGCGACGTAGATGTCGGGCCAGCCATCGTTATCGAGATCGGAAGCGGCGACGCTGAGGCCGTAGGTGCCGACAGCGTTCCACATGCCGGCTTTTTGGCTGACGTCGGAGAAAGTGCCGTTGCCGTTGTTGTGATAGAGAATATTTTTTGCACCGGCGAGGCCGGGAGGACCGCAGGCTACTACGATGCCTTTGTAGGTGCAGGGGCCTTCCTCGGGCAGGGGAGCGGTTTTTAGATCGAAGTCGACGTAGTTGGCGACGAAGAGGTCGAGATGGCCGTCTTTGTCGTAGTCGACCCAGGTGCAGCCGGTATTCCAGCGCGTTTTGGGTCCGGGCTGGAGGAGGCCGGTGCGCTCGGTGACGTCGGTGAAAGTGCCATTGCCGTTGTTGTGATAGAGGACGTTTTGGCCGTAGTAGGTAACAAAAAGATCGTCGAAGCCGTCGTTGTCGTAGTCGCCGACGCAGCAGGCTTGCCCCCAGCCGGTGCGGACGTCGAGGCCGGAACCTTTGGTGACATCGGTGAAGGTGCCGTCGCGATTGTTTTTGAAGAGGCGGCAATGCGGTTCTTTGCCCTTCGCGAATCCCTCGAGGCGCCAGCCGTTGACGAAGAAGACGTCGAGCCAGCCATCGTTATCGTAATCGTAGAAGGCGAGGCCGCAGCCGGTGGTTTCGAGAAGATATTTGTTTTTGCCGACGCCGCCGAAGATGGTTTCGACGTCGAGGCCAGAGCCTTTGACGACATCGACGAAACTGACGCCAAGCGGGGTGCCTTCGATCGGGGATTTCGGGCCGGGCGGAGGAGGAGCGGGTTTGGCATCGTAGCTGCGCTCGATGGGGCCAATTTTCTGTTTGGGAGGAGGTTCCTGCTGCTGAGGAGCGGCAAGAGCGAGAAGATCGGAGAAGGGAAGAACGAGAGCGGTGCGGCTGAGCGAGCGAAGAAATTTTCGGCGATCCTGGTCCGACAAGAATCCTCCTTGGTTAGCGCTGACCGGGGCCGTTGCCTGCGGCACCTGCGTTGACGGGGGCAGCGGGCTTCAGGTCTGTATGCATGTGCCAGGGCACGCTCTCGGTCGATATCTCGGGATGCTTGCGCAGGAAGTCGAGGGAGTAAGTGGGTGCTTCGGGATCGATGCGCTTGGTGGCGTACATGGCGGCTTGGGCGGCTGCTTCGGCTTTCATGCCTTTGCGGCGATAGAGGATGGCGAGATTGTAGTGGGCGGCGAGATCGTCGGGATCGATGGCCTGCAAGGCTTGGAACTGCGCGACGGCGTCATCGGTGCGATGCTGCTGGTAATAGGCGATGCCGAGCTCGCGGCGGGCATCGCGCGATTGGGGGAACTGCTCAACGACTCTCTGGAGATCGGCGACTTCGGATTCGGGATGGCCTTCGCGGCGCTCGACAAGAGCGAGATAGTAGAGAGCCCGGGCGTAATCGGGATGGAGTTGCAGAGCTTTCTCAAGAGGCGGACGGGCGGAAGAGTATTTTTCCCACTCGATGTAGGTTAAGCCGAGGTTTACGTAGCCGTCTTCATAGTCGGGGCGGAGCTTGACGACTTGCTCGAAGGCTGCGATCGAATCGGAGTATTGCTGCTGGTCAAGATAGCCGATGCCGACATTGTTCCAACGCATCCAGTCCTGATTGTCGTTGGGCGCGGGAGGAGTTGGATCGTTCATGCCGAGGTTCAACTCGCGCGTACGAGAGGCCAACTCAACTACCGGGTAGAGCGGATGATCGGTGCCGAAGACGTTGTTTAGATAGCTCTGGCGCAGGTGACGATAGTTTACGCGGGCTGTGACGCTGAGAGGACCTTTGGCGTCAGGCGGAATTTTGAATTCATAGCGGACCAGTGCGGAGCGGCCGGACTGAATGGAGTTGTCATAGGCCATGGAATGGATGGTCCAGACCTTGTGATTGTCGACGAACTCGCCGGAGAGATTGACGGGGCGGTTGGTGAAGCTGTGGGCGCGAGTGTCGAGCACGCCGTCAGGCTTCAGGAAACCGCTGTGATAGATGTCGTTTCCGGCGGCGTCTTTGACGGTGACTTCGACCCACGCTTCGTAAAGATCGCGGACTTCGGGAATGAGCGAGTGGCCGATATTTTTGTTTTGGATGACGACGTAGGCGGTGACGACGCTGTTTGGATCAAGCTGAAAGGGAACGGTGCCGAGGGGCGCGATCATGTTGTCGTCGCCGGCTTTCTTGAGCGCGAAGATGTCGACGTTGAGGAAGTTGCCCGCCTTGAGGAACTCGATCGTTTTCTGGAGTTGCTCGTCAAAGCCGTAGTAGTAGGGCACGGCGGTGTTTCCGGCGAGCCAGCGATGGGAGGCGAAGGTTCCGCCCTTGGCGCCGTAGTCGTGGAGGACGGCCGGTGCGCGGCGCATGTGGCAGCTTTGGCAAGAGGCGAAGTCAGCGGAATAGAAGGTGAGCGGGTTGCGCTTGGAAAATTTGGAGTTTTGCCACTCGTCAAAGACCGTGAAGGCGCGGATGAATTTGTATTCATTCAGGGGATTCGGGAGATTGGCTTTGTGGCAGGCGGCGCAGAATTCGGGCGTGCGATAAAACGGCTGCATGACAGCTTTGGAGTGGCGCTCAGGATGTTCGAGGATTTCGCCGAATTGAACTTGGCCAGGGATACGATTGCCGTTTTCGTCCACCATGACGGCGGGAACGCCCATCACGTAGCCGCCGTTGCCGGAGGTGGATTGCAGCCGCTGGATGGAATGGCAGGTTGTGCAGGTCAAACCGTCTTTGTCAAAGGCGCGATCGACGTGCGAGTCGGTTGTCAAGCCGCCCGAGAGCACGACAATCGGATTGTGGCAGCTATCGCAGTGGCGGGAGAACTCAATGCCTTTGGTGCGGACGAGGATGTTGACGCTGGTGCGGTAGAACGGAGTGCGGAAGGAGTTGGAGTGCAGGGCCTGGCGCCACTGGCTGTAGGCTTCGTCGTGGCAGTGCGCGCAGTATTCGGCTTCCGGGAAAGCGCCCGGCTGAATAAAGTCGTTGCCCTCAATGGCGGCATTGCCCGGAAGCGACAGGTTGTCTTTGCCGAAAAGAAAATTGTAGGTCTTTCGTATCTCATCAGCGTAATTCTTGCGCTCGGAGTCTTCACCGGATTGTGCACGGGCGGGGAGCGGAGCGGTTGCTATTAGGAATAGAAGGGAGAGGAGGGAACCGGGAGCACTCGCGAGAATTCGGCGCGTTCGAGAGTTCATCACGACCTACCTGAATGAACCAGCCTGCCAAAACGTTGGATGTGCCGCAGAGATTCGACGCTTATCCGGGACTCTGCGGAAACTACCAGCGACAGCATTGCAATGCCCACAAACGGTGACCCCTTGGGCTGGAATGGCCTGCACACTGGTATAGCGCATCCGCAGTTCAGTGTAAATGATGGTATTCGTATAGGGGAGCCCGCAAGGGATAGCGACCGACGGTAAGGAGCAGTTTCCTATTGCGTCGCGGATTGGAAGCTACTTCATGGGTGGACGGAAGAAAAAGCCTTGTACATTTGCCGATCGTTTTAGGCGCCGGAAGGAAGGGCACCGCGACGGTACCGCTTCTGCTCGCTAGGCGAGTGCCAGATCGAGATTCTCGATGGCTTCGTCGATCTCGGCTGTGTTCTTATAGCCTACGGTAACGCTATCGACGCCGGCGTTCCTGAAGGCGAACCGCATGGCCGCCTTGCGATCTTCACGGTTAAACGTACCCTCGCCCACAAGTTTCATACTGATGATGCCCATTCCTGATTTGCGGGCCTGCTGGACGTGGGTAACAACTTCAGAGACGTTGCCTAGGCCGTCCGTATCGTAATCCTCGGCGTCCATTCGGGTGCCCTTGTGGTTCATCCGGATCATGGCAATGTCGAGCCACTTGTTTTCGGGAACCTGGCGCAAGGCCGGGAGGCCGTGAACCGACGCTCCGTGACTTACGATGGCCTTCCTCGACTGCGCCTCCAGAATTCCCTCCTGCCACATGCTAGAGTCGGTGGGCCATGTCGCGGCATGTTGCCAATGCAAGAGCATGACGTCGAAGTATTCGGTATTCGCAAGTTTGCGCAGTTCGTCGAATTTTTCTTGCGGATTCACGCCTGGCCGGGTGGTCACCTTCGACATAATGCGATAGCTGTCGCGTGGAATGCCCTGCAGGGCCACTCCTAGCATGCGATGCATATCGCTGTAAGATTCAGCCGTTTCGAAGAAACGGATGCCGTTGTCGTAAGCGTGGCGCACCAGCCTCGTAAATCCCTCTTGTCCCAAGTCGCGCTGAACACGGCCGCTGAAGCTGCCCGTACCAAACGCGAGCCGCGTCACCTTTACCCCAGATTTTCCCAGGGTTACCCAATCTGTCGCAGTTTGGCGGGCCGCGCTACGCGGAAGGCTTCCAGTGACGACAAGGGCGCTGGCAGCGAGTCCCTTTTTCAGGAATTCACGTCGAGTGGAGTGAGACATGGATGCACCTCAAATCGGGCGAATGATAGTAAGAATGCGATGCAGCGGAGATGCCGCTTCGGCTGGGGGCGACTGCGCAACCAAGGGCCATGACCACTCAATCGTATTACGAAAGTCGAAGATGCGGTAGACCGAACGTGTTGAACGCCAGCCGGGGCCATAGTCCGATTCGGGCGTTAATCACGAACTGCGGTGACCAGAGAACGGGCCAGCGAATTCATCTCCATCTATCCCCTCGCTCCTTTACGTAATTTGCTAGAACATAGGGCCAAGGAATACAAACCACATCCACAACAACCCCGATACCCATGGCATGGGTGAGGCCCGATGACCGGACGGCGGACCACATCGGAAGAGCAACTGCTAATAACCACACCGCTTTATAGAACAGCTGTAGAAGAAGCAGAGGCAACATCTTCATTGGATATCGAATTCCCAAACCCGACAAAGCCGACAACGCCGCCCAAAAGCTGAAGGCAACACCATGCAACGGATCCCAAACTCCTTTGTGGCCGATAATTTCGGGCCATACGTCAAGTCCGAGCAACACGAAATTAAGCAGGTAAAGCAATCTCATTAGATACAGACGGAAGGTTGATATTTCATTAGACATTATTCGACTCGAGCCTTCTAAGACGACGTGCTGAACGAGAACGTCCGGTGGCCCGTATTATTATTCATCTGCGAATGGAAAGCCCCTGCTGACCTATTCCTTGAAATTTAGTCCACGCTCCCCATGTTCAGGAAGTTTCCGGGTCGTGATCAATTCCATCGAATTGGCTGGCGCAGCTTTTCGCCGCGGCTACTGCATGAAGCCCCGGACGAGTTGCGCAATCTGATCCGCAGCGGTGTCGAGCGCGAAATGTCCGCCGTCGACGATATGGATTTCGGCCTTCGGCACGTCGCGGCGGTAGGCCTCTGGCTCCGAGGGGTCGAACGAGGACTCATACTTGCCCCAGATCACGAGCAGGCGCGGCTGTCTGTCGCGCATCCACGCTTGCCATTTGGGGTAGTCGTCGACGTTTGTGCGGTAATCGTAGAAGAGGTCGCTTTGAATTTCGGCTTGGCCTGGCTGATTGAGAAAATAGAATTCGTCGGTCCAGAGATCCGGGTCGTGTCGTTCTATGTTTGGGTCGTCGCCCACGTGACGCGAACGCGTCGTCGCAAGCGACAAGAGGTTTGTGCGCAGGGCGCTCTCGTTGGCGGCGCGATCGGCCCAGAAGGTCCGCCGCGTCTTCCAATTCGCCCCCAAGCCTTCGTTATGCGCCACAGCGTCCTGCACGATGAGTGCCTCGATACGCTCCGGATGCGCCAACGCCATGCGAAAACCAACTGGGCCGCCATAATCCTGCACGTAGAGTGTGTAGCGCGAGAGGCCCAGCGCTTCGGCGAAATGATTCATAGTCTGGGCTATGTGATCGAACGTATACGCAAATTTTTTCGGGTCCGGCCAATCGCTGTGGCCGAAGCCTGGATAGTCCGGCGCGACAAGGTGATAGCGATCCGATAGCCGCGCGAACAAAGGCTCGAACATCCGCGACGAAGAGGGAAGCCCGTGAAGCAGGAGAAGCGTCGGTTTATCCTTCGGGCCCGCCTCTCTATAGAAAATGGAAAGTCCGTCTATCTGTATTGTGCGATAAGCAGTCGCGTATGCCACGGAAGGTTCCTTTCCTTGCGCTTGGCCCACAGATGAAAACAACGCGAGCATGGCGGAAACCGCGAACGTAATGCGGCAGACCTTCAAGCATCGGATGGTACGTGGCAAGCCGAAAGGACACATAGTTTACCTCCACATGCGGAAGTCCACACACAACTGCTCGGAGTGTTCCTCGATGCTCGCGACGCTTTTGCTACCGAGTTGTAGGGCAAATCTGGTTCTTGGCCAGCTTTACATTGTTAAAACGACGCGGAACTGCGCGTTACCGCTCATCATGCGCGCGTAGGCCTCGCCCGCTTTTTCGAGCGGATAAGTTTCAATCATGGCACGCACGCCGCTCAGTTCGCAGAAGCGCAGCGTATCCTCCGCATCCGCTGGAGTTCCCGAGGCCCACCCTTGAATCGCTCGGCTTCCATTG
The DNA here is from genome assembly GCA_035272765.1 of Candidatus Acidiferrum sp. Classification (GTDB taxonomy): domain Bacteria; phylum Acidobacteriota; class Terriglobia; order Acidiferrales; family UBA7541; genus Acidiferrum. The sequence goes on from DATEQG010000046.1 coordinate 45,008, forward strand.
ATCAACTGCACCGGCGCAACTTCAATGGGGTCAAAGGTTGCGCCGACCACGATGAGCTTGCCGTTTGGCCCGAGGCCATTAAACAGCTCGGACATGGCCTTGGAGCTTGGGGCCGTCGCCAATATCACCTGCGCTCCACCCATCTTCAACAATGCCTCTGCTGCATTGGTCGTTTTGCTGTCGATGAAAACGTTTGCTCCAAGTTTTTTTGCGAGCGCTGCGTTTTCCGGGCCCCGGCCGATGGCCACGACCTTGTACCCAAACTTGCTCGCGAATTGAACCCCGAGATGTCCCAGACCGCCGATACCCTGCACGGCAACCAGATCGCCGGGCATAGCACCACTGTGCCGCAACGCGTTGTAGGTCGTTATTCCGGCGCAGAGCAACGGTCCTGCTTCAGTGTCGCTCAGACTCTCGGGTATGGATGTCAGCGCTTCCACCGGAGCCACCATGTATTGCTGGTATCCACCGTCGTAGCTGATGCCAGCGATTTTCATGTTCTGGCAATTGCCAAAATCTCCGCGCCTGCATTGGAGACATGTGCCGTCGTGCCCTCCATGCCAGCCGACACCTGCGCGCTGGCCCTTCGTCCAACCAGAGACACCTTCGCCGAGTTCCTCGATAATGCCCGCAACTTCATGCCCTGGGACGCGGGGAAACTGGATGCCGGGCCACAAACCCTCCTTCGTGAGCACATCACTGTGGCAGACGCCGCAAGCCAGCACCTTGATGAGCACATGCCCTGCACCCGGTTTTGGAATCTCGCGCTCGACAATCTCGAAATCGCCTCCCGCCTTGGAAATCTGCGCCGCCTTCATTGGCGCTACCGCGAGTCTTGTTGTTGCCATAGATCCTCCTATGAATCTTCATTCCGAATTTTCAGCCATTGTTGAAGAGCGCTTACCGCTACTATCCGGCTTTTCTTATTTGCAGTGGTGAGGAGCGTTTCCTAGCTGCGGCAATGAGACATCTCTTTGATGCGCGTTAACGGCATCAGGGCGCTAGGAAAATCACTTGGCTGCACGGACCGGACGCGGTTAAGAGGAGCCATTACTAGCCGACGTGGCAAAGTGAAGGACCCCATCGTATTGCGGAGAGAACCTCTGTGAGGGCAGTCGTCCTCATCTGCGGATCCTCCCGCGGCGGAACTGGCGATTATTAGTTCACGTCGCTCGGACTGGGAAATCCGTCGTTGAGTGACAAAGACACTATCACGGAATGAGAGCCCCAAGTGTTAATTCCTGGTGAACTGGGTAACTGTAAATGCGGAGTGACAGGTCAATATTCAGCGCGAGTGAGGAGACTGCTCTATTTAATTTGCTGATCTTCCGACAATGCCTGGTTGATGCTTTTTAGGGTCTGGAATCCGTCTTTGACCACCGTCGTCTTGATGTTGTCTTTTGTTACGACAGTGGGTTTCAATAGGATGGCGGGTACGTCCGACTTGCCATTATTTACCGATCTGTTTGCGCGTGTCCTTTCCCCTTTGGCCAGCCGAACGGCTTCTTCCGCCGCAACTTCCGCTTCATTTGCTATGGGCTTGTAGACGGTCATGCTTTGCGTGCCCTGAGCGATGCAAATCACGGCGGCCAAATCCGCATCTTGGCCTGAAACTGGCACTTTGCCCGCGAGATTATGCTCGCGGAGGGCTTGAATCGCCCCTCCCGCCAGGCCGTCATTGGAAGCGAGAACAGCGGCGATGTTACCTTGCATGGAGTCAATGGCCTTCAACATCGCAAGGTATGCCTCGGAAGGCAACCAGTCTTTGGTATACCCGTCCGCAACCACTTTTATCTCACCGCGATCGACGTATGGCTTCAAAACCTTCATCTGCGCGTCGTGCAGGGCTTTGGCGCCTTCGTCATTTGGAGAACCCGCAATCAGTACGTAATTCCCCTTGGGCGCAAGTTTTACGAGGTATTCCGCTTGCTGCCAGCCGATCTCGGCACGGTCAAAACTCACATAGAGATCAACATCGCTGTTCTGAACCAGGCGATCATAACTGATGACCTTAACCTGGGCCGACTTCGCGGCGTCCACCATGCGGCTGGCCTTGGAGGTATCGCGGGGCAGAAAAACCAGCACTTTGATCCCGGCCTTGATCATGTCCTTTACTTGTTGGAACTGGCGATCATCGTCTCCGCCAGCGTCCGCGGAAATCACCTCCGCCCCTAACTGTATTGCGCGCGCCTGAAAGGAGCTCTGGTCCGTCTGCCAACGTTCTCCCTTCATGTCTTCTATGGAGAAGCCTATTTTTAGTTTGTTTCCGTTTTGCGCCTGCACAAGTCGTACGCCAATCACGGCGAAGACCGCGAGGAATAGGGTGAACGGAACCGTTAGACGGCCTACCGCTTTTTTCACGATATCTCTCTCCAGGCTGACGTACCAGCTCCAGCATAGCCTGCTGAAGATCATCTGCAAGCCTCCAGGAACGCGGCGATGCTCAACAGGATATTGCGTTCTCTGTAGAGTCACCGTCTGCTCTCTTGTCGTGCCGATGGCAGCGTCACGCCATTGCCGTCTTGACACATATAGATATCATTGGATATAGATATTGGTATGACTGAGACTGATCCTAAAGCGTTTATTCCACTCAAGACCCAGTGGTTTCACATCATGCTCTCGCTTGCAGGCGGGGAGCAGCATGGTTACGGAATCATGCAGGAAGTCCTGAATCGCACGACTGGAAAAGTGCGGTTATGGCCAGCGACGCTGTATGGATCGATCAAACGGCTGATCGAAGCGGACCTGATCGAGGAATCTGACGAGCGCCCCGCTCCAGAACTCGACGACGCGCGACGGCGCTATTACCGGCTGACGGCCCTAGGCAGACGTGTCCTCGACGCGGAATGTGAACGCCTGCAGGAACTGGTTCGCACCATTCGTGTGAAGCAAGCCCAATCCATGGTGACAAAATGAATTTCGCATGGCGAATCTACCGGCTGCTGGCGCAAGCGTTTCCGCACGAATTCAAACTCGCGTATGGGACGGAGGTCATGCAAGTCGGCGAGGACGCAATAAAAGATATTGCCAAGAGGCATGGGGCCGTGGGGCTGATCCGGCTGATCGCAGACATCGCGATTCGCGTACCGCTGGAGTACCTGAGCGAGATGCGCGGCGATATTCGGTATGCACTGCGAGCGCTGTTCAAATCGCCTGGGTTCGCGCTGGTCGGCATCCTTTCGATGGGGCTCAGTATCGGCCTGACGACAAACGTGTACAGCTCAAAATGGGCGCTGCTTTTTCGTGATCTGCCGGCAGCGGCGAATGCCAAAAGGTTGGTGATGCCCGAAAAGCCCGTATCGTATTACTACATCGAGCAGTTTCGGGAACAGAGGAACCTGTTTGACGGCGTCGCCGCATTTCAGATCGGCGTGCCGTTCAATGTCGGCTCCCAAGTGGATCGGAATGCCAAGCCCGAGCGCGTATTCGGTCAACTTGTATCAGCAGATTATTTTTCAGTGCTTGGCGTCCAGTCGCAGCGTGGAAGAGTGTTCAGCGCCGAACTTGACAAGCCCGGCGACGCGCCCGTGGTGATTAGCGACCGTTTTTGGCGCAATCGCCTCAACGCCGCTCCCGACGCTGTGGGGCAGATTCTTCGCTTGAACGGGCAAATCGCGACCATCGTGGGAATTACACCAGAGAATTTCAACGGCGCATTCTCTATAAATCCGGCTGAGCTGTTCGTCCCCATCACGGCGCCGGTCGCGCTCGCTCCAGAGCTTGCGAACGATGTTTTGCACCAACGCAACGCTGCGGAGTTCCTGGCGATGATGTGCCTGGCGCCAGGAGTGGGGATTGACTCCGCGGAGACAGCTCTCGATGCCATCACACGTCGCCTCGACGAGCAGGATCCATCGTTACCGGCGCGCAAGGACAAAGGCAGACGCGTAACGTTGCTCCCGGCAGGCACCAGCGTACCGCTTCCCCGGGAAGTGAAGCCCGTGTTGCTCGGGTTCTTTCTCCTGCTAACGGGCTTGGTCATGACGCTTGCGTGCACGAACCTGGCAAACATGCTGATCGCGCGCGGTGCCAATCGCCGGAAGGAGTTGGCGATTCGCCTGGCGGTCGGAGCCGGCCGTTTTCGGCTCATCAGGCAAATGATGGCCGAAGGGATTTTGCTCTCTCTCCTGGGCGGCATCGCAGGGTTCGCGCTCGCGTATGGTCTTCTGGTGCTGAACTCTCAGTTCAGCCAGCCCACGGGCGTTCCATTCGAAAGAAATTTCAGCCTGGACTGGCGCGCCGCCCTCTTCGCGTTCAGCCTCGCGCTCCTGTGCGGCATCGGTTTCAGCCTGGCTCCCGCGCTCCAGGCGACGAAAGCCGATTTGACTCCCGCGCTCAAAGAAGGGTCGGCGCTTCGGCTGCCGGGTTACCGGCGCTTCGGTCTCCGCAACTTGCTGATGGTGGCCCAGGTTGCTGCGTCGCTCATGTTGCTCCTTCTCACCGGCTTCCTGGTCATCGGAATCGGAAAAGAAAGCAGCGTCCAAACCAAATTCGATCCTCACGCAATGGTTCTCTTGTCCATCGATCCGGTGCGCGATGGCTACTCGCCGGAAAAAGCGCAAGCTCTCTTCGAAAAGCTTCCCGCGCTGCTCAAGTCCGCCGCTGCTTCGCGCACCATCGCCTTTGCGGCTCAGCCGCCCTTTTCCGCCGGGGATGATGAAGAGGATGCCAGGCAGTTGACTGCGGAAGATGTGGAGCACTCTCCGCGTGTGCAGCTGCCAGCGATCGAGGAAAGGGTAGGCCCGGGCTATTTCGCCACGCTGAGCGAGCCGATGCTCGCCGGCCGGGAATTTCTCGATCGCGATCAACGCGGCGAAGCCGCCGGATCGAGTACATCCGCTCCGCCCGCAGTGCTGTCCGTCGTATTGAATGAGACCGCCGCTCGCGGATTTTTCGGAAGTGGCAATGCCCTCGGAAAGCGTCTTCGAGACGACCGACAATCCTACGAAGTCGTCGGCGTCGTCCATGATTTTCAGAACGGAATCGGTATCCGCCAGGCTGTAGCGTATCTGCCGCTGACTCCGCGTGATTTTGTGCGCACGCCCGCCGATGGCATCACCATCATGGTGCGGTCAGACGCCGGGCCGCTCGCCGAAAAAAATGCGCTAGCCGGCATTCGCAACGAAATCGCTCTCATCGATCCCAATCTGAATCTCTTCCACGTGCAAACCCTCAACGAATTTCTCGACCGCAGCCGCGCCTCCACGCGCCTCGCCGTCCAAACTTATGGCGGCATTGGAGTTTTTGGCTTGATCTTGGCCGCCATAGGACTCTCTGGCATCACCGCCTACTCCGTCGCGCAAAGGCGCAAGGAGATCGCCATCCGCACTGCCCTGGGCGCAAGTCGCGCGCAAGTCCTGCGATTGGTCCTGCGCGAAGGCGCCGCGCTGGTCCTCTCCGGAACGGTTTTGGGATTCTTCGGGGCGATCGCCATGGCAAGAATTCTTTCCTCCTTGACAGACGTTTTTGTCCAGGCGTTTAGCGTCGGCACTGGCGATCTGCGCCTCCTCGTCGGAGCGCCATTGCTGCTGGCCGCAGTGACGATGCTCGCCTGTTACATACCGGCGCACAGGTCGGCTCAAATCGATCCGCTGAAGGCGCTGCGCGAGGAATAGAAGGTCAGGCGGTTCGCCCTCACCGTGCGTCGCCGTATTTATCAACTCCGGCTCTTCCTGTCGTTCGTGAGCACACGCAAGCCCAGCAGGCAGGGCAGCAAGGTCTCACGCGGCCCACACGATTAAAGCTGCGACTTTTCGAGTTCGGCTGCCTTTTGTCGTTCGGCTGCGGCTTCGGCCGTCTTCCCTTGGCGTTCGAGCGCTTTGGCCAGGCCGCGATGAGCCTCCGGATAATTGGGGTCCTCGCTGAGGGCCTCTTGGTACCGCTCGATGGCGTCGGCGACCTGCCCTTTCTGGAGCAGGGAGTTGCCGGAATTCGTGGACACTGTGGCGCGCTGGCGATGCATTACCACACGCTCGAGGTCGGCGCCTTTTTTGCGCTCGGCGGCTGCTTCGGCTGCGTTGCCCTGTTGCGCGAGTACAGTCGCCAGCGTCAGATGAGAATCGGGCTCGTTAGGCATCTGGCGAATCGCTTCCCTCAAAGCGTCGGCGGCCTCGGACAACTTGTCCATCTTTCGGTAGAGGCTGCCAAGAGTTGCCCAGCCATCCGCGTTGTCAGGATGAAGCTTCATGGCCAGCGAGAGTTCGCGGGATGCGTCGTCGTAGCGGCCGTCCTGCATATATAGGATGCCAAGTGTGTAATGCGGCTCATAGGCGGAAGAGTTCAGCTTGGAAGCGGTTTCGAGCTCAGGAATGGCGGAGGCGTTGTCATCTTTTAACTTGAGAGCGAGCCCGAGATTGTAGTGGAGATGGAAATTCTGGGGATCGGTCTTGAGGCCCGAGGTAAGCACATGGATGGCCTCATCGATCTCGTTCATTTGCAAGTACGCGGCAGCCAAATTCTCGTATGCCGTCGCGTCGGCGGGCTTTTGTTCAAGGGTGCGCTGCAGAAAGGGAATCGCGTCTTTTGCATTTCCGGCGAGAAGAAGAGCTAATCCCAGGCTCGCTCCGGCATCCGCGTTCTTTGGCTCGGCTTGAACGACCTGGCGAAGGAGAGGAAGAGCGTCGGGATCGTGGCCGGTGCGCTGCAGGGCCCGAGCCAGCTGATACTTGGTTTCCATGGCCGTGGAATCAAGGCTGATCGCGCGCTGAAATTCTGCGATGGCCTTGTCGTCTTCATTATTGGCCGCATAAGCCTTGCCGAGCTCCGTGGCAGCGAGCGCGTTGTCGGGAGCCAACTGGGCGGCCAAGGACAGTTCCTGGATCGCGGCTGAGTCTTGTTGCTGTGCGAGGAGCGCTGCTCCCAGATGCAGATGAGGGCTGGGCAACTTTGGATTGAGCTGAATCACTTTTTGGAATTCGCTGACCGCCGAAGGCCAGTTGCGTTGCTGGGCATAGAGGGAGCCCAGAGCATCATGAAGATCCGGGCTCTGGGGCGATTCGTCCACTGCGGCCTTCATCTTGGCGATAGCTGACGGGAGCTGGCCCGTGGCGGCCAGCGAGCGAGCGTAAGCCGCAAGTGCATAGGACGGAAGAACGGAGGAAGAATCCGAAGCAGGCTTGGGCTGCGCAGCGCTTTCCACGCTTTTGAACAAAACAATTGCTTTCTTGTTGGCACCGGTTTGTTCATAGGCCAGGGCGAGGCTAATGCGGGCGGATACATCTGTAGGCTTCAGCTCAAGCGCTTTTTCCAGCTCGCTGATGGCTTGAGGAAGTTTTCCAAGACGCATCAGGACCGCGGCCAGGGCGCTGTGACCCTCTTCGATCTGAGGAACTAGCCGTACAACGGTCTCAAACTGGGCTTCCGCAGTTTTGAGGTCGTTGTTGGTGGCTGCCGCAGTACCTGCTCGATAGGCTGCCCGGGCTTCTTCGTTAATGTGGGGCTGGGGACTTACGGATGAGGGGGATTGTCCCGCAAAGCTCGGCCTGGGGGCGGAGAGTGAAGCGAATACCAACACAAGCGGGAGCAGGGAGGAAACGACTTTCCGAGCCGCCCCGGTGCAAGTGCGAGCCCAGACATTGCCAGATTGCATGTGCAAGGTCCCCGCAAGAGACATGAGGTCCAGGGGGCGCAAGTGAGCCACTGAACCAAGATTTCCATGGAGAGTATAGCAGCCTCTTTGCGAGGATTCCCTGCAGGACATCCGAAGAAGGAACGACCCTTTATGTCTGGGCGGGCAGACATAAACAGTCGTTTTGGAGGTTCGCGCGCAGGAAGTTACAGGACAGAAACATTGTTTTTGTCTAATATCGCGCGCAACCCGCTTGTAATCAGCGTCCATCACGCTCGATCGAGAACCAGGCAGAACGGGGCGTGAACGGCCACCAGCCTGCCTACTAGATAGGCATGCAAACAGTCATCAAGCAGTCCAACGAAATTCGAAACAAGAAACAAAAGGGCTTTTCACTTATCGAGTTGCTGATCGTCGTGGCGATTATTCTCATCATCGCTGCCATTGCAATTCCTAACCTCCTAAGGTCGCGTATGGCGGCCAATGAAGCATCAGCAGTCGGTTCGATCCGTACGCTGAACACTTCTGCTGTGACGTATTCGTCCACCTACCCGGCAGCTGGCTACCCAGCCTCGCTGACGGCGATGGGCGGTGCAAATCCTTGCACGGCAACTTCGACGAACGCTTGCTTGATTGACGCAGTTCTTGCTGCGGCGACCAAGAGCGGTTATGTATTCGCTTGGACCGGTGATGGCGCGACGCCTTCGGTCAGCTACACCGTCACGGGCACCCCGGTATCGGTCGGCACCTCCGGTCAGCGCATGTTCTTCTCTGACCAGTCTGGTGTGATCCGCTACTCTGCAACAGGTGCGGGCGCCACAGTGGCGAGCCCACCGCTTCAGTAAGCTTATTTATCGACTGGGCGGCCAGTCGAAGAAAGAATCGAGAGAGCACGGGACTACGGTCCCGTGCTCTGTTTTTTTATGGAAGGGGAATTTCGCAGAGAGCAACGGAAGAGCCGGCTCAGGCGGTTCTTGGACTGCCACGCATGAAATGGAAAACGAGCATGATCAGGCCAATGACCAAAAGAATGTGGATGAGTCCGGAGCTTATGTGGAAAGCCAGAAAGCCGAGCAACCAAAGAACAATCAAAACTACGGCGATAAGTCCGAGCATGTCTTTGTCTCCTCAAGTCTTGGCGAGGAAATAGGGAGTTTGGCGCCTCGCGAAGTGCGGATGGCCGCTGACGGGAAATCATCACGCACGGAGATTTTAGGTAGACAGGATAGGCGAGTCTGTACCGTTTGAAACAGTATCGGGGTGCGGAAGGTTGCGAGTGGGATTTGACCAGGTAGCGTCATGCGGCGGGCCTTTGCAGCGCGTCATGGGGTGAAAGTTGCCATGATGCGAGCGGCTGTGCACCCCCTTGCGGAGTGAGCGATTTTGAACAGACAGGGGCGGGGAATGCTCCTATGTTAGGGGCGCTTGGGGTTTCCATTTGGAAGATTTCGAGGCAGCGGCCTGGCAGTTGGAAGCCTTGGGCGGAAAAACTGGCCGAAGGAGAGACAAATGGCGACAGATAAAGTGAAGAAGTGCGCTCATCCAAATTGTTCGTGCACTGCACAGGCCGGCAAATACTGCAGCGTGCAATGCGAAACGATGGAAAAAATGCCGGACATCGAGTGTAAGTGCGGGCATCCAGGCTGCAAGGGAAAAATCGATTAGCTGCGCTGATCCGAGCTGGGTTGTATGACAAAAAAGGGAACTTGAACACATGCTTGCGGGAGAGAGCCGATGAAGCCGGGAATACAAGACGAAGTCGAGGGCAAACTGCATAACTTGAAGGGAAAAGTGAAGGAAAAGGCCGGAGAGCTGACAAACAATCCAGACCTTCAGGAGGAAGGACAAGCGGAAGAAATAGCCGGGAAGGTGCAGGAGAAAGTCGGGCAGGTAAAGAAAGTCTTGGGCAAGTAGCGGGGCGGAGCAATGAGAGGTACCATACCGTTGGATCACGTCGCAACATGGAACGAGGTGTGCGAGGCGTTGGCATTCTCATCGCTCGATGCCTACGGGCGCGGTCCAGTGAGCGACATTTGCTGTGAAGTGTCGCCTGACTTACAGGGCGGCGTAAGAGTCGCCGCCGAAGAACTCGCGTGGATGGCGCTGGCCAAGGGAGCGATGGATTCGAGTTGTAACTAATCGCGAGGTCTGAGTGCTGAGGCCGGCGAGTCCCATGTTTTGAAAGGCAAGGTCATGCCACAGAATTCCCATCAGCGGGCCGCGGAGCTTCACGAACTGGCGGCGCACGCTCATCGCTCGGCTGCCGTGCATCACGGCAAAGAAGATCACCTGACCGGGCACGAACTCTCCAAACAAGCCATGGAACACGCGGCGAAAGCGTTCCAGTCCTCGCGAGAAGCGCACCAGGAATCCGAAAAGGCTAGCGGTAAGGCCTAAACCGGAATACAGAATTTGGCGAGTTCCTCACCCAAAACAAGAGACTGTCAGTTTTGCCAATGACAGGCCAAGGCTGCTCCGGGTAGCCTGGGCTAGCCCCAGAACTGTGTCAGGCCGGTTCGCAAGCAGATTTTACGGAGCAGATGATGAATCAAACCCACAAACCCAAGAAGCATTCGCAGCCAAGCGAGATAGCCGCCGCTCTCTCGCTGTTGCTGCTGACTCTCATCCTTGCGCCGCTCGCCATGGCGAAAATGAATGTGGATTTTGATCCCGGTCTGGATTTTTCGAAGTTCAAAACATTTGCGTATATCGGCGGGGTGAATACGCTAGAGTTTCGGCAGCTGGATCCTAATTTCATCAGCAACAAAGTCCATGCGGGAGTGTCACAGGCGTTGACCCAGCGCGGCCTGAAAGAAGTAAAGCCAGATCAGCAGCCAGACCTCGTCGTACGGTATATGGCCAATAGCCAGTCCAAGCTGGTGTCTGCAGCCGTGGGAGACTGGGTACAATTCGGGCCCTATGTTGACGACTACTGGGCCTATACCTACGACCTGATGTCGGCCGAGACTAGCTTGGACGCGTCCCTGATCATCGATCTGATTGATTTAAAGAGAAAAGACCTAGCCTGGAGACTGTACTTAGACCAGAAAATCACGAACGACGACAGCATCTGGCCGAAAGTCTTGGGGCAGATTTCCAAAGGCTTCGCGAGTTACCCGCCCAGCCCAAAACAAATCGAGGAGAAGCGCAAGGAACGCGCCGAACATCCTCCTAAGGCGCCGGCTCAGTGACGTGAGGGTATCGGCGTGGAATCTTCACGCTCAACGAAAGTGCAGCCCCAGTCATGGCCCAGCCCCGTTTCAGGTCGTCTTGGCTCGCCAGTTTGCTCACCTGCGGATACGCGAGCACTAGCTCATTTCTGGGCCATCAGCGAGCGTGCGTCTTGAAGTTCGGGACGGTCTCCGTCGGCATGCGCGCAGATGGACAGGAGCCGGGCATAGTATGTTTTCGCCTTTTCGTTATCGCCCGACAGCTTGGCTGCGCGTGCCGCGCCGGAAAGCGCGTTGAAACGATTAGGGGCCGTGCGCAGCGTGGCTTCGAACTCGACCATCGCTTGCGCGGGCTGCTTCAGTTCTAGCAACATCTCGGCGAGCAGTTCGCGAGCTGGCAGGATGACCCCGGGCGTGACATTGTTCTTGTCGGTGCTGTCTTCGTGCTCGGCCGCAGAACGCATCTGCTTGAGAGCCTCCTCGCCCTTGCCCTCAGCCAGCGTAATCCAGGCCGTAGCGCTTTCACGCTGGATGTCCACTTGGTCGGCCCAGTATTTTTCGTTGCCCAGGGTAAGCGTGTCACGAAGCGATGCGAGCTGCTGTACGTCTTCCCGGGCAGCTTCAGTTTTGCCGGTACGTGAAGCGCCGAGGGCCCGTGCGAAGTGCAGATTCGCTTCGGTCCAGGCCGACCGCCCGCCGGGGAAGGTGTTTGGCGGTACCGGCAGCGCAGCGGCTTCGTCCCAGCGATGTCGTTCTACAGCATAGCGCGCGGGCGAAGTACCCATGGCGTAGAGCCAGTTCATATATTGCGGATCGTCAGGCCGACCCGCTGGCGGTGCTTCCAGCGCTCTTTTCGCCTCGCGATCCTGGCCCCCCTGGAGATAGGCATAGATCAGGTAATCCTTCGCGTGGAGCTCGTTGCCGGGCGCGTTGTTTTTTTGGGCTGAAGCTGCGGAGACGAGGTTTGAATCGATAGATTCTTGCCATAAGCCGAGCCGCGTGAAAATGTGTGACGGCATGTGCAGCGCGTGCGGCGAGTCCGGCGCGATCTGGGCATAACGTCGCGCCGCATCCAGGGCCCTCGGTGCCAGTGGTGGGTAGTCGTAGGCGTGGATGATGTAGTGGGCTATGCCAGGGTGCTCTGGTTGTTCGACAAATAGCGGCTCAAGGATGGCACCGGCCTTTTTCTGATTCACGTACGTCTTGTCCGTAGGAGGCGCAGTGGCGAGCAGTGCCAGCGCATAAAAAATCGCGGCCTCATGGTCGTCAGTGTAGCGCGCTTGCAGCTGGTCCATGGCTTTTTCATAAGCTAGTGCGCGAGTACGGTGGTCGAGGTTGCCGGTGTCGGTGTAAAACGTCCCGATAGCGGCAATATAGTCGCGTTCGCGCTGCGTCTTGGCACCGGCTAACTTAGCTTTTTCCGCAGCCGCCGCGCCCGCTTTCAGGTCAGCCGGGCCGGGCGCTGGCCAGACCTGATGGTAGTACGTCATGGCGATTCCCCAGTAGGCCATGCCGCACGTGGGATCTTTCTGTGCAATAGCGGCGAAAGTGTCGCTAGCCTTCTCGTACCAAAAAGAATGGAGCATCGCTATGGCGCTGCTGAATTGCGGCTGAACCGATGGTTCGCAGGAAACGGAGAAACTCACTTTGCCGAGTTTGCCCGGGTCGCCTGCGGGATGCTCATGTTGGGCAACCGCTGGTGGCACGAATGCGGCGCACACGCCCACGAGCAGCACCACGCAGATGAATGTGATTCGCTTCATGCTGGTCTCCTTGGTTGTTAAATAGGCCCGTTGGAATGAATACGCCGATTAGTCAAAAATCCGTGCGACCTATTCTTGGTCGCAACCCCATTGAAGTCAAGTTAGGCGAAACGGAAGCGGGCTCTGCGGGGACGCAACCATACTGAGGGATAGCCTGGTGATCCTATCGATGCCTTGGAAATCCCCACCGGAAGGGCGGAATACTCACTAACGGAGAGCGCCCTCTCTCCATTTCAGGCTGAACCAACACAACTAAGCGTTTGTTTGAAAGGAATTACATACAGCGAGGTCACCTGGCATGTTAGATTGACGCCGTTGAACGGTTGCCGGATTGACGACAGGCGGCCCCGGGCTCGCAATGACCGAGTGCCTCGCGCCGGAAACAGCACGGCGCAGTTCGCGTGGCTTTCTCGAGTGATTACGGAGGGCAAGAATGGACTCAGCAGGGACGTTGCTTACGATTTTGGGGCTGTTCTTTGTGATTTTTGTTTTGGGCTTGATATTCGGGTCATTCTTCACCGTGGAGACGGCGCAAGTGGCCATAGTGCAGCGTCTGGGTAAGTTCGCACGCGTAGCGGGTCCGGGACTCAATTGGAAGACGCCGTGGATCGAGACGGTAGTGCGGCGCATGAGCATGAAGGTGCAGCAGTTTGACGTGAAGGTCGAAACCAAGACGCAGGATAACGTGTTCGTGCAGATTCCCGTTTCCATTCAATACAAAGTGATACCGGATTCGGTGGAAGCGGCATTTTATAAACTCACGGATCCCGTCAAGCAGATTGAGTCCATGGTCTACAACGTGGTCCTCGGACACGTTCCGAAAATGAAACTCGACGACACATTCTTGAATCAAGCGGCTATCGCCAACGATTTGCGCGACAGCCTGGACGGCTCGATGAAGGAGTATGGCTATTCGATCGTGAAAGTCCTTATTTCCGACATCGTGCCAGACCAAAAAGTGAAAGCAGCGATGAACGACATCAACGCGGCGCAGCGCGAACGCGAAGCCACGGTGTCGCGCGCGGAAACGAACAAGCTGCTTCTGGTGAAGCAGGCCGAAGCGGAAGCTGAATCCAAGCGCCTGCAAGGAGAAGGCATCGCTAACCAACGCAAGGCCATCATCTCCGGGCTGAAAGACTCGGTGGAGGATTTCGCGAAAACCGTCCCCGGCTCGACGCCGCAGGACGTGATGCAGCTTGTCCTAATGACCCAATATTTCGACACGTTAAAGGACATTGCCGCCAACGATCACAGCAACACTATCTTGATCCCTCACACGCCAAATACTTTGACCGATCTATTTAGTCAGATCCGCAACGCCGTGATCACCGGCGCGGAAATGACCAGGCATGACGTACCTGGATCACTGTCTCCGAGCGACGCAAAGAAATAAGCGCGCTAATTGCTGATGAATGAGGGATTGCGACCGTTCCCTCAGCCGCTGGTACACTCTCCCGAAGGACATATCCGGAAGCGATTCGGCATGACGAAGTACTGCTAGTTACCCGCATGGTCTGCCAGCGGCGTGGCGGCCCGCCATGACGGTTTTTCCCGTGGTTCTGCGCATTGCATAGTAGAGTGCCGCATCACAGAGAGCCCTCGGGGTTCAGGCGTAGCCTGAACCCTGAGGGCTGCGGCATTGGCACAAGTGTCTCCACGGAATTCTTTAGGACGGCGGAAGCATGCCGGGCTGGAATCACGTGGAGGTCAGAGGAAGGACGAGGGCCGGCGCCAGCGGTCTGTACAAGGTCTTCGGAGGGATGGAAATGAAGATTAGAGCGAGCGTTCTCGGGATGGTGGCGATGTTGGGATTGATGTTAGGCGCGATTGCCTCGGCGCAGGATTTGCAATTGCATGTGACGTATGTCTGCAACGGCGAACGCCTCTTCATCGAGAATTGCAACATACGAGATTTGTCAGACACGGCGAACTGCTTTGTTGGGCATCCGGACACGATTCTTTCCAACGGAATGATGAAATACACGAACGAAACGCGTGGCTCGCTGAAAAAATTGTTGCCGACCTGCAAGCAGCCCTCGGCGGAGGAGATTGCGAAGGAGAAAGCGTTCGCGAAGAAGGTGCAGGATAAACAGGACGCGCTGCAAAAGAAAGCCGATGACACCGCGGCGGCCTACAACGCTGAGATGAAAGCTGCCATGTCTGGCCAACCAGCCAAGCCAATGTCGCCGGAGGAGAAGAAGCTGAATCGCTGCATTACGGCGGGGCGGCTGCCGGCGTCGTGCACCGGGAACACGCTGCTGGGGGCGTTTAGCCAGATGGTGTCACAGGTGATGCCCGCGCTGGGTAAAGAACCGCCGCCAGGGATCAATATGGCGGGGGTGTTTGAGGGTGCTGGCAATTGGCGGTTGGATTTCATTGATGGGGGCGTACTTGTAAATTGCGCGTTTCTCTCGCCGAATCAGGAAAATTACAACGTGGAATTCAGGAATGGGCGGACTGTAATTGTTGTGGACACGCGGCCGAAGCCATTGGTGTTGACGCTGAACGCCGACGGAACCATTGTGGGGCCGGGGCCGCTGGTGATTGAAGGAGTGGTGGCGAGCGGAACCTCCGGCGGAAACGATCCGAGTTCCTACAGCGGGGGATACCATGATGCGAACGGGACACTAATAACCAATGGAAACGCCGCAACGAGCGCGGGGCCGATCTACGATTCCGGGGGCAACCGCGTTTATGGCGCCATCAATGGGGGCGCCAGTTATACGACTTTTGCGCCCCGCAGGGCGACTTGCCCAGCTCTGAATTTGTCGTCGAAGGGCGCAAGCATCGGCATGCAGACGATGCAGACGGATTTGCTGAAGACAATGTTTGGAGGAGATAAAGGCGCACCGACACCGCCTGGTCTACGGATGCACGGGAATTACGGGGCGCAGACCGGGTTCAGTGTCGAATTTTATCCCGAGTCGGTGATCGTCGCGTGCGGCGATCCGGCGCGGGCGTATCCGTATCAGGTGGTGGCGAATGGAGCGCAGGCGGCGGTGAAAGTGGATGATCCGGGGCATCCGCTCTTGCTGACCATGAAGGCGGATGGAAGTTTGGATCCGGGGGCGGGGTCGTATCTGGTGCATGGGCGGAGAATCACAGGGCAGAACGGTGATGGGGATTTTACCTTCGCGCCGCTGGAGGCTACGTGCAATCTCGGCGTACTTGTGCCGGGGGCGAATCCTCCAGCGCCGCCAGTTGCGATGGCGGCGAGTGCGCCGACCGGTGCTCCGTCTGGCGCAGGAGTGTCGACGATGCCTGCTGGGGCAGTCGTGCCTGGGAATGCGGTATTGTCCTTCACGAGCGGACTTGCGTCGGCTCAACCGGGAGGCGCGAACCCGCTGGCTGGGCGAGCGTTCGTGCTTTTGAGAGACAGCTTCGATAATGTGCTGGCAAAGGGCGGATTCCCAGTGCCCGCAGGGATTGCGCCCTACCGGGCGATGGTAGTGGCGTGCGCGCAACGGACGCCAGATTGTCAGAAGGCAGCGAATGCGATTAACGGAGCAAGCGTGGCGGGAATGAGGACGGATGCGACCGGGAAAGCTACCTTCGCTGGTGTGGCGCCAGGTACGTATTATTTGATGGGGTCGGCGCTCGCGGGCGGGCAGATGTTGCTGTGGGATATAAAAGTTGAGCTCCGGGCGGGAGCAAATACGATTGCGCTGAACGAACGGAACGCCACGCCTGTGAAGTGAATAGCGGCGAACTGTACCGCGAATGCGGCTGGCCTGAATCCTGGCTGCAGGAAGTCAATTCGTTAGATTGTTTTCATTGACGGTTTGCGGGGCCGTGTGGAATATACATGGGCCGTGGAGACCGCTTCCTCTCTTCCAAAATCAGAGCAAGAGAACGAGCAATTCGATGCTGCGCCGCCGAGCCTCGCGCAGGTCCTTTTGTGGATTGGGACGGCGACCGTAACGGGCGCCATCGTCATGGCCATGGAGTTGACGGCGTTCCGTTTGTACGCGCCGTATTTTGGGAACTCGATTTATGTTTGGGGCAGCATGATTTCCATGGTGATGCTCGCTCTCGCGGTTGGGTACAGTTTGGGCGGCTGGATCGCGGATCGAAAGTCTACCGATGCTTTGCTTTACTGGATTATTTTGGGGAGCGGAGTATATCAGCTGCTGATTGTGTTCTCGATGCGGCCAGTGCTGCTGGCATTTTGGCATATGGGAGATTTTCTTGGGCCGGCGCTGGCAACGGTGATTATTTTCGCGCCACCAATGACAGCGCTGGCGATGACTTCGCCATTCGTAATCCGGCTGTTGGCGCGCGCAGGGCATGTGGGAATTACTGTGGGGAGAGTGTTCTCGCTTTCGACGGCCGGGAGCATCGCGGGAGTGTTGGGAACTAGCTTTTATCTGGTGCCGAGATTTGGGACGCGCATGACGATGGAAATACTTTGTGGGGCGTCGATCCTCGTTGGGGCGGCTGGTTTGATGATGCGGCGAAAGGTGGCCGTTTTGTTGGCGATGCCGGTGGCGTTACTTTTTGCGGTTCCGCCAGCGCGATTGCCGGCCGGCTTTATTTGGAGCGGTGAATCGGCGTACAACAGAATCCTGGTTTTCGAAAATGCTGGGTTTCGATCCCTCCTGCTGAACAATACACGCTATTTCCAGACGATCGAGAAAGTTGGGAGTGACACCTCTGGGTTTTATCTGGACGAATTCGCACTGGGGCCGGCGATCGTGCCAGCGAAGAAATTGTTAGTGCTAGGAATGGGGGCGGGAGGATCCATTCGGGCGACCCGAGTGGTTGCCCCGGAAATAGAGATTGAAGCCGTGGAAATTGATCCGGAAGTGGTGCGCGTGGCGGTGGAGTTCTTTGGATTGCCGCAGGGCGACGCGAAATTGCACGTGCATATAGCGGACGCACGGCCGTGGCTCGCGGAACATGAGGTGAAGAGCGATTTGGTGAACATTGATCTATTTCAAGGGGGACCCTATGTGCCGTTTTATTTGACCACAGTGGAGTTTTTTCAGTTGGTGCGATCGCGGATGACGAATGATGGCGTGCTGATGGTAAATGTGTACGATGAAAGCGCGAAGCACGAGTTGCTGGAAGCCATTGGAGCGACGATCAGGCAGGTGTTTCCGAGTCTTGAGAAGCTGTCGAGGGCAGACGGAAATCACATTCTCTTTGCATTTCCGGAAAAAAGGGAACTTGCGAAGACCAGGCTGCAGTTGGAACAAGGCGCGGGGCCAGCGTGGGTTCAAGAGTTGGAGAAAAAGGCTTCGACAGAGATGGTCGAATTTGAACCGAGGGCAGGAGCGGCGATATTTACAGACGACCGGGCGCCGATTGAAGAGATGACCTGGAGAATGCTGGCAGAAAAATCGAAGTAATGAAGTATCGAAGTAGAGAAATAACGAAAGAAAAAGGTCTTTACACAGAGGTCACAGAGAAGAAGGGAAAACGACAGAGATGCGATTGCAGAATCGTAGAAAGTTCTTGAAGAGTTCGGCGCTGGCTTTGGCGGCGGGATTTGGGGCGGGAAGCGAGGTGCTTATGGGTGGTGAGAATTTTGAGGATTTGCGGCCTTTCCGGCCAGAGATTCGCGCGGCGTACAGTGCGCAAAAGGGATTTGGAAATGAAGGGAAAAAGCCGCTGAGGTTGGGACTGATTATTGGGATTGGGAATGATCCGGATGCGGCGCTGGCGAAGGTGCACACGCTGGGGTTGCCGACTTGCCAGGCCTACTGCGAGGAGTTTGCGCCGGGGCTGGCGGGGAAGTTGACGACGGCGCTGGCGAAGTACGGGATTGAGGCGACGTCGATTGTGGTGGGCGGGCCGGGGAAGGAAGTGTGGGATTTTTATGGCGGACCGCTGACGATTGGACTGGTGCCCCGGGACACAAGGGCGGCGCGGATTGCCCATATCAAGAAGGCGTCGGACTTTGCGAAGGAGTGCGGCGTGCCGGCGGTGCAAACCCATTGCGGGTTTATTCCCGAGAATCCGAACGACCCGGTTTATACCGAGACGGTGGGAGCTTTGATCGATGTGGTGGGATATTGCCGGAAGAATGGGCAGAACTTCCGGTATGAGACGGGGCAGGAGACGCCGATCACGCTGGTGCGGGCGATGCGGGATGTGGGGTTGGACAATCAGGGAGTGAATTTTGATTTGGCGAATTTGATTTTGTATGGGAAGGCCAATCCGGTGGATGCGATCGAGATTCTTGCGCCGTATGTGCAAGGGATTCATGCGAAGGACGGATTGTGGCCGACGAATCCGAAGGAGTTGGGAAAGGAAGTGGCGATCGGAAAGGGCAAAGTGAATTTTGCGCGGATTATTGCGCGGTTGAAGGAGATGAAGTATGCGGGGGCGGTGACGATTGAGCGGGAGATTTCCGGGGAGAAGCAGATGGAGGACGTGCGTGGGGCGAAGGAGTATTTGGAGAAGTTGATTGGGTGAGGGGAAAGGGAAGTCGACAGTTGATAGTTGAAGGCCGAAAGTTTCGGAGAGAAGAGAGCACAGACTGAAGTCTGTGCCACTTAGAACTGTGGGAGCCCCCTCCCGGGTTTTTTTTGTAAGTGTTCATTCTAAAGAGCTTTAAGTGCTGTGTTTTGGAAGTGCGGAATCTAAACGGGTTACGGGCGTGTTTTGCGGAAGTGCGGATTCTATGGGAGTTAGTGACCGGTGGAGGATTGAGGGCCGAAGGCGTGGGAGGGATTCCGAAATGGGAATACAAGACGGGCTGGCGAGTGAACAACACGCAACACTATAGTATAGATTAGTTATATTGTCAAGAGAATTATAAGAGGTTTGGGGTGAAGAAGTTAGCAGGTTGCTGCGTCTAGGAGGCGGGAGCGCTGGAAAAAGCAGGGAAAAGGGATTTCACACAGAGGGCTACAGAGACACAGAGGTCGCAGAGGAGAACGAGAATCGGTAAAGGGCGGCTAGCCGAATAGCTGGCGGGTTAGCTCTTCTCGCGTGAGGTCGAGGTAGTTAGCGACGTCGCTAAGGATTTCAGCGAGCGTACCGACTCTGAGCTGTTGATGATTGGGGATGGTGACGTGGTGTTCGGTACCTTTCAGGCTGGAACTGAGTCGGATGTGGCTGCCGGTTTGGCGGGTGGTTTCATAGCCGAAACGTCGCAGGGATCGAACAAGGTCGTCACCGCTGACATCGCGGGGAAGCTTCAAGCTGGAATGACCTCGTCCTTGACCATGTGCAGACGGATGACGCTGGGTTTGCTGGAGGTGTCGAAGTGGCAAGAGACGGCGTCGCGAACCATGGTCTTTAGTTCGTCGAGGGAGTCTGCCTGCGTGAAGATGGAGAAGCCGAGAGCGCGGGCCTCGTAGCCGCCTTCGGGGGACTCTTGAACGGAGAAGATGATTTCGCTTTGGGGCATGAGTTGATTATACGCTAGCAAGGCAAGCTTCGGTTGCAAAACAAGAGAAGTCTCGGAAAAGGCGAAGAAAAGGATTTTACACAGAGGGACGCGGAGACACAGAGGTCACAGAGAAGATGAAGACAACTAAAACAAAGAAGAAACCTCCCACGGAATCGCGGGCAAGGAAAGTGCGTAGGCCTGTGTCGTGGGAGGAGTTCTTTCGGGTTCGCGATGAGGCGATCAAGGCTGATCCGGGTGCGTTTGCGGGATTCATGGAGGATCGCAAGGACGCGGCGCCACAGATTCGCTTGGACGATGACGATGCGGCAACCTTGGCGGCGATTGATGAGGGCATTGCGGATGCCAAGGCGGGACGAACATTTTCTGCGGAAGAGGTTCGGAAAATAATTACGGGGCGGGGACTGGCGAAGGTCTTGGCCAAAGCGCGATTGTCTGAGGACGAGGCAAAGGCTTGGCGGAAGGACTTGCGGGCGGCGCGGAAGAGACTGAAGGCGCGGGCGGATAAGTGGAGTGAGAAAGGATGAGGTTTCAGAGAGCAAAACCCAAAGAGAGGTTTCATCGCGCAGAGTGCGCGCGATGGGGCGGAGGTTCTCTCTCCGCAGGCTGACACGTTCGCGGGAAGCGAACGTGAAAGAAAAAGAGTCGGCCTGCTGCGCTCAAAATGACAGTGTGGGTGGCGGGGTTGCAAGGAGGGAGGAGCACGCGGCGCCCAGCCGGTGAAGTCACAGTCGATTACTGTGTAAAAAACACTTCGACAAGGGGAGAACGCAGTCGTGGCAAAACGCAAGACTAGTGGCGTGGATGAATACATAGCAAGATGTCCGAAAGAGGCCCGAGGCGATCTCGCGAAGATCAGAGCGGCCATACGGGCGGCAGTGCCTGGTGCCATTGAACGAACCGATTACTTCCAAATGCCGGGATATTCCCACCCAGGAATTGATTATTACGACGGGATGTTTGCCTGGTTCAGCTTCAAGAAACCGCACATACGCCTACATGTACCCCCTTCCGTAATACAAAAACATAAGAAGGAGCTTGCAGGTTATGCCACAACGAAAGCCATTGTTAGCTTCCCAGTGGGTAAATCAGCACCAATGACATTGGTAAAGAAACTGGTGAAAGCAAGTGTAAAGGCCATGAAGGATAAGTCCAAGTAGACTTCGCCATCAGGAGTGCGCTGCGAAATTTTGCTGTCGGGAATCTGGGAGAGCAGAGCCGTTGCGCGCGGACTATATCATGGTATATACTACGTCTTCGGAGTAGGTGATTGAAGGAAGGGAGGTACCTGGCATGAAGACGGCGAAGCTTTTTCGCAATGGAAGGAGCCAAGCGGTGCGGTTGCCGGCAGAGTTTCGGTTTGAGGGGCAAGAAGTGTTCATTCGAAAGGACGAAAAGACCGGGGACGTAATCTTGTCGAAGCGGCCCGAGTCTTGGGATGAGTTTTTTCGGATTCGCGACGCAGCCATCAAGGCAGACCCGCGGGCATTTGCCGAATTCATGTCGGACCGCAAGGATGAGCCGCCGCAAAAGCGCGAGCTGTTCGGATGAGTGTGAGGTATCTGCTAGACACGAACGCGGCGAGTTATCTGATTAACAAGAAGAGCGCCGCGATGGATAGGCGCTTGTCGAAAGTCGCTGTGGCTGAGCTCGGAATTTCGTCCGTCACAGAAGGGGAACTGCACTATGGCGTCGCGCGCAAGGGTTCGGCGCCGCTGCGCATCGCGCTTGAGCAATTTCTTTTGACGGTTACCATTGTTGCCTGGGATTCCGCGGCGGCGCGAGAATATGGGTGGCTGCGGACTGAGCTGGAGCGACAGGGACAGTTGCCGGGCGGCTTGGACCTGATGATCGCCGCGCACGCAATGGCGTTGGGAGTGATTTTGGTTACGGGTGACCGGGCGTTTGGGCGGATTAAGAATTTGAAGACGGAAGATTGGACGAAATAGGCGAGGGGCGTCGACTCAAGTGGGGAGTTAACGCCAATACCCAGGTTCAAAAATCGAACCTGGGGCACCCGGCGTCACCTGCGTTTTTCATCCAGATAGGTTTAGCTTAGACCAAACTAAAATCACCAGCACAGAATCCAGCGTCCTGTGCCAGCGCATCGTATAAAGCTGTTTGCCACGAGTTCGTATGATTGCTGCGATAGCTAGCGGCAACTTCTCTGAGGTGCGCTGTCACTGTTCCAGCCCCACCCTGCTTGAGTAGCCTTGTAAGACGATACTTCATGTTTGCAAGCTCCTCTGCGGCCTGCGTCTTATAGAAGGACTCGAGGCCCAAGACAGTGAAATGATGGCGAGCTCGTTGGCGACGCGGCGGTGTCCAATCCTCGGGATCCCTGACAAAGAAGCTTACGAACAAGCCGCCGCCCACGCGGCGGAGCTGTGCGAAAAGCCATTGAGACTCGTCGGCCGAATCAAAGTACGGGTGAAACGATTGAGTAGCTTCGTCTTGAGGGCAGGCTGCCCGCTTCGCAAAATTGCAGTCCGTGCACGCAGGGATGAGATTGTCCGGCGTGATCGCCAGCATCCATTTTGATTCCTTTGGTAGATAGTGATCGAGGGTACTTACTGGCCGCTGGCCGCAGAGTGGACATATTCCGTGTGGCGCCGATGCTTTAATCTTGTCGTAGGCCCACCGGCCAGCACCGTTTTTTCTCGCAAACGAATAATTGTATAGTCCGACGAAGTCCTCCGCGTTTGCGCCCCCTTCTGGAATTTGGGGGTGGACGAATTGATATAAGGTCATATCCAGTCCCAGCGCTCGGTACTGTTGCGCTGCTTCCAAAGCAGCGGCTTGAGCGATACCGAGGCGAGCACGCGCTTCAAAGCGCCTCTGATTTCTACATTGGGTGTACAGAGCAGTGAAATCTATTTCTTGTCGCGCGATGGTGCGCATCGCGTTATTTCTCATCCTTAGCTAGCATTCGAGCAATGCTTCTCGCTTCTGCTCCGAGCTGCTGGTCAAATTCTCCTAACACTTGGTCATAGTCTTTGTGGCCGCCGGCGACTTGGCTCGAAATGAGACTATGAAACCCGCTGTTAGTTACTTCGAGACCAAAGATCTCCCGTGTCAAGACTCCCACGTTCTCACCGAACGTCTCAATCTCTGGTCTTTCCGCTTTGGTTGTTTCGCCGGATCGGCGGAGCACCCAGACGCAGCTTTTGGGCACCTCCTGTAATACGACTGGAGAGTGCGTAGAAACGATGGCAACGCTATTACGCAGCGTCAGGAGATCTGAAAGAACGCGGACTAGCGAGGATAACAGGGGCGGATGCAGATGAGATTCTGGTTCGTCTAACAGGATTAGTGTGCGCTCATCTGCCAATTCGACCAGGCGAGTTACTATGAGAAGCACGATTTTGTGGCCTGCGCTAAGTGCGTTGAAGATTTCCGAAATCGGGGCCACGGGATCTTCGCCGTTTTCAAGATACGATGGTATTTCGAGTTCTTGAAATCCCGGATCAGTTTGAAGAGTCCGAATTGCATCTAGCCAGCGGTGCCGACGGGGACCTGACATACACTTGGCGAGACTTTCGCGGAATTCCGCAGCGAGTTCGTGTAGTTCTTTGGTTCTCACTTGCGGCTCCTGTGGGGCTTGATCCAGGGGGACATCCGGCAAAGCAAGCGGTTTCCTCAGGCCGACGTAGGCGTAACGGATGGCCATTTCGGTGTCGGCGGGCGTATCAGGGGAAAGGAAGGGGTCAAAGGCACTGAACGTTACCGTCACGAGGTTCGCGAAACGTTCTGGTGGCTTTGGTACTACTGTGGTCGGCAGAAATCTGAGGCTGCCGCTTGGAGAAGTGCTTCGCGGGCGCGGTTGGCGGAGCACAGAAGCGATGTTTCGCAGAAGATATGTCTTTCCGGCTCCGTTACGCCCTATCACAACGTGCACGTTCGTGGGTGGCATGGAGAGGGGGTTTACATTGAAGGTGATCTGCAGCGCTGAGTCGCTTCCGCCACGTTGCGGATAGTCATACGCGAATTGGAACGGAGTGAGGCTTGCTTGGCCTTTCAGAGCTACAGCAAAAGTCGTCGTTACGCTTTCCTCGGAGACATAGCGAAGAAGAGAATCGTGGAAGCCTGGCTCGTTACGAAATTCGAGGAATATCCGCGGGTCGCGGACGCAGTCTCGAAGGCCACGTAGCACCTCATCGCCGAGTTCGCCGGGAAGTCCCGCGATTGTCTCATAGTAGTTTTGCTCCTGACCCAGTGAGCAGTACCCCGGTCCTAACTCGCTAAATGTTTCGGGAATTGAGACTCTGCTGGGGAGAAGGCCGTGGGAAAGTATCTTGACGGCTCCAATGTCTATCCGCTTGCCCTCCTGGTCAAAGACTACGAGCTCGAACATCGTCTTAAAGGTGAAGTCGTCCCACCCATCATCAACAAGGAAGGCTTGGTTCCTGCCCGTCAGGGCAAATCGTGAGGCCCTATCTGTGTGATGGGTGAAAAACATGTTTCGTCCCCGCAGCCTAACCTAATCAGTCGGAAATAGGTTACTGCATTTAGGGATACTGTAAAGAATCTGTATGGCTAGCCTTGCGATGTGTGCTGCGGATGTGATACAGCGAAGCGTGAGCGGAAGAGGTTTGAAGCG
Source organism: Candidatus Acidiferrum sp. (assembly GCA_035272765.1). GTDB lineage: Bacteria > Acidobacteriota > Terriglobia > Acidiferrales > UBA7541 > Acidiferrum. The sequence goes on from DATEQG010000046.1 coordinate 69,471, forward strand.
TTTAAGGTTGAGCGAAAGGAAAGACCCACCCTCAGAAAACGAGGGTGGGGCACCCCGTGAGTCGAAAGGTGGCGGCATGAGAGAGAAAGTTGGACGGCGAGAATTCATTGGGACTACGGCGGCGGTGGGTGGGGTGATGTTTATACCGGCGGCGCGGGTTTGGGGGGCGGAGGCGAACTCACAGGTGCGCGTGGGGCTGCTCGGATGCGGCGGGCGGGGGACTGAAGACGCTACCAATATGTTTGAGACTGGCGGGGCGCGTGTTGTGGCTTTGGCGGATATGTTTCAGGACCAGTTGGATACGGCGCGCGGGGCGTTTGACAAAATGCAGGCGGCGAAAGGATTCGCCGCGATCGATGCGACGCAGTGCTTTGTTGGGCCGAAGGCGTTCGAGGCGATTGCTCATTCTAAGGATGTCGATGCGATTGTGATTGCTACGCCGCCCTACTACCATCCCTCGCATTTGGAGGCCGTCGTTGCGGCGGGGAAGCACGTTTACTGCGAGAAGCCGGTGGCGGTGGATGTGCCGGGAGCGAAGAAGGTGATTGAGATTGGGAAGCGGGCGGAGGGGAAGTTGAGCTTGGACGTGGGATTTCAGATTCGGGATTGTCCCCCGTTTGTGGAGCTGGTGAAACGGATTCATGGCGGGGCGCTGGGGAATATTGTGTGCGGGGAGGCGCATTATTTGTCGGGGTATCTGGACCGGCCGAAATGGGAGAAGGCTTCGCCCACGGAGCGGCGGTTGCGGAACTGGGTGTATGACCGCGTGCTGTCGGGGGACATTATCGTGGAGCAGAATATCCACGTGATTGATATATGCAACTGGATTTTGCAGGCGCATCCGGTGAAATGTTCGGGGACCGGCGGACGGCTGGGTCGGCCGACGGATGGAGATGTCTACGGGAATTACAACGTGGTGTTTACGTATCCGGGTGGAGTGGATGTGACGTTCAGCTCGACGCAATTTGCGAAGGGGTGGTGGGACGTTACGGAAAGATTTTTTGGGACGAAGGGAACGTCGCAGTCGCCGTACTCGGGGCCGCTGGGGATTTGGGGGGATGAGCCGTGGCAGACACCGCAGATTCCGGCGAAGGACGATCAGGGGTTTTCGGCGACGGGGAAATTTACTTCGAATCTAGAGTTTGCGGATGCTGAGAAAAAGAAGGCGTTTGTGGAGAGTATTACTTCGGGGAAATTTCATAATCAGGCGGAGAAGGGAGTGGAGTCGGCGGTGTCGTGCATGATGGCGCGGACGGCGGCTTATACGGGGAAGGAAGTGACGTGGGAGGAGCAGTGGAAGTCGAAGGAGGAATGGGAGTCGAAGATTAATCTGGAGAAATTGACGTAAAGAAGTAATGAGGTAACGACGTAAAGAAGGAGAGCTAAACGCAGAGACACAGAAGACACAGAGAAGAAGCGAGAAGCAGATTTATCGCCCGCATGAGGCGCGAGACGATGGCGCAGAGATCCTCGCTGCGCTCGGAATGACATTTTTTTAACTGGGGCTGCATGCCGGTGGTGCATATATCGGAAGGGCAAAGGAAAGCGGAATGAGACGAACGACGCGGCGGGAATTTGTGAAGGCGGGAGTGGCGGCGGCGTGTGGCTTGGGGATTGGCGGAGAGGCGTTGGCTGGCGAACTAATCGCGGGGGCTGATGGGTTGGGGAAGAGCGTCGCGGCGGGCCCGCAGGCAACGGGAGCGCAAACAGGGGCGGCGCTGGCGGTGAAGAAGGGGCTGGTGTTTGACATGCTGCCAAGCAGCCTGAGCTATACGGATCGGTTCAAATTGGCGCGGAACGTGGGATTCGAGGTGGTACAGGCGCCGACGACGCCGGACAAGCACGAGGCGGAAGAGATCAAAAAGGCTGCTGACGCGGCAAACATTCGCATCGACTCGGTGATGAACATGGACCACTGGAAATATCCGTTGTCGTCGAGCGACAGCGCGGTGGTGGCGAAGAGCATGGAGGGGATGCGGACATCGCTGCACAACGCAAAGCTGTGGGGATCGGATGCGGTGTTGCTGGTGCCGGCGGTGGTGAATGCGCAGACATCGTACCGGGACGCGTGGACGCGGTCGCAGACAGAGATACGCAAACTGATTCCCATGGCAGAGGAACTAAAAGTGGTGATAGCCATCGAGGAAGTTTGGAACAAGTTTCTGCTGAGCCCGCTGGAAATGGAGAAGTATATCAACGAGTTCGAGAGTCCGTGGATCAAGGCGTGGTTCGATGTGGGGAATGTGGTGCTTTATGGCTATCCGCAGGACTGGATTCGGACGCTTGGGAAGAACGTTTACAAAGTGCATTTGAAAGACTTCAAACGCAAAGAGAGCGGATACGCTTGGGTGAACCTGGGCGATGGGGACGTGGATTGGGCGGCGGTGCGCCAGGCGTTCCTCGAGATTGGTTACTCGGGCAGCGTCATTGCGGAACTGGATGGCGGGGACGAGGCGTATTTGCGTGATGTGAGCAAGCGGATCGATCGGTTGCTGGTTGGGGTGGCATAGCGATCCGGGCGAGGCAAGCCCCGCCCCTACAGGATTTGTTCTGAGGGCGAATGGATTCTTTGAGACGGCGGGCTGGGAGGGGAGAGCGGAGCAGACGCAGGCACGCGGGACGAAACTCGAGCTAGCCGGCGGTGACGGCAACGCCGAGTTCTTTGAGCTTCGCGCGAGCCGAGCGTTCTTCTTCAGTCCCCGGATAGCGGCGAACGACTTCGCGGAGTTCGCGAACGCCCGCGGTCTTCTGGCCGAGATCAAGCAATGCCATACCTTTCTTTAGGCGCGCCGGAGCGAGCTTAAAGCTTTTCGGGTAGACGGTGAGCACCTTGTCGTATTCAGCGACGGCATCTTGATATTGCTTCTGGTGGTAGGCGATTTCGCCGAGATAGAATTGCGCGTTCGAGGCGAGATCGGTATCGCCGTAGTACTTCAAGTAGTCGAGAAATTCCTGACGAGCTAGATCGTATTTGCCGCTGGTGATATCCCGCAGGCCGTTGGAATAGAGCATGTCCGCGGATGGCGCGGGAGAGGCAGCACTGTTCGCGATGGGGGGAGCGGAGTTCCCGTCATTCGCAGGCCGAGGATTTGAGGTGGGGGCGGTGCCAGCCGGAGCGGAGCCGGAAACTTTGGCGTCGATGCTTTGTACCGCGCTCTGGAGATCGACAAGCTGCTGGTTCAGTTTCCCGAGGCGTGATTTGATTTCTTCGAGATTGTCGGAAAGGCCCTGGACCTGTGTGGACATGGTGTCCAGACGGGCCCCGGAGTTGGCTTGCACGTCCTGCACGGACTTTTGGACGCTGCCCATGGTGGCGTTCAGTTTGCCGACATTGTCGCTGGTCTGCTCGACGAGAGTTTTAAGGACGGTGTGGTCGGTCGTGATCTGGGTGGACATGTCCTTTTGACCCTGAAGAAGAGTGGTCACATCGCGCTGCAGATCGATGATTTCCCGGGCAACGGCCTCAGCCGGGCGCGGCCCGACGAGGCTGCCGCCGAGCGCCCCGGCAAAAACAGCGGCGGCAAAGATAACGATGGTGCGGACTTTCATGAAAAGAACCTCCTCAGATGCGTCTGCTTCTCAGACGAATATTCAGGCCAGGGAAGAACGCGCTTACTGACAATCACCGAGCGGCCGGCGTGTCTGGAACCGGGCGGCTCTCTACTCACTTTAACGGCAGAGCCGCGCGCGAGCAAGAGATTGCTCGGTCACGCGGCTCTGACGGTCATCGAACCGTTACGTAGTTATGCGAAGCGCTACGGCACACGGACGAAGTGGCCGACGCGGTTTCTTTGCCAGCATTCCTCGTTGCTTTCCGTGCAGAACGGCTTTTCCTTGCCCAAGCTCGTCGTATTCAAGCGGTCGGCGGAGATGCCGAGGGAGACGAGATAGGCTTTGACGGCCGCAGCGCGTCGATCGCCGAGGACGAGGTTGTATTCGGTTGAGCCGCGTTCGTCGCAGCGGCCTTCGATGGTCGCCTTGATTTGCGGGTACTTCCGGAGGAAGTCCGCGGTCTTTGCGAGAGCGTCGCGGGCGTCGGCGCGGATGTCGGCTTTGTTGAAGTCGAAGTAGGCGTCTTTCACTTCCTGGAGGAAGAGGGCGTCATAGTCGATAGATGGCGGCGGAGGAGGGGGTGGCGGAGGAGGCGCCGTCACCGTGACGCGGACGCTCGAGTCAGCCGAGCCGCCCGGACCGCTGGCAGTGATCGTGTATGTCGTGGAATCCGACGGAGTGACTTTGGTCGAGCCTTGAGCCGTCACGGCGCCAACCCCAGGCGAAATGGCGAGCTGTGTGGCATCGGTCGAGGTCCAGCTCAAAGTCGTCGAATCGCCAGTATTAATGGAGGTTGGGTTGGCCTGCAGCGAGACAGTCGGGCGCGCAGGCGCAGGCGCTGGAGCCGGCGGAGGCGGAGGTGGCGGCGGAACCTTCTTTTTGCAACCTGCCACAAAGGCGAGCGCAAGAATCGTCGTGAGCATGGCCCCGCGGTAGAGAGAGCTAGAAACCCGAATCATTCGAATCCTCCTCAACGTAAGAATCCCTTGTTCGTCCCACCAGAGGCATCATCCTATCACTAGCGGGCTGGGTAAAGGGGAATACATCGTACCACGATATATTAAACATCGTACACAGACAAATGCCACAGAACCCTGGAAGAAGCAACTGCAAAAGATGAAATTCAACGAGAATAGTGCAACCAGAGATTCAGATGCCCGGCAGGCAACGAAAGTTTCGATAAATCTATATCGACGGAGGCTTTACTTGGGCGACCAGTTGGGCGATTCGTTGTGCCCGTCGATGGTTAGTTCGTGGGGCTGGGAGCCGTCGGCCAGCATGGTCCAGATCTCGCGAGGGCCCGTACGAGTCGATTCGAAGACGATGTGACGGCCGTCGGGAGCCCAGCTGGGGCGCTCGTTGCGGCCCTCGTCGCGGGTCAGTTCGACGATCTGCTGCGAGGTGGGTTCCATGACGTAGATATCGTAATTGCCGTTGGGCCGGCGCCAACTAAAGGCGAGAAGTTGGCCGTTGGGAGACCAAGCGGGATCGATGAGATAGCCCTTGTCAGGGAGATCGAGAGTGATGACGTTGGTGCCGTCGGCATTCATCATGTAGAGCTTGGGAATGCCGCCGCGGTCGCTGACGAAAACGACGCTTTGACCGGTCTTGGGATTCCAAGTGGGAGAAGTGCTGCCGCCAATCGAGAACGTGAGGCGTTTGGGTTTGCTGCCTGCACTGTCGGTGACGAAGAGCTCAGGATTGCCGAGCATCGACGAGGAGAACATGATCTGCGTGCCGTCGGGAGACCAGGCAGGGGCGCTGTTGGTTCCGCGGAAGCGGGGGAAGGAGATGACTTTGCCAGCGTCCATGGAATACATGCAGATTTGGGCGCTTACGACGCCGCTCACGGGTTGATAGCAAGTGAAGGCGATGCGCGAGGCGTCTGGGGACCAACGGGGCGTGAGCGAGATAGTACGGAGCGACGTTAGCGGGTGCTGATTTGCGCCGTCGTAATCCATCACCCAGACTTCCTTGGAACCGGAGCGGGAACTGATGAAGGCGATTTGGGTGGAAGCGATGCCCGGGAGGCCGCCAGAGAGTTTGAAGATAATTTCGTCGGCGAACTGGTGGGCGAATTTGCGGACTTGCTCGTCGGTGGGAGCGCCCCGGTAGATTTTGCCAACGACAGATTGGGAGGAAGAGCTGGTGACGTCATAGAGCCAGGCTTGGATGGCGACCTCGGAGGTCGTCTCTGTGAGATTGCCGAAAGCGACGTAATGGGCGTTGACCTGGGGATCGGTCCAAGCGGCGTTTTGGAGTTCAGAGGGCTGAGTGGGGGATTGCGCGGGATAGAAGCTTGGGCTGACGAGATCGAGGATGCCGCTGAAGGCGAGGTCGTCGCGAACGATTTGAGTGAACTGCTGGGAATGCGTTTTCGCGTTGTCGGAGCGCGGGCCAAAGTCTGCTACTGCGAGCCGGATTTTGTCCACGCCGAGGCCAGTGCCTGTGCGAAACCACGGAGTCTGTCCCTGTTGTGCGCGTGCGGGATTGGCGCCAAAACTGAGAGCGGCTACGACAACCAGCGAACTGATGTGTTTGAAACTCACTAGCACCCTTACCTCCGATTTTCCTTGCCGCACGATGAACGAACTAAGGAACTGTTTTAGTGTGTCAAAGACAGATCAAAATCGAATGTGACATCGACACTACTTCCTTGGAAATCATTAGGAAGCGGTGCGAAGCGAATGCCGTCCAAAGCACGCTTTGCCGAATTGTCCATGGAGAGATTGCCGCTGGATTGTTCCAACTGAATATTTTGGATGGAGCCGTCGCGATTGATGCGGAAAGTCATGACGCAATGGGCCTGGCGCGCAGCACGAACGGGCGGATCGATGGTGGTTTGGAGCCAATTCTGCCCGACGCTGCGGCGCACACCCTCAATATACCAGCCATATCGAGAAGAGAAGTCTCCGCCGCCCTGGCCTCTCACCGAGACAGGGCCAGAGCCACCGCCAGGATTGGTGGCATAGCTGGTGGGAAGATTAGGGGAGCCGCCTTTGCCGTAATCAACGGCATTGGGCGGTGGGGGAATTTTCGGCGGGTCAACCTTAGACGGATGCGAGATTGGTTTTGGTTTTTCGTTCTTGAAATCGGGAATCTTTTCCGCTGGCGTTTTGGGCTCTGGGGGCTTGGGTTCTTCTTTGTACAGCCCTTTTGTCGGATCGACGGCTGTGCTTTCCGTGACGGAAGGCTTTGAGGGCATGGGGATTCCTGCGGCCGGCCCGACTAGCTTGACGTTGACGCTGCCGTCCGTTCCACCAATATCACCCCACTCCGGTCCTCGCATCTGGAGATAGATGGAAACCGCGATCCAGAGAGCCAGGAACACGTGAAGAATCACGGAGTAGACGAGGAATTTTCGGAGGTCGAGGTCTTCGGCCGAGGTGACGGCAAAACGGTCAACCGAATTGGCGACGCTGGTGTTCATTTCCCACTCATAGGGCTCAGCGCGTGCGGGCGCGTTCCGTCAGTGGCTCCGTAACAATACTAATATTACTAATCCCGGATTGCCGCAAAGTATCGATGACCTTGGCGAAAGTGCCAAAGGGAATAGTTTCATCGGCGCGAAGGAAAACAGAGTCCTGCGGTTTTTTAAGCTGCGCCTGCACCCTGGCTCCTAGCTGATGGATGTTGATGGGCTCATCCGCCAGGTAGACGCGCTGGTTCTTGTCGATGGTGATCACGAGGCGCTGCTCGTTGATTTCTTTCACTGTTGTGGTTTTTGGGACGTCGACTTCGATGCCGGACTGCAAGATGGGCGCGGTGATCATGAAAATGATGAGCAGCACGAGCACCACGTCGATGAACGGGACCATGTTGATCTCCGAGAGCGTGCTCTGCGTGTTTTTGGAGAGTTGCGGCATAGTGTTCATTGGCTGCCGTGGGCTGGCGGCCGCGCAAACCTACATAAAAGTTTTTTCGACCTGAGCTCCGACTTCCAGTGCAAACGTATCGAGACGTTGCGCTAGATCGCGGATATTTTGCAAAAACTGGTTGTAGAAGATGACCGCCGGGATGGCGACGAAGAGTCCCGCGGCGGTGGTAATGAGCGCTTCGGCGATGCCTGGAGCCACGGCGCGGAGGCTGGCAGCGCCGGCATTCCCAAGGCCTGAAAAAGCGTCGATGATGCCCCAAACGGTGCCGAAGAGGCCGATGAAGGGCGTCACGGAGCCGGTTGTCGCTAACCAGGACATCCCTTTTTCGGCGCGGCGAACCTCTTCCGCGGAAGCGAGTTGCATGCTGACGGTGACCGCCTGGAGACTCTTCAGCTTTCCAAGGGGTTGCGGATTGCCGGTGCCGACTTGGCTCAAGAGTTCGCGATAGCCGGCGGCATAGACGGAAGCAAAAGGCGAGCCCGCGGAAGCGAGGGCCTGCGGGTTGGCTACACCCTTGGTCGCACGAAAGATACGAAGGAATTGGTCGCTTTGGCGGCGAACACGGCCGAACAGGCCCAACTTCTGGAAGATCATGGCCCAGGAAACAACGGAAAAAATCCCAAGCAAGAGCAAAATGCCGCGGGCAACCCAGCCCGTTTGTCCAAGAATGTTACCGAGATCGGCTACAAAGAACGTGGCGAACAGAAGAATGGTGCGACCCCTCAGTTAGAAATAAATTTTGCTGACTTCAGGAACGTAGCACACGCCTACAGGGTGGTCAAACAAATGAGATGCAGAAGGTAAAAAGGGTGCTGCCTCTTTGGATACACAAAGATTTGGTGAAGTGGAGGGAGTTGCGGAAATAAAGGAGGTAAAGGAGGTGTGTTAAACTGCCACGTGGGAGCGGTGGCGGGAGACGCTGCGCCACTGCAAAGCGATTAGCGGCGACCAAAGAGAGATGGGCAAGACGTTCGACATCGGCATTGATCGGCTCACGCGCGGGGCCGGTGAAGCGAGTACGCTGCGCGAAGCATCGACTTTTGATGCGGGAGGGAGTGCGGCGCGCGGCACTTTTTTCCTGGAAACGTTTGGCTGCCAGATGAACGACCACGACTCGGAGAAAGTGGCTGGCGTTTTGCTTGCCCGGGGATACCGTCAGGTTGAATCGCCGGAATCGGCTTCGTTGATTCTCTATAACACATGCAGCATCCGGGAAAAAGCAGCCCAGAAAGTATTCTCTCGACTAGGCGAGTTCGGCGTAAAGCAGAATGAGGGCCGAGTTATCGGCGTGTTGGGTTGCGTGGCGCAACAGGAAGGCGAAGAAATCTTTAAGCGCGCACCGTGGGTCAGCCTGGTGTGCGGGTCCGCGAGCTACAGCAAACTGCCCGAGTTGCTGGCGCAGGTTGAGGCAGGGAATCAGCGCGTCACCGGGCTTGATAACGATACGGACGAGACGTTCGAGACGCCCGTGACGCGTCGCGACAATCCGTGGCGCGCGTATCTGACGATTATCGAAGGTTGCGACAAGGCTTGTTCGTACTGCGTCGTTCCTTACACGCGCGGGCCGGAACGCAGCCGGCGTAGCGATTCGATTTTGCGCGAAGTACGGGAGCTTGCGGAGTTGGGTTACTCCGAAGTGCAACTGCTGGGGCAGACGGTGAATTCCTACTCCGACCCCACGGCGCGGAAGATGCGATTCTCGGAGTTGTTGCTGGCCGTGGCGGACGAGCCAGGGATTCGACGAGTACGGTTTACCACCTCCCATCCGCGCGACTTTACTCAGGACATTGTGGATGCCATCGATGCGCAGCCGAAACTCTGCAATCACGTGCACCTGCCCGTGCAATCGGGATCGACGAAAGTACTGCGGGCCATGGAGAGAACTTACAGCCGCGAGGAATATCTGGAGAAGATCGCGATGATCCGGCAGGCGAAGCGGGCCATCAGCATCACGACGGACATCATCGTCGGCTTCCCGGGCGAGACGGACGAGGATCTTTCGGAAACCCTGAGCCTGCTCGATACGGTGCGGTACGACGGGGTGTTTGCTTTCAAATATTCGCCGAGGCCGCACACTCCGTCGCTGGCTATGAATGACGTTATCCCCGAGGAAGAGAAGAGCCGACGGTTGGGCGTCTTACAGGAAAAGCAGCGGGAAATTCAGACTGCCAGGCACTCGACGATGATTGGGGACATGTTCGAACTACTTGTCAGCGGAAAATCGCGGCGCGAAAATCAGTGGTCGGGGCATACTTCCTGCCATCGAGTTATAAATTTCTCTTCCCAAGAGCAAGCGCTTCTGGGACAGTACGTGCAGGTTCGGGTGACGGGAGCTACGCCGAGTGGTTTGGCGGGAGAGCAGGCTCTCTAGGGCGCGTCGATTCGCGCTTGCAACGCTCGCGGCGCTAAGACATATTGACGGCACAGACTGAAGCCTGTGCTACTCGGGAGGTCACATGGATGTGGAGATGAAAATCCGCGGCCTGATGATGGATCCCGTGACCAACATGCCGATTGTTGTGCTGAAGGATGTGCAGGGCCAGGCGATCCTGCCGATTTGGGTTGGCGTGTACGAGGCCAACGCAATCGCGTTGGAGATTGAAAAGGTGCAGACGCCCCGGCCAATGACTCACGATCTTCTCAAAAATGTTCTGCTCGGACTTGACGTGCAGGTTCACAAAATCGTGGTGAACGATCTGAAGGACGATACTTTTTACGCGCTGATCTGGGTTGAACGCGACGGGCAGATGATGACCATCGATTCCCGGCCAAGCGATGCTCTGGCGCTGGCACTGAGGGTGGATTGCCCCATTTTTGTAGACGAAGAAGTGTTGAAAAACTCGAAAGTCTCGAGCGCTATTACGGAACGAAGCACCAACGAACAATTGCGCAGCTGGCTGGAAAACCTTTCCGACGACGATCTCGGCCGCTACAAGATGTAAGACTTCCTGCCACGCCCCACTGGCAACTTCTTCACACTATCCATATGGCCGAGGCTGAGCCCTGATCGCGAAATCATTCTTGCGTGATGGAACAAGACAATTGGCGGACTCTGTGGCGCCAGACGAGCAGCAGGACTATCCCGATAAGAATCAGCGCCAGACTTAGACCGGCCCAGAGGCCGAAAGCACCCCATCCCCGGCGAAAACAGAGCCACGTGCCGAGCGGCAAACCGATAATCCAATATGCGGTGAAATGACACAGCATCGGGGTGCGTGTGTCTCCCAGGCCGCGCAATGCGCCGGTGGCTACCGTTTGAATGCCATCGAATAGCTGGAAGGCTGCGCCGGCCGCGAGCAGAAGTATCGTGCTGCGGATGATCGCCTTGTCCGGTGTGTAGGCGCGGGCAATCCATCTGGGAAAGGCGAGCAAGACGATGCTCGCGGCAGTCATAAACGCGGCGCCGAGAAAAATGGCGGTGCCGCCGGCGTCTCCGGCGCCTTGCAAATCCTTGCGTCCCACCGCCTGGCCAACGCGCACGGCCGCGGCCGAGGAGATGCCCAGAGGAACCATATAAGTGATGGAAACGGTGTTCAGAGCGATCTGGTGACTGGCAAGTGCAACGGCCCCGAGCCGGCCGATCAGCGCCGTAATTAGCGCGAAAACGCCGATCTCAAGAGTGATTTGCATGGCCGCGGGTAAACCGAGAGCGATCAGGCGCCGGATGCGGCGTAACTCGGGCTGGATGGGAGTGTGAAGCAAGCGTGTACGATGGCGCCGATCGTACCAGAGGAGATAACCCACCAGAACTCCAGAAAGGTAAATGCGCGCCCAAGCTGTGGACCAGCCAGAACCCACCGTGCCCATAGCGGGAGCCCCAAGTTTGCCGTAGATGAGGATGACGTTGCCGCCGGCGTTGATAATGTTTGCGGTGATCAAAGCGAAAGCGATGGGCCGCACCAGATTCATGGCTTGCATGCAGCGACGGACGGCAAAATAGAGGAGAAGAGGCAGGGTGCCCCAAGCCAAGGCTTTCGAATAGGGAACCGCGACGGCGATCACGTCGGGAGCGATGTGAATGGCGCTAAGCAAAGACCCGAAAAACCAAACGGGGGCCATCAAGAGCGGCGCAAGAGCCAGGCTGAGATAGATACCGTGGAGAAGCGAGCGGTGGCAGTCCTCGCGCTGGCCGGAACCAAATGCTTGAGAGACAAGTGTGTCCAGGCCAATTAGCAGCCCAGCGCCAAACATAGCAAGGACGTTGACCAGAATTCCACCAAGGCTCACGGCGGCGATGGCCACGGCACTGTTGGGAAGGCGTCCCACCATCATCGTGTCTACGATGACCATGCTCATCCAGCCCACCTCGGCGAGAACGAGCGGCAGCGCCAACCGCAGAGTGGGGCCCAGTTCGGCGCGAAACGTCTTGTAGCGAGTCATCGGTAGACGAGGAATGGAAAGAGTTTAAGCGGGCTGGTAGAAAGGCGCAAACATGCTTGAATATGGGTGGTTTGAGAGCGGGGAATAGGTTCACAGTTTGGGCTAAGCAAGGCGGGTAACTTCGACGTCGTTCTAGACCTGAAGTCCCATTGACCCGAACTGCGAGGCCCCGTAGCCTGCGAAAAGCACTACTGTTGCGTGCCTCGCCACAGGTTCGTGGATCGAAGCGATTCAAGCCAATTTTCTGGAAGTGATTTGGGATTGCCGGTGCGGCTTGCGATGGGGCAAGCCCAGGAGAGAAACGTGGGAATTGGAAACGTATCCAGCTTCGATGCTCGAACGCAGAATATCAGGGCCGGGGTGCGCGTAAATTCTCGCGTGCCTGTAGCGGTGGAATGGGCGGAATCTGGCCGCGCGATGCGCGCGGAGGGCTACACCGCGGATACCAGCACGACTGGGTGTCTCGCCATCATTCCTCAGAGCTTTCAGGTGGGGCAGCGTTTTGTCTTGGTCAACCTGGTAAATAAGAATGCTTGTGAAGCGGTCCTGATTTGGCGAGGCCATGAAGGGCGAACCGGGTGGGAGCTGGGGATCCAACTTCAGGAGGCTTCTATGGATTTTTGGGGCTTGGATTTTTAGCCGATTCGAAGCGTGGGCTTCTCCCGCGTTCCGATAGGCTTCCGTTCTGCTTTCTCAAGAAACTCTATAGTTAAAGATCTTTGATTGCTCTCCTCCAGCTTTCCCAAAATAGGACTTCCAGGATTTCCACCGACGTCGCTCTGCATTTCCACTTTTCCCTTGCGCTAGAATAGGTTACGAACGTAAAGTGGCCTAGAGCTAGGGGGCTTTCTGCAGGCAGCACCCATATATAGGGACCTGGTTGCTGGATCGCGTCGGCGCGATTTACCATGCGCATAGGCGGAGGCAGAAGCGTATGACTGCCATCATCACGGTTGCAAATCAAAAAGGCGGCGTTGGGAAAACAACGACGGCAATTAACTTGTCTGCCGCACTGGCGCATCGCGGCAAGCGCACGCTTTTGATTGATTTGGATCCGCAAGCGAATTCCACGATCGCATTTTACAATTCCGGGGAGATCGCCACTTCCATGTTCGACGTGCTGAGCGAGAGCCGCACGACGATGGCCACGGTAATTAAGACGACGAAAGATCCCATGCTTTTTCTTGGGCCGGGACGGCTGGCGCTGGCCAAGCTCGAGCAAGTGCTAGCGGGCCAGTTCGACGCTCCATACCGTTTGAAGGACGCGCTCGCGCCCGTCTTGAAGGAATATGATTACATCGTGCTGGACACCCCGCCTTCGCTGGGAATTCTGACGGTGAATGCGCTGGTGGCTTCCACACATTTGCTCGTGCCGATTCAGGCGGCGTATTTTGCGATCGAGGGAACGGACGACCTGCTCGAAACTTACGAAAGAATTCGCGCGCGGCCTAACCCCGGGTTGAAAGTTCTTGGAGTAGTCATCACGCTCTTTGACAAGCGGACGAATATTTCACGCGACACGCACGGGCAGATTCGAACCGTATTTGGCGAAGTGTTGTTCAAGACAAAGATCAGCAAGAACGTGCGCTTGGAAGAAAGTCCGGCTTACAAAGAAACAATCTTAACGTTCGCGCCGAAGTCACCGGGCGCCATCGAGTACAAGAAATTGGCAGGGGAGGTTATCCAACGTGTCGAAGAGGATCGGGTTACCCGTCACGCTGAAGATGCGGCATGACGCGCACTACGTCGAATCACTGACGAGCTATAGCGGAGCTGCTGTGGGACGGATGATCCCGGTGGATCAGATCCGCCCCAATCCTGACCAGCCTCGCAAGGCGCTGGGAGATTTGCGCGAACTTTCGGAGTCGATCCGCGAAAAAGGTGTTCTCGAGCCGCTCTTGGTGCGGTTCGTGCCGCGCGAAGACTGCTACTACATTATCTCTGGCGAGCGGCGTTATCACGCGTCGCGCGCGGCGGGACTGCGGGAAGTTCCTTGCATCGAGAAAATGGCTGATGATGCGGAGACGCTGGAAATCGCGCTGATTGAGAATATTCAACGCAAAGACCTGACGCCCTTCGAAGAGGCCGACGGGCTGCACCGTTTGGCGACGCAATTCGAATACACGCATGAAGATGTGGCGAAGAAGATTGGTCGCGCGCGTTCGTCAGTTACGGAAACGCTGTCGCTCAGAAATATCCCGGAGTCGTTGCGCAAGAAATGCGTTGAGCACGGGATCATTTCGAAGTCTCTGCTGCTGCAGATCGCGCGGCAGCCGACCGAGAAGAAAATGATCGAAATGATGCACCGCATTATGCAAGGCGGACTGACGCGAGACGAAGCGCGACGCGAGCGGCGCGACGAGCAAGGAGGTCCTCAGAGGCCCCAGCCGTTCATTTTCCAGTTCCAGCCGGAGAACGAGAGCTTCCGGTTTCGCATTCAATTCAAAAAGAGCCACGTGTCGCGCGCTGAGTTGATTGTGACGTTGCGGGAAATTCTTGGGCAGCTCGAGGGATCGTCTTCGGAAGCGGCTGATTCTACAGCTGCTTGATTGGCAGTTTCTGGAATTCGCAGCGGACAGACTGAAGTCTGTCCCACCAAGTCATGATCGAACTCAGCCCTCAGCAAATGCAGATTTTGGAGAGGCTTTTTGCGGCGGGGTTTCGGCCTATCGCGATTCCACCCTATGAAAGTGCTTTGTGCGTGCGGCGCGGCGAGTGTGCGGCGGTGTTGTCGCCAATACCCAGCGGCGGACTGAAGATGCTCGCATCGCCGTCCTACCTCGTGGATGGAAACCTGAGTGTGCAGCTCAAACGCGGCGCTGGCGAAGTATTTGTCTGGAAAAAGAGTGAGCTACCGGCCACAAGTGAGCGGTTGGAAGAATTGGTATCGTTCCGGCGGGAACTGGCCGGCTTACTGGAATTACCGCCAACCCAATAAATCTCCCCGAATTTGCAATTCTCACCGCCTCCCGGCAAACTAAAAACGTTATGACAACTTACGACATTATTTGCATTGGCGCGGGGCCGACCGGGCTGGCCTGCGCCATCGAGGCCAAGCGCGCGGGGATGAACCCGCTGGTGATCGACAAAGGCTGCCTGTGCAACTCGATTTACCACTACCCGGTCAACATGGTGTTTTTTACAACTCCGGAGCTTCTTGAAATCGGCGACTTGCCGCTGATTAGCGCGGCGGAAAAGCCTGTGCGGGTCGAGGCGTTGAAGTATTACCGCAAGGCAGCCGAGCACTATGAATTAGAGTTGCGGCTTTTTGAGCGCGTGCTGCGCGTGGACGGGCATGACGGCAACTTTACGGTCGTAACCCAATCGGAGAAGGGAACCGAAGCGCGCTACTCGTCGAAAAAGATCTGTGTGGCGACGGGCTATTACGATCTCCCAAACGTGATGAACATTCCCGGTGAGGAATTGCCGCACGTTTCACACTACTACTCGGAACCTTTCGAGTTCTGGAACCAAGACGTCGTCGTGATCGGCGGGAAAAATTCCGCCGCCGAGGCTGCCTTGGATCTCTATCGCAATGGCGTGCGGGTTACCCTGGTGCATCGAAACGCGGACCTCGGTTCTTCGATAAAATATTGGGTGCGGCCCGACATCGAAAATCGCATTAAGGCGGGGCAAGTCAAAGCGCTCTTCGAGACGCGCGTGAAACAGATCACGGGGGATGAAGTAATCGTGCAGAACGGCGCGGGTGAGAAACGATTGCCGGCGAAACAAGTCTTCGCCTTGACCGGCTATCACCCTGATTATGCGTTTATCGAAAGCCTTGGCGTGCGACTCGATCCCGATACGCGAAAGCCTGCGCTCGATCCCAACACACTCGAAAGCAATGTTCCGGGCATCCATCTGGCGGGTGTCGTCATCGGCGGACGGCACACCGGCGACATTTTTATCGAGAACGGCCGTTTTCACGGCAAGCAAATCATTGACGCATTAAAGGCGTAAGGGATTCGTTCCCCGGTTCGGATATACCTATTTGCCCGTGCAAGGGACGTTTGTTAGACTCATAACCTATGGCATCCATTTTCAGGGAAGTCGGCGAGACCTTCAGCACACTGGTGCAGGGCTTCAGCGTGACTTTCCGGAATATGTTCCGGAAAACAGTCACGGAGAATTATCCGTTCGAACCCGTGCATTTTCAGCCGCGCTATCGCGGAATTCATGTTCTTCACCGCGACGAATCCGGCCTAGAAAAGTGCGTTGGATGCTTTCTCTGCGCTGCGGCGTGCCCGGCGAATTGCATCTACATCGAAGCCGCCGAAAATACGGATACCAGCAGAATCTCCGCGGGGGAGCGCTACGCCAGCGTTTACAATATCGATTATTCGCGCTGCATTTTCTGCGGTTACTGTGTCGAAGCGTGTCCGACGGACGCGATTACCCACGGACACGGCTTTGAGCTCGCCACGTACGACATTAATTCCTTGATCTACCGCAAGGAACAGCTCCTCGAAAAACAGCCCGTTGCTCCAGCTTCCGGGCGTTAAGACAACCATCGCTTAGACGTTTCGAGTATCCCCTCGATTTGTTCGATTCGCTGCAATTGCGCTCGCATCTCTAACGCACTTTGGCTTGATCTGGAAAAGCTGTGTCCGATAACTCATAAAAAGCAGCCAAGACGTAAGTCTGGCGATGCTTTGTGCTGAGGGAGGGCGCGATGGAAAACGGAGGTTGGAGCGGAACGCAGTTGTGGGACGCTCCGGCGCGGAACTGTTCCGCGAGAGCTGACGGCGTGATTGCGCGGGCGCGGCGGAGCACACCTCTGCGCAGCGGGGCCAACCGGGACCCCAGCGACATCTTCCATGCAATAGTGGCGAACACGCTCCAAAAACCTTGCAAATTCTCAGGATGGGCCGCGGTTTGCGGGCAGCGAGGCGGCTCGATCCGCAAGAAAATTATCGGACACAGTGTGTGCTCCATTTTTGCGGGATTCGGCGGCGGAAAGCAGGTCCGGCGGTCGTCCAGGATGTTCTCGCTGCTGCAGAAGCAAGCGCGCCAGCATGGCGGCAGCGTTTTCCTCCATCCATTGATCAAGCAGAGCGGCAATCTCCTTGCGGAGATCGGCGGCATGCGCCAGGCGCGACAGTTCAAAACTTTGCAAGGAGTTCCGCGAAGCCGAGAGCAGGAACTCCCAAGGGGGCTGGGTCGAACGAGTGGTCATAGGCCTCCGTTAGGGGACACGGCGAATATTACCTCTCCAGTAAAACATGTCAAGAATACTTATAGGTAATAGGCTTGTGGAAATCTGTGGAAAACTTTTCAGAGCTTGCGACAAAAAGAGCAGCGGGCAGAAAGCCGCTTCCGACTGTCTTTTGCGAGGGGCTGGGTACTGTGGCGCAGCCGATACGCGCCTGTAGCGCCTGCGCCGGCGATTACGAAGACCCCGACCGCACGGCCTTCACGCTCGATGAGCATGAAGAGGATTTCGCGGTCGAGGGCGGCGGCGAAGGAGTGAACGTCGAGGACGCTAACGACGACGAGTTTCCTGCACAAAAAACATGAGTAGCAGGGAAGGAGGCGATGCGATGCGGAGGATGAAACAAAAAGCGGCCAGGCCAGTGATTTTGCGAAGGCAGCGGGAGGTGATTCGCGACGTGATGCTTAGTGCGGGACAGTGCGCGACGTGGCTGACGCTTGACGAGCTGGCGAAATTGACGCACTACCCGCCGGCGAGCATCTCCGCGCAGTTGCGCCACCTGCGGAAGCCGCAGAACGGGGCGCATACCGTGGTGAAACGCTGCAGAACGACGAACAAGGCCATGCGACCGGAAGGATTCGGCGCCGTGTGGGAATACTCGGTGTTGCAGGAGCGGCGCGTCCCGGTTCGCAGAGTGATCAACCGCGGTCGCAAAGCGCGACGAGCGTTGCAGGCGGCGAGTCGCTGAACAGTTTGATGAGTGAGGTGGCGATGGAGAAGTGATGCGGAAGCGCACGACGCGTGCGTTGTGGCGGAGGAGCCATGGGCGTAAAACCGGAACTGGCGTTTGATGTGTGCTGGGAAGTCTATCGCGGGGCGCGCGAGGTGCTGGAGTCGAAGCGAGGCATTTCCGCGCTGAATTGGAAGGATACCGGCAAATTTCTGTGGCGGCCAGATATCCGTCCGCGGCTCAACGAATGGGTCGCGGACTTCGCCCTGGCAGGGCAGAAAGCGCTCGAGGGCCCGGATTGGGCTTCTCGTATGGTGCTCTTCCGGCTGTATTATCTCGGTCTGGCGCCGTACGAGAATGCGCGGCATTTTCTCGGCCTCAGCGAGCGCAGTTGGGTGAATTGGACGGAGGAAGTGCGCCATCGTGTCGGCAAGGAACTGCTGCGCCGCGGCATGTTTCCCCCGCGGAAGTATTTCACAAGCGGTGAATGATCTTTCATGCAGAGTAGGCGCAAGCGGAGTCCTCGCTGCGCTCCGCCAGAAAGGAGCCTCAATATATGTGTAGCAGACAAGGGCGTCCCAATAAAAGAACCCTCACTCAAGGAGCGGCAGGAAGCTGCTGACGACGTTGTCCACAAACTCGGTCAACTGATGAAGCGTTGGAAGAAGCGCCTGACTATTGACAACGTCCAACTCAGCAACCGATTTCTGGCGTCCGAAATACAAATCCTCGTCCACTTTGGGGTCTGCAATCCCCTCGATGACTCCGTCAAAGAGTGGATTGCTTGTTTTGAGCCAATAACCGCCATCGAAACCAGCGCCGGTAAACAAGCAATCGTGCCCGATGGTGATGAGTGTTCGGTGTTTGTCGATATTGTTAAGCTCATGGAGTCGCCAGAGCGCGTCATTCCCACCCTCGTAAGGCTTAAGCGAATCAATGGCTTTCACCGCCTCCGGAAGCATTCCCTGTACTTTTCTTCGCTTCATGGATTCGTATATCTCGACCGTCTTTGCGATCGGGAACGAAACGTCCCTGTGAGGTTCCGTGTTGGCGACTCCGCTTTGAGTGAGACCAACCTGAGCCAGGTGCCAAGCCAGATGGTCCAAGGAAGTTCGGAGATTCTGAATGATGTCTCCCGCGGTCGCAATGAAGTTGAACGGGAGAACGGGGAGCGGCGCGAGGCCCAAGCTGCTCTTTCCGGTATTCGGATCATAATGGGTGCCGACGACATGCATGTTCTGACCCTTAACACGAGCACTTTCGGACTCGAGCTCAGACAGGTGCTTTTTGGCCCGTTCAATCTTTACCCTGATGAGTACAAGGCGGTCCTGAGCAGTCAGTGACATAGCGACTGATGGCATCTTTGGTAAGCCAAGTGTGGGGTCGCCGGAATTTGGCGAATCAAGGAAGTCCATTGCCCATTATAGCTAACTAAAACTCGCTCCCGCTTATAAATTTGAAGGCTTTGAAAAGGGTCGTTTTCCTATTGTCTGGACCTCGTCCATTGAGGACCTAGCTTAACTCGACCACATCACCAACGCTTAGGAGTTTGCCGCATTCGGTGCTGGGGACGCGGGTGTTGATGGCGAGGCGGTAGAAGTGATCGAAGCGTTCGGCAGGGGCCCACGGCGGGAGTTGTGCGCGGCGCAGGTCGGTAAAGCGTTTTTGGAAGCCGTCGTTCGTGATGCCGGTTTCTGATTCGCGAGAGGGAACGGGGCAGCGCGCGCAGGGGTTGCTGCCCTCAAAGGCAACGTCGCCGATCTTGAAGCGCACGACTCTACTTTCGTCATCAGCGAAGAGTTGGTCTTCCCAGAACGCCGGCAGTTTTTCAGCTGCAATCTCGTGCCCGTACGCGTGGCGAGTCCCTGTGCCGCCGGCTGCGTCGATTTCGAGTGTGGTGCGGAACCGCCGGCGCGCTTCGTCCAGAGTCAGGCCAGGGAACCAATCGCGAACCGCCTCCAGCGATGCCGTGGAAACAATCGTTGGGCCGGGCGCCAGGCCATCGTCCGGAAAGCCTTCGCGCGTGTAGCGTACCTGGATTGCCTGCTCAAAATACATGCTGAACCATTCCCCGGCACCGTCGGTGTCGCCTGGGAAATCGAAAGTCATCGCGGGAATGTTGCGCCTGTCACCGGGAACAGTAAGCGTCACGGAACGGATGTCCGGAGCGAACGCTGCGCGGATGAGGTGCATGGCGGCGGTGCGCTTGCCATTGACCCAGCGGCCGTCGGCGGAGTAAAGCGCCCAGACACGGTCGAGTTCGAGGCCGCCATTCGGCCCGATCCGGGCTTCGTTCACCGAGACGGGGTCGAGAGCTTTGATGGGATGAAGGCGGATATTCGCGAGGCGCGGGGTTCTTCTGCCAGAGTCCACACGTAGAGTTTAGCAGAGCGCCGCGCGCAGGAAGTGTGGCCGAGCCTGGGTGCTAGCCGGTGCTTCATCCTCGCAGACGCGGTGACGCGCTCCTGCAAAAAGATAATCCCATGCAGGTCAGATACAGGGTCGAAGAATGGGCCCAAAGGAAAGAAGCCCATCCATCAAAAGGTGTCGCACGAACAGAGGCGAAACCTCAGCCTTGAGCCCGGCCTAGTCTGCTGAAGCAGCAGCAGCCGCGGGCGATTTCTTCTTCTTGGCCATCTGCTGCACCGTGAAGAGAAGCAGAGAGCGATCTTGCTGATCCATCTTACTCAGCAGGTGCCGGAGCTTTCGCATGAACCGCAGGTCTTTTCCCGAACTGCCCCAGGCATTGCTGCCAGATTCGGTCCAAGCGGATGGAATATCCTGCCGGGGTGGTTGATCTCCATCGTAAAGAAGTTGATAGAGCGGCATTTCCAGGGCCCGAGCCAGTTTTTCCAGCGTTTCGATAGCAGGGACGGTGTGGCCATTTTCCACACGCGAAAGGTAGCAGCGCAGCAGGCCGGTTCGCTTCTCAATATCACCCTGGGAGAGTTTTTTTTCCTCGCGCAACACGCGCAGTCGTTCGCCGATAATCATTCCGTAGCTCCTCAATAAAACAGCTCCGCCCCGCTGGCTGGGTGCGAGAAGGAATGACTGGACTATAAACTATCCAGTAGATGTTAGTCGAGAAGATTACGTTACGGGAATCTGAGGAAATCCGCACGGAGCTGCGCTTTGTAGGGAATAAGCCGGCTATGAGTCTGGGCCAACAGCGTTTGCTGATGCGATGGGAAGAAAACGCGACATGCGAATGCCTCTTGCAAGGCTCTCCGCGGCGGAGAGTCTGGTGACCCGAACTGCAGAGGCACACAGCTCCAAGCCGACCTGAGCTGACAAACCTCTCAGGCCCTGAATGAGCCCGACTTAATTGCGTGTGCCTTCTTCAGGCGATCAGGCGCCGGCGGCAGCTCCGTGGCCCGAAACAATAGACTTGTAGCCGCACGTCGCGGCCTTCTTCATCGCCTCGATGGCCTGCGCGGCCGTCATCAGCGGCGTCGTTTGCACATGAGCGACCGCCCCTCCGGCGGCGAACGCAATGGCGATGGCCGCAGCCGAGATGTTATCGGGCATCTCGGTAATGGCAATGACATCAAAAGGGCCAAACGCGAAGAAAGCGGTGTGGAGTTTTCCGCCGAGCTTCTCGATAGGCAAGCGGACGATATCAAGCCGGTCCTGGGGATCGGCCATCAAACGGGCCCAGGCTTCCTTGGTATAGCTGACTTGGTGGCAATAGTGTGGCATTGGTGGACCTCCTTTGCGATCGGGGGGATTCTTCCGGGGAATAGGGCGACTATGCTCTTGAAAACAAAGGATGTCAAGAAGGGGTGAAAAAAGTTAAAGATTTCTCTTGACAAAAAGTGGAGATGTGGTACACTTTCCTTCGTAGAAAAGTGCGTCCCGGTTTTGACCGGGACGTTTTGCATTTTAGGGCCACTTCTTTGCGCTTCCTTCTGGGCGCCTGACTCGCATCGCAATCTGAATTTAAATCCAACGATTTAGTTTTTGCGCCTCCGACGCAGGCGCCGAAGTGTTTTTATCCGCAAGGTCTCTGCACGATTTCATGCATGGGCGCGTAACCAATTCGCGCACAAAAGGAGCCAACATGCCGAGCTATCAAAATGCGGTCCCACCGAGTTCGCTCATGCCCGGTGACGTAGGCTTTAGTTTCAACAACGAGACATTTCCCGGCAGCGCCGAGGCTGGCAGCCAGTTTGCGATTCCCAGCTACGCCGGCCAGCCGGATACCGGTACGTCCGTCCGCTGGCAGACGATTTTTGGGACGGTGCCGTCGGCCGTAAACCTGATCCTGCAAGGCGCCATGGCCGATGTCGATGCAGAATATCAGACCATCGACACCACCACGAACGCAGCAGGCGAAGCGCGGACCGTAACCGGCGTGCAGGCAAGATTTTTGCGAATTAAATTCATGTCGTCCACCGGCGGCAGCGGGCTCACAGCAAAACTTCTGGTTTGAATTGCAAGAGTTTGCGTAAGACGACAATTCGTTAGCCAACAGTCAACGGCTGACAGTCAACAGTTCACACCCCGGAGCAATTGACTTGGGATTGGTCTGCGGCCTCCCTTGGCCATCTGTGCGCAGTCAGGTTCAGTCTGTGAGCTGTCGGCTGTCAGCTACTTGCAACGCCAGTCCATTGCGCCGAGTTTCGGGCCTGCTCCGAAATACCTTCATCATAGGACCAGCATCATGCGATGCATTGCCTATCGCGCGTCCAAAAATTGCATCCACGCCTGGACGGCATGCAAGAACCGAGCGGAAAAGGGCTCGCTGTTCTGCCACAGCCATCTTCGCGCGGTCTGCGGTGTTTATCTGGGGCTTTGGGTTACGGGCTTCCCTGAGCGCATGCGCGCCCGCAAACCCGCATCGAGCTCGGCGCCAACTGGAACCTAGCAACAGTGAACTTAGCATCGACTATCAGGAAGTCGCCGGAGCACCCGAAGCGCTCCGAAACGACGCCCGACCCCGGCTCGCCGGGGCAGCTTCGCCGGACGCGCGGCGTCACCCCGGCAAAACGGAGCCAAACTCCGAAAATGAAAAGCAATGGCCATGACACGAGCGCAGGGCGCGTGAACGGCCATGGTCCCGCTTTGCCTTCCCGCGCGGCGCAGGAAACAGAAGTGCCGCTCGATAAGGACAGGGCTGCGTCTGACGATGCACGCGATTTTCCCACTGCGGCCGCCGCGACCTCCGCCGCGGCCGGTAAGGAACGCGATGCGTGCGCTGAGGTGGCTCCGTCTACCGAAGGCGGAGCGAAACGCCAGCCTAGAGGCGGTAGAAAGAGGGCTGGCAGGGGAACGCCGCGCGTCCCAAGCGAAACGGAAGGCAGAGGGAAAAAAAACAGAAAAGATTTGGTAGACATTGCGCCCGGCTCAAAACCCCTTCCGGCGGACGGCGTTGGATTCGTGGATGCCATGCACGCACACGTGGATCTCTATCTGGCTTGCGCAAGGCTCGTGAAATCGGGTGACGAGAAAATCGCCCAGCGCATGGTGGAACGCTTGCTGGAAATGTCCTACGGCAAGAGTCCGGCTCCGCCAGGAGACGATGTGCCACAAATTATTTTCGACGCTCCGCGGCCGATCGATGATTAGGCAATCCACACGCAAAGGCGAGCTGAACAAAACTCTTCAAGGGGAAAAACCATGGCAACGACAAACACGACGAGTACGGCGACTAACGCGCATCTCGAGTTCATTGGAATGATCGTGGAAATCGCGGGAGTGGCGTCCGCAGTGGCGGGAGTGGTGCTGAGTCTGCATCACTGGCCTGCCGCGGCCGCGCTGCTCGGCGGCGGAGTGGCGTACCTCATCGGCAAAAAATTGCGCGCGTCATAAGACGATATAAGAATTGCCGGCGTCGTTCTTCACTTGAAGCTCGACGTTGAGAACCGTCACCATGAAACCGCTCAAAAGCTCTGCTCGAAATGACATCCCTGACTTGAGCCGGGACCGAACGTCGAGCGGAACTGAACTGCTGCGCACCAGCGATTTCTACGAGCCCTTCCCACAGCAGCGTAAATTTCACGAATCGAAGGCAAAGTACCGGCTTTTCGGCGGCGCGGCCGGCCCGGGCAAAACCAAAGCTCTTCTCTGGGAAGCTATTTACCGGGCGCTTCAAGTGCCCGGCTCTGACGGGCTGCTTTTGCGGCGCACCTACCCCGAGCTGGAATCCTCGCTGCTCGCGTACTTCCGCCGCGACGTGCCACGCGATTTATACACGAAGTACAACGAATCGAAGCACGTCGTGACGTGGCGGAACGGCTCGACCACGCGATTCGGTTACTGCCGCAATGAAAACGACGTTTATCGTTACCAAGGCGCGGAGTTTTTGTTCATCGGGCTCGATGAGCTAACGCACTTCACGCTCAAGCAGTGGCAATTTCTCACTTCGCGCAACCGTTGTCCCGTGCCGGGCAGCAGGTGCAGCATGGCCGGGGCGACGAACCCGGGGAACATCGGCCACGCGTGGGTAAAAGCCCTGTGGATCGACCACAAGCCGCCAGACGGCTTCGCACAGTCGGATCTCTATAACGCAGACGATTACAAATTTATTCCCGCACGGCTTGCGGACAACCCGGTCTATGCGAACGACGTTGAGTATCGCCGCACGCTTGCGGCGCTGCCCGAGCATCTGCGGAAAGCGTTTCTCGACGGCGACTGGAACGTGTTCGCCGGGCAGTATTTCGACATCTTTGATTACGGCCGGCACACCGCGCGGCCCGAAGAAATACGGCTCGAAGCATGGTGGCCGCGGTGGATCTCGATCGACTGGGGGTTTCAGCATCCCAGCGCGGTGTATTGGCACTGCGCGGTGCCAGCCGAAGCTCACAGCCGACAGCTCACAGCCGACAGAAGAACAGCGCAAGCTGCTCTCTCCTCCAATGCTGTTAGCTGTGAGCTACCAGCTGTGGGCTCACGCATCGTCACTTACCGCGAGTTAGTACAGAACGGTCTGTCGCCACGCATGCTAGCGCAGGGAATTGCGGAGCGCAGCGGCCGCGAGAACATCGGCGAAGTGTTTCTGTCTCCGGATGCGTTTGCGCACCGCACGGCGGAAGCTTCGATCGCCGAGCAGCTCGGCGACGTTCTGACGGCAAACGGCTTGCCGCGCCCGGCGGCCGCGGACGATGACCGCGTCGGCGGCTGGCAGTACATGTATCAACTGATGGAATCGGACGCGTGGGTCATCACGGAAAATTGCACGAAGTTAATCGAATGCATGCCGACTCTGGTGCGCGACGTGGGCCGCGTCGAAGACATTCGCAAAATGGACGGCGACGATCCTGCGGATTCGGCGCGCTACGGATTGGTCTCCGGCGGAAGATTCGCCGGTGTTGGGACGGCCTTCGCGCCATCCAGGGCGGGGCAACCCCCGCCCCTAAAACCGTTGGGCAGCGGCGCGCATTTTGTCACCGGTATGCCGCTGGGCGAACAGATCTCGCGCCAAGTAAGCGCCACGGATCGTACGTCGCAGGCGATACATTATCAGCGACTCGAAGCCGAAGCACGAAAACAGTTCCGGCCTAAGAAGCTTCCACGCCGGCAGCGGTAAGTTAAATGTTAGCTTGTCATTGTAGGTACTGGGGTATAACATTCCGGCTTAGCGGTGGAGGTATTCTCCCATGCTGCCAGCTAAGCTTTTTGCAGGTCTAGCGTTAGCCTTCTCAATCTTCACAGGACTCGCGTGGGTGTTCGTATCACCTTCCGCAGACGTTACCGCGCCTCATCTCGCCACTGGGCGGGGAGCATTTTTTGCGTTTGAACCCGTGCTCGTGCCTTTGTTTTGCGCTGTGACGAGCCTCAATTTTGCTGTTCTGTATTACGCAGGCGGCCGGATCCTCCACGCGCAGTGGAATCGCACGCTTAGCCTTCTGCATTTTGCGTTGTCTGTCTGCGGTGCGGCTTCCGGTTCCATCGTTTTTCCGATGGCGGCCCATTACGGAAATGGCTCCAATGCAGGAGAAACCGCCTTGCGTTGGGTTTTTATTCCGCTGCTGCTGGGAATTCTCAGCTTCGTGGCTTCTTATGTGATTTTCGCAATAAGTCTAATGTCCGTCGTCATTCAAGTTGTACGGGCGCGGTTCGCCACCCGTTAGCAACGAACCTTCGGATCCTCTTTCCGCCTATGTTTGAGCTTCTTGAAATTTGGCTGAGGTCGAAGTATGTCTGCGCGCTGGAAGCTGACGTCGCGCGGCTGCGCGCGGAGAATCGCGCGCTGATGAATTCGCTGCTGGGGACGGCGGGATTTCCGCCGGTGGAATTTCCCGAGGCACCAAAGCCGCAAGCGCTGCCACGGGTGCGCAAACGAAGCTGGCACCAGATTCAGGCGCGGCGCGAAACCGGAGCAGCGCGAGATTCGGCCGACAATTCAGAATTTGTTGACGCGAACAAGGCCAATGGCCCCCTGCCGCACAGCTAGCAGGTGACCCGCATTGCTATCCCTTATTCGAGAACCAACGTCAGCGTGTTGGATGTCACGCTAATAGACGGGGCGTTTTTCACAAAGGCCGCTTTCTTGCTGCCCTTGCTTGTGGCGTAGTGCTCCGGATAGAACTGGTAACTCATCATGATCTGGTAAGTGCCGGTCCTCGGAAAGTTCAGGCTGGAAGATGGGTCAGCGATTCCCTGAAACTCGTACTCTTCGCCGGGCTGCAGGATGACCACATCGCTGGCTTCGATGGTCTTTGGATGGCTTGGGTCGAGAGGCGGAGGGGTGAAGATCGTTTTCTCGTACATGGTCGTCCCGATGCAATAGATTTCATAGCGCGGAATTCGCGAGACGTAGCGGCCTCTGGCGTCCTTGGCGTTCCAGGCCGTCCAGGTTTCCTCGGGCCAATCGCGGTGCGGCGGAACAATCGAGATCGGTTTCGCGTCCCGGTTGATCAGAATCACCGTGAACTTCTCTCCGTGCCTTTGGCGATGCAGCGGCATGCTGGACGGTCCGGAAATCAACATCTCAACGTGCGCATAAGGAGCCGCTTTTTGGTGCATTTGAGCGAGTGCCAAGCCCGGCGCCGCTAAGAGAAAAACCGGCGCAACCATTGTGAGTCGCCAGCGGCGCAACAAAATCAAAACAAGCATACGGCCTTCCAGGATCATCGAATGAGCTTCGACAACGACAACGTGATTGGAACGATTCCGCCGGGATTTCTTGCACCAGCGGATGGCAACTACGCGCCAGGTGGGGCGCCGGGCGCTATTCCTGCGCTCATTTCCGATGCGGGCAGCGCAAGCGACGAGAGTGATTTCGATACCAACGCCTCAAGCGTAGGGGCGCAGCATGCGGGACCTCTACAAGGCAGCGTTTTGGTCCTTGGGCCAAACAACGAACTCTTGGAAGACGTCAAACCCGAACTGGTTAACGCGCTCCGCGAACTTGTGCGCCAATATCGTCAGGAAGGCATCGTCGCGCGGCGCAACGAAATCCGCCGTATCCG
Organism: Candidatus Acidiferrum sp.; assembly: GCA_035272765.1. GTDB lineage: Bacteria > Acidobacteriota > Terriglobia > Acidiferrales > UBA7541 > Acidiferrum. The sequence continues at coordinate 96,576 of DATEQG010000046.1, forward strand.
CCAAGCGAGACTTTTCTGGCAGGGTCTGCAGTACGCCTGGTGGAATCCGGCCGACATGAACTGGCACATGCCCTACGAGAACCGCTCCAACGACGACCGCGAACTGGAGGACATGCCGCGGTATCAATTCGTCACGAATTTTTACCAGGGATTTGGGCTGTCGTTCATTGCGGTGCTGTCGCAGGATGTCCCGAGTGTCCGGTTCTACCCCCAATCCGCGCAGTCGCTGCAGGACATCGGCGCGGCGCGCGCGGCCAGCGACGTCGCCGATCTGATCGAGCGGAACAACGAGGTCGAACAACTTCTAACCACGATCGGGTATTTTCTGTGGACCGACGGAAAACTCGGCGCATACGTACGCTATGTCGCGGATGGCCAGCGTTTCGGTTTTCACGAGGAGCAGTTGCTCGTCGCGCTGGAAATTCCCCTCGGCGAAGACAAGTATGTCTGCCCGCGCTGCGCCAAAGAAACCGTAGCGCCGGGCTTTAGCCCGGCATCTTCCTGGGACGAGGAGCCACCTAAAGCGGAAACATCGACCGCCGCCACACGAGATGCCGCCCTAAAGGGCGGCGCTACGCAAACCTGCTCCGGATGCAGCGAGGATCTAACCGATGCGCACCTGCGCAAAGCCGAGCGCGTTACCGTGCCGCGCGTCATCGGTACGCGGCGCGTGCCGAACGGCCAGGAAGTCATCTCCATCGCAGGCGGCTTGGAATTGAATACGCCCGTCTGGGCCAACGAAATGCACGAATTTCCGTACTTGCAGTGGCAAGCGGAAGTCCATCGGGCAAAGCTGAAAGCTTCCTATCCGCACGCGGCCAACAAAATTGAGGCCGCGCCCTCGCAAGGGCCCGAAGACGTTTACGCGCGCGTTTCGCGAATCAGCGTCGAGCAAGGCTTGCCGTCGATCCATCCCGGTGACGCGCTGATGAATTTGATCACCTTCGATCGCACGTGGCTGCGGCCGTGGGCGTTCTATTCGATCGAAGACGAAGCGGTTCGCAATGAACTGCTGCTGATGTTTCCCGACGGTTGCTATTGCGCATTCGCCGGCGATGTCTATTGCGAATCGCGCAACGAGTCCATGGACGACTATTGGCGCGTGCTTCACGCGCTTCCCGGCGACGGTCAGAACCGGCCCAGCGTCGGCGATTCGCTCGTCCAAGTGCAAGAGCGATACAACGTGCTCTCCAACATGCAGGCGGAAACTTACGAATACGGCATTCCGCCGATTTACGCCGATCCGCAAGTGCTGGATTTCGACGCGTTGGCCAATCAGACCGCTGAACCCGCCGCGCATTTCCCGGCGCGCGCTCGACCGGGACAGCCGCTCGCCGCTGGCTTTTTTCAGCCGGCGCCTGCGCGCGTCCCCCCTGACATGATCGAGCATCAACAGGATTTAATCGGCCCGGTGGCGCAATTTCTGACCGGCATGTTTCCCGCAATTTTCGGGGGAAACATGGAAGACGTGAAGACGGCGTCAGGCTACGCGATGGCGCGCGATCAGGCCATGGGCCGCTTGGGAATGGTATGGCGCCGCACCAAGCAATTTTATGCGGACGTACTTCTGCTTGCCGTCGATTGCTTCCGCAAGAACCGGCCAGAGGATACCGAGATTCCGCTGCTCGGTCCCGATGGCGTGCTCGATGCCCGCATGATTCGCACCGCAGATTTGAAGGGCAACATCTGCGTGCATCCGGAGGCCGACGAGACATTTCCGCGCTTGAAGTCGCAGCAGCGCGCCGTCTTGCAACAATTGTTTTCGCTCAACGATCCTCTCATCCAGGAAGCGCTGGCCGAGCCCGCGAACATCGGCTACATCAAAAATGTGCTTGGGCTGACCGAGTTGGTCATCCCCGGCGAGGATTCGCGTAACAAACAACTGCGCGAAATTCAGCAGCTGCTCGCCAGCGCGCCGATCGTAATCTCGATGCATCCGTCGGGCGCGGCGCACGTAGCGCCGGGCTTAAGCCCGGCATCCGTACATACCTATGAAGCCAATCAATCGGGCGGCGCGGAACCGCCAAACGCCGCGCCCGAGCGTGCCGCCTTAAGGGGCGGCGCTACGCAAGCCGCCTCCGCAGACTCGCAGCAGCCATCGATCACGAGTCACCAGCCGCAGGTTTTGGTGCTGCCGTCCGTGCCGGTCGACCAACTCCTCGACGATCACGCCGTCGAATTCGAGGAGTGTAAACGCTGGGCGAATTCCGAAGCCGGCCAAGCCGCCAAGATGACCAGTCCCGCGGGCTTCGCCAATGTCCGCGCTCACGCCGAAGCGCATCTGCGCGCAATGAGCATCGCCGCCGGCGCAGCCACCGCTCAGAGCAAAAGCGCAGCACCGTCCAAGGCTCCTCCCAATGCACCTGCGGTGAGCTGAAATATTCCAGCATTTCGCGCGTCTTATCAAAAGAGGCGCAAAATGGATGGCGATCTGACCTATCTAGTGGGAGGGCGCGAACGCGCCACGCCGATTCCCGATGGGATCGACCTGATTGGATACGTATTTGACCTTTTCTCTCTTGTGGATGTCCCGGAGATGGTCGTGGAGTTGCTCTTCGGTCTTTTGGAGTGCCTGTAGCTACAGGCATCGTCTTAATCTAGAAAAATGTTCAACGCGCCCCGAGAATCGGGGCTTTTTTTATTGGAATCAAGATGAACCAACAAGCTACGCCAGCTTCGAGTGCGAACGGACATACGCCTCCGCATGATTTGTTCGTTTTGACCGACGAGCAGATTCTCGAGATCGAGCCGGAAGCGCAAGACGTTTCTGTGCGAGAGGATGTAGAGCAGGGCAATAGCCCCGAGGCTGTTTTGCTCGGTGCCAACTCTGCAACTCCGCCGGAAGCGCAAACGCAAACCGGAAAGGCAAGAGTGCCTGTGCTACCCGAGCCGCCCGCTTGGCTCGCCGAAACGATGAACGATCCGCAGCGGGGCGCCGAAGCGCGAGCGTTGTGGGAAGGCGCGCAACGCGCGGAGAAAGAGGCGGCTTCGTATCGCGAAGTGTTTGCCAAACCAGAAGAAGCGCGAGCGGCTGCCGAGCGTGCGCGCATGCTCGATGACATTGACCGCGCCTATTTTGCAGGCGACGCTTCACAACGCGCGCAGCTCGCCGCAATGATGATGCGCGAAGATCCCGCGGCGTTTCGCGAGATGGTGTTCGAGGGATTGCGCGCGCTGGAAGCGGCAGGCCAACCGGGGAGAACTCGCAGTGTCGCAGACGCTGTAAGGGCGACCCTTGGGTCGCCCTCGGTGCACGGGAGCGCAGCGCAGCCTGGCGGGGCCCTTCAACAAAACTCAGGGCAAGCAATCCCCGCCCCCACAGCGCAAACAAAGCATGGAGCGCAACAGTCCAGCAATTTGTCGCAACAGCACGGCCTGGCGGCACAGCACGCGCAACTTGCCGCCTATGCCGCGTTTGAAAAAGCGGCTAACGATGATTTGGAGCGCAGCGTGGGCAGCGCGATCGAGCGAACGCTGGTACAAGCGTTGCCAAGTCTTACGAGCGCGGGCGGCGCCTCGGGTGTAGGGGCGCAGCATGCTGCGCCCTTACAAGCAAGATTGGCCGCCGCGATACGGCAGGACGTTGAGAAAGCGCTGCAAGGAGACCGCCAGCTCGGCGAACAAATCGCACAAATCTTATCGGGGAAACGCCTCGACAGCGAAACGCGTGCCCAGGTGGTGCGGCTGATTGGCGAACGCGCCCAACAACTCGTTCCCGGCGCAACAAAGCGTGCGCTAAACGATTGGACGCAAACGACACTTTCCGCACATCGCGGGAAAAACGCGCGCGCCGACTCCAGCTCAGCGAGAAGGGAAGTAGCGCCCGCGGCGGCGGGCCCACGCGCCCCACAAGATCAAAACTCACAGCGCAAGGACGCCGCACGTCCGGCTCACGCCGAGAGCAGACAGTCCGCAAAGGGGCGCGTCAATTACGGCAAGCTTAGCGATGAGCAGATTCTGGATTTGTGACACGTAAAGTGGAAGTTAGTGCAGCGGTCCAAGGAACAGCATCAGCATCCCGAAAAAAGCCAGCGTGATCAGCATGAGCGAGAGAATCCCGCCAATTCCGTAGAGATAGGGTGTGAAGGATTTCGAGCGGCGAAGCATCATGAACCGGCCAGAACAAAACCGAAGCGCATAAATGCCGAGGCCGGCCACCAAGAGAAAAAGAATGACTCCTTGTAGTTTCATCTTGCGGCTCGACCCAAGCCGGCTCCCTTGAAATCCAGTTAATCGGAGCACGCGCCAAACAGCAAGGGAGAGTCGCTAAGGCCGGGCCAACAAGTACATAGCAACGATTTTCGGCGCCTTCTCAAGAGACGCCTTCGCGATTCCGAAATCGCGCATCGTTTTATACGCCGTGCCTTGTAGGGGCGCAGCATACTGCGCCCCTACAAGCAAGATCTCATCCCAACGCGATTTCGGAACGCAGCAATCCTAAGGAGAACAACAGATGACAGCACAAGCAAACGCGAACGTCGTCGCGTTGCAACTCGAGAAGGTGCGCGACAAAGTGCCACTGCTCTACGAGCGCGACGATATTTTACTCACCATGATCCAGCAGCGCGGGGACGTGGAGAAAGTTTCCAGCCGCAACATGCGCCTGCCGTTGCAGGTGAATCCCGGCGGCAAAGCGGGCTCGTACAACGCCGACGGCGGCGACCTTGGCCGCGGCTCCGGTACGGCCTACGATGTCGCGCAGGTCTCGCCGATTTTCTTCCGGTTCGCGATTGAAATCACGAAGCTGGTGGAATATGCGACCACCGGCCGCGAACGCGCTATCGAAAATGCCACCAAGCGCGAAGTGGCCAACGGAATGAAACAGTTCCGCTCGTTCCTCGACAAGCTGATGCAGACGGCAGGCAATGGCGTGCTTGGCACGATCAACACCGTCGCCAGCACAACTTTTACCATGACCGTCCCCAACGGCGCGGCCCTCGTCTATCCCGGCCAAACCATTCAGATTTACGACACGACGCTAACGACCAACCGCAACGTGGCCGCCGGCGTGACCACCACGGTACTCACCGCCGATCCCGTCACCACACAGAACATCACCGTGGACAACGTGCCGACCGGCACCGTCGCTACGGACGTGATCGTGCACGATGGGCTCACCGGCGCGCAACCTGTGTCGCTCTTCGGCATCAAGTATCACCAGAACAACTCGACCACCGGCACGTGGCTCAACCTCAACCGCGCCACGTACCCCATCCAGTTGCAGACGCCGCGCGTTAACGCCGGCAACGCCGCACTCACTCCGTCCAACGTTCGCCTGGCCATCAACAAGGTCCGGAAGTCGCTGGGCATCAACCACATCTCCAAGCTGATCGCCTACATGGCGGTGGAGCAGGAGCACGCCTGGGAAAACCTCGGCATCACCGTCAGCCAGATTATCAAGGAAGGCGGAGAGAGCGGCGGCAACGATCTCGACCTGCTCTTCAGCGGGCGCAAGACGATGAGCGGGATTCCCATCAAGTCCAGCGTAAACGCCGACCAGACGCGCGTGGATTTTCTAGACCTATCGCACTGGGGACGCGCCGTGTTGAAGGACATCGACTTTTACGAAGTCAATGGCAACACGGTGTTTCCGATTTACGGCGCCAGCGGCGGCATTGCAGCCAGCTACATATTTTACTTCGATACCGCGTTTCAAGTGTGGGACGACTCGCCGCGTACCGGCGCGTTCATCGACACACTCGCGCGGCCCAGCGGCTATTAAACAATAGTGACTGGTGACTCGTGACTCGTGCAAACCGTGCTTGTAGGGGCGCAGCATGCTGCGCCCCACTATCATGGCTGCTTTTCGTTTTTTGTAACCCTTTGCCACGTACCATCGGCAGCTTTTTCAAAGACAAAGTTGTACTGGCGATTCTGCTTAATGAACGTGCCTTCGGGGACTTCGCTTGCGCTTATCACGGCGAAGGGAACTTGGGCCTTCTCCACGTCGACCTGAAACGTTGGCCAGATTTCATTTACTTCCTGGCGAAGGTTGTCGAGGTCCGAGATTTTGAGATCCGTCTGATAGTGCAACATTAGACCGGTTTCGCCCGAAGCGAGGCGAATGGGGCCAATTCCTTGAACTTTAATTGTCCTACCGCTCGGCAATGTAAACGGTTTAGATTGCGGCCCGCTCGAGCACCCCAGCAAGGCGACCAGAACGAGAAGGGAAAAGCAAATCCGAATCCTCACGGAGGCTCCCAAGAAATCGTCTTTGAGATTACATTGTTTCTATCTTTTGCAGCAATTCCTTCAGCGATTAGTTTGCAATAGCTAATAAACTGCAAGGATTTCGTGTGCGGTTTAATTCGCGCCAATCTCGAACCACAATTCTCCGCGAAACGCATGAGACACCAGAAGCGGTCGCGCAACTTCTGCGTCGCGCAGGAGGCGTCAATCTTTTCGGCGAGCCAAACTATCGCGCGGTGTGGGGATGGAATAGGCTCGCGTGGATCGGCGGAAAGTTCGAGGAGCATGACCCAGCAACGGGGTCGCTGATTCGCGAAGTTGTCGAGCTGCGCCAGGAGCCGAAATATCCAGCGGTCAATCGCTGGCACATCGAGCGATGGGTCCCGCCTGAAGCCTACGGCTCGCCGCGTGTGTGGTATTCACAGACGATCGAGCGCGAAAAGGGCATCAGCATTCCCGCTTTAGGGCCGTATCCTTCGCGCGGCGAATACGAGCATTGCTTCACGCTAGAAGGGCCAACAGGCGAATTTGTGCAGCTCACGCCAACGGTCGCAGAGCACATCGCTCGAGCCATCGAGTTTTCGCGACGCGTTCCGCGCTCTAGAAAGCGCCGCTCCATCGACGACCGGGAGCGGCGTGACGATCGCGCCTACGATGCCTGGGCCTTCGACAAACTCGACGATGCCGTTCCCGCGTTCCACAAGCAGCCGTTCGTCACGGTGAGGTGAGGGGCGTCAAAATAAAAAGGGCGACCTCGCGGTCGCCCGAAATCGGCGCAGGTTGTGCCGAGCCATCCGGCCCTGCACAGCCCCCTGTCAAAGACAGAATAAATTTCAATCTGACTCATGTCAAGGCTTCCAAATTAGAGAATCAGTGCGGGGGTTATCCCTGCGTTGGCCCCCGCCCCAAGTTAAACCGCGCTGGACCCGACCGGGCTCGAACCGGCACCTGCGCCTTGACAGGGGGCTGTGCTGCCAGTTACACCACGGGCCCGCCGGGCCTATGTACCAGAAATAGAAATACAAGTCTAGTTAAACAAGAGAAAGTCTGCGGAGTCAGATTGGCCTTGGAACTATGACAATCCATCGGCTCGAGGTGTGGGTGAAAGGATTGTTTGCCGCGGCCATCAGCGGCGGCGCGGGCGGCGTGCTCACCGGATTTGCGGCCGTTGGAATTGATCCGCAGCATTTTAATTTGCAAACGGAAATGGGCGCGACGTTGCGAATCGCCGCGGCCGCCGCGGTGATCAATGCCGTCATCGGCGTTGCCGCGTATCTGCAGAAATCGCCGCTGCCCGACGGGCCGACAGAACGATAGGCGGACAAAAAGAAAGGGCAGCCACAAGGGCTGCCCTGAAGACTCGACACGTACTGGACGCGCCTCTCAAGCAATTCGAGAGTAGCACAGCCACTCCTGGCTGTGCTTAGAATGCACCACCTTGCAAGGCCAAAACCGCACAGGCATGAGTGCCTGTGCTGCGGGAACTCACTATGCCAGTCGTAGGATCAAGCGCGTACAACTCGGCGGGACAAATCACGTCGCTCGTTCGTTCACTGTTGAACGACGCCCAGGGAAATTTGTTCACGGATACGGTGCTGCTGCCCTATGCAAATTCGGCGTACCGCAAACTGCAGCGGGCGCTCGGCAACGCGGGCGGCGGCGGATTCATTCAGGACGACGTTTTGCTCGTCGTGACGGCTGTCACAGAGACGGATTCATCGCTGCAAGTCTCAATCACTGACGCCACCGCGCCGCCCAATCAGTTACCCACCGATCTTCTCATCCCTGTAAAAATCTGGGAACGGCCCAACTGTTCGACCGACGATTTTCTCGAAATGGTGGACCTTACGCAGCACGGCGGTTTGCCTTCCCGCGTGCAGGACACAACCCTCAGCGTCTGGGAGTGGCGCGCCGACGGAATCTACTTCATTGGCGCAACGCAGGACACGGAGATTCGTCTGCGCTACTCCAAGGCCTATCCCGACTTTACGGATTCCACTTCGCCGGTTCTGGTGCGCAACGCGCAGGAAGCCATTGCTTACGCCACAGCAGCCCTGGCCGGCTGGGCACGCGGCAGCCCGCTCGCGGAAAAGTGGGACGATGCCGCAGCCGACGCGATCGAGGATCTCGTCAGCGCAGCGGTACGCCGCGAACAACAATCCGCGCGGCGACGCCGGCCGTTTTCTTCACGCAGCGGCTACACGCCGTTCTAAAAGGGAAGTAAAGGAAGTTCAGGAGGCAAAGGAAGTAAAGAAGATCCGCCGGCCGAGCGCGTGCTTCAAACTTGAAGGAATTTTCCTTTATTTCTTTTGCTTCCTTTATCTCATTTACGTCCTTTGCTTCAAATCTCGCGATTACGATCTCATTTTGGAGCCAATCATGCCGATTACGATTACGCTTGTGACAAACAATGAAGACGGTTCCGGCAGCAACTTGTTCTACGCCATCGGGACGCTTGCGTTTTCAGGGAGCTACCCGACCGGCGGCGACACGATGGATTTCACGACCGTCGCCGACAAGTTGCCGAGCGACCAAATTATTCAGGTTTTTGCCGACAGCCAAAACGGCAATGCCGGCTATTACATTCCCGTCGCTGGAACCGCGCTCAACAATTGGAAGCTCAAAGCTTTCTCGGGCGGCGGCACCGAGCTCAGCGCCGGCGCCTATCCTTCGAGCGTCACCACCGACATCGTGCAAGTCACCATCACCGCACGCAAGCTACTGTGATTATTAAGTTAGGAGTGTGAGCTTGCCTTTATAGTGCGTCGTGAGGATCTTACGTAGATTTTCAATCTTGTCAGGATTCTCGAAGCATCGTTTCGGCAATATTTGGGCAAAATTTGACTGCGTGTAGAAAAGAAATAAGTCCGTGGTCTCCAGAATCCGCGGATATGCCGACCACCTTGATGTTGCGTTGGCGTGGGGGCTTTCATAGTCCACGCCATCAGCGCCGACGGAAACTTTGCTCGGCCCTAATTTGTCTGGATTTTTCTTTACGAACTGTCGAGCACCAAGCCATGGCCCAAGCAATTTCGCGAATAAGACGAATAACAAGAACATGGCAACTCCAACAACGGCCATCATTCCGTTTAAGAAAGGTGTTTCGGAGTCGCGTAGAACGAAATAAACCATACACGCTAAGAAAGCGACGCTAATCCAAAACAGTATTCGTTTTGCCCAACCGGTTCGATGCTTGGCGAGTTCTCTCAGCGCTGTCGCGTAGTCTTTTTGCGTCAACGTGACGGTGATTGTGACTTGTTCGCTGTCGAGCATTGGGTTCGGGATCGTAACATGGATTCAATTCTGCAGATGCGTCCTCTTCTAGGACAAAGGACCGTAATGATACCATCACACATCGCGCTGCGGCGGTGCGCCCAGGCTCGCTTCGCGCGCGCCAGAGCTATGACGTTTTTCTTGGGACTGTTGTTGCTCGCGCTGCACGTGGTTCCTGGTGCAATCGTACCAACACACGCGCAGGGCACGCGCAAGGACGACATCGTCTTCAACTCGCGCGGCATCCCGCTCGCCGGCGCTTCCGTGCGCGTGTGCACGATGCCCGCAACGGGGCAGCCATGCACGCCGCTCGCTCTGATCTATTCCGATTCAGGACTGACGCAAGCCCTCGCCAATCCCACAACTACCGACGGCATGGGCAATTATTTCTTCTACGCCGCGCCGGGACAGTACGAAATCGAAATCTCCGGGCCGAGCATCACGGACAAACAGATTCCCAACGTCATCCTGCCCAACGATCCCTCTTCACCAACGTTTAGCGGGGCGGTCAGCGCTTTCTCGCTGAGCCTCGGCGGCAACCTAACGGTCTCCGGCAGCACCACGGTGCTCGGATCGCTGGCCAGCGGTACGCTCACTCTGAACAACCAGAGCACACCGCCGGGGGCCGCGAGCACCGGTACGGTCAACCTCTACACAAAAACCGCCGATATGCGCCTTTACTACAAAGATCAGACCGGCACGGAAGTAGGACCGCTCGGCCCCGGCAACGGCGCGCAAACAAACGTGGCCAATACGTTTACCGCGCCGCAAAGCATCGCTGCGGATTTTCACACCAAGGGGCCGAATCCGAGTTACGACATCACGCTCTTTGGCGGATACGAATACGCAGGGACGCAGCCATCGACCACAGGCACAATAAGTGCGAGCTCAACCTCTCTGACGCTTGCCAGTGCACAAGACTTTGTCACCGGTCAGGGCATTTTGGTCTTGGGCGCGGGGCCTGCCACCTCACTCAGCACGCCCGGCAGCGTCGCCGTCAGCCCCGTCAACGTGACCGGTTCTACGACCTATAATTATTGCGTTGTCGCCGAGGATTACGCGAACGGAAGGACAGCCTGCAGCGCGGCAGCTAGCACAACGACGGGAGCGTCCTCGCTGGGGCTTTTCACTGCCGGAACCATTGCTTCCTGCACGCGCGCTTCGGGGGTAGTCACTTGCACGACGACTTCAGCGCATCACTTATCACCTGGTTCGTTTGTGGAAATTCAAGCCGGCACCACTGGCGGCTTTCCGGCGTATGAAGGCACGGCGACGCTGGTTACAGCGAGCGGCTCGACGTTCACATACGACCAGTTCGGCGTTTTCGACGATCCTGTGGGAATCACGCAGGGGACTTTGCGCGTGCTCGCGCAAAATCTCGTGCAATGGACGGAGGTGGACTACACCGTTCTTCGCAGCTACATCTACCGCTGCACAACCACCTGCGCTCTGCCGGCGAATGCCGCGAATTACACTCTGGCCGGCGTCACGCAGGGCATGGACGGCGGGTTTCTCGATTACGGCTACGCGATAATCCCCTCAGTTGTCGGCAACGGCGACGTATCGGCCACTGCCCCTACCGCGCCTACCGCGCAGTGGCTCAGTACGCTGATTTCCGTGGGCGGCGGCACGACGACTCTCACTTTGGCAAAGGCCGCCTCCACTTCGGTATCCGGGGCCGTAACCCTTCACGACAATGTTCCAAACATTGCGGCGGCTTGCACGGCGATGAGCTCAACTACGGCGGGTGGAATCCTCTACATCCCTAACACCGCCGGCAGCGGCGGTATCTTTCCCATCAATTCGACGCTTAACCTGGGCACCGTCTGCAATTTGAGCGGCCAGTTCGAGATCGACGTGGCGGCTACGGGAGTCGTGGCGAATGGTTCGGTTATCCCGCGTACTCAATTCAAACTCAAGGGCATCACGACTTTTGGCCACGTCACAAATTTCTACAGCATGGAACCGACAACAAACTGGTCTGGAAACGCATACCCGTTTATTTACGCGCTGCCCGGCACATCGCATGACTGGAGCATGGATAATTTCATCTTCCAGGCATTCCGGCCCTACCAGGCGGATATCGTCCAGGATCAAGACGGCACTGGAAACAACGTCACAAGCATCTTTTACAGGAACGTCCACCTCAACGCCAATCTTTCTCCCTCGTACATTATCGGCGGGGGATTCGGCTTTTTCTGGGAGCGCGGCGGCTGGAGCACCGCAGGAGTATCAAGTTTTGCTGGTCCGCCCGCTGCTTGGTTCAAGGGCAATTTCGGTCTGGGCAGAACTGTAAACAGTCAGCTTCCTGGCATCTTATACACAGACAAGACCTACGTCTTTGGTGGAATCCTCCTGGACGATGCTGGAAACTTCCCGCTGACCAGCGTCGGCGTCGGCCACATGGAGTTCAAGGAGTTATTGGCGGAGTCTGCTTACGGCCCAGTGATGCGCGCAAAGCTCCACGGCAACGTCATCGCCGGGATCTACATGTTCGACCCAACCTACGCCGACTTCCTCGGCGGCAACTCCACCCCGCTTCTGGACCTCACCAGTGCAATGGTGAGCGGCTTCGTTCTGCAGTGGCCCGGCTGCGGCAATGCCCTCCAGCCAATGTTCCAGGTAGGCAGCGCCGCGAGCAGCTACATCGGGATCACCCTCTCTCAAGCATTCGGGGGTTGCGGCGTCGTTGGGCTCCAATCCTACATCGTGAATCAAAATGGTTTTGTAAATACCCCGATTGCCTCCAGCGGAACGAGCGGAGAAATCCTCTACCAGATGCCGTCTCCGGCTGCGCCCGCTTCGGCGGTTGTCAGTTCGGGAGGCGGCGTTCCCGTGGGCACAATTCTGTATTCCGCCGCTGCGGTGGATTCAAATGGAAATCAGACGCTGGTCGGCCCTACAAAAACAGCAGTCACCACCACTGGCAATCAAACGGTAACCATAACCCCTCCCACGTTGCCTCCAGGAGCAGTCGGTTGGGTCCCTTATCGTGGTTCTTCGGGCGCGGGCGCAACCGTGGCGAATATTCCCGGATGCACTTTTATATCCGGATCCGCACCGTTTACGGACATCTACGGCTTCACTTGCGGGCTAACCGTGCCTACGGCCAACTTGGCAGGCTCATCCATCCTCAGCACGAGCGGTTTGGCCAGTTATCAGCTCAGGCTGACCAATAGTTTCACGGACACGGTCCTGCCGCTTCCGCTGAGCGCAAACCGTACGCAAACGCTACCCGACGTGAATGGCGTGGTGCCGGTCTCGAGCTATCAGAACAGCGCCTACGACAACGCCACGCGAGCCAATGGCGCGATCGGCTCCAATTGGATAGTTGAGCAAAATGGAGTCAACATCGCCTCGAACCAAATCCAAGGGACGACCACGGCCTCGAACTCGGCGTTCTGGAATTCTAATTCGTTCTCCACATCGCAATTCGCGCAAGCCACCATCACCGCGCTGAATGGGACGACGGACTATCCCGGCGTGAGTGTTCTGGCGAGTGGAACGGGCAGCAGCTCGACGTATTACGATTGCCTGGAAAACTCCACTAATATCTACATCCAGCGCGTGGTGAATGCTGCGGCTACGAACCTGACGAGCGCGGCTTCCACCGGAGCGGTGGGTGATCTCCTCCGGCTGGAAGTGGCTCCCGGCGGGCTGCTCACTTGCTACAAAAACGGCGCGGTGGCGTTGACGTTCACCGATACGCAAATCACTTCCGGTGCGCCGGGACTGAACATTTCCGGCAGTGTTGCGACGCTGAAAAATTGGTCCGGCGGCAACTTGCACCCGCTGGCACACCTGGATACTGAGCAGGATTGGACGAAGACGCAGCATTGGCTGGCGAATGGCGGCGCCTGCACCATGAGCTCCGGCACGAGCTGCACGGTTACGTTGAGCGCGCAGCCATCTACGCCGGCGCTCACCCACTGCCTCGCTCAGGTTCAAGGCGCTACACCGATCGCGGCGGCGTGCAGCATTTCGGGAACGACCGCGACGGTGACGGCGGCAAGCTCGAACTCGGCGACCTGGGCAGTCTTCATTTTCTAAGGAAATACTTTCTCCAGGTGCATCTCAATCTCTCGAAAGGCAATTCCATGGCTACGGCAACGGAAAACAGCACGGCCTCGCTCGTCAATATTTCGATGGAAAAATGGCCTCCGCGGCATCGCACATACTTCGGCTCGCTGCAGATCATCTCCCCGCAGGACGGAGAATCGTTTGCAATTACGCCGATACGCGGTTGCGTGGGAATGATGGACGTCGGCGACAAGCACCTCATCGAGTATCGCGTCACGGCCCGCGAAGTTGCCGAAGATATCGCGCGAGAAATCAACGGCGATTCCGGCGAAGGAAGTTTCCACGGTGTCTTTGTCGCGGCCGGGGAAGTGCCCACGGAGACTGAGCTGGCCGATGCGCGCCGGCGTTTGGAGGAATTTCAGCGCCGCCTGGTCGCCGCCGCCGATCTCGAGTGGGAGCGTACGCGCAACCCCATGTTCATCACCGACCTCGAGCGCCGCGCGGCACGGCAGCTCAACTTGGAAAAGCCCTGGCTCTACGATCCGAGGCCTCTTGCGGAGTGCCCCGTTTGCGCAGAAAAGATCAAGCATGGCGTGGCAGTCTGCCGTTCCTGCGGCGCCATCCTAGACCGCGAGAAAGCCGCGCAGTACGGCTTCATCGCGACGGAAAAGGCGCGCAAGGGCGTTTCATCCGGCCAAGACAGAGCAGGGAATCAACCGCACGAACCAGGGAAGTAGCTCGGGGTAGCACAGGCGCTTCTGCCTGTGCGGTTTTGTCTAAGAGATCGCAGACTCAGTACGAAAGAAAAAGGGCGACGATCTCTCGTCGCGCCGAATATAAACGTGCTGCAGGTACGCCTGACAGGCGCAAGCTAATTTTGCCGCCGCATACAAAAAATAAGGGCGGCTCCGAAGAGCCGCCCTAACGTTCCCAGTTTTCTGGGCGCGCCTGAGAAGCGTCACAAGCATAGCATACTACGAGTCGGTCCAGAAGCGCACCGAGGGGCAGAGCGGAGAGTGGGAGACTCGAACTCCAGGGGCTGCAAAGCAGCCCTCGGTGCTTCTCAGACACGCCCAGTACCCCCACTGGGAGCACTCTCCGAAGCACGCCTGAGAATTGCATGTATACCATAAGGGTAGTTTCAACTACAAGAAAATGACCACAGCCGGATCACTCGACGCACCCATCGAAATCTTCGGCGGCCTGGTGACAGATATGTCTCCCGCTGATCTGCCGCACGGAGTCTCGCCCGATTGCCAGGACGTTGTCTTCGGCAACGGCGGCGTGCTGACGCGGCCAGGCTTGCAAGCGCTCTTCGGCCCGCTCGCCGGCAACCCGACCATCAACTACATCAAAACGTACGAGACGCTGAACGCGACGATTCGCACGATGGTCCTGGACTCGAACGGCGTGCTCTACAAAGAAACCACGCCCGGTACGCTTGCCAGCATCGCCACGGGCCTCGCCGCCAGCTCGTACGGCAACTCCACCACCATTTTTGGCCGCGAGTATCTCGCGATCAGCGACGGCAAAACCGGCAACGACCTGCCGCGCCAATACGACGACACCAATTTCGATCGCGTCAGCCAAGGCGGACCAGGCGCGGGGCCAGCCGTCGTGGACGAAAATGTACTTGTCGCCATCGCTGCCAGCCCCAGCGGCGCAACGCAGCCCGCCGCGGTCGCCATTGCCGCCAGCCCTAGCGGCGCCATCGAAAATGGTTTTCTCGTCACGATTACAACGACCGCAACTCATGGACTTTCCGCCGGCCAATCCGTAACGATCGCGGGCGTGGCAGTCACAGGCTACAACGGCACATTTCCCGTGGTAGCCGCGCCGAGCAGCACGCAATTCACGTATATCGCGGGCGCATCTGGACTCGCGGCTTCGGGTGGCGGCACGTCAGCCTCTGCGACGGCCACAATACAAACGACGACCGCGCATGGATTTGTCGTCGGCCAGCTCGTGACCACGACGGGTATCGCCGTGGCGGTCTACAACGGCACTTTTCCCGTCGCCACCGTCCCGGATGCCACGCACTTCACGTTTACCGCGGACAACGGCGGCCTGGACGCATCCGGAGGCGGCACGGCCTCCGCCGCAGGGAGCGTTGACACAGGCGTGCATCAGGTCTGCGTGATTTTTCAAACTCGTCA
>DATEQG010000047.1:0-83105 GCA_035272765.1 Candidatus Acidiferrum sp.
CGCCTTCCAACGACGCCACACATCGATCTTCTGCTCCGCGGAAAGCCCAAACCGTTTCCCTGGCTTCATAAACACCACCTTTAAAAAACAGCTTTATATCAGATGGTGTTGCATCGACCGTTTGAACCGGCACGACTTACCGGGCACTTGGGCTGTTCTTCGACTTATACTCAATCTACCGGACATTTTGCGGATAGTAGGACTCGTACCCGGGTCCATCCTAAATCGCGTCGAATAGAAGTAGCGCGTCGCCGACTCTAATAAGGCTCGTCAAAAGTAGTGAGCCGGTGCCCGGTCCAACTCTGGTTGGAAAGGGGAACGCATGTTCATATACTCGCGTTTTGGCCTTTTTCTTCTAGCGCCCTTGTTGTCCACGGCTCAGATTGCAGCTCGGCAGTATCATGCGCCAACCTTTCCCGGCGACGGCAAGATCCATCTGGACGTAGTAGTTACTCCGAAGTCTGGCCCGCCCGTGAGCGGTCTTCAGCAGCAAGATTTCACTATTTTGGATAACAACGTACCGCAGGCCGTCACTTCGTTCCAGGCCTTCGACGAGCGGCGGGCCCCGTTGGAAGTCGTTCTTCTTGTAGACGCCGTGAACCTTGGCTTTCGAGAGGTAGCCGTAGCACGCGATGGGATCAACAAATTCCTGAAGGCCGACGGAGGTCGTCTTAGCCAAACCACTACGTTCGCAATTCTTACAGACAAGGGAATCCATTTTCACGAAGAGTTCTCAAAGGACGGAAACGCCCTCAGCACCGCACTGGAGCACTACACAATTCCGCTTCGCAGTATCAACAACACGACGGACCACGGGGAGGGCGAACGCTCCCAACTGACGCTTCTCGGGCTGGGCCAACTCGTGACGCGCGAGGGTCCGAGGCTGGGCCGCAAGATCATCGTTTGGGTCGCTCCCGCAGGGTTACTGATTTTTGGTTCGAGGAACATGCTTGACTCGGAGCTTGAACAGCAAGTTTTTGGAAACATAGTTGACACATCGACGCAGCTCCGAGAGGCCCAAATCACGCTCTACAGTGTCGATCCGTCAGGCACTGCGGAGGTTGATGCTTCTTATTGGAAGGCCCACCTTCAGGGAGTCAGCAAGCCGAGCCAGGCACAAATGGGCGATTTGTCACTAGGGGTGATCGCGACCCAGAGCGGAGGTCTGGCGCTAAACTCCAGCAACGGCATCGCTTCGCAGCTACAAGAATGCATAGCTGAAGCGGGAGTCTACTACGAACTCTCCTTCGTTCCACCCCCGAGCGACAGGCCTAACGAATACCACCAACTGGAAGTCCATGTTGCAAAGCCGGGCCTGACAGCGCGTACTCGGCAGGGGTATTACACACAACCGGGGCGCGGAGGGGAACTTACGGCCCAGTCTCAGGAGCCTGGCGGGATGGGGGATGATGCGCTATCACTCGAACCGGGCGCAGGGAGTGTGACTCCAGAAGCTTTCAGCCAGCAAGTTTATTACGCGAATGCCCATCCCTACCTTGATCTGCCGCTGGCGCAGCTGGTCGAACGCATTCCAGAATTGAAAACGCTTCAACCTGCAGCAGATCAGCAAGAGTTACCAGGGATCCTGCAAAGGATGGGCCGTAGCGTGGACGATTTCGTGCGCGAAATTGGTGACCTCATCGCTCACGAAGACGTGACACAGGAGAAATTGAATGCAGAGGGCCATGTTCAGGGCAAGGAGCGTGTTCAAGACAACTATTTGATCCTTCATCATGGCTATATGTGGGGGGCAAGCGCGGAATATCGAATGGATGACAAGGGGAATCGCCTGGGGGGCAATAGGCCTGGAGAAGGGGTATCTGGTCACTGCGGGCTACGCATTGAGCTGTATTAGTTTTTCTACTGTCGCTCAGTCGCAGTCGAGATTCCGCTACCTTGGAGAGGAACAGATTGGCTCACGAGACACCTATGTCTTGGGGTTTGCTCAGAAACCTGGCGAAGTTACTTTCACAACCGTGATGAGGGGAACCGGAGGGACAGAAGCAAACCTGCTGACGCAGGGAATCTTGTGGGTGGACAAGAATAATTTCCAAATCATCCGAATGCGAAGCGATCTACTCGCGCCGCAAAATGAAATTCGACTCGATCAGCTGACAACAGAATTGGCGTTCAGCGAAATGCACCTTCAGGACGTTTCAAATCCTTTGTGGCTGCCCAGCGACGTGGATGTATCAATGTCAATTAACAAGCAAAAATTCCATAACATGCACCACTACACGAACTATCGACGCTATCGAGTATCCGTCAAGATTGGCGATCGGCAATAGTCTCAGCTACCTGAGTTCTAGTCCAAGTCCCGACAGCGGTTACCGGTCAAATAGCTCCTATACCGATGTTTCCGATTACCCTGCTACATTTGCCAAATGACCCGACAACGTAGAATGTGTCTGCATGAATCAAGCCCTCTTCATCCGAGCCAGCAACCGGCAACATCGGTAAAATCTGGGCAGGATAGGAGATCGAAATGGTCGAATTCCTGACAAACTACCTGATACCGCTGCTCCTGATGACAGGCGTAGGCATCGCCATCCTTCTGTGGGTTCTGACAAAGTACTTCCATACCACGCAACTGACGACAGCCAACGCTGTCGGAGTTGGTTGCGTTTTTACCGGTCTGGGTCTTGTAATGGCAGGAGTGCTGCCCCTGGCCGGTCTCCAGCGCTACGATGAGGCTTCGTATTTTTATGTTTTCAGCGGTGCGCTACTTCTGCTTTACAGTCTTCGCCTGCTTTGGCCATTGCTTTCGCGACGCAGGTCCTGATTAAAGCGGTAACCGCCGAAGTTGGTACTAGACGCCATTTTTCCCGTAAGCTTGGCAATCCAGGATTTGGGCGAAGGCCAAGCAAGACTCTTCCGAGCCCGGGCCCACCCATCAAGCAACAGTTGAGCCTACTCAGCAACAGTCGTCGCCATCTCGTTCTGTGAATCTGTATATAATTCTGCGACGCGATGGCACTCCCCAGTGGCACAAGACTAGGTCCGTATGAAATCGTTGCGCTGCTCGGCGCGGGCGGGATGGGGGAAGTCTATCGCGCACGTGATGAACGGCTGGGGCGCGAGGTTGCGATTAAAGTTCTTCCGGCTTCGTTCTCGGGCGATCCTGAACGTCTGCGGCGGTTTGAACAGGAAGCCCGCGCCGTCGGTGCGCTGAATCATCCGAATATTCTGGGGGTACACGATACCGGTTCGCAGAACGGTGTGCAGTACATCGTCACGGAATTGCTGGACGGCAGGACTCTGCGTGAAATGCTTGCCGAAGGAGCGCTCCCGGTTCGCCGGGCGCTGACGTTGTTTCAGCAGGTTGCGAACGGCCTGGCCGCCGCGCACGACAAAGGCATTGTTCATCGTGACCTTAAGCCAGAAAACATCTTCGTCACCAAGGATGGCCGCGTCAAAATTCTGGATTTCGGCCTGGCGAAGCAGAGCGCCTCTCTTCCTCTCACTGAGTCCTTGAATGGCGCGACCCTCGACACGCCGCTGACAGAAAGCGGAGTGGTCATGGGTACGGTCGGCTACATGTCTCCCGAGCAAGTCCGCGGCAAAGGAACCGATCATCGTTCGGATGTGTTCGCACTGGGCGCGATTCTCTACGAAATGCTCTCGGGCAAACGTGCGTTTAAGCGCGATACCGGCGCGGAAACGATGACCGCCATTTTGAGAGAGGAGCCGCCGGAATTAACGGCGATCAATCCAGCTATAAATCCGAGTATTGATCGCATCGTGCGCCGCTGCCTGGAGAAACAACCGGAGCAACGCTTTCAATCCGTCGCCGATCTAGGCTTTGCGATCGAAAGCCTGTCTGGAGAAACAAGTTCGAGCGCAGTCGCACCGCTAGCCCAAGGAAGAAAGTTCAGATGGCTTCCGGAGGCGATAGCGGGATTGCTGCTGGCTGCGTTAGGGGCAGGCTGGTTCGCACATCTGGAGATGGGAACGAAGAATAAGGCGGCAACCTTTCAGCGAGTGACGTATCAGCGCGGCACGATCTATTCCGCACGGCTGACTGCAGAGGGCAATGGCGTCATCTATGGCGCCGATTGGGACGGTGCAGGGAACGAGATTTACCTGGCAAGCAAAGAATTTCCAGATGGGCGATCCTTACTCAAGAACGGTGCCTTGCTTTCCGTCAGTTCTTCTGGAGATCTGGCAGTACTCACTTCACCGCAATTTCTGGACCACTACGAATTCATAGGCACGCTGGCCACGATGCCGCTGGGTGGTGGGGCGCCACGAGAATTGCTGAAGGATGTCACCGCGGCAGATTGGTCCTCCGACGGCCGTTCGCTTGCCGTAGTTCGAGTTGTGGGCCGCAAATACCGATTGGAATATCCAGCCGGAACTGCGAGATTCGAGACGACCGGCACCATTACTGAGCCACGTGTTTCCCGCGACGGCAAGCGCATTGCCTTTCTACACCACCCGCAATGGGGCGACGATCGTGGCGCGGTAATGTTGATCGATGCCGACGGAAAAGCAAAAACATTGTCGGATGGTTGGGAACAGGTACACGGTTTGGCCTGGACTCCTTCCGGTGACACGGTCTGGTTTTCAGCGGCCACCGGCACCGCGGATTTAGTGGTATACGAAGTGTCGATCTCCGGTAAACGCCGCACGGCCTTGGCAGGCACCGGCGGCCAAAGATTGTTTGACATCGCTTCCGATGGCAGAGTGCTCCTCTCCAATAACCAAACTCGGTATGAAGTGGAGGCGTCCATCAACGGAGGTCCTTCTCGAAATTTTTCATGGATGGATGGCTCGTTTCTACCGAATCTGTCCGCGGATGGCAAATACATCCTATTCAGTTCGGGAAGCGCGACAACGCCCTATTACGATGTGTGCATGCGAAAGACAGAAGCCGGTTCCGCTGTAACGCATCTGGGTGAAGGAACGACCTTTAGTCTCTCGCCGGACGGGGCCTGGGCGTGGGTATTGCTGGTGAAGGCTCCACCAGAAGTGCAGATTTTGCCAACCGGTGCAGGAGAGCTGCGAAAGCAAGAGAGCGCGAACCTGGAGGCTTACAGTGGCATGGGTTGGTTGCCGGACTCGCAACACTATCTTTTTGCGGGAAATGAATCCGGGCGCGGTTCCCGCGTTTACGAACAAAGCATGATGGGCGGCAAGGCAGAAGCGATTACTCCTGAAGGCTTCGCCTCCGTATCCGGCAACATTCCTGTTTCGCCGGATGGAAGCCGCTTTATGGTCTTCGAGCAAAACACGCGATTGTGGAGGATTTGTCAGGTTGCTGGCGGAAAGTGCTCTCCCTCGCCCGGCAGTGAGGAACAGGATCTTCCCCTTTCCTGGAGCGCCGATGGCGGATCGATCTTTGTCGGCCAAACGCACCCAAAATCTGTGATTTTCAAGATCAATCTTTCCACTGGGCATCGGGAGTTGTGGAAAGAGGTGAGTCTCGCCGACCCTGTCGGTATAATCAGTCCGCTGCCTGCGGCAATTACACCGGATGGAAAATCGTATGCCATCGCTCTGACGCGGCATTTGGACACGCTGTATGTTGCCACGGGGTCGAACTGAATCCGAATCGGAGTGCGCAGCGGAGTCACCGCACTCTGTGTTCTCCCCAGTTAGTTTGCACCCGCCGTGCAGCCGGGAGTCGGTCAGGTCCTGGTAGACGCTGCCGGATTACCGGAAAAGTGGTTTCGAATCAATTCTAGTCATCCGAGAATGGAGTCAATCGTCCAAATGCCGCGACGGTTTGCTTCGATTACATGCTCGAACGCGGTTTCGGGATAACCTCCGTGTAGCCGACGATCCCGGGAGTGGGTCCATTAATGACCACAAGCGCGTTAGGCATTCTTGGCGCGTTCTGGGGTCGCGAAGTGATAGAAGACACGGAACAGATTGCCAACTGGATCTGCCGCGGTAAACTCGTGCGAACCTCAAGGCTTTGACTCTGTTCGGAGATCAATTTCGTTTTGCTATCGCTCCATAGTTGGTACAGATCATCAACTTCCTCTTTGCTTTCCAGATTCAGCGGCCACCGGCCACAAGGGCGCTGAACAAGAAAGGATGACCGGCCCCTGGTCCGCCGCAAAGGTACAGAACTTGTCACGAGGTCACCTACACGGGTAGCGTACTCTCCGATTGCAGACTACGGAAGGCCTGCACGCCTCTGCGCAGTTTGTCTGTCCCTAAGGTTATCCAGAACTTGAGCTATGGCGAGCAATTCATCGGTTTTGCGTGAACGCTTTACAGGCCTATAGGGTGCGTCCTTCTCAAATATGACAATGCCCAAATTCATTTTATACGCGGCAGGAGCACCGTCGCTCGACAGCGGCACCTTTCGAGGGGGCGCACCCCAACTCTGCCCGGGCGCGAGGTACGTCGATGGGTCATCACTCATTTCGAGTGTCTGCGTGGATACACTTTTCAAGAACACGCCTGTTGCGTGGTCAAAAAAACGAAATTCTAAAATCGTATCCTCGCACGAGCGAACCGCTCACGTTTGTCACTTGCATTACGACGCGATCTTGCCCCGAATTACTGTGCTGAAGGATGGGCGTGAGTTTTAGGGGGCCTAGCGTAGTCGAATCTGATACTTCTGCCGTGGCAGAATCAATATCTAAAGGGACAGGAGCCAGCCGTTTTGCCACATCAGTCTGGCCCAGGAAATAATTAGTCCCTTCGAGCCCACCGAGGAAGCTAGGGGACTCGCGAAGCTCCATGCGACCCCACGTTGACCCATCCTCGAAACCAACGAAGTCTACCTTGACGCTAAAGCTCGATGGATCGACGCCCGGGGGAAGCTTGCATAGCCTGCGCTCCCATTCTGCGCCCAACGCTAGCACCTTATCATTTGGGTCAAGGTCAAGTGGGTCGGCTGCGTCCTGTATTGTCCAGAAGTGTCGCACGCCGCTCCCTTTCGGATCCGGGATGAAGAGAGCAACAACAAGTCCGCGAATAGGTTTCGCACCGTCATTCCGCATTCGAACCACGATAGGATTTTCCGCCCCCTCATTCGCGCAAGAAGCAAGCTGAGGGATGCCGGCTGGAACTATCGAAACATTCACGGGAGACGTCGTAAGACTAGGCGAATCCGTGGCTGCATTTTGGGCCCAACTTGTGCAGGAGACCGATAGAAGAAACAATAACCCAAGAGCTCCACGCATAAACCCTCCCCTGCTCCCCTATAATCACCTCAGAATCGCCAAGATAATCAGTCACTAAAAACAATACTTAAGCGCGACGTCACTTGCCTTCGTCTCCCTTCGGATGATACCACCGACTTCTATAAGCATTTTCACTGACGACTATGGACGGATTTACGGTCAACTTTGCCGTAACGCAATTGGGCAAGGATTGCCGGCGATCCGCCCGTCAGGAGTTTGCCCCTTCTGTCGCACGGAGGAACCAAAGCGAACGCGGTTCAGCGCACGGGTGAAAACTTACGCAACACTTGCTATAACGTACGAATGCGCCTACGCGATTACGCACCCCGGCCCGCCCACCTTAAGTGGCTCCTCGATTCTGACCCGTCCATCCGTTGGCAGGTCATGAGGGACCTTACTGATGAAGTCCCCGACACGATTGCAGCCGAGCGGTCGCGCGTCGCAACCGAAGGCTGGGGAGCTCAACTTCTCGCACGCCAATCTCTTGCCGGGCATTGGGGTGGTGGGCCGAAGTGGGACCTTATTGCCCTCTTCAGTCTCGTCGTCTTGAAGGACCTCGGTCTCGACCCCGCCAGCAAGCAGGCTCGCCGGATGATCGACCGCGTCGACAAGCGCCTCGTGTTCAACTGGCTCAACAACCGGCCTTACTTTCACGGCGAAACGGAGCCCTGCATCAACGGCAGAATCCTCGGCGTCGGTGCGTATTTCAAGGAGCCGAACGACGCATTGGCCAAGCAACTCCTGGGCGAGCAGCTCGAAGATGGCGGCTGGAACTGCGAAGCGTGGCCCTTCTTGTCGCCGAAACGCCCGCCCAGCCTGCGCTCTTCGTTCCATACCACCATCTGCGTGCTCGAAGGGCTGCTCGAATACGAGCGAGCAGGGCGCAAATCGGCGGCCGTCACGAAGGCCCGCAAGCGGGGCGAAAACTATCTTCTCGAGCGCCGCATGTTCCGCTCGCTTCGAACCGGCAAAGTCATCGACAAACGCTGGCTTCGCTTCTCGTTCCCGACGTTTTGGCACTACGATGTCTTGCGTGGACTCGATTATCTGCGAAGTGCAGGAATCAAACCCGACAGCCGCGTCAGCGACGCCATCAAAATCGTAATCGAGCGCCGTCACCAGAACGGGCGCTGGCCGCTGAACTTCCTTCATCCCGAACCTATTCCATTAGAGATGGAAACCGCAGTGGGCAGCGCGAGCCGCTGGAACACGCTGCGCGCACTCCGAGTCCTGCGTTGGTACGGCAACGCAACGCGTTAGTTGTGACTTAGGCGTTATCGCGTGGATCAGAAAATTGCCACGAATTAGCTGGCCTCTTGCAGCGACCCAGAAGGTACGTTGTCCTATCAACGTGCCGGAGGACAAAACGGTTGTAGCCCTTTTTCCATTTTCGAAAT
The DNA here is from genome assembly GCA_035272765.1 of Candidatus Acidiferrum sp. Lineage (GTDB taxonomy): Bacteria > Acidobacteriota > Terriglobia > Acidiferrales > UBA7541 > Acidiferrum. Next base: position 8,540 of record DATEQG010000047.1, read on the forward strand.
CAAAGAGAATGATCTCGGGTAGAATCGACCCTCTAAGAAGTGCGAAGCGTGCGTGACCAGCCAGCGAAACGCGGCGCGCGAGCCCGACTGAGCGGAGCTTGACTATGCCTTCCACGGAAAAACTCGACACTCACCACAAAGCGCTCACCGTTAATCTCGATCCCTCCACCTTCGGTTCCTTCGCCGAAATCGGCGCCGGACAGGAAGTCGCCCGGTGGTTCCTCGTCGTAGGAGGAGCCTCCGGCACGGTGGCCAAAACTATTTCCGCTTACGACAAGGAGGTCAGCGACGATCTCTACGGTTCCGGTTCGCGTTACGTATCGAAGCAACGCCTGGAAGCGATGCTGGACAACGAGTGGGCGCAGCTGCTCAACCAATTAGCGAAGACTCGCGGGTCGCATACTCGCTTCTTTTCCTTTGTGGATACCGTCTCCGCGCGCAATTTCGCCGGAACTAATGACCCGCATGGCTGGATCGGGCTGCGCTTTCAGTCGCAGCCCGGGGGCCCTCCCAATGACGTTCTGCTGCACATCAATATGCGCGATCCTGCCAACGTGCTCCAGCAGGAAGCCATCGGCATTCTCGGCGTCAATCTCATCCATGCTGCGTTCTACGAATTGCAAACCAGGGAATCTTTTCTGGGAGGTGTGGCAGAAGACGTTGTCAAGGAGCGTATTGAAATCGACCACATCGATCTTCGCGGACCCGCATTCGAGAATTGGGACCAGCGTGCGCTGCTAGCCCACTTGGTCTCGGCAGGATTTGCCGAGGTCGTGTTTTTCCCGTCCAAGGGCCCGGCTGTTCCCCCGACCGAGGCTCTCTACAAGAAAGCCGTCGTGCTCGCACCTGGATACTTTGGCCACATCGATTCCGAGCACTCGCAAGTTCACGCGCGACTGTTGGCTTCCGGTATTCAGCAGATTCGGAATGAACTGGGCGACGCGCACTCGGCGCCCGCTGGCTTCTTTTGCCTTACAGTTGCTTCGTCCGCGCCGAACGAACCGGCTCCCGAGATCCCTGACTTGCTTCGCCGCATCGACGCCCTTCTCGCCACGGGCGGCGACGTGCTGCTTTTTGCTCAGCGCGAGATCTATCATATGACCGCCCTCGTCAACCGCTATACAACCGCGCCTGTGCGCTTCGTCGTCGGCCTTTCCCTGATCATTCGCGCGTTTGAAGACCCTTACGGGAGTATCGAAGGCAATCGTCTGGGGGCCCTCGCGCGCCTCTTCGCCGAGAACGTCCGCATCTACGCTTTTCCCATGACGTCGGCGGATCTGCACGAATGGCTCAGCACTGCTTCCGCCTCCGGTTGGGAATGGAGTGAAACCAACGGATGGGTTTCTGCCGACCAACTCCGTCGCGCGCCGCCTCTCGGACACTTGTTCGCCTATCTTCTCGCCAGCAACTTTATCGTTCCTATGCAAGTGCCTGCGGCCTTAAAAGCCGATGCTTGACGACCACAGAGATCCGCTCTCGGATAAGTAGCGGGAAGCGTCGGCTTGCAGGAAGTGATTTCCGCAGTTGGCATCGATTCTGGCCGGATGACGGTCTAACCGGAAACTGTCTTGCTGCTCATTTTTTCCTTGACGATCTATTACTCGTACGATATAGTGTTTGATGGGTACTATTGCGTCTCTTTTGAGTAGCGCCAGCATCTTGCTGGCGTTTTTGCTTTTTGCGTCCGTCAAACGGCCTAAGCCTTTTATTCGCAACACTTATGGGACTTGCACAATTTTAGTGCAAATTGGGGCAATCAAGTCCTTTGGAATGAACACTTGCGTAAACCTCTAAAAACAAGTGTTTTAAACGTCTTTAGAATGAACACTTACGGGAAAAGGGGGAGGGGGGCCGGTAGGTCAAGTCCCTATAACATCTTCTCTCTCGTCCAAAAAATTCTTGAGCTAAATCAGCAAGTGGCGTTGCACCAGCTTGCGCAGTTTTTCGCGGTCTTCATCCTTCATGTGCACGAATTCGACGCCGCTCCCATCCGGACCCAGATTACGCACAACCGCGGTGAAGTGAATTCTGCGCAGTCCCGAACGGACCTCCAGCTTGATGGAATCTCCCACGGCAAGTTTCTTTGGCGATTCCAGATAGGCTCCGCCCAGGCTGATAGTCTTCACGCGCGCAAGACCTGCTTGTGAACCCTCAATCTGCGCTCTCAGCGGCGATTCCAGAGGAACTCGTACATACCTTCTCGGAACAACATAGCTGGTATTGTTCTGCGCGGCCGACTCGTATGTCGCGCGGGCCCGTGCCGAAGTCGGCCGGTTTTCGATCATCGCCAGCGCATCTTCCGCCGCCGCCCGCAGACCCGAGGGTTCGGCAAACGCAAGCCCTTCGCGGCCTTCCGCCAGCATGCGGAGCAATTCTGCCGCTTCGCCCGCGTGCATTCGGCCGATCGCCTCGATAGCCTTGATGCGCACAAAGAGGTCGCGCAAGACTTCATGTTCGCCAGCGGCAATTTCCATCAGCTGCGGCACGGCCGTCGTTTCCTGCGCCAAGCCGATTTGATCGATCATCATGGGGACGACCAGCGGATGAGCGTCCGCAAGAACCGCGGAGAAAACAAAAGCTGCGCTTTGCGACGAACCGGCATTGGCCGGCCGCGAGAGTTCGCTCACCGCCAGATCCTGCAAATTCCACTCCCAGCTCGCCAGCGCGCGCGTCAGGCCGCGCAGCAGGCGTTCCGGGTCGGCAGCGGCCAGCAGTTTGATCGCCGCGCTCACACGCTGCCTGCGCGCTTCGTAAAGCCGCGTCTCGAGAAGGTTCAGCACCGGCACGCCGATGGTTCGCAGAAGCCGTGCCATCGCAGCCACCATCTCCGCACCGCGTGGTTCGGTCAGAAGTAGCGTCAGGCGGTCGAGCAGCCTCTCCGGATCGCGCTGCAAAAGCCGCGGCAGAACCGGGTCGAGCGGCCGGTTGGCCAGCGCCGCATCCACCAAAAGCAGCCAGCGATCCTGCGCCACCAGCCGGTGGGCGAGCGCGGACATGTGATCGTGTTCTTTGTCTTTCGGCACTCGTTCCAGGCCGATCAAAATATTCTCAAAGCCTGCGTAGTCTGCGCGAATCACGGCCACGCGTCCCAGCGTCTCCAGGAAAGCTGCAAGCAGCGCGGCGGTTTCCGGAATGGTTTCTTTTTCCAGCGCCTTCATCGTGCCGCGGCTCAAATCCTCCGGCAATTGATTGGGCCAGAGCGATTCGATGATCGGCGTCATCTCATTCAATCCCGCCGCCACGGCCCGCCGCGCCGATGCGTTTTCGTTCTCCACGCGCCGCGAGTAGTTCAGCAGAATATTCCGCGCCTCGCGCCGCGGAGCGTCCGCTCCTGCCTCCGCCAATTGCCCGAGCGTCCTCTTCAGCGCCACGACAGGCACACTCCACACTTGCGGTCCGCGCAGCACGGAGGACTTCTCTCGCGGCGGAAGTTCCAGCCAGAATTTCTCGACGATTTGTTCCCTGTGCGTATCGCTGGCCCATGTGGTGGCCAGCAGCGTCAGATGTTGCGAAGAGTGCGGGCCAGTGTAGCCGCCCGAAGCGACAAGCACGTCGCTCAGTTTATGAAACGTCTGCCGCACGGCGGCCGGCGCAAGCTTTCCGGCGGAAAATTCCGCGCCCATGAACTCAAGAATCAGACTTACAGAAAGGCGCAGCAGGTAGGGTTGCGGCCTCTCGCCCTCGCGCGGAGCATATTGCGAAATCGAACTGAGCAGCATGCGCACCGTCTCGCGGCTCGCATCTTCCATCGCTCCGTGAATGGCCCGCGCTGCTTCTTCCGGCGCAAGCCCGCGAGCCGCCTCGAGCGGCGGTGTCAGCCGCCCGATCAGACGCAGCGCGCCCACAAGATCGTCGGTCTCCGGCGGCAGAATCGGAGTGTCATCGACCTCGCGTGGCGAGTTTCCGCCGTAGGCCACCAGCGCGCCCATCAGGCTGGCGAGCACGGTATCCACCTTGCGTTCCGTTTGCGTGTTAATCGAAATCCCTTCCACGCGATTCTCCAAGAACCGGGCAGCCCACCAAGTGCTGCCCCCGCGCTTTATAGACTCCTCCGATCTTAACAATGATGCTTTGAAGAGTTGCGCGAGCGTGTCCAGTTCGCCTACATGAAATTGTCTTGCGAATGCCAGGGATTGAATTCCTGCGCGCTGCAAATCCTGCGCCAGAGACTGCATTTCGCCGCGCACGTCCGGAAGGTGCGCATCGCTGAGCTTGGGCGCCACCAGCCCGCCGCGTTCAATATGGATTTCGATGCCGTTCAGTGCGCCGGCTAGATCGTGCAAGGTCTCATACGAGGCGTCCAGACTTTGCAACCGCCGGGGATGGTTTCTGTCGTAGAGGCGTTCCGAGCGGAAAAGTAAATGCAGGCATCGCAGAGAATGAATGAGGCCCGCCGTGCGCGCATCCGTAAGGGGAGCGCTCAAATCCTGCGCTTCGACCGAAAGCGGCCGCGACGTGCTTCGTACCCGCGCTTCGGCGTGAGGGTGCGTTTCAGCGTCGTAGCGCTGCTCCTCCACCGGCACAATGGCCCGAAGTACCAAGGCTTTCCCCTCTTGCTTCCGTCGCCCTTATCCGACCAACGCTCGCATTTGACCGATCGGTTAAATAAGGGCCTCTGCCTTGCATACCCCCAAAGGGGAAGGTTCGCGAGGGCAGGGTACCCTTATCTATAAGGCAAGCACGCTGCCTGCCCCCCGATTCAGGGTATAAACTCCTTGTTTTTAATAGTTTGATTTCAAGGTCCTGGAACTGGTCAAATGGGACGGTTACAAAAAGTTACGTTCCTAGTAGGGGGAGACGTAGCTCAACAGGGGCTTTGCAACCGCTCTCCAACCCGCCAGCCGGGGCTTCGAGCACCGACGCGCCTTATTTCGGCTGCATGGTGACATCGTTTATGTGGACTGTACTGCCTTCGACGGCTTGGAAAGTTCTCCTCACCTGTTGGTACCCATTAAGCTTGACGGTCACTGTGTGCAAGCCCGCAGGCACCTGTACCCGCGCTGGTGTCATTTGTCCCGTTGTTTGCCCATCCACAAAGATTTCTGCGCCCTTCGGAGTCGTATCAACATCAGCCCAGGCCACTTTAACCGTGGACTTCTCCTTCAGCGCCACGTCCAGCTGGGTCTGAATATTGTCTTTCACTTGCACGCTTCCGGCATAAGCGTCGTATCCCGGCATGCGCAACACCAGGTTGTACGAACCCGGCGCGAGTGGCAACGTCACGGGTGTCTGGCCGGATTGCTTAGCTCCATTAATAAACACGTCTGCCCCTGCCGGCTTGCTCGTCAGGAGCAAGCCCTTCGCCAGGGATTCGAGCGCCACCTTCTGGTCGATGACTTTTCCCGCCTTCACTTGAAGCGCGGTCTGCATCGGCTGGTAGCCCTCTTTCTGTACCTCAAGGCTGTATTGCGCGGGCCCAAGATCATTGAAGCTGCATGGTGTCTGGCACTGATTCACGATGCGTCCCGCAGGGCCTCGCAGAACGGCTGTCGCTCCAATCAGATCCGTGACCACGTGAATCGCGCCCCGGCCCTCTGTCGGGACCGGATGCCCTCCGTCCGCGTCGTGCCCATTTTCAGTGACAGGCGCGTCTTCATACTCGATGTGGTCTATTACCCGCACACTTGCAGGCGCGTCACGCAAGAACTTCAACAGCGAACCGTGTTCTGCGGGGCGCAGCTTTCCCGCCAGGATCAGCGTGTTTCCAATCGCTTGCACTTTGGCGCGTCCCGTCAAACCCTTTTCCGCAATGGCTTCTTCAATCCGGCCTTTGTACTCCGCTGCCTGCGCGCTCACAACCGGATCGCTCTTCTTCGGTGTGGGCTTCTCTAGAGGAGCCTCGACCGGCTTCTTGTCCGCTGCTGGCGCGTCGGGGTTCCCTGCAGCCGGCGTTTCATTGCCAGCGGAAACCGCCGGGGTAATGCTTGTTCCGCCCTCCACCGGATTAGCCGGCGTAGCGGAATCGCTGTCGGCGTGTTTCTGTGCCGCGTTTATCTGCCGGGCATCTTCAAACACCGGCCGAAGTTTTTGCACTCCATAAGCGATCACGCCGATCAGAAGCAATGCGATGAAAATGCTTCCGATGACGCTCTTCTTCTTCGGTTGCTCGATCGGAGCGAGCGGAGTTATCGGCCCGGTGCGGCGCACGGCGGGCGTTTGCGTGGGGCTGGAAGCTCGCGCGTTCAGAGACCGCGTCGTGGCCACCGTCATGGGATCTTCCGCATGAAAGCTTCGGCCGCCCTGCGCACCTATCGCCGCTCCACCGAGTGGCAGCGTGGCGTTCGGCGCACCCAGTCCACCCGGACTGCCAGCAACCATGGTCTTATCCGGACTACCCCCTGGTGCAATACTGCGGTAATTGCGCAAATCCTCGAGCATTTCCCGGCAGCTCTGGTAACGCGTTTCCGGTTCTTTGGCGAGCGCTTTCATCACCACCGCGCTAATGCCAGGATGAATGGACGGGTCAATCTGCCGCGGCGGGACAGGTTCCTCATTTACAATCTTGTAGATGACGGTGGTGATGTTCTGCCCGGGAAATGGTTTCTCGCCTGTCACCATCTCGTAGAGCAGTACGCCCAGCGAAAAAATATCGCTCCGTCCGTCAACGGCCCGGCCCTTCACCTGTTCGGGCGACATGTAGCTCGGCGTGCCCATTACGTGAGCCGTCTGTTGCATGGTGCCGAACTGCAAAATCTTCGCAGTGCCGAAGTCGGTGACCTTCACCGTATCGTCCGCGGTCAGCATGATGTTCGCCGGCTTAATGTCCCGGTGCACTACGTTGCGTTCATGTGCAAATTGCAGCGCGCTGCACGTCTGCTCCATGATGCGCAGCACGCGCGGCAGTGCAAAAGCTTGCCCGCCGTCCAGATGCGCTTGCAAACTCTTACCTTCCACCAATTCCATGGTGATGTAGTACAGGCCGTCTTCTTCGCCAGCGTCGAACACCACCACGATATTCGGGTGGGTCAGCAATCCAGCCGCACGCGCCTCCGTTTGGAACCGCGTCAACAGCTCAGGACGCGAAAGCCCCGTGCCTTCTTCGCTTAATTTGATGGTTTTTACCGCGACCGTGCGTCCGATCACCGGGTCCGTCGCCTTATAGACCACACCCATGGCGCCGCGCCCCAGCTCGCCCACAATTTCGTAACGTCCGGCCTTCAAACCTGTTGTCATCGTCTTATTTGGCTATCCGCCCACGCCACTTGGACCTCGTCCGCCCGCATCTCGGGCAGCCGTTTTCAAATATTAAGCTGGCGGTCCATCGAGGACACGTTTGCTGACACCCGGGCGCCCTATCATGCACAGTACCCACTAAATTTTCAGTTGGTCAACGCTACCGGGGTACTAGTGTTTCGCACTCGACACGTGCTGCACCTAGGCTGGCACGGTACTGACTCGTGCGCCCACGTGGGGGACAGTCTTCTGGGAACATTTATATAGGTACATGGTAGAAGGGCTGTTACGGCCGCGGTATCCCTTCGCCAGGCGACATGCTTCGCTCCGGCATCGGCACGTTGGTTTCGCGGATGGGCCGGTCGACCTCGCCGGGCCGCGCCGGAGCTTCCAGCCCGTCTGTCAACAAGTAGCCCTGCAAAGCCAAGCCGTTGGTCCACACCCCTTCAAGCGCCGCAATGTACTCGATCTGCAGCTCGTAGAGCTTGCGCTGCGCCTCTAGCACGCGCGGATACGACGCGAGCATGCGGCCATACTTCTCCACCAACAGGCTGTAGGCCTTCTTCGCATGCGGCAGAATTTCGTCGCGATACTCCACGGCCATCAGTTTGGCGTTCGAATACTCATCGACCACTGTAGCGGCGCGCTCCCGCAGCGTGAGGGCCACGCGCGTTTTCTCCTGTTCCGCACGGTCCAAATCTGCGAGAGCCACGACGATGTTGCCCTGATTGCGATTGAAAATCGGGATTTCCACGCTCGCTTCCGCCAATCCTTCCCAACCTTTGGCCCACGGCACGCTTCCCAATGTTTCGTGGTTGTACTCCAGTCCTGCGCGGACCGATACGTCGGGAATCGGCTCGCGCTGAGCCCGCGTCAGCACGGCCTGGGCGCGCCCGGTGGCCGCTTGCGCAATCTCCACTGCAGGGCTCTGTTTTGCGATGCTTTCGACGGCCTCCTCTTCATTGAGTTCCGGCCAACCTCTCTCCATATCACCCGTCACGGTGGCCAGTGGCAACCCTGGCTGTCCAATCACCGCCGCCAGCGAACGCCATTCTTCTCTCAAGGTATTCTCTTGCATTCGCGCCGCCATGCGCATCCGTTGCGCTTCTACTTCCGCTTCCAGCACTTCCGATTCGTCGGCCTGGCCGGTATTCATCAATTCTCTCTGCGTCTGCGCGGCATCTTCCGCAATCTTCGCCAAATCCCGCCGGGCTTCCAGCCATTCCTGCGCCGCCAATACGCGCAAGAAAGCCATCTTCACGGCGGTTGTGACGCGCGTGCGCTGCTCCTGCGCTTCAATCTCCGCGAGCTTGGCTTCCATGCCAAAAACCTCGCGGCTCTTACCAAGCTTTCCTCCCGTCACGATGGTCTGCTGCACAAAGAATCCCTGCTTGCCTCCTCCGACCGAGCCGCCTCGTATCTCATCCCCGGTGTACCCGATGGAAGGATTGGGGTAGAGTCCTACTTGCTGCTGCCGCGCCTTTGCAGCGCGAATTTCCGCCTCCGCTTGACGCAACGTTGGATTTGTCTCTCCCGCCATCTTTTCCACCTGCTCTAATGTGACGACTTGTGCCCCCGCGCGCTCCTGCGCCCGACGCATCTGTGGATACTCCGCTTTCACGAGCGGAACATCTCCATGATGGTGCTGCATTTGTTGGTTCATCGGCATCGGCGGAGCTTTCTCTTGAGCCCGGAGTGCGGTTACCAGCGTCGTCGAACAGAGAAGCGTGGTGGCTAGTGTCAAAGCCTTATTTCGTAGTTGGGGTAGAGATGTGGAGAATGGAGATTTCAACACAGAGTTCGCAGAGAAGAGGAGCCGCAGAGACGGGCCAGATTTTGTCTTACGAGGCATGGTTGTGCTCCTTTTGTTCTGGCGTGACGGTGCTCTTTACGCGGTGCATCATTTCTTCGTATTCCTTATCCGGCAGCACGCGGATCAATGTCATCATCCCCATCATTCCCGCGCTCCAATTCGGCGGCAGGCCGTGCGTCTCCGGCTTCACGACCGCCTCGTCCATCCCCATTTCCATGAACGCATCCTGAGGAAACCCCGGCACGCTGCTCGCATTTTCCGCAATCGGCGAGTGATGAACGTGTTCAAACGGTACGCTATCCGCCAGCGTTGCCATCTGACTCATCGCCTTCGCATCCGTCAAATCCGCCGTCTCGATCGCCCGGTCGCGCAAAAGATCCATCATGCTGTTCATCATGTGGTGCGGGAGATGGCAATGCACCATCCAGGCTCCCGGATATTTCGCCTCGAACTCCACCACGCGTGCCTGCGCTACTCCTACAAGCACCGTATTCATTGGATACCACGTCGATTCCGGCGCGCGTCCTCCTTCCGTCCCTGTGAGCACAAACTGATTCCCATGCAGGTGTATCGGATGATGGTCCATCCCCATGTTCACGATGCGCAAACGCACGCGGCTACCTAGACGAGCGATCATCGGCGTAATCGCCGGTGCGGAAACTCCGTTGAACGTCAGCCAGTTGAATTCCATGGCCGCGGTGTTAGGCACGCTGTTGTTCGGCAAAACGGCCCACTCCTGCAAAATCACTCCGAAATCATGATCCGCGCGAGGCTTGTAAGTTCTTTCTGGGTGCGCCACAAAAAATCCGATCATGCCCATCATTTCCTGCATGGCGCCGTGCGAGTGATAAAAAAACGTCCCCTCCTGATGCACCGTAAATTCGTAGACATATTTTTCTCCAGGCGCGATGGGCTTTTGGCTGATCCAAGGCACGCCGTCTTGCTCGATGGGCACTTCGAGGCCATGCCAGTGAATGGAAGTCGCTTCGGGCAATTTGTTTTCGAACACGATGCGCACGCGTTCGCCCTGCTGCACTTGAATCGTCGGCCCGGGGCAGCTTCCGTTGTAGCCCCACGCGTCAATCGTCTTGAACGGCGCGATTTTCCGCTTTACGGGCTCAGCCACGAGTTTGAAGACTTTCACGCCGCCTTCCATTCGGTGCGGCAAGTCCACCAAGTCCGGCGTGATCATGGGCAGAAACGGATCAGGCTCAGCGGGCGCCGCTTCCTTTTTTTTATGATTGGCGTACGGACTGTGGTGCCTTCCTTGTTCAATAGCGCGCGAGGCTTGCGGGTCGCCCACTTGCGTGTTCCCGCGCAAAGCCTCCGCCAATCCCAAAAACCCCGCCCCGAAAAATGCCGCATCCTGGAAAAATCTTCTTCGTGTGCCGCTCATTTCTGCCTCCCGAATCGCTCCTCAAATTGTTTGTAGCGCGACCTCGCAGAACTTCTAGCCTTCGCAGCGAATCCATTGCGCTCTGCGAAAGGGCGATGTTCACACCCTTGAGTGAATAGACTTCGCTTATTGGATGGATGAGGAAGGGAATTTCAGATGCGAAGAACCGGGGTCAAACGGAGGGAATCCGCCGACTCTAATGGAACTCGACGCGCGCGCCTGAGGGCCGAGTTTGAGAGCGTGCTTGGCTGGCTTTGTTCAGCCTGCACGCCAAGAATTTTTTCCGAGAGCGCGTTTCGCACTCCCCGCGAATGAATCGCTTGCTCATCGGCCTTGACCAGAACCGCGGAAGAATCGAACGATCCACAAGTCTTTGATAGGGCGATAAACTGCTGGCTGCCGTCAGCTCCCCCGCTTGCCATCTCGTGACAGTGTTCATTACCTGTGTTAGAAGAGCAGGTTCTGGCGGCGCAGAGCGGCGCGCATATTGGAACAGCCAGTAAGGCCAACACGGTCACGACGGCGATAACATTTACGTAAGTCTGCGATGCCAAAGATGGAATCGATTTGCTCATTGGCTCAACTTAAAGGGCCCCGGGCTGACGTGCTGCCACGCTCGCCAAAAAGCCAGCGTCGTACGCCTTTTGGCAATCTTGAGAACCGGCCGAGGCCAGCGGCGGCAGCTACGGAGGATGCAGCCCATAGCAATCGATAGATCACCAAGCCCAATACCAAAAGAACCGTGAGGGACGTGGCTATCAGGGTAGACTTATCCATATTGCGCCTCGCGGATATTGTATCACCCGCGACGCCATGCATTAACGATACTATCGATTTCGAATTAGGATGCTACGTGGCTTCTTGTGTCTCTGCTTTGTTCCGATTCGTATCTTCTTATTCAATACCCGTGTCCGCTTGAATCACTATCCACCTCCACTTTCCCAGCAAACGACCGGTACACGAACGTGAAGTAACACGCAGCAAGAATCATCCCAACAATCCACCAAATGACTCCCACCTTCAATCCGTAGGCCCCGGCCTTGGCGCTCTCGACTGTGAGCGAGTACACGGGATTCCGCGCCGGAAGCACCATGGGATAGACGCCGAAAACCACGCTCGTCAGCATGCCCACGAGATAGGCGCTGGAAGCGAAAAACGCTTTCCGTTCCTCGTGTTTTTTCAATTCGAACGCCACCCCCGCCAGCCCTGCCACCGCCAGCAGCGGCAAAACAAATCCCCACGGCCAGGTGACAAAGTTCTCCTTCACTTGCGGCTGCACCTCGAAGGTTACCGCCGTCACAATAGCCGTGAGCGCAACCACGCCCCACCAAAGGTGCCCGCAAAGTTTTCGAGCGCGGTTGTTTACCGCGCCGCTTGTCTTCAACTGAACCCACAACGAGCCATGCATCGCCAACGCCAGCAACGCCAGCACGCCGACCAAAATCGTGTACCAATCCAGAATCCCCGTTTCCTCTCCTAAACGGAAATTCGTCCACAGCGGTTCGAAGAAATACCCGCTGGCATCGAGCGGCACGCCGCGCACCACATTCGCTAGCGCCGCCCCGAAAAACACCGCGAGGAGCAGGCTTGAGGCGCAAAACAAAAGATCCCACAACGGGGTCCACGCCGCGCTCTTCACATGGTTGCGAAACTCGATCGACGACCCCCGCAAAATCAGCAACCAGAGCACCATCATGAGCGGAAGATAAAATCCGCTGAAGGCGCTGGCATACAGCGCGGGAAACGCAAAATACAACGTGCCTCCGGCTGCGAGGAGCCAAACTTCATTCCCGTCCCACACCGGCCCGATACTCGCCAGAACTTGCCGCCGCTCATCATCCGTCTTTGCAATCAACAGATGAATCGCTCCTGCTCCCAAATCAAATCCATCCAGCAGCACATACATCGCGATCATGATCGCCACGAGGCAGAACCAGATTGTTCCCATCTTGTTCTCCTCTCTTCAATCCGCCGCGATCGAGGCTTGCGTTTCGATCCGCGAATCTCCGCCGCTGGGCTCAGGGCCCTTTTCAATCTCGTGGTGCACCAGGAATAACCACAAAATCGCCAGCACCGTGTACATCCCCATAAAACCAAGCAGTGTGAACCACGCATTGCCGGCTACCACTCGCGGCGAAACGCCGTGCGCTGTGCGCATCAATCCATAAATCAACCATGGCTGCCGTCCGAGCTCGGCGGTCATCCAGCCTGCTGTGTTTGCAATGTATGGCAAGGGCACGCTGAGCATCAAAATCCACAGCATCCAGCGCGATTCATAAAGCGATCCGCGCCACAACAAAAAGGCGGCCACCACCATCACCGCGATGAAGATTGTTCCCAGCCCCACCATGATGTGATAGCTGAAGTAGAGCAGAGAAATCTGGTCCGGCCATTGATCCTCCGGGAAAGATTCCAGCCCGCGAACGATGGCGCCCCATTTTTTGTAGGTAAGAAAACTCAGCATGGCAGGCACCGTCAGTGCATTGTCCAGCCTCCGGTTTGGCACATCGGGTTGCCCGAGGATCGCGATAGGCGCGCCCTCCTGCGTTTGGAACAGCCCTTCCATCGCGGAAAGCGTTACCGGCTGGTTTTCTGCGACCATTTTCCCCTGCTGGTCTCCGGTGGGGAAAAGTTGCAACACCGCAGCAATCACGCCAACCAGCACGCCGCCCTTTACAAACGTACGTCCATAAGATTCATGGCGGTTCGTCAGCAAATAAAGCGCGCCCACCGCGGCCATCACGAAGCAACCGGTCTGCACGGCGCCCATCATCGTGTGAACATATTGCCAGAGCGCCCATTTGTTCAGCAGCAGCCCCCAAAAACTCGCCAGCTCGATCTCGCCATTCGCACCCAGCCGATAGGCAACGGGATGCTGCATCCATGCGTCCGTGGCCACAATAAAAAATCCGGAAAGCCACGACCCGAGCCAGACGAGAAACCCAGCCCACCAGTGCCCGACGCGTCCCAGTTTCTTTTCTCCATACAAAAACAATCCCAAAAAGCTCGACTCGAGGAAAAATGAAAACACGCCTTCCATCGCCAGTGTTTGTCCGATCACGCCGCCGGCCGTTTTCGAAAACACTGCCCAGTTCGTTCCGAACTGGAACTCCATCGGAATCCCCGTCACCACTCCGAGAGCAAAATTAATTCCGAAGATGCGCGCCCAAAAACGCGCGGCGCGGTTGTAGTGCTCGTCGCCCGTCCGCAGCGCTTTCGTCTTCAAATAGACGAGCAGAAGCGCAAGCCCCATCGTCAATTGCGGAAAAATGTAGTGAAACGTTATCGTAAACGCGAAGTGCAGCCTGTGGACGTCCAGCGCTTCGTTCATTCCCAGCCCTGGCGACTTGCCAACATCTCAGCGCTCCCGCGGTTTTCGAATGGCGGAGTGCACCATCCCGGACTTTTAGTATCAGCATTCTGCCACTTTCGCTGTGACGCAGGACACAAATTTGATTCTTGGGCGCGAATCGGTTTGATATTTTTGCGAGTTGTAGAAGATCTGGTGGGGCTGGGGAGATTCGAACTCCCGACAAACGGTTTAGGAAACCGTTGCTCTATCCATCTGAGCTACAGCCCCGCTCTTCCACATTATATTACGTTATGCGCTCGAAGGGCCGTAGCCCTTTGGCTCGCTGGGCCGTTACAGCGCGTTAATTCGGAGGGCCGCCCGGCGGCGCTGGTTGCGGCTTATCCGGCTGCAATCCGGGAGCGACTTTATTGATTCGCAATCTCTTGAAAATCGTTGGCCAGTATTCTTTCAACACATTGTTTGCCGCGCTGAACCCGATGCGAACGCCGTAGCGCTCAAACGTATTTCCCACTGTTCGCTGCGCATCCGGAAGATACGTATTCGCGAGGCCCTCTGCGGCGAGCGGTCCCAAAATTCCGGCCCAGTTGAACGTTTCCTTGCCGGCGTCCGTGCGAGTCACCAGCGCCCGGCGCAGCGCGTATGCGGCTCGCGCTTTGAATCCGCCGTTCAGTTTCACGAAGAATCGCGGGTCGTCATGGAGCACCGCCGACATTAGAAACGTGCCAAAGAATTGGCTGGAGGCGCCCGTGGCCATAGAGGACCCAAATCGCTTTCCGTATCCCGCGGCTCCCTGTCCGTAGCCGGGCAGCGAATTCCGTGCCTGGCTGATTCCCGCGAAAGCTAACGAACCGAGAAATTGCGGCGGAGACACGCTCTTGTCCAGAAACAGCTCAAATTTCTCCAAAGCAGTCAGCGGTCCAGGTGTGGTCGCGAGTTCGGGATAAACATACGACCTTCTGGTGATCAACCCCAACGGAGTCGCGAGAACGTTCTTCTGCTGATCCTGGTTTGCTCCATTTGGATTCTGTTGCGGCTTCGGAGAATCCGGAAGATTCGACTTGTCGGGATTTTGCTGTGCTTGCGCGGCGCAGCTTGAGAAGAGAATGGCGGCGACTGCAAAGAGGATGGGGGCCTTTAGAGTCACGCTGGGCATCTTAGCATGTACCTCCCCTAGCTCGTCCCTACCCTATTTCACGTACTCTTGCCAACTACGGCCGAGCCATTTCTTCGAACGGCCGGTTAGCGGCACTCCTTAACCGCGCACACTACCGCGGTATGGTTCTCTGCCGTTTCGCACACTCGGTAGGAACGATTGGCGCCATGCCTTCTACTGATTGGTTTTCTGCTCGCCGGAAGCAGTTTCTTCCTGGTGCTGTTCCGCTTTTTGCCACTTGGAATCGATGTTGTATTCCTTCATGGATTTGGCGAGTGCTTCCGTCCTCTTGCCAAGATCCTTTTGATACACTTCGCCGGTCTCGTTAACGATGAATGTCATCACACCGGACGAACCGTATTCTGCCGGATAGGCCACAAAAGCGAAACCCTCGGTCATTTTGCCGTCAGAGATGTAGTCTTTCGCGCCGCCTGGACCATTTTTCCCCTGACGCGTCAGGATATGGAAAAAGTAGCCGCGAAATGGAGCCTGAGCCCCTTCTCGGCCTTTTCCATCGCCATCCACGATTGCTGATGCCAGCAGCGGCCCGATCGGGCTCGGCGGTTCGCCCCCAGCAGTTTTCCAATAGAGGCCGTTGTGCTGGCCTTCGTCACTATATATTTTCTGCGTGTACTCGTTGTGCTCTGCCGAACGGTATTCCTTTTCGGCCGCTACTAGCCCCTCGCAGACTCGAATGGTGGACATCTCGTTCTCGCCAATTCGCCGGAACAGGATTTCCTGCTTGCCGGCGTCCGTGTCGAAATACCACGTATTGCCAGCCCTTATGAGTGGGATGGGCGTAGGCCAATTCTCCGCACCGATGTACAGGGTAGTGGTCGAATTCGGTTCGTCCACGAGACGGTGCATTTGCTGATATCTGCGTATGAAATTAGCGCGGGCCTCAGCGTCTTCCGCTTCGTCTCCCGACGAAATGATTTGCTTTCCGTCGCGTCCGAGGATCTCGATCAGGGCCTTCTCGTCGTTACTCTGGAGCGCCGTGATAAGCGCCTTGGTCGCCGCTTCCGCCGTAGGGAAAGTTTTCTGCCCATGTTGTTGCGCCATGGCACGCGTGGCAAAGCCCGCCGTCAAGAGGATGGCGACCGCGCCCAACTTCACGAGGTTGGCCAAAGAAGATTTGCCCAAGTTCAATTGCTTCCGCCACATATCTTTTTTCTCCATGTATAAATTTTCGATCTACGAGGGCCTTACCGAAAATGCGATCAGTGAGGTCTGCCTCCGCCGCCACCGTGAGGTGCTCCCCCGCCATGAAATCCACCACCAAAGCTGGCGCTTCCGCGTGATGAATAGCTCCTGGCCTGTCCCCCGCGGTCGTAGCCGCTGAACGCGCTCGATTTTGTGCCGCCCTGCGCGTGAGGCTGATCGTATCCTCGAGCAGCCTGGCTGTTTCCGTTGAACGGCCTGGTTTCTGCGCCCGGACGATTATAGACGCCTCCGCGGCCGCCCCCTCCGCGGTAGTAATTGTTCCGGTTGTAAAACGTGGCGCTTCGGGAGTAGTACCGGTTGTTGTTATAAATGGCGTAGTGGTTATGCCAATTAAATCCCCAATTGTTCCAGCCCCACCCAAAACCGCCGTAGAAGCCGATGCCGAACCCGATTCCAAACGAGAGGTAAGGGCCGCCGTACCAGATTCCAGGATAGGGATACCAGCCAGGCCACGGCCCAATGGGACCTCCGTAAACTAGCCAGGGATCGTAGGCCGGGACATAAACGACAGTAGGGTCGGTGGGCTGAATAACAACGGTCGAGTCTTGCGTCGTTACGGTTTGCTGGGGCGTAGTCTTCAGATTGCCCGCTTGTTGGGCGCGCTGGCGCATCACTTGGACTGCATCCATCACATCCTGTTGCTGATTGTAGTAGGCATCGCCTAGTGAGGACGTCCAACTGAGATTCTTGTCCATATTCCCAAGTACGGATGGAAAAGCAGCAAGTGCCTTGACGCTGGGGTCCCACGGTTGTTGGTCCACCGCTTGACCCAGAGCTTCGCCCTTGAGATCAGGATGCGCCTGCACCCATCTGTCGGCCTCGACGACCTGCTCGGGAAACGTGGACGCCGCCAAGATCTGTGCCACCAGCGAATCCGGATAGAGTGCAATCGGCGCTACCAACTGTTGCAGCTGATCGGGAGTCTGGGGTGCGGGTTGCGGCCTCTGTGCATCTTGCGGCTGGTCTTGACTCTGCAGCGGGGCTTGCCCGTCTTGACGAGCTAGAAGGTTCTGAGCCACGCTCGCGAACAACAGGCCAAAGGACAGCCCAAAAACCAGAATCCGCCGGGCCAATCGGGGCTTTAGGGATCCTGGGGCACATTTAAGAATATTCATACTCTTGAATCTCCTCTCCGACCTTACTGCTCTAGTTCTTGTAGCTAATTAGATGAGCGAGACGCCATCAAAGATAGCAAAAAGTTTGTTCTACAGCCCCATTTGCCCATCCCAATTTGGTAACTGGATTCAAACAGCGCTCAGCCGCCCGATCAGCCAGACGTCCCATTGGTCAACGTTCGAACTTTTGCCCTCTCAGGATGACATCGTCGACGATTTTCGCCCGTTCACTGGCCAAGGGATATTGTGCGCGGCGACGCGCATAAACATCATGCTTGCAAGTAGCCTACCAACCGTCTCAGAAAGCAGGCTGTGCAAAATGAGACGCTCCTCAACGGCTGTGGCGGCAGGGCGCGCTTCAGTGTTCAAGACGCTTTTAGAGGCTCTACATCGCCTCTTCCGTGTGTGCAAAGTGTGGACCGCTTTCCGATGGACGGCTACACAATCCATCAAAACCCGAGGAAGTACTCGTACGAGACCTGAAGGAACTAGGTAACATGCTTATTCGTATTCTATTTTGACCACCATGCGCCGCCGGCTCATCCGCATCGCTTTGATTCTGCTGCTCTTGCCCTCGCTCCTGGCGGGCATCGCAGGATGGCTCGTCGCTCCGAGTTTTCTCCATCCCTTTCGCCGCGAGCTTACGCCCGACCTGGTCCGGGAAGCCGACGCCTCCTTCGCTCTGTCACATTCCTTTCGGGAAGATTTCGACGTCCGCGCCCCCGACGGCATCTTGCTCCATGGCTGGAAAGTCCAACCTCCGAATCCCAATGGAAACTGGGTGCTTCTCTTCCACGGCGTTGCCGACAACCGCATCGGCGTGGTCAGCCATTCCGAATTTCTCCTCCGCGCTGGCTACAGCGTCGTGATGATGGACGCGCGCGCCCACGGCGCGAGCGAAGGCCAACTCGCCACCTACGGCTGGCTCGAACGCAACGACACCCGCGCCATCATCGACGCTCTACTCGCTCAGATCCGTCGACGAAGAACCGACCTACAAATACAGCCGGGCTATAGACCACCCCAGTCTTTGGGAGACTTTCCTCAACAGTTTCCGCATCCCCCGCCGATTCCGATTCCGCATATTTTCGCGCTCGGCGAATCCATGGGCGCGGGCATCGCGCTGCAATCCGCCGCGGTGGACCCGCAAATCGAAGCCGTCGTAGCTGAAGCCTCCTTCGCCACTTTGCGCGAAGCCACTTACGACTATGCGGGCCTGCGGCGATCTCCATTGCTCGGCAAAACGCTATTCGCGCCCTTCAGCTGGATGCTGCTCTATCGCGGCGAAAAACTGACCGGGCTTCCCGTCGCCGAAGTTTCTCCCGAAAAAGCCGTGGCCATCCGCGCGTTTCCCGTACTTCTCATTTGCGATGAAAAAGACGAAGCGCTTCCTTGCCGCCACACGCAGCGCATTTACGCCGCCGCGCGCGGCCCTAAACAGCTCTGGGAAGTCCCCGGCGCATTCCACACCGCTGCACTGGGTTTCCAACCCGCCGAATTCCAGCGCCGCGTCCTCGATTTCTACGCTAACGTTGCGCAGTCCAAGCCCGTCCAATAACGGTGGGACAGGCATTCCAGCCTGTCAGGTTTTGCTTTTGTGGCACAGCCAATCCTGGCTGTGCGGGATTTTGCATCCCTGACGAAGCGTCATTCAACGCACCAAGGTTTGCAAGAGGAGAACTGATTCAACAGCACCAATCTGACGCATCGTTGGCCTTTCTCTTTCGCGCTCCCCCGCGTGCTAAAATTATCAATTCATGCCGGACGCTCCCCTCATCTCGGTCCATGCTCTCTGCAAGCACTACCGCAGTTTCAAGAGGCGTGAAGGCATTCTCGGCGGCCTGCGGAATCTTTTTCATCGCGAATATCAGACCATTAAAGCCGTCGAAAACGTAAATTTCGAAATCGGCCGCGGCGAAATGGTTGGCTACATCGGCCCGAACGGCGCTGGAAAATCCACCACGATCAAAATGTTGACAGGCATACTTGTGCCGACCTCCGGCGAAATCCTCTCGAACGGTTTCGTCCCTTGGAAGCAGCGCGCTGCCTACGTAAAAACCATCGGCGTAGTCTTTGGCCAGCGTACACAACTCTGGTGGGACATCGCGGCCATCGAATCCTTCAAGCTTCTTCGCCGCATCTACGACGTCTCGCAACGCGATTACGACGAGCGCATGGAGCTTTTCAATCAAGTCCTCGGCCTTACCGAATTGCTTGACGTTCCCGTGCGCAAACTCTCGCTGGGACAGCGCATGCGCTGCGATCTCGCCGCCGCGTTGCTGCACAATCCGCCAATTCTTTTTCTGGACGAGCCGACCATCGGCCTGGACGTGGTCGCCAAGGATCACATTCGCCAGTTTCTCCGTGCCATCAACCAGCGCTACAAAACCACCGTTCTTCTCACGACGCACGATCTCGACGATATCGAAGAACTCTGCCGCCGCATCATGATTATCGACCGCGGCACAGTTCTCTACGACGGCCCGCTCTCCCGCCTCAAGGAACAATTCCTCCGGACCAAGCAAATCAAATTCATCCTTCGCGACGGAGACCAAAGCGCGCGCCTCGCCGCGTTCGAGCAAGCTCTTCCCGCGCTCGCTCCAAATGGCGACGGCGGCGCCGCCACGCTGCATCTTGAACGCCTCGATGAAATGACGTGCCGCCTGCGCTTCGACCGCGCTCGCGTCTCTTCGAGCGATTTGATCCGTCAGATTCTCGCGGCAGTCGATGTGCGCGACTTCGTCATCGAAGACGAGCCCATCGAAGAGATCATCAAACGCATCTATTCCGGCGAAGCCGAAATGAGTTTGTGCCAACCCGAGGAAAAGAACGGTTCACCAGTCAGCCGGTAAAATCGGACGACGAGCATCGATATGGCAGCCACCCAAACATTTCCGCTTCCCGTTCACAAGCCTTCGCCGCTAGCCGGCCTGAAGGTCTACGCCGAATTCATCCGCATCGGCTTCGTCAATATTCTCGCGTTTCGCTTACGCTACTACACGGGGATCATCACCTACCTCATCAACGTCACCGTGTACTTTTTCATCTGGCGCGCGGTCTTCGCGAACGCGACCGGCCCCATCGCTGGATTCTCGCTGCCGCAAATTCTCACCTACGTGAGCGCCGGCTGGATTCTCCGATCTTTTTATTGGAACACCATCGATCAGGAAATGGCCTACGAAGTGATCGATGGCAAAATCGCGATGGACTTCATCAAGCCCGTCTCCGTGCAGGGCATGTGGCTCGCGCGCGCCATGGGCGAATCCGCCTTCCGGCTCATCCTTCTCACCGCGCCAACGGCCATCATCGTCACGCTGCTTTTTCCAGTTCTTCCGCCCGCCTCGAAACTGAACTTCGCGCTGTTCCTGGTCGCCGCTGTCGGAAGTTTTTTCATCATGGGCGCGCTCAATTTCATTATCGGTACGTGCGCCATCCCGCTCACATCGATCCTTGCCCTGATTCGCGCAAAATTCTGGCTCATTGAGCTGCTCAGCGGCTTGCTGATCCCCCTGAATTTCTTTCCTCGCCCGCTGCAAATCATTTCCTCGTGGCTGCCCTTCGAGCATATCGCCTACACGCCGCTGCAAATTTATCTTGGCCGCCTGTCCCCCACTGAGTCGCTTCGTCTCCTTGGCATCGAGTATTTTTGGGTCGCGGCTCTGCTTTTACTAGGCCATCTGTGGTGGGTCCGCGCCACCCGCAAAATCACTATCCACGGCGGCTAGATGCGCGAAGCTCTCCTCAATTTCAAACGCCACGCCGCGCTGCTCGGCTCTTACTTCGCGCAGTACGCGAAAGTGCGCGTGAGCTATCGCGGCGACTTTTTCATTTCCGCCGCTACTTCCATGGCCGCTACTATTTTCTCTCTGGGATTCGTCTTCGTCCTGTTCAAGCGGGTTCCCACTCTTTCCAGCTGGCGCATGGAAGAGGTCGTCTTTCTTTACGGTTTCTCCCTGATACCTTTCGGCCTGTTCAACGTTTTTTCGCTCAATCTGTACGAGTTCGGCGCCACGTACATCATGGAAGGAAAGTTCGACCGCGTTCTTTTACGCCCGCTTTCTTCTCTGTTTCAAGTGGTCTTCGATGCCTTCCGCATAGAGGCATTACAGGAAGTCGTCGTTGGTCTGATTGTGGTCATCTGGGCCGCACACCGGCTTCAATATCATTGGAGCGCGCTCGAGATTCTTCTTCTCGCCCTTTTCGCGCTCTGCGGCGGCGTCATTTATCTCTCGGTCTTTCTCTTTCTCTCCACTTTTTCATTCTGGTTTGAGGACCGCATCGGCATCCATCCACCTTTCTGGAATCTCCTCGCCTTCGGCCGCTATCCGCTCTCGATCTACTCCAGCTATATCCAATTCCTGCTGAGCTGGATCATTCCGTTCGGGTTCGCCACTTTTTATCCAGCCTCGCGCCTTCTCGGCCGTCCCGAATTTCGCATCTACGCGGCGTTCATTCCTCTCGTGGCCGCGGCGACCTTTGCGCTCGCGGCCACGGCATGGCGCATCGGATTGCGCCGCTATTCTTCCACCGGCTCATGAAATGAAAAAGAATTACGCGGAGAGCACAAAGTGCGCAGAGGGCACAGAGAAGAAAACAGAAGAGAAACAACACAAACGCAATTCAGCAGGTTTTCATCACCATCAGAATGCGGTCGTCTTCGTACATTCCGTTGAGTGAGTGCGTTTCCACTTCAGCAAGCACCGCGCGCATGATTTTCTCGGGAGTCCGCTCGCGAACTCCGATCACAAGTTCCGCGAGCCGCTGCCGGCTGAACTCATTCCCAAGGGAATCCATTGCCTCTGTAATTCCGTCGGTGCACGCCACCAGGAGGTCGCCAGCGCCGAGCGCTACGGTGCCGCACTCGAACTGGACGTCCGGCAGCAGGCCCACGATCATTCCCCCGGCTTCGAGCCACTCCACGCGTCCATCCGCGCGAATCACCGCCGGCGGCACGTGCCCGGCGTTCACGTAACGCAAGTTTCGCCCTCCGCTCTCCACCAGCGCCAGAAACATGCTCAAATACTTCGTCATGCGCCCGCCCGTCGTCGACGAGGACCGCGCGCCCATCAAGAGTTTGTGATTGATGGTAGATGGCAATTTTTCCAGCGTCTCGACGTGGTCCGCTAGCGCGTGCAAAGTCGCTTGCACGTTGGCCATCACCAGCGCCGAAGCCGCGCCCTTCCCCTCGACGTCCGCCACCACTAGCAGCAGCGCTTCCTTCCCATCCACCTGCACCGGAAGAAAATCGTAATAGTCGCCGCCGACCATTTGCGACGCACGGTGCGAAACGGCTATCTCGATTCCCGGAAAAGCGGGAGGAGCATCCGGCAAGAGCCCGGCCTGAATTTCCCGCGCCAGCGCCAGGTCGCGTTCCATTTTCTCTTTCTCGACGCGTTCGCGGTGCAGTTGCGCTTTCTCCAGCGCCAGCGCAACGTGCGCCGAAAGCGCGTCCAGAAAAGCTTCATCCTCATCCGTGAAACCTTCCGCCTTATTCAGCAACTGCAACACGCCAATGATGTCGCCGGCTTCATTGCGTATGGGCAGACACAGCAACTGCCTGGTCTTGAATCCCAGCCTGCGGTCAATGTCCGGCTCAAAACGCGGATCGCTATATGCGTTTTCCAGCAGTACAGCGGAGCCCTCGTGCGCAACCCAGCCTGCGATCCCGCGTTCCGCTGGCAACCGAATCACTTGCTGCTCGAGCCCCAGCCCCACAAGCGACCAAATTTCGTTGCGCTCGCGATCGACGAGAAAAACCGTGCCGCGCTCCGCTCCGGTCTGCCGCGTCGCAATCTGCAAAATAATGTGGATCAACTCGCCGAGATCGAGCGTCGAGTTGAGTTTTTTCGTGGCTTCGATAATGCTGGAAAGCTCTTTCATCGCGCCACGGCGCTCCGCCAGCGCCAGCACCACAGCCGCAAAACGCGCCAGAAGATCCATTTGGCTGCGGACTCTGTCTTCGAGCGGCCCCACGCCGCGAACCTCGAGAACACGCACGCGGAAGTCGTCGCTCCCCAGCGGACCGGCCCAAATCGAAGGGTCTTTGCTGCTGTCGTTCGGCAAACCCGGTTTCGTTCCCGCAGGAAGGGCTCCTGCTTCCGCCCAAACTTCCGCTTCGCCGAAGTCCGCACGCCACAGCCTGGCGCCGGCAACACCTGGCTGGCACATCGCGGCGCGCACCACGCGCGCAGCCAGCTCATTCGCGGCGAAGCGGCCCTCCAGCAGGCGCAACCCATCGAGCAGTTCGGGGAAAAGTTCGTTCACTCTTTGACGAGCCGGCGATTCATTCATAGCATGCAGGCGGAAAAACAGCCGCCACGTTGGGGGTAAGCCTAGCAGGTGTGTCATAGGTTGAAAAGAGCAGGTTCTCGCGGGCCGCGCAAACGAAAATCAAAAATGGATTTGCCGGAGAATCGAGATTGGCTGATTAACTTAAGCGACCTAAGAACCGTCGCGAATTTTTCTTTCGCGATGCGCGCTAGGGCGAATGCACCGGATTTTGGCGCGATTCCCACTCTGTGTTCAGGCGGCGCACCGATTCGCGCAAACGAACCGCCAGCGTGGCAATGGTTTCCAGGCGTTGCGGGGCGCCCTGTGGCAAGCGGCCGTCGCTCTTCCGCCGTATTTCGGAGAGAAGAAGTTCCGCGTTTCCTAGAATGCCCGTAAGAGGATTGTTCAACTCATGCCGCAACACTTCACCAAAATCCTCGCGGTCCAAGTGCGCCAACACATCCTTCTGCGGCGCATCGAACGATTCTTCCGAAGCGGACCAGGCTTGTGCATTCCTCTCGGCTTTGCGCAGCCGCCGTTCGACCAGCCCCAGCGCCACCGTCAAGCACCCGCCGGTCCGCACCACGTAATCCGCGGCGCCAGCCGCCACCAGAGTTGAGAATTCCGTCTGGTGTTCGGCGTCTCCGATCACCACGACCGGCGCGTAGTTGGCAAGCGAGGAGACAGCCGCATCCAGGCGCTCCGCGCGTTCGTGAGGCTCTCCGGCTTCCAGCGTCCCCGCTGCTTCCGTGAGCAAGATCACCGCGGGCGCCGCATCCTCGACGATGCGGCGCGCGGCGTCCACGGTGCTCACCGAAGAAACATGCCGGCGCTCATCGATGGTCTCGAGTTCATGGCGCGCGGTGGCGCGTAGCGCCGCGTCATCGCTTACTAGCAGAATTGTGTATTCCCGGGGTGTCATGTCACCATCCATTTTGTCGGCTTTCTAAATGTGTTCAATGGGCTTTTTTGGCAGCCGCGGCGCGTCCTCCGCGTGCGAGCTGGCCGTCCAGAAGACTAAATACTTTCTCTGTCAGCTCCTCGACGCGGAAAGGCTTGGCCACGTGGGGGAGGCGGTTACGTTCCAAGAATTCCTGGGTTTGCTGGGCAATCACGTCGCCGGTCACAAACAAGAATCTTTCCCGAAGCGGATTCCTTGCACGCGCCAGCGATTGGTAGAAATTCTGGCCGTCCAGTCCGGGCATTTTCATATCGCAAATGACCAGGTCAAAGGGCTCGCGCCCCGCGCGATCGAGCGCTTCGCGACCGTCGAGGAGCACATCGACGTGCAGCCCTTCGTCTTCCAGCACATCGGCGATTAGACGCGCCACAGTGGGCTCGTCTTCGACCACCAATACGCGGGTTCCGCGGTGATTGAGCCGCGGCGCAGGCGGCGGCAGAGTCTGTAAACGATTTTTGCGGCCAGCAGGCTCCTGAGAAACCTGCAGAACTTGTTCGCCCTCATCCAGAAAGCGCCGGCCGGGTTCGGCGGGGGACTCGGCTTCCACGGGGAGTTCGATGGTGAAAACGGAGCCGCCGTCCGGCGGGCTCGAGACGAATACCTGGCCGC
Source organism: Candidatus Acidiferrum sp. (assembly GCA_035272765.1). Classification (GTDB taxonomy): domain Bacteria; phylum Acidobacteriota; class Terriglobia; order Acidiferrales; family UBA7541; genus Acidiferrum. Next base: position 33,567 of record DATEQG010000047.1, read on the forward strand.
CGTGTTCGCGCACGACGCTGAGCACAATGGCGAGCCCGAGACCTGTGCCAACGCCGGCGGGCTTAGTGGTGAAGAAGGGATCGAAAATGCGCGCCAGAATTGCCTGAGGAATGCCTGGACCGTCGTCGATGACCTGGAAAACCATCCGGTGGTCTCCATTCCGCGCGGTCCGCAGCCGGATGGTTCCCTCTCTTCCCGCCTGCACGATGGCCTGGCGGGCATTTCCGATCAGATTCATCAGCACTTGCTGCAACTGGCCGGAGTCCCCGGTGACGAAGGGAAGAGTGGGGTCGAGGTCCAGCTCGATGCGGATTTTCTCCGCGGCGGATCCAAAACGTTGCAATTCCATGGCGCGCTGAATCACTTGATGGAAAGCGACTCGCTTGCGCTCCGGGCGAGCTTCCCTGGCGCTCAGCAAGAGCTGGCGAAGGATCGTGCCGGCCCTCTCGGCTTCCTCATAAATCTGGCGCGCTTCTTCGGTGCGTCCCGCCAGATCTTTCCGGACGAGGAGGCGCTGCGAGTAGCCCAGAATGCTGGTGAGGGGATTGCTCAACTCATGCGCAATGCCGGTGACCATTTGTCCAAGCGCGGCCAGTTTTTCTGTTTGCAGCAGTTTTGCTTGAAAGACACGCTGGGCGGTAAGATCGCGGTAAATCTCGACGCGTCCGAGGCGGCGGCCTGCCCGGTCCAGAACGGGGCGGACCGAGCGTTCCAACACGCGGGGAACGGGGCGGGCCAGTTGCAGCTCCTCGCGACTGCCACCCTCGGCGCCGCGGGACAATTCGCGCCAGCGTTTAGCAAAATTTTCCGGCTCCGCGGCGCGTTCCGAAAGGCGGCCGATCAGGCTATCCAGCGTGGTGCAGGCCGCGGCTTCCTCGGGAGAAAGTCCGGCGATTTGTGCGAAGCGCGTGTTCATCGCGCGAATGCCATGGTTGGCCCCGAACAGCAAAATGCCTTCTTCGACCCACTCGAGCACGTTGTGAAGCTCGGCCTCGGAGCGGCTGCGCTGCTGGACGGCTTCCTCCGCCGCTGCGGGGGCGAGTACCACGGCGACGAGGTCGTCCCCCGCGAATACCGGAGCGTGGAGGCGCACGCGGACGCCATTGACAAGCTCTCCTTCGCAGACCTCCTGAACCTCGATGGCTTTGTCACGCTCGCCAGCGAGTGCGCGGCTCGACCATTGCTCGATGCGCGGCTGCTCTCGCGCGCAGAATAGATACGTGAAAGGGCTGCCCAGCGCCCAAGCGGCTTCTTTAGTTGTCTTTTGCGTGTCCTGGTCTGACAAGGATCCCGGCCTTCGCTCGCCGAGGGTTTCCTCGAGCAAAACCTTGGCGCTGCGGTTCAAGGCCGCGATGTTGCCTCGTGCATCGAGTAGCACCGTGGGCTCCGGGCTGAATTCCAGAAGCGCGTGGCGGCGCGCGGTACACCGGATTTGCCCCGCGCGCTGCCGCCGCCGTTCCAGCGCGGAAACGGCGAGCGCGGCGCGGAATTCGAGGCGCTCCAGCGTGGCCAGGGGAGCGGTTTTCTGCGAGATACCAGCAACGAGAACTCCCAAAGTCTCTCCCGCGGACGCAAGCGGGATGGCCACCAGCCGTGCCAGCCCTGCTTTGGACCAGGACGCGGGAGGCTCCGCTCCCAGGACTTGACCGGCCTCGAGTGCCGCCCGCCACAAGCTTGTAAGAGGTTCGCGATCGACCGCGCGGGTCCAGGACGGATCTCCGCTTTCCCAGGCAAACTCGATCTCAGCGGCCGCTCCAGGCATGTGCGCTTTCACAGGCCGGTGCCCGATGACCGCGAAGGACGCGCCGGCTCCGGAATCGCCATCGGTCCCTTCCGTGCAGCTTGCGACGAGTAGCGACAGAATCGTATCCGCAGATGCGCTGTCTTCGAGGGCGACGAGAATCTCTTTGCTGAGCCGCACGTCTGCCTGGCGTTCCCGGGCGAGGCGCTGTTCCTGCTCGAATTCAAGGACCAGCGCGAGCTCCGCTGCAACCGATTGCGCCAAAGCGCGCGGCATGGCTGTCTGTTTTTTTCGAGTTCCGGTAAGCAACACGCCGTGCAGATGTCCTCGTCCCTCGATCGGAGTCCAGAGCGCGTGGCGCAAGCCCACCAAAGGACCAATCATCGTTTGATTGTGGTGCCGGTCCTGAGAATCGTCGAGTTCCTGGTCGACGCTCTTGCCGGAAGCGAGCAGTTCCTGTGGCAGAGGAGGTTCCAGCGACAACTTCTCCCATTCGTCTGGCGTGTCCTCTCCCGCCGCTTCCCAAATCATTCCCCGTAGACAAGCCGCTGCGTGTCCATCCGCCCCTGTTGGCGAATCTTGCTCCAGCCAGACGCCGATGCGGTCCGCGCTTCCATCCTTGGAGAGGGAGTGAATCGCTTCGCGCATGAGTGCTTCGCGCGGCGCGCCCACAAGCCCGGCGCGGGCCGCGCCTCGCCAGGGGCGTTCGTTCTCTCGTTTTTTGCGCCAGGCCCACATCTTTTTTGCGTCTCGAATCCGATCCTGCTGGTAAGGCAGCGGCCACTTACCGCCGTGGCATGCCCTCGCCAAGAACAGCTACATGCACTGGTAGGCCCAACCGGGAGGCTGCGTAATACTTGTGGAATCACCAGTTTGCGTGGAGAAAGCAAGGAGCGAAGCGAGCGCTTGAGTTCCATGCCGAAACTGGCGCCGTTCTCATTCCCAGAGTGGACCGGGGTAGTGGGTCAGTTCTCGATTATCCGATTGACCAGGCACAACTCTCCTTAGAGGCCGCACCCGTGATTACTTCCGGATTGCTCGTGACTCGGGAGCTACAACGAGGGGATGTCACCCAATCCCAGAGGTTCGCTCAAGACTGTTCCGAGGATGAGTTGCGCGCGATCTGCGAAAGGTTATTCGTATCTCAGCGCCACCATGGGATCAGTGTTGACGGCACAGCGGGCTGGAATGTAGAAAGCAATGGAACCTACGGCTACGAACAAGATGACGGCGCCAAGCAGTGAAATCGGGTCGCTGGGATGCACTCCATACAGGAGGCTGGCGAGACCTCTGCCGAAAAGGTAAGCCAAGACCAAGCCTAGAGCGGCGCCAGCGCTGACGAGAACCATACCTTCTTGTAGGATTAGCTTTAGGACGCCACTCGGTGTCGCTCCCAGCGCCATACGAATGCCGATTTCGCGGGTGCGCTGCGCGGTGTGATAGGAGATCAGGCCATAGATTCCAATCAGCGCCAACAGCAGCGCGACACCCGAGAAGACGGAGACGAGCATCATGGTAAAACGCAAACGAGCCATGGATTCCGAAATCAAGTCATCGCCCGTTTTTACGAGACCCAAAGAAGCGCCCGCTGGGAAGCCTTCGGACGTGGCCTCACGCACCATGCCGGTGACGCCACGAGGATCTGCTTGTGTGCGAACGAGCAAGGAGACATTGAGGAGCGGCTTTTGAAGCAGCGAGATGTAGACTGTCGGGTTGGCCCTCTCACCGGAAGGGAATCGCGGCGGTTCTTTTACTATCCCTGCGATTGTGAAGATATCCGCGGACGCGCCGCCGTGCTTCCAGGCCAGCTGAAGACCGATGGGATTGGCGTCAGGCCAGTAGGTTTTAGCCATTTCCCGATTAATGACTACGATAAGCGGAGAATTCAGAACATAGGCGTCGTCGAACCAGCGCCCTCGCTGCAACTCATATCCGAGCATCTGGAAGAAGGCGGCGGTTACAAATTGCGCTTCCGCCGGCTGCTTCGATTCCGCGATGCGTCCTCCGCCCGTCAGGGCCTGGAATTGATATTGATATGGATGGCTTGAAGAGGGGAACGGGGATGCAAGGGCCGATGATCTTACGCCGGGAAGCGCCGCTATTGTGCCGATCAATTGTATGTATTTTGCTCCCCGCGACTTTTCGTCATCAACGGAAGAATCGGGATTAACGAAGAAGTCCATTGTGAGAAGGTGTTGGGGTTGAAAGCGCGCGTTGGTGCTTACAAGCTTTCCGAAGCTCTGCGTCAGTAAGACCGTTCCCGCAAGGAGCACCAAGGCTAAGGCGATCTCGCTCACGAGCAAGAGGCTGCCCGGGCGACGCAGCACGGAACCGCCGGTCTGGCTTGTTACGAAACCGGACCCGAGTGTCTTGGTGAGATTGACACGGGAGAAACGCATCGTTGGGGATACCCCGAAGAGAAGAGCGGCCACCATTGAGATTGCAGCTGTGGCTGCGAGAACGCGGGGATCGATGGCTGCTTCCTGGAAGCGTGGTACGCGCAAAGTGGGCGGCAGAAGCACCAAGAAGCCGCGCAATCCCCAATAGGCGAGGAGAAATCCGAGAAATCCTCCAGAGACAGCGAGCAGCAGAGCCTCGATGGACAGTTGGCGAATCAGGGCAGTCCTCCCAGCGCCCAATGCGGTGCGCAGAGCGAACTCCTTTTCGCGAACAAAGCCACGCACCAGCAGAAGATTGCCGACGTTTGCACAACCGATGAGCAACACAAACCCGAGCGCGGCGACTAAGATCCAGAGCATGGACCTGACATCGCGAATGAGTTCAGAGCGCAGCGGAACGACTTGAATCGTGTCGTCATCGTTGATTCCTTTGGCTCCCGAAGGAAAACCCCGCAAAATTGTGTTGATTTCGGCCTCGGCCGCTCGAATATTGACCCCGCTGTTTAAGCGAGCTATGACGTTCGTATAGCCCATCTCATCTCCGGCGGGTGAGTTGACCCAGAAATCTGTCTGACGAGGTAAGAGTGGATATGGGAATTCGACGTGCTCCGGCATCACGCCGATAACCGTGAAATCTCGGCGCTCGCCGAGCATCTTGACGGAGAGAGTTTTTCCGATTACGTCATTCCTGGCGCCGTAGTGCTGCCGCCAGAACCGGGCGGTCAAAATAGCAAGGTTTGGCGCATTTGCAGCATCGTCGTCGGGTTGAAAGACTCGGCCAAAAAGGGGCGTGGCTTTGAGTACGCGAAAGAAATCGGCGGAGCAAGGTACTTGCTGGACCGATTCCTGAGTGCCCCAAAATTTCGTGCTTTCAAACCACCTTGGGTCGTCGTTGAGGGAGACAGCGGCGATCCCGTCAAAGCTTTTTGTTTGGTTCTTTGTGAAATTTCGCGACCACCACAGTCTGGAGTGTTGCAGTCCTGTTCTTCGATTGGACCTCCACAACATCACCAGTTGATCGGGATTTTTATAGGGAAGGTGGCGGAAGACGAGGCCGTAGAACGCGCTGAAGATGGCGGTGTTGGCGCCGATCACGAGCGCCAGCGTGGCAATCGCGACGCAACTGAATCCCGGATTCTTTCGCAGCGCACGCGCTCCGTAGGATAAATCCCGCCAGAGTGTCTGCACGGGTACGCTCCCTAATCCGGAGTGCCCAGGGCGAGCAACGGATCGCCCGCTATGCGCGCATTATATACAACAAGGACCGTCAAGGTCCTGATAAACGCTGCCGGAAACTGACCCATTACCGGGCGTAGGGCAACGTTGTAGCGCGGAACCGTGTCGACCGATGAGCGCAGTGGTAGGCCTCCGGGGAGGCGCGTAGAGGCAACCTGTCTTAGGAGGAACGGTGTTTTTTGCGAGGAATCGAGCGGAGACAAGCCGTGCGCTGAGGCCTCGCCCTTATGCGGCTTGGCCCGGCCTTGATGCTGCCTTTGGGAGCTTCGGCCCTCTTAAGGTTCGGCTTGTTCCACCTGATACTGCTTGAGTTTGCGGTACAGGGTGGTTTTTCCAATGCCCAGCATGCGGGCCGCCGCCAGTTTGTCTCCGCCCGTTTCGCGCAGCGTGCGGAGAATGGCTCGGCGTTCCAGCTCCTCCATGGGCAGCAGTTCGTCCTTGTCGGGAACGCGCTCGCTGCTCGGATAGTGCAGGTTCGAGGGTAGGTCTCCAACATGAACGATGGGGCCGGAGCCCATGGCTACGGCGCGCTCAATGGCGTTCTCCAGTTCGCGCACGTTGCCTGGCCAATCGTAGGCGATCAAACGTCGCATCGCATCATCGGAAATAGTCCGCGGAGGACCGTGCGGATCGGAGAATTTTTCGAGGAAAGAAATAACCATGAGCTGAATGTCGCTCTTGCGCTCGCGCAGCGGCGGGAGCTTGATTTGCACCACGTTCAGGCGGAAGTAAAGGTCCTGGCGGAACGCGCCCGTGCGGATAGCCGATTCCAGATCGCGATTGGTGGCGGCAATAATGCGGATATTGATGTGCCTGCGCTCGGTCGAGCCGACTGGTTTCACCTCGCGTTCCTGTAGAGCGCGCAAGAGCTTGGCTTGCAGGTCCACGGGCATGTCTCCGATCTCGTCGAGGAAGAGCGTTCCGCCCTGGGCCGCTTCCAGCAACCCCTGCTTGGATTGCATGGCGCCGGTGAAGGCGCCCTTCACGTAGCCGAACAGCTCCGATTCGATGAGCGTGGGCACCAGCGAAGAACAGTCCACGGGCGCGAACGGGCGCTCCTTGCGCACGCCCGAGTAGTGAATGCTTTTGGCCACGAGCTCTTTGCCCGTTCCGCTTTCACCCAAAATCAAAACGGGATACTCGTGCTGGCTGACCTTCTCGATCATTTTGTACACGCGCTGCATCTTCGCGGAGACGCCGATCATTCCGCCGAAGCCAGGCTTGGAGCGCAGTTGTTCACGCAATAGCCGGTTCTCGCGGTCCAGATCCATGTCGCGAGCCACGCGCTCGAGACGCGCGCGAAGATCTTCGATGTGAAAAGGCTTCGTGACGTAATCCACCGCGCCCATGCGGGTGGCGGCGACGGCGGAATCGATGGTCCCATATTGCGTTAGCACCAGGACGGCAACCTGCGGGTACATTTCGTGAACTTGTTTCAGAAGATCGAGACCGCTCGAGGGAGGCAAGATCAGGTCAGTGACAATGATATCGACAGCGTGAGTCTCCAGACGGCGGAGCGCTTCTTCCACAGAGCCGGCTACCACCGCCTTCATACCGCAGGATTCCGCCACGTCCGCGCAAAGTTTCCGCGTGCTCTCTTCATCTTCCACAACGAGCACGCTGATAGGGATTGCGGCGCGTTGTACGGCGGCTTCATCGTTCATCGGCATTCACCTCGCGGAAGTCTTGAGCGGGTTTCAATTGCACCCTCGGTACCAATTCCGGAAAAGAGTACGATTCATTCATAATGCAACTAGTTAGCTATTCTAGCATTGATAATGGAGTTCGTATTTGGGAATTACGTTTCCGTTAATTCTCCTTCGCGCGCCTTAAATGGGCGTCTAAGTTATTGCTTTTCAATTCTTTGCCAATTCAGAATGCCTGCCACTCCCGTTTCGGGAATGGAGAATGCCGAATTGGGTGACCGAAAGAGCCCGCCACCTGGTGGGGATTTTCTGAAGATGCGGTTCTGCTTTTCGTGGCGAGACTCTGGTTCTCTTCGCGGCTTGAGCAGGGAGCTCCCGGCATGAAATTACGGCGACACGCTAAAAAGAAGAACGGGCTCTCTCGGTCACTTGCGAGAGAGCCCGTTCTTCTAATATTTACTGGGTATCGCCAAAACGGCGAGTTAGTTTGCCATGCCCAAGCGAGCCATCCCAACCACAAAGGGCTGGCTCACTCCCAATCCTTTACGGCTTGGGAGCTGGCTTCTTGGCTGCCGTGCCCGCAGGCGCCGGGCCTCCCCTGCTGAGCAAGGTCAAGGAATCCTTGGCGTTGAACGGGAAGCGCCGCACGGACTGTTCGCCCGTGGTGCTCAGCGTGACGTCCACGCGCCGGTTGTTGGCCAGGCGGATGGTCAGCAGGTTCTTAAGGAATTTATCCTTTTCCGCTGGCGTCAGGTCCGGATCGTCTTCGAGGAGTTTCTTCACCTCGGCGTCGGTCATGTTCTGCTCTTCACCATACGCCTTGGTGTCGATGTGATCGGCGGGAACGCCCTTCTCAATCAAATAGTTCTTGGCGCGTTCCACACGGCGCTCGGAGAGAAGCTGGTTGTACTCCTTACCTCCGCGGACGTCGGCGTGGCCACCGAGAATCAAGTGGGCATCCGGTTTGTAGGTTAGATACTGCTTGAAGTCGGTTGCCAACGTGTCCAACGTGACCGCCTGGCTGGCCATCAAACCGCCATTGGGCTTCGCGACCGTAGGCAGCGCCGTCGGGAAGTAGATGCTGTGCAAAGCCAGCTTGACTTCCAATTGATGAATCTGCGGCGGTTCCTTAACCTCGACGTTGCCCGATGCGTCGGCCGTGCCGCCACGTCCGTCGTTCACCGTGCACTTCACGGTGTATGTTCCGGGCTGCAAGCCGGTGGCATCGAACGTAGCGTTCGGGCCCGTGCCAGTAATCTGGCCGCCTGACGCCGAATAACTATAGGTCAGCGGATCGCCATCCGGGTCAGTGCCCGTGCAAGTGATTCCGGTATGTTCGCCGGGGAGAATGGGGCTGCGCTCGACGGACAAGGAAGCGGTTGGTGGACGATTCGGCCGGGGATCGACCCTGATGTCGGTCGCGCAAGAGGCCGTTCCGCCTCGGCCGTCGTTGACTTGGGCAGTGACTGTGTAATTGCCCGGAGTGGCGCTGCCGGGATTCCAGCGCGCGTCAGGACCGGAGCCATCCACGGTACCGCCGGTTGCCGTATAGCTGTAGGTGAGCGGATCATTGTCGGGATCGCTGGCGTTCACGTGGACCGCAACGGTGTCGCCGGAGCCTGCAAACACGGAACTGGGACTCGCGGAGCAAGCGGCCACCGGTGGGTGATTCACGGGCGCCGGAGGCGCTTCGTGCGGCAAGCCAAAGCGCAGGACGATTCCGGTTCCCAGCCTGAAGCTGTTCTCCCTGCCACCGCCGGCCAAAGAGTCCCCATAAAAAGAGGTCGAAAGGTAGTCGATCTCCGCAACGCGCCAGGCGATGTTTTTCGTCAAGGTCATATCCACGCCTCCGCCGGCCACCAGGGCAAAGGCGTTTTGGCTGTTGTTGCCCGTCATCACCGAACCGGCATGCGCTGGGCCGACCAGCAATTCCAGGAAGGGCACGAAGTAATCAAATTTACGCATGTTCAAACGGGGCCCGAGCAAAAATGTCGTAATGCCTCCGTGTAGCGAAGTGCCGTTGACGTTGCGGTTGTAGCTCAACCCGCCGAGTTCCTCGGTAAGCCCCAGCCATCGCGAGGGGTTCCAGGTGAAGGATCCGGATCCACCGAAATTGTTAAAAGAGTTGAAGCCGCCTCCCGGATTGAAAACCACGTAGTCGAACATCCCCGCAATCTCATAACGTGGCACGAGTTTTCCCGGCGGCGTGTCGCCGCTGGATTTGGCGCCGGATGGAAACGGCTTCGGGCGTGGAGCTTCCGGAAGCGCGAAAAGATTTCGCGAAGCAGGCGCGATGTCCCCTGTGTTCGTCTTGGCGGGGCTCTTCTCCGCCGCCGCGGCCGTCGCGCTCGCACCGTCGCCGTTTTGCTGGGCGCACAAAGGCAAAGCCAATAGAGCGCTAACCGCTACTGCTACACACCAATTACGCATGATTCGTCTCCCTAAGTTGTCTGTTACGGAACCCAAGTCGCTGTCATCCCCGCTGGGGCGCGGTCTGTGGCGTTGCCACAAACTCGCATGGACCAATTGCGGCAAACGCTCTGCCGTTCGCCGCCACACCGCCGATACCTTCCCCCACTTTTCCCTACCACTGGGAGATAATTCAAGAGGTCACAGGACGCGGCCCCGTAAGCCTATTCTAGATTTCCCTTCATCTGCAAGTCTTTCCTTACGGCAACCAGACGGCCCAAAGCGTTTCTCGGAGCGTCCTGCTGACACACCCGCTGCGACGTCATTCTTGTCTGTAGATGCTCCGGAAGGCCAAAAGGGCTGACCTGTGCCAGGCGCCCGGCGCGGGTGTGTCCCTGCGGCAAGTACCTAGTGGGTTACCGACCTTTGTGCTAGGATGGCGCCACTTTTGTGGTGGACTCGCCTTTGGCGGAACTTTTGGCATTGGGACGATCCGTTTGAGACATTGCGCCGGTTGGCCTGCGTCCTGTCGTGCGGCTCGAAGCGCGTCCACTCAAACTCAGATGTGGTCTGCGGCGTGGGGGAGTCATGAAAATAGATAATCTATATCTGCGGTATTCGCTCTTGACGCCAGTCTTGCTCACAGGATGTTTGTGCCTGCCCCCTGCAGCAAAGTGCCAGCAGAAACAGACGCCTGCCGGCGATGCCGCCGCTTCCACAAAATTCCCGGCCGCCAAGGCGCAGCCACCACGGACAGCTTCCAGCGATGGCGACGCGGACTCTGCTGAAGGTTCTCAGGACAAGGACGACAAAACAGAAAAAGACAGTCCCGAGGCCATTCGAAAGCGGGAGGAATGGTTTTACAAGCAGCGCGCGTCCGTGAATGGGCACATCCCAGCCGGTGCGCGGCTCAAAGCCTTGCAACACATGCAGCGCATGATGGCAGCGGAAGGCAAGCTGGTGCAGCGGCCGGATGGCTCTTACGCCACGGTGACGCCGCAGGCCGGCTCGACTTCCTTTCCTGCTTGGAGTTCGATCGGTCCGACGCCTACAACCGGAGGCACATTCAGTCCTGTCACGGGAAGAATCACAGCGATCGCTGTCGATCCCAGCGACACGACGGGAAACACGGTGCTCATCGGCGGAGCGCAAGGCGGGATTTGGCGTTCGACAGACGCCGGCGTGACGTGGGCCGCCGTTGGAGATCAGAACGCCTCGCTGGCAATGGGTTCCATCGCGTTTGCCCCATCGCAAATGGGGACCGTCTACGCCGGAACCGGTGAACAAGCCTCTATCGGCTTTGACATTTATTATGGCGCTGGCGTTTTGATGTCCTCGGATCATGGGCAAACATGGACGCAGACCTGCACGGTTGCGGGGCCAACATGTCCCTTCATCGGGCCGTACGTCAACACGCTGGCACCAGGATTCGGGTTCTTCAATTTCGGCGGCGCGCACATCAGCTACGTCGCGGTGAATCCCACGAACCCCAACCTCATTCTCGTCGGCGCACAATTCATTGTGGAGGGTCCTCAGGAGGGCGTGTATTGCAGTAGCAATGGCGGCGCCACTTGGACCAACATTCTTCCCGACGAAATGGCGACATTTGTCGGATTCGCCTCTTCTACCGTTGCGTTTGCCGCGCTGGGCAATCCGTTCGGAAGTTCTGAAGGCGCTCCTCACGGCAATGGCATTTACAAATCGACGAATGCCAATTCCTGCTCCGCAACATTCACCGCGTTAGCTGGCGGCCTTCCGCCACAAACGGAAATGGGCCGCATGGATCTTGGCATTTCTCCCAACTACGCGGCCGACAACACGGTTTATGCCTCGATCGCCGATGATTCCACGTCCTCGAGCACCAATCTTGGCGTTTGGCTTACGACGAACGGAGGCACTACCTGGACGCTAACGGCCGCGCCGGATGTGTGCCAGGGACAGTGTTGGTACGACAACGTAGTCAAAGTGGATCCAAACAATAAGAACATCGCCTTTTTCGGTGGCGCGGCTGTGACGGACAATAGCGGGAATCCCATCTGGGTTGTGCGAACTACGACCGGTGGCACGAGCTGGCCTACCATCATTCCTAATCAGCTTGGCCCAGGATTGCCGCATGTCGATACGCACGCCATGGCTTTCTTCAAACTGTCGACAAACAAGGTGCGCATGTATCTCGGCAACGATGGCGGCATCTGGCGCACCGATGACGCAGAAGCCGCCACCATCACGTGGACAAACTTGAATGATTCGTTGTTGACCTTGACGCAATTTTATCCGTCGATTTCCATCAATACTTCCTCGCCGTCGATTGCGTTTGCTGGAACGCAGGACAATGGGAGCCAGAACTACCAGGGCGCAGTCGCTTGGGTGGATAACAATCTCTGCGGGGATGGGGCTTCGACAGCCGTAGATGCGCAGGTTCCGAGCACGGTCTACATCGGTTGCGCCACCGGATACTCGGTGAATGCTTCCTACCAGAATGGAGCAGTCGGCACTTTCTCTCCGGCTATCAACGGCATCAATCCCTCCGACTCCTCAAACTTCGTACCTCCCCTGGTTAGCGATCCGAGCACGCCGAATGCGGTCTATTTCGGTACTACAAAGGTCTATCAATCTTTGGATGCCGGGAACACATGGACTCCTCTTTCCAACGATCTCGTCTCTGGCGCGGACGGAGACGTACTCACGGCTCTGGCAGTTGCCCCGGGAAATCCGAGCGTGCTTTATGCTGGCGGGAACAATAGCGGCGTATACCTGGCGACAAATGTCTCTGCCGGATCGGCTATGTTCAACGCCGTTCAGAGCAGCCTTCCGCCTCGAAGTGTGACCTCCATTGCAGTTGATCCAAACGATCCAACCGGGTTGACTGCCTACGTTGCTTATTCGGGCTTCGCCTATTTCGGAACCGACCCGATTGGTCAATCCATAAGCGATACGCAAGGACACATCTTCAAGACCACAAACGGCGCGAGCTTTGTCGACGTGAGTTGTTCGGTGAACAGTTGCGTCTCCCCGGCGGCCACCGACCTGCCGAACATCCCGGTGAACGACGTTGTCGTGGACCCAGATGTCCCGGGCACTATTTATGCGGCTACTGATCTTGGCGTTTTCGTTGGTAACTGCACAGCGATGCCCTGCACCTGGAGCACTCTTGGCACAGCTCTTCCGCATGTTGCCGTGTTGTCGCTTCGCCTGCACGAAGCGTCGCGCACGCTCTTCGCCGCCACGCACGGGCGCGGCGTTTGGAACATTGCCCTCAACAATTTCGCTTTCACTGGGCCGCGTATTTTCTCACTGACTCCTACTTCCGCAAACGCGGGCGCGGCGCAACTCACACTTACGGTTACCGGCACGGGCCTCACAGGTGGCACGATCATGTTCGGCACAACGGCCCTCACTCCCACTGGGACTTCGTCCGATACCTCATTGAGCGGCACAATCCCGTCGACGCTGCTTACCGCGGCCTCTGTCCAAGTCACTGTGACCATTCCGAATCCCGCTCCCCCAGTAACCAGCAATGCTGTGCCGTTTTCAGTCCTGGCGCTCACTCCAACACTCGCGAGCAGTAATCCACCGAGCACGCCCGTCCAGACTCCACCTTCCCCTCCGCTCGCGAATATTCCCATCCAGTTGACGGGGACCAACTTCGCGACTGGCGCGAAGGTTCTCTTTAACGGCGCGTACAACGGCATCACCAGCACTTTCAATAGCAGCACAGGTCTCTCCGCCACGCTTCCCTCGGCGCTGCTCGGCCCATACGGAAGCACGAATGACGTGGTGGTGCTCAACACGCCGCCGGGAGGCGGAAGGTCAACGCCTATTACCTTCAAAGTCGTCGCACCACTGCCCGTGAACGACGCCTTCACTAATGCCATCAGCATTACCGCGCTGAGTTATTCGGACGTCAAAGACAGTTCCGCTGCGACCACACAGAGCAGCGATCCCACCCCGCCTCCAAGCTGTGTTTCGCAGTACTCAAGCGCCCAAGGCAATACCGGTGGTCTTCCGAACGGTGCCTACAACACCATTTGGTATCAATTCACTCCGACTTTCTCCTCGAATCTGGAGGTCGACACCATAGGCAGCAGTTACGACACCGTTCTTTCCATTTGGACTGGAACGCCGGGCAGCCTGACGTCCGTGGCCTGCAATGACGATATCAATCCAGGAATTGTCATCCAGTCACAACTCTCGGGCGTCCCGCTAACGTCCGGCACGACTTACTACATCATGGTGAGTTCTTTCGGTCCGCCCGATCCAAACCCGATCGCCTTGGGCGGCAAGTCCCAACTCAACTTCTCTTATAACTCTGGCGTCTATCCCGCGCCCACCCTCACTTCGATTTCGCCTACAAGTGCCAGTTCGGGGGCTGCCGACCTTACACTTACGCTTATCGGTTCCGGTTTCTTCAATGGCGCAGGGGTCGACTTTGTCAATTCCGCGACCTCTTACGGAAGCCTTCTCGCAACCACCTTTGTGAGCTCCACCAAACTCACCGCGGTCATTCCGGCGTCAGCAATAGCGCTTCCTGCCGCGTTTAATATAAGCGTGAACAATCCGTTTCCCAACGCCGGTCCATCCACTGCTTTGCCCTTTACCATCAACCTTGGCACTTATCCCGTTCCGAACCTCACCTCCATCTACCCCACAACGATGGTTGCCGGTTCCCTTCCATTCCTGATCTACGCCGGCGGCACAGAGTTTGCGCCTGGCGCAGTCCTCAATTTCAATGGTGTCGCTAAAGCCACTACAGTCACGGGCACGACAAACGTGTCCGCCACAATCTCAACGGCGGATATTAGCGTTGCCGGCACAGTGCAGGTCACAGTAACTAACCCAACGCCCGGCGGAGGTCCCTCTACCCCTCAGCCCTTCGTCATCAGTCAGCCCACCGTGGTTCCCAACATTACTTCTCTGAACCCAAGCACCGTCCCAGGGGGTCTTCAGACCAACCTTACCGTTAACGGTACAGGGTTTACACAAGGAGCGCAGCTGGACGTTGTTGGCCCCGGCGCTGGTTTCTATAGCACCAGCTTTATCAGCTCAACGCAGCTCTCGTTACCAAATTTTGCAGTAGGTGGCGTGGGTACTTATTCCCTTTACGTTGTTGATCCGGCGCCGGCGGGTACCTCGACAGTGTTCATGCTCACCGTCACTCAGCCGCCTCCCCCGAGCATTACGTCAATCAGTCCCGCTAGCGCGCAAACTGGCTCTACCCCCACCCTCACCATCACCGGGACTAACTTCCAGCCCAGTGCCAGTGTGATGTTCAACAATGAAAGCTTAGGCGCTAACGTCACGAGTTCCAATCAATTAAGTGTACTGTTGCCGCTGTCGGGCCTGTCGGCCGGAACTTATCCTCTCACTGTGGTCAATCCGGTACCAACTCCCACTCCCTCTGCTCCAGCTAATTTCACGGTCACGGGGCTGCCGGACTTTTCATTCACGGTGGCGGCGGGGCAGAGCACTCAGACCGTGAACGCAGGACAGACGGCGACGTTTATGAACGTCATCGCTGTTAACGCGTTGAACGGATTTACGGGGCAAGTCGCTGTTTCTTGCACATCGCCGGCGCAGGCGACGACTTGCTCGCTCAACCAGAATTCACTGATTGCTGGGCAGTCCGCCACCGTCATGGTAACGACGGAAGCGCGAAGTTTGGCCCCGCTCCTGCCGCTGAAGAGGCGGATCATTTCGTGGCCGCGCCTTGTGCCTTTACTTGTAGTGATGTTGCTTTGCGTTTTGCTTGTGCGGTTGGCGCGGACGCGGCGGCAGCGGATGCTCGCGAGCTTGCCGCTTGCGGGAATCATTCTGTTCCTTGTGCTGCAGGCCGTCGGCTGCGGCGGTGGCTCGTCTCAACCGCCTCCTCCTCCGCCAGTGACAGGAACGCTTGCGGGAACCTACACGATTACGGTGACAGGCATCTCTACGAACCCCGCGGCAACGCACACCGCAACGCTACAGTTGATCGTCAACTGAGGGCGGCTGGCAGGGGCGTGGCCCGGAGACAGTCCCTCATCCCCTGGTCGGACCAAGCCCAACACGGAGGCGCACCCTCCGCCTCACTATACTTCCCCGAGAAGTACCCCAGTGATATTCTCTCCGTGCTCCCGTGAAAACAAACATCTACGTTCAAGTCCGGGCCACCGGCCATTACGTCTCAGATGTTGCAACCGACCCTTTGTCGAAAACCACAACCGCTGGCCGGGCCACTCTCGTGGACGGAACGAGAGTAGGCATCAACATCAGGGTCGCAATTAAGAACGGGGACATATGGGTCGCTCTCCCGACAAACGTCCCGAGAAATCCATGACAAAAGACGCGGAAGATCGGCAGGCCTTGCGAGAGGCAATGAAGGCGAAACTCTTGCCTCTCCGTGCAGTGTTGCCGACGGGAGGGGATGTTAAATGGTCGGAAATTTTTGACGAATTTGTCGAGCAGCATGAATGGGAATTGGCTCTCCACGCTGTCTGCGACTGTCTATTAGAACCGAAGAGTCATGCAGCACCTGCGGCGGTAATACGGCAAATAGAAACACTCCACGAAGCCATGGGGATAGTGGACGCCTGCGTTGCCGACTTGAGACGAAAAGTGGGGACTGGCGGGAACCCGGCGGCAGACGGGGCGTTTTCTGATATACCCCCCGATTGATGGAGCGCGGGTGCCCCACACGTCGGTTTTACGTGTGGGGCTTTTGACTTTTCCACGTATTTCCACAGCCGTATCAAATCGATTAACCCTCACCGAACTGCTTGAAATCCTTCCACTTCCGCCAGCTTCATTCGAATGCCAACTCAGTAACTCGGAAAACTATTGACAATCGGTAACTATCGCGCTAGCATACTCTATGATCGTCGCCCACCTCACCGAACCCTCTCTTCCCCCTCCCGGTGGACTCTGCGCCCACAATCTGGGGCCCACCCCTCGTCGCCCAGTCGTTCCATCTCCTTCAAAATCCCTTGCCCCTCCCACGTTACCACTTCATAAAACCCGCCTTCTCCCAACCCATGCAGAATCAACACTTCTACAACTGTTGATTCCACTCCACTTTAACTCCCCCAGATGCAACGCTTACAGAAAACCAGGGGAGGGGCGCCTCCTTCCAACCGAAAAGTTTGTCAACTCGTTACCACCCTCACCTCGCCCTGTGGCGCACGCAGGAACGCCCGTTTACCCCGAGCGCCGTTTGCGAGGGGCAACCCGCCGCACACGAACACCCGCAACCCCTTTTCGCTCATGGGCTTACTTCATAACCTCTGGATACCCCCGGGGTGGAGGGTGCACCCTCAAAGCCAACAAGGACTACCAACCCAACCGCAAGGCAGAGCCGATGCGTCAGCTTGCCAGCGTCGGGCTTCCCCGCGCCAACTCGCGTTACACTACTGTCTCGATGCTTGCGACGACGATACTGGACACGAACTGGCTGGGGCGGCCGAGATCGATCGCGGCGGCGCTGCTCGAATCCGACGGCCATCGCGCCATCCTTGACCCGGGGCCGGCTTCGACTCTGCCGGCCATTCGACAACAATTGGGCGCGCGCGGCATCCGTTTTGCCGACCTGAACGCTATTTTGCTCACGCATATTCATCTGGACCATGCCGGGGCCACGGGCGCTCTTATCAAAGAAAATCCCAACCTTGAGGTCTACGTTCACAAGGCCGGCATGAGGCACATGGCGGACCCTGCGAAGTTGCTTGCGAGCGCCGAGCGGCTTTGGCCGGGAGAATTACTACATTTGTTTGGCGAAACGCTGCCTGTGCCCTTTGGGAATTTGCGCATGCTCGAGGGGGGAGAAACGCTCGCTCTGGGAAGTCGCAACCTCGAAGTCGTTCACACGCCGGGGCACGCTTCGCATCACGTTTCGTATTTCGATTCGTCGGATGGCACCGCGTTTGTCGGTGATACGACGGGATTTCACATCGAAGGCGAGCCATACGTCGTTCCGGTTGCGCCCCCTCCCGATATCGATCTCGAACTCTGGAACGCTTCGTTGGATGCGATCGCGCGTTGGCATCCCGCGCGGCTTTTTCTCACGCACTTCGGCTATTCGAGCGATCCCGCATCCCACATCGCGGAATATCGAAAAAATTTGCAGCTCTGGGCTTCTCTCGCCGCAGACATTTCGCGCTCCACGCCAGACCAAAATGCCGCGCTGAAGACATTCGTCGCATCCGCAAGCGCGGAAATCGTACAACGCCTCTCTGTTGCCGAGGCCGAGCACTACATCTTCAATTGCGGCCTGAACATTACCTGGCTGGGTCTCGCGCGCTACCACCGCAAACGCGCCGAAGCCGCGGCGGCATCGCAGGCGTGAGCACACGCTCCCGCACAAGCAGCCTGAGCGGGCTTATCTGAGCACGGTGAAATTTTGTTGCGAGGTTGGACGACTAAAGATGCTGGACCGCTTAGGCGGAAGTTTCTGACGAGGAGACCGCTGGCGAATCGGTCGCAGTGGGTTCGGCTGCCGGCGCCGTAGGAGCTTCGAGGCGCGCGGAAAGAACATCCACCAACAGATCTACGAGCTTTTTTGCGCCGCTGCCGTCGGGATCTTTGTCCGGATTGTATTGCGCCACCGTCAGCCCGAGGAGATTTTTGTGTTTCGCAAATTCGCTGAGGGCCGCGCGCACGTCGGCCATCTTCAGCCCATCGGCGCCAGGCACGTTCACGGCAGGGAATTCGTCCGCGGCGATCACGTCCGTATCCAGATGCAGCACGAATTCGTGCGCGTCGGCGTGCACGTAGGCGAGCGCAGCGCGAGCCGCGGCGCTTCCGCCTTTGGCCTGGATGTCCGCCGCATCCATGTGGCGCATCGGCGATTTGCTAAGAAACTCTTGTTCGGGCGGATCGAGCCGCTCGAGGCCAAAGAGCGTCACGTCGGGCTCGCGTACCAGCGCCGACTCGCCGAAAAAGCGTACCAATTCCGGAGCGCCGCGGCCAATCACGTGCGCGACAACCATTCCGTCGATGCGGCCGGAAGGCGTCGAAGCAGGCGTGTTCAAATCCGCGTCGCGATCAAACCACAAAAGGTTGACGTGCTTGTAGTAGCGGCGCACACCGGTCAGAAGTCCGATCACTTGCGCGCAATCGCCGCCCAGCACCAGCACGAGAGCGCCACTCTTCACCGCAAGTTCGGCACGGACTTTGAGGTCATTCAGACCCGCGACAATTTCCTGTAAATTGCGCGCGCGTTTGTGTTCATCGTCGTCCGCAAACAGTCTCGGCGCACAGTCGCCGTGATCGATCACTTCGCAGCCCGCGTTTTGCAGCCGCTCGACCAGTCCCGCTGCTCGCAATGCCGCAGGCGCTTTTTCACCGCCCGCCAAAAACGCGGCCGCGCTCGATGGCGCGCCTATCAAGGCAATCTTCTTCGGCTGACGGACGATTTTGACCGCCAAGGTTAAGCTCCCTGTTTTGAGTGTCCCCGCCTACCGCGTTGGTTCGACTGCAAACCGCACAGGCAAAATGCCCGCCCCGGAGTTCTGCAAAACAATAACGCTACAAATTTTTACAGCCTCTTCCCCTAACGCCGCGGCGCAGGCGCGATGGTCGCCAGCTCCGGAGGCAGCGTGAAGCGCACATCCTCGCGAATCAAATCGAGGTCGCGCTGATCCGTAAACCCAAACTCCGCCAGCCGCTCGCTGACTTGCTCGACGAGCACTTCGGGGGCGGATGCGCCTGCGGTCAAGCCCACGCGCTTTATGCCTTCGAGCCACTTCACGTCAATGTCCTTGGCGGAATCGATGAGCTGAGCTTTCACACCGCTGCGCTTCGCGACTTCCACAAGACGGTTCGAGTTCGAGCTGTTCGGCGAGCCGACCACCAGAAGAAAATCGACGTCCTTGGCGACTTGCTCGACGGCTTCCTGACGGTTCTGCGTGGCGTAGCAAATGTCATCACTAGCGGGGCCTTTGATCAGCGGGAACTTTTGGCGAAGGCGCGCGACGATCTCCTGCGTGTCGTAGAGGCTCAAAGTGGTCTGCGTTAAGAATGAGAGCTTATCTGGCTCGGCTACTTCGAGCGCGTCTACTGCGGCTACCGAATCCACCACGATGGTGCGGTCGGGAGCTTCGCCCGACGTCCCGACAATTTCCTGATGGTCCTTGTGGCCGATTAAAATGATGGTGCGCTTTTCGCGAGCGAATTTCAGGGCCTCGAGATGCACCTTGGTGACCAGCGGGCAGGTAGCGTCGATCACTTTCAGCTCGCGGTCCTTGGCTTCCTGGCGGACCGTCGGCGGCACGCCGTGGGCGCTGAAGACCAGCACTGCGCCGTGTGGGACGTCTTCGATGGACTCCACAAAAATTGCCCCGCGGCGGCGCAACTGCTCTACCACGTACGTGTTATGCACGATTTCGTGATGGACGTAGACCGGCGCGCCGTACGCTTCGAGCGCCAGCTCGACGATGTCCACCGCGCGCACCACGCCCGCGCAGAAGCCCCGCGGCCGTACCCTCAGCAATACCTTCCCATTTGTCGCAGTCTGCATCGTTATCCTATATGAGTATTTTCCGAAGACTCTATCATACCTTACGGCGAGGCTGGCTCGCACCGGGTTTCCTTAGCTGGCAGTCCTATCACAACGAGAACGCTTGTTACCAGGGCGGAAGGCTATGGTCGATGATTGGGTTGAGAGCGGTCTTGCCCAGACAGCCGGGCGGATGACTTTCGTGGACTCCATCCACGAGAAAGCTCCCTCCTCTTTTTGCGACCTCCACGTACAAGGTTTCCTGTTTTATCGAAGGATTCACTCTCTGATCGATGGATAGCTCGATGAGCCAGCTCTGGTCGCTATCATCTGATCCTGCGCAGTGGCGAATGGATTCCATCTCCGAAGAGCCGGATGTAAGACTGTTAAATTTTGAATGCCATTCTTGAAGGTCGGAGTCCGGTGAGGCTTTCGTCCATCGTTTCGCGTCATCCCAACTCAATTGCGCCCATTGGTCCAGAAAGTCTTCCGGGGTGAGCGCTAAAGGCGCAATTCGCGGCATTTGATCAACGCTGAGGCCATAACGAGAAATAACAACTCCCAGTTCTCCGTCAAGCTTCCTCACTTTTCCGTGCGTCACGGCGAACCAATCCGATTCCACGCGAATTTGAAAAGGGGGCTGAAAGAAAGGATCGATTGGCTCCCGGCCTGATACGAGGAGTGTGGGCTGGCTTGCGTTCGCCCCCGGCCGCAGCGCCTTATAGCGGAGGACATTGGGAGCTCTGCGACATGAAGGCGGCACGTGCGCGACAACCAGAAACCAGCGCCCGCGTGAGTCAGCCGGAGATATTTCATATTGCATTCCGGTTTCGTCATTTTCACCGGCGGGGTTGAAATCGGACTCAGCTGCCAGGACCAAATCCCAATGGCGAGCTATTCCCTGAAAGACGTAGATCGCTGAATCCGGATCTGTGCTGCCGCAAGGAAGCCATAGCTGTGTGGAGACAATCAGGATTCCAGGTTCATATCCAGGTTTCCAGTCAAACTTGATTTGCTTGATCTCTCCATAGGCGTCCCATTTGTGGCTCGGTATTTCCTCCCATCCGGCATCGGTGAGTTGATCCATTATTTCTTCCTCGCCGGGAACCGAGTGCCTGTTGGCGTCGTTGAGGCCTTCGACAATAAGGGCTTTAAGCTCCTGGTTAAGAAGTCTAAGTAGGCCGGGAACCTTGGCAGGTGGACCCGACTCCAATTCATTAGAATTTGGCAAACCAATCGCACGAAGCTGCTGAATGGCCTCAACGGCCTTCTGAGCATGCAGCGAAACTGGGCGCGCGGCTACGTTTGTGCAAGCAAAGAAGGCAAGAGTGAGGCAAACCCAGAGAGGTCTTATGGGCTTCTCTATCGAAGCGAAGGTTACCAAGTCGACGGTTATGAACCTCAAGGCGCCTGAAGTCATCCGAGACTCCCCGCATGATTTGTGGCCGAGCACCTAACTTCTAGTTAGTTGCATTTCCGTAGTTCGAGCTACTGGTCTTTATGATGGTGGCACGCCTGAATTGGAAGCTCTGGTGAGGCTACTGTCCAAAATAATAACCGTCGCGGGCTTGGACGACGAGGTCTTTCTGCTTTCCGACGACGAGATGAATTTTGTGGTAGCCCACGGTGTTGCCCTTGTCCGGGGTGTAGGCGAGGCTGTACTGGTTGCGGAGGTCTTCTTCAATTTCGGCGTAGATGGCGTCAACTGTCTCTTTTTTGGAGACTTTGAACATGCGGCCGCCGGTTTCCTTGGAAATTTGCTCGAGGATTTTCTTGCCGTCGGGGCGCTGCTCTTGCGGAGGGTACCTGCCGCCATGGCCGCCCATTCCGCCGTGGCCACCCATGCCAAATCCGCCGGGTCGGCTGTAGTTGTCCTCGTCGTCGGCAAATAAAATGGAGTAGATAATTGTGTCCGAGCGCTGTGCGGTAGCAATTGCCTCGGCCATGGTTTCTTTGCTGCCGTGATCCACGCCGTCGGAGAGGACGATCAACGCCTTGCGCCCTTGCTGCTTGCTCATCAATTCGTCAGACGCCAGGAAAATCGCGTCGTAGAGCAGCGTTCCTCCACCGTGTGAGCCTCGGCTGCGTCCTCCACTGCCTCCGCCGCCATACCCGCCGTTGCCGCCACCGCCGCTGGTGCTGCTGCCTCCGTCGTACTGCGGAATCGATAGTTTTTGCAGCGCCGCCTGCAACTGGGGGCGCGAGGGAGTGAAATCCTGCAAAAGCTCTACTTCTCTGTCGAAATGAATCACAAATGCCAAATCCTTGTCCTGGCGGAGAAGTTTATCGAGGAAGCTGTAGCTCGCGCTGCGCTCCTGATCGAGCACTTTCCTCTGGCTCAGGCTGGTATCCACCAAGAGGCCGAGCCGCAGAGGCAAATCGCTTTCGTGCGCGAAATAGTTGATGCTTTGCGGGCGCCCGTCTTCATCCAACTGAAAATCGTCTTTGGTCAGATTCGAGACGATCTTGCCATGCTTGTCGCGAACGGTAGCCAGCACGCTGACGGTTTTGACCTCGACGGCAATGGTCGGCTGTCCTTGCTGTGGCCGCTTCAGCTCCGGCTGGGCTTGTCCCTGTTGCTGGGGCGTCTGCTGCGGTTGTTGTTGAGCCGGAGGCGGAGGTGGTTGCTGCGCGCGAAAATCCCGCGCCGCAAGCGTTAAGAACAAAAGCGCGGCCAGGCCTATGAACCAGGGAAGTAAACGCGGTCCTCTCGTCGAACTATTCGTTGAACAACGGGTCGCACCACTTGCGGGAGAATTCTTCATGTTTATCCAAACTCAAGCACTAAAGGAGGGCCGCCTCTAACCACTAGTTCATGCCATGCTAGCGGAAAGTTCCCGCAGGTGTCAGAAGATAGGACGCCGGACAGGCCATTTTGGTTGACCGCCATGTTTGCAACGCTCCCCAACCTTCGCGAGCCGAGTTTTACGGCGCCTTAAGTGCGAAGGCTTTTGCCAAATTGGCGCTCCCGAAGGAGACGGCTCGCGCTGTAAAATGCAGTCGGCATCAACACAAAAATGAGCACAGAAATGATCGTAGAGCCAGTGACTCTCGAAGGCCGCCACGTGCGCGTTGAACCGCTCTCCCAGGCGCATCGACCCGATCTCGCTGCCGTCGGCCTGGACGAAGCATTGTGGCGCTGGATCCCCACCCCCGTGCGCACGCCGGAAGAGATGTCTGCCTACATCGCCACGGCCCTGGAAGAACAGACCCGCGGCGTCTCCTTGCCTTTCGCGCTAATCGAAAAAGCCGGCGGCCGCGCCATTGGCAGCACACGCTACGGCAACATCGACCGCACGCATCATCGCGTCGAAATCGGCTGGACGTGGGTCGCCCCGGCCTGGCAGCGGAGCGCGGTCAACACGGAAGCAAAATATCTTCTCCTGCAGCACGCCTTTGAAATACTCGGCTGCATGCGTGTGGAACTGAAAACGGACTCGCTCAACGAAAAATCCCGCGCCGCCATTCTGCGCATCGGCGCGCGCGAAGAGGGCACCTTCCGCAACCATATGATCACGTCTAGCGGCCGCATTCGGCACACCGTCTACTTCAGCATCCTCGATTCGGAGTGGCCAGCCGTGAAATCCCGGCTGCAGGCCATTCTGCTTCCCTAAACCAACGAAACTCGTCCGCCTCACCATGCTTTCCTGAAGTACACGCCAGGCGAAGGCGTTTACCAATGCACGCCAAAGAACATTCCGCACTCAGGCACGCGCCAGCACCTAAGTTAGACTAATAGACAGGGCACAACAGGTGATTCACTCGTGCCCAGTGTGCCGTTCCGGCCACACTGCCGCCGTGCAGGTGTATTCGGGAGTCAAAAGCGGGTATGGCCCGAATGCCTCCCAAAGACTCGCAGCGAGCGCGGCCACTTAACGGAGAGTCTCGTGCCCCCTTCTGATCCGAGAGATCGCCGGCGCAGCGAACGAGTGATGCTGCAGATACCCGTGAAGGTTCTCGCCGAGACGCCTGACAGCGTGCATGTCGAGGAAAACACGCACACGCTAGTCGTAAACGCGCATGGCGGCTTGATGAAATTGAAGGCGGAGCTCCTCGTAGGCCAGCCGTTCATTCTGGTTAGCCCGCAATCCGGCCTCGAGCAGAGCTGCCGCGTGGTGCGCGTCGATCAGCCGAGCGCGGACTACTTCGCCGTAGCGTTCGAGTTTGATCTCCCCGCGCCGAAATTTTGGCCTGTCACGTTTCCACCAAAGGATTGGGGAGTTCCGAGGGCCTGATGGATTGTCTATTCGGCAGTGAAGAGGCTCTGGCACAACCAATTTTCCCACCGCAACTATCCAATAAGTGCAGGGTTCAACAAGGCAGAGGACAAATATGCCTTTGGAGGCTTGTCAGATGCGCTATTTGCGTCCATTTAACACAACCAAGCGGCTTTTGACCGCTGTAGCTCTTCTTTCTTTGATTGTCGTCGTCGGCTGCAATGAGTACGTCACGTCCGAGCGCAATCCCGAAGTTCCGATCCCTAAGAAGTCCACCTGGGCTTGGCGCCCTGCCGAGGCGCAACCCACTCCGGGCCGCGATGCACGGCCGATCATCTCTCGAGACGAACCTACGCAAGGTGCCAGGCCGGTGCCGCAAACCGAAGCTTCGAATGAAATCCTCCGTGGACAGATTCGCGTAGCGATCACCAAGTCCTTGGCCGAGAAAGGTTTCAAGGAAGTGACCGATCCGCAGGCGGCGGCTTTTTGGGTCGATTATCACATTGCCGTGAAGGACCAGAGCGCCGCAGTGCCGGTCGGATATCCGGGCGGATATCCTGGAGTGGTGTGCGGTCCTTATGGTTGCGTGCAGTCCTGGGGCTGGGGTCCGCCAGCGTACGGCTACCAGAACATCAAATTCCGCACCGGGACGATGGTGTTCGATTTCCTACAAGCGCCGACGAAGAAGTTGGCGTTTCGCGCCATCGGGAACAAACCTGTGAAGTCGGGGCTCACTACGTTCACGCAGAGCGATGTCAACTCCCTGGTGAATGCGGTGCTGTGGAAACTCAGCGCGGGCAAGTAGCCGATCGTTTGTTCTTAGTAAGCTTCACCAAATGCGGAATATGCAAGCGACTGAGAGAAGCGGCAGCAGACCTGCCGCACTCCAAATCGGCGCCTCCCTTGTCGATCCGGCTGGGCGAAACTAAGGCAACAATCCAAAAACTACCACACTATTCGGCGTGCCGACGTACACCTTGCCGTTTGCCACCATTGGCGTGACGTACTTGTTGTCGCTGAACTGATCGCGGTTGTTGGCTGCCTGATTCGAGTTGTAAAGTTCGCTCGTCAAGTTCGCCGCATTGTAGGCGTGCAACACACCTGTCGAACCATTCTCCACAGCCCACACGATTGCGTTCGATGTGCCGTTCGCCGAAATACTCGGCGTAGTCCCCGGATAGGCGAAGCTCGCGGTACTCTGTGTCGACGGCGTCCCCGCAAGCAGCGCGTTCGTGATTGGAAAAGCCTTCAGGTTGTCGCCAACGGCGCCATAGTAGACAGTATTGTTGAAATAGCTGGGTTTGGACCAGACGCCGCCGATCTGTCCGCTGATCTGTTGATAGATATTGTCCGCAGTGCTGTTGAACTTCCCCATGTTGTCGCGGTCCACCACGTAGATGATTGCGTCCTTGCCGGAGCCCACTGCCAGGTGGCGCGTGTTCCCGCTCGCGTCGACCATGTCTGGCAATAGTAGTGGCCCGCCGGATCCGAAGTCGACGTCCCCGTCCGATTCGGAAACGGTATTTGATGGCGTGAAGTAATCGAGCAGCGTGATCGGAGCGCTGGAGGCCAGTTTTACGTAGCACTGTCCGCAATCACCCTGCGATGGAAAGCCGCTCGCGTTCAGTGTCGTGTCGAAATCCCCATTTCCTACCATGAAATAAATATTTCCGGAGGCGTCTGCCGCGGGAGCGGTCCCCGCCATCCAAATCCCGCCTTCGCTTCCGTTGGGGACGAGATTGAGCACGCTCGTTTGCGTGAGCGCGTTGGCGTCATACGACATCACCCAGGACGTATACGGACGGTCGTCGCAATGCGAAGACCAGGTCGTGTAGATGGTGGTGCCGATCTCGAGCAGGCCCGGGCGCTCCTTGTACTGCTTGGGATCGAAGACCACATTTCCGCCGGAGCTGTTGTCGCCCGTACCTGGATACGTCGCTTGCACGGTTGTTGGTCCGCCAAAGAGCTCCGCGCCCGTGGTTAGATCCAGCGCGTGGAGGCGTTGGTAGTAATTTCCGTTGGCGTCCTTGGACATGGCAACGACATAGATGGCTCCGTGGGTTCCGCGCGCGCGGTCGATGACCGGCGTGGAGGTCACGCCGATTTCCGGTGTAACTTGGCTGCATCCCCGGTTGTCGCTCGTCGTTTCGCCGCTGCCAAGCAGCGAAACCTTCCAGAGATACGTGCTGGTGTTGCCGTTGACGGAGTCCGCGTCAAATGCGTACACGCTGTCGTGCTCTGTCGCGACATACAGTACGTTTTTCGTTCCTACCGCGGGGATGGCCACCGCCGAGAGGTACAACGGCTGAGCGTCCACGAGACCGTCAACAGTGAACGCGCCGAGTTTGCCGAAGGTGGTCGAGTTCACATTGGAAGGTGTGAGAATCGTTTCGTTCAGGTTCTGGCCGGTGCGCAGATTGTCGTAGTGATAGGTGACGACGTTGATTGTCGAGGTGGTGACCGCGTTTACCGTCAACGTCGCCATCGTGCTCGTCTGACTTCCGACCGTGTTGCTGACGATCACATCGAACTTCGCGCCGTTGTCCGTCGCCGCCGTCGCTGGAGTGGTGTAGCTCGCCGCGGTCGCTCCGCTGATGTTCGCGCTGTTTTTCTGCCACTGATAGCTCAGCGGTGCAGTCCCCGTTGCCATCACGCTGAACGTTGCCATTTGTCCAACGGTCACGGTCTGATTTGCCGGCTGCGTAGTAATCGTCGGCGCGACTGCCACCGCGTTCACCGTCAGCGTAGCCATTGTGCTGGTTTGAGCTCCAGCGGTGTTGCTGACGATCACATCGAACTTTGCGCCATTGTCGGTCGCCGCCGTCGCTGGAGTGGTGTAGCTCGCCGCGGTCGCGCCAATAATGTTCGCGCTGTTTTTCTGCCACTGATAACTGAGAGGCGCGGTCCCCGTCGCCGTCACGCTGAACGTTGCCGTTTGTCCAACGGTCACGGTCTGATTCCCAGGCTGCGTCGTAATCGTCGGCGCGACTGCCACTGCGTTCACCGTCAGCGTGGCCATTGTGCTGGTTTGAGTTCCGGCGGTGTTGCTGACGATTACATCGAACTTTGCGCCATTGTCGGTCGCCGCTGTCGCCGGAGTGGTGTAGCTCGCCGCGGTCGCGCCAGTAATGTTCGCGCTGTTTTTCTGCCACTGATAACTGAGAGGCGCGGTCCCCGTCGCTGTAACGCTAAACGTCGCCGTTTGCCCTACGTTCACGCTTTGATTCGCGGGCTGCGTTGTAATCGTCGGCGAAACGGCAGCCGCATTTACCGTCAGCGTAGCCATCGCGCTGGTGATGCTCCCTGCCGAGTTGCTCACCACCACATCAAATTTCGCTCCGCTTTCGCCGGCAATTGTCGCCGGTGTGGTATAGCTCGCGGCTGTTGCACCGCCAATATTCGCGCTGTTCTTCAACCACTGATAGCTAAGCGGCGCTGTTCCGTTGGCAGTCACGCTAAACGTCGCCGTTTGCCCGGCCGCTACAATTTGATTTCCCGGCTGCGCCATGATCGTCGGCGCCACTGGTTTGTTTCCGCCGTTGGACGTGTTGGACGAAGTCAGCCCCGCGCAGCCAGCGAACGCCAGTGCCACAGCAATCGCACTAACCTGAATTAGGAAAATTGGTCGGCGCACGGGTGATACCCCCATGTCAAGTCGAGCGGCCGGCTGGGTTTGAGCCGCAACTTCGGGAAAGGCGGACCGGCCTATGCCGGAATGCCGCAGCAGCGTATGCACACTCTCTTGTTTTATCTTAATCAGCAGCGAGGGGAATATCACCTGACCAGAAGTACAGTTCTTGACCAGAGCGCTACTTTGCTCCTCACTGAACTGCGGTACTAACGCGGTTTGGGTAACTCCTTCAGCCCCTCTAGTTCCTTGCCTCGGCAACGCTCCGCCTCTATCCTCTTCTCCTTATGATCCTTAAAGACCAAGTTGCACTAATCACCGGGTCGGGCCGCGGCATCGGCCGTGCCATCGCTCGATTATTTGCCGCGGAAGGCGCTTCGGTATTCCTGACGGCGCGCACGAAGGCGGAGTTAACAACCACGGTGAAAGAAATTTCCGGCCAAGGCGGACAAGCGGAATACTCGCTCGCCGATCTTGCACGCGAGGCAGATTGCACGCGCATCGTTGCGCAAGCCCGGGCACATTTCGGTAAGATCGACGTCCTCGTCAACAACGCTGGCCACTACGGCCCGGTCGTGCCCGTCGAAGACTATCCCCTCGCGGATTTCGACAACGTGATCGCCGTACACCTGCGCGCGGCATTCCTGCTGAGCAAACTCGTCCTCCCAGAAATGTACGCGCGCAACTCCGGAGTCATACTGAATATCTCGAGCCTCTCGGCGAAAGCAGCGTTCCCGTGGGGCTCCGCCTATGCCGCTGCAAAAGCGGGCATGCTCGGCCTGACGAGAATCACCGCCGCCGAAGCCGCCCGCAAAGGCGTGCGCGTCAACGCTATCTGCCCCGGCCCCGTCACCGAAACGCGCATGTCCAAGGAATTAGGCCAGACCCTAGCCACAAAGCTAGGCGTTAGCCCTGAGGAACAACTAGCCGGGTTCCTAAACACAATTTTGCAAGGCCGCGGCCAGACCGCCGATGAAGTAGCCCGCGCCGCGCTCTTTCTATGCTCCGCACAATCCAGCGCGATCACCGGCCAATCTATCAACGTCGATGGCGGCGCCGCATTTTTCTAAAGATATTTATATAAATGGATTCGCAGGGTCACGGCATGCCGTGCGCGTGGGCCTTTCATTCAACGCGAGGCGGGCGGCAGAACTTGAATGGTGTGCAACCAAGTCTCCACCAGCTGAGGCCACGCTGTAACAGGGAGCTCGGTGCGGCGAAGCCCGTAACCATGCCCCCCTTGCGCATAGATGTGCAATTCCGCAGGAACTTTGGCGTTCTTTAACGCAAGAAAATAAACGATTGAATTTTCAGCATGCACCGAGTCGTCCTCTGCCTGCACGATGAACGAAGTAGGCGTCTGCTCCGTCGGATGGATGTCTGCATTGGCCGCGAAGTTCTGCTCCGCGATCGCCAGGTAGCCTGGATAAACGATCACCGCAAAATCAGGCCGGCAACTAATCTGGTCGGCTGCATCCACCGGATCGTAAAGGCGCTTATCGAAATGCGTGCTAAGCGCGGCCGCAAGGTGAGCACCAGCGGAGAATCCCAGAACGCCTATGCGCTTCGGGTCGATATGCCACTCCGCAGCGTGAGAGCGAACAATGCCCAGCGCACGCTGCGCGTCCTGAAGCGCAGCTGAGGACTTCGGAAATGGCCCAGTGCCCGGCACTCGGTACTTGAGCAAAACGCACGTTATGCCCGCTGAGTTAAGCCATTCGCAAACTTCAGTGCCTTCGAGATCAATCGCCAGAATGCGATACGCGCCTCCAGGAAACACAACGACGGCCGCGCCAGTATTCTTGTCCGCGGGCGTGTAGAGAGTAAGCGTAGGAGTAGAAACATTCCCAAGACGAACAAGCGGCTTGCCCGCGATGAGATTATCCTTAGCCGTCGTCGTATCAGCCTCCGGTGCAGGATGGGCTGGCGCTCCGGGCGCTCCATGCGGCCACACATCCAGCGTCGTGTGGTCTGACGCAGGCGGCCACTGCGCAGATAAACTCGTGGATATCCCAACGACCGCCGCGAGTAGAATCAAAAAATGGCGCACGATGATGACCTCGGCCCTAAATTTCGCGGAGAGGATGGTAGCACGCAGCGTGAATGAGCAAAGATCCTTCCATCGGACTTTGCCACTCAGCACGATGGGCTACAGAGAACTGTGCCCTTGTTTCAAGTTCCAGAGGGCAGCCACTAGCGCGTCGATTTCTTCACAGGTGTTGTAGAGCGCCAGCGATGGCCGCACCGTACTCTCGACACCGAAGCGCCGCAGAATCGGTTGAGCGCAATGATGCCCCGCGCGTACGGCTATGCCCTGGCGGTTGAGTGCGGCGCCCACGTCCTCGGTACGGAAGCCATCCAGCACAAACGACAGAACCCCGGCCTTCTCCCGCGCCGTTCCAATCAAACGCAGCCCAGGAATGCGCTGCAGCGCTTCCGTCGCGTATATGAGGAGATCGTGTTCGTAACGGGAAATGTTCGGCATGCCGATGCGATCAATATAATCGATTGCCGCACCAAGCCCGACCGCATCGGCGATGTTCCCGGTGCCCGCCTCGAATCGCCCGGGCGGTGGCTGATAGGTCGTCTTCTCAAAGGTGACATCCTGAATCATGTTGCCGCCGCCGTGCCACGGCTGCGTATTTTCCAGCACATCCAGCTTGCCGTAGACAACTCCGATGCCTGTCGGCCCAAACATTTTGTGGCCGGAAAAAACGTAAAAATCGCAATCATAGAGTTGCACGTCGGTTCGCATATGCGACACCGCTTGCGCGCCATCCAGAAGCACTTTCGCTCCATAGCGGTGCGCCATCTCAATCATCTCTTGTGCCGGAGTGACGGTTCCGAGTGCATTCGAGACTTGCGCAAACGCCACAAGACGAGTGCGTGGCCCAAGGAGTTTTTGATATTCGTCGAGCAGGACCTGCCCGCTGTTGTCTACGGGCGCCACGCGCAGCCGCGCGCCTTTCTCCGCGCACAGCATCTGCCACGGAACGATGTTGGCGTGGTGTTCGAGCCAGGTGATGACGATCTCGTCGTCCTTTTGAATGTTCTGCCGGCCCCAGCTCTGCGCCACCAGATTGATGGCTTCGGTCGTTCCGCGCACAAAAATGATTTCGCGCACCGTCGAGGCATTTACGAATCGGCGCACTTTTTCGCGCGCAGCCTCGTAGGCATCCGTGGCTCGCGCCGCTAATTCGTGAGCAGCCCGGTGAATATTGGAATTCTCGTGAGCGTAAAAGCCGCTCAGCCGGTCGATCACGCTCTGCGGTTTCTGCGTTGTGGCGGCGTTGTCCAGCCAAATCAGAGGCTTGCCATGCACGCGTTCCTGCAAGATCGGAAAATCACGCCGAATAGCCTGTACGTCGAATGGCCCGGAAGAAACATTCAATCCGGGCAGCACAGCGGATGAGACGCGGAGCGGTTCGCCGGAAGGCACCGTTCCACTGGGAGCGAGTTGGCGAATCTCGTCAAGAAAGGCGTAAGAAGCCAGCTTGTCCAGCGCACCGATCTGCGGCGCCGCGCCCGAAACTTGCGGCGCGCTAAGGTAGGAGCTCGAATCGCTGATTTGCGGCGTCGCCGTCGAAGAAAAATTGTTCGCGAGAGCACGCAGCTCAGTTTCGCCTGGAATCTTCACCGCTGGCAAAGGCGCGGCTGCAGGCAAGGGGGAAGCAACCGGATAGGAAAACAGTGGCCTGATTTCGTCGAGAAAAGAAAATGAAGCCAGTGAAGAGAAATTCGTCGCGCCCGCTCCCCCCGGAATTTCAGGCAGCGGCACAGGCGAAAGCCCCGCCAACAGCGACGTCGCCGCTGCCGGCGCGAGCGATGCGGGGAGAGCACGCAGCTCCGCCTCGGAAGGAATCGAGGGCGACGGCAGAGATGCGAACGTCGCCGCATTTCCCAAATCATTCAGCGCTTCGGGCGCACCTGGCACGGGAGCACTTGGTGGAGGAAAAACAGCGGCACTTTTCTCCGCTTGCGAGAACCCGGGCAACGCCGTGAAGAACTCGTTCGCCATGCGCGCCAGAACGCCAGGATCTGGAACGCCCGCGGGAACACTCATGTTCTCGCCAGGCAGAACGGTTTCAAATGCTCCTCCCGGAAAGCGCGCCGCGTTTTTTCCGGAATCACTTGTACTCATGATAATGACCGACTTCGACGTCCTCGAGCGCAGCAATCGCGTCGTCCACAAGAATCGCCGCAGAGCAATAGAGCGAAATCAAATAAGACGCGATGGCTTTGTTACTGATGCCCATGAAACGCACGGACAGTCCAGGAGTCTGCTCGCCAGGCAGCCCCGGCTGGAACAAGCCAATCACGCCCTGCTTCTTTTCTCCGACGCGCAGCAAAAGAATGTTGGTCTTCCCGCCGGGATCTTTGGCCTTCTTGTTTCCGTCGATATAAAGCTTGTCGGAAGGGATCAGAGGAACGCCTCGCCAGGTTACAAAGGGCGTGCCAAACAGGGTGACCGTGGGCGGAGGCACGCCGCGGCGCGTGCATTCGCGGCCGAACGCCGCGATGGCGCGCGGGTGAGCCAGAAAAAACGAAGGCTCTTTCCAAACTTTGGTGAGCAGTTCATCCAAGTCGTCCGGAGTAGGTGCACCCTTGCGAGTCGAAACGCGCTGGCTGGCGGGAACATTCTTCAAAAGCCCGTAATCAGGATTATTGACGAGTTCGCCTTCCTGGCTTTCCTTCACATTTTCGACTGTGAGCCGCAATTGCTCGCGCACCTGATCGTAAGGGCTGCTGTAAAGATCGGAAACGCGCGTGTGAACATCGAGTACCGCAGAAATCCCGCAAAGCGTGTATTCCCGAGGTTTCTCCTCATAGTTGACGTACGTCTCCGGCAATGCTTTTTCATCCTTTTGGCCGCACACGACATCGACGGTTTTATCGTCCGCCACGCGGTTGACGCGCAACGTCCCCGCTTCGAGTGGCTTCCAATCCAAAAATCGCACCAGCCAGCGCGGCGTTATCGCTCCATATTGCGGCGGTGTCTTTGTAACATTGGCAAGTTGAAATGCTGCGCGGTCGCCCAGCGCGTGTTGGGTCGGTGTGTCGGGCACGGAAAATCTCCTTTAGGTCAGCAGGCTCCGAACGACATCAGAGCTCGTTTGCATTCGCAGCAAACAAAGTGAACGGAAATGCTCTCGACAGGACGATACGCCTCTCGAATCCTGTTCATTGCCCATGAATTGTAACCGCGTCCAGCGAGCGCTGGAAGCTCGAAATTCTGTGAGATCATACTCGTGGCCGCTCAGCCGAGCACGTTCGCCCCGGCACCTTGCGTGCCTTACAATTCGCGCCTCCCGCCATTCTTGGTAATTCTCGGCGCCTTTGTTATGCTCCTCCAACTCGCTTATCGAAAAAAAGGGAAGTGCCATGCGCTCTTCAAGAATATTCGCCTCAGCCACGATCCTCGTCGCGGGCGTAGCTTTTTCCTCGTTCGCCGGGGATAAAGATAAAAAAGAATCCGCCGCCAAGGATTCTCCGCGTCCATCCTATGAAATGCCTCAGCCGGAAAAAGAATCTCTCGACCTTGCGATGTACCAGAGCATCCGCGAGGAAGCGCTCCTCCACTCGCACATTATGGAGTATGCCTCCGCGCTGACGGATGGCATCGGTCCACGCCTGACAGGTTCGCCGAATTTGAAACGCGCCAACGAATGGACGCGCGACCAATTCACCGCCATGGGCTGCACCAATGCGCACCTCGAAGATTGGGGCGAATTCGGAATGGGCTGGCAGCAATTAAACACGTGGGTGCGCATGACTTCGCCCGACACGGCGGTGTTCATCGCCCAAGCCGCACCGTGGTCGCCGGCTACAAAAGGCCCCGTCACCGCTTCAGCGATATGGGTCGACATCAAGGACGAAACGGACTTCGAGAAATACAAAGGTAAGCTTGCTGGGAAAATCGTCTTCCTTGGCGAGATGCTCGAAGTGAAGCCCGTCGACAAACCGCTCTTCACGCGCTACGAAGACGCTGATCTCAAACGGATCGAAAGCTATCCAACCGACTTGAGCAACCCTTTTTCCTTTGCAAGCTTTCTCAAGATTGTCGCCTTCAGGGAAAAAATCGGCCGCTTCCTAGCCGCCGAACAAGCCGTCGCCGCAATCACACCCAGCCGCGCGGGCAGAAACAACGGCGGCTCGGGCGGTACCATATTCGATGACACGCGCGCGGGCTTCGGATGGCTGATTTATCAGCGCGAACATGCAGATGCCCTGCCCGTCGCGGTGACCGCGATTGAAAATTACGGCCGTGTCTACCGTCTTCTGAAAGCCGGCGTCCCGGTGAGCATTGAACTCAACATCGACACAAAGTTCACGGGCGACCACGAACACGGCTTCGATACCATCGCCGAAATCCCGGGCACCGACCCAAAACTGAAGGACGAAGTCGTCATGCTCGGCGGACATCTTGATTCCTGGGCATCCGCCACCGGCGCGACCGACAACGGTGCGGGAACACTCGTCGCCATGGAAGTGATGCGCATTTTGAACGCGCTGCAAGTGAAGCCCCGCCGCACCATTCGCGTCGGCCTCTGGACCGGCGAAGAAGAAGGCGAGTTCGGCTCCTACGGCTACGTGAAGCAGCATTTCGGCTTTGTGCCGCGTTCGAATGATCCCGACCAGTTGTTAGTCACCGAGTACGACCGCGATGCCGCCGGCCCTATCCAACTCAAGCCCGATCATCAAAAGCTGTCCGCCTACTTCAACTTGGACAACGGCAGCGGGAAAGTTCGCGGAGTTTATTTGCAAGGCAACGCGGCGATCGCTCCGATTTTCGCGCAATGGATCGAGCCGCTGAAAGATCTCGGGGTCGCCACCCTGACGATGCGCGACACCGGCGGCACAGATCACGAAGCTTTCGACGCCGTCGGTCTTCCCGGATTCCAATTCATCCAGGATCCGCTCGATTACGATTCGCGCGCCCATCATTCGAACATGGACACCTACGAGCGCCTGCAACCCGAAGACCTGGCACAAGCCGCGCTGGTCGAGGCCACTTTCGTCTACAACACCGCCATGCGCGACCAAATGTTGCCGCGCAAACCGCTGCCGCATCCCGAGCTCGAACCCAAGCGCATACAGCCGCTCAAAAACGTAATGCCCGGCACGGAAACTAAGGATTAAGCCGCATGACTTATTTGGAAGTGTGTCCGTTTCCGATCTCCAGGCTAACTGGCTGCTGGCGGCCCTCAGTTCATCTAAGAACGAAAAGCCACCTAGTACGCGCTGGTGTTCCAATTTAACAATAAATTCCTGTGGGCCCTCTCCACATTGAACGGTTTCTGCAAAATGGACGGGGCTCTGTTCTCATCAAATAACTTGTTTCGCCTATGTTTCAGCGTTAGAGTCAACTCCGACATAAGCACATGCGTGCCCTACGTATGCTTGCGGTGCTCGCAATTGGGGCAATTGCCCTGACTTGGGTCGTCCTCGCGCGGGATACTCCACAACCACAGACGCTTACTCCAGGCGAAGTTCGCCTCAGCAGCCACCCTTACGTACTTGGCGCGACCCTCCGGGCGGAGAGCCGCATGGTCGAGCTTGAAGTCGTCGTGCGCGACAGCCACGGGCGCGCAGTCCCCGGCCTTACGAAAGACGACTTCGCCGTATACGATTCCGGCAAGAATCGCGATCTCGCAGCGTTCTCTGTCGATACCCTCAACGAGGCACTGAGTGCTTCCCCAAGCTCTGCAAACCCGGTGCCGAGCACAGCCGCCCAACCGGCCCCTGCCCACTCGAAATTACCGGCCCAGGATGTCTCCAACGGCAGATGGATTGCCCTTTTGTTCGACGACCTCAATACCGCGTCCGGCGACTTGGCCCACGCCAAAATAGCGGCATCGCGTTTTATTAAGGAAGCTGCTCGGAGTGGCGACCGTATCGCGGTATTTACTACGTCGGGCGGAAGGATCACTTCTTTTACGAGCGATTCAGAGGCCATCCTCACCGCCCTGAAAAACGTGCAATCGCATCCACGCATGTCACCGGGTGGCTTGGCGCCCTGCCCCAGAATCACAGTATATGATGCCCTTCAAATTGTGAACGGCGACCCGACTGCCGAGAAGGCGAAAGTTGAAGAAGCGTGTGCCTGTGGTGGGTCTGCAGGTTGCAGGGCAGACAGCCAGCAGGATCTGGAGTATTTAAGCTCGATTCAGACTGACCGATCCGGGGACTCAGTAAGCACGGTAAAAGACGCGGTACGACGGCAAGCCCAGCAGACTTGGGACCGGGCGCAAGTGATTTCGCAGGCCACGCTCGACGCCATCAAGAGCAGCATCGACCTGCTTTCCAGAATGCCCGGAACACGCATGTTGTTGCTTGCTTCGTCGGGGTTTATCTCCGGCGCGGTTGATCAGCAGCAGGACGCCATTGTCAACGCGGCCCTACGGGCCAACGTGGTCATCAACTCGCTCGATGCCAAAGGACTGTATGCCGAAGCGCCGGGTGGCCCTATCAACGAGTCGGTGGAAGTCAGCGCGGTCACGACGGGCAGCTCCGTTTACCAGATGAGGTCGCTCGGAGACCGCCTCGATAGCCTCGACTCCCCCCTTGCGAGATTCGCGGAAAGCACCGGCGGGCTTCTCTTTCGCAACAACAATGATCTCGATCTCGGATTTCACCAACTAGGTCTCTTGCCCGAATACACCTATCTACTTGGTTTCACGCCATCTGAGGACGGCAAGTGGCACAAGATCAAAGTTGAGTTAAAGAACGCGAGCCACGATCTCGTCCAGGTGCGCCCTGGCTATTTTGCTCCGACTTCCGGAGCCAGCCAGCAGCCGCTAACCGCCGCTGAGAAAATGGATGCCTTAATGCGCGGCTCTGACGAGAAGACCGACCTTGCTGCCACTATAAGCGAGAAGCTCGGCACTGCCGCCTCCGGCGAACGACAACTCACCGTCCAGGCCCACATTGACATCCAAATGCTCCCCTTCGAACAGCAGAGAGACCGCCACGTGCAGAAGCTAACCTTCGTGGCCGCGCTCTTTGATTCGCAAGGCAACTTCGTCACCGGCAAGCAAGCCGATATGGAGTTGGCGCTGAAACCCGACAGTTTCAACCGTCTCTCAAAAACCGGCATCAATGGCATGATGCAGTTGGAAATTCCTCCCGGTACATACCGTCTCCGCATGGTTGTCCAGGAAGCCGTCCACGGCACCCTGAGCGCCACCAACCAAAACCTCCAAGTTCGATAGCGTCAATGAGTGATTGACGCGGCAATCGGAAACCAATCCAGGACCATGTTTTTTCGTTCGCGTGCAATCCCCGCCTCATTATGTTAGAAGCCCAAGCGGGATGGGAGTCTCCGTTTCTAGAACCGCCGTCGGTGTAAGCGCGCGCCGCCGCATTGCGCGGCGCCTCTTGCCGTTTCTCTTCACCCTTTTCGTCATCGCCTTTCTCGACCGCGTAAACGTCAGCTACGCCGCGCTCGAAATGACGCACGACCTGAACTTCAGCAACCGCGTCTTCGGCTTCGGCTCGGGAATATTTTTTGTCGGCTACTTGCTCTTCGAAATTCCCGGCTGCCTCATTGTCGAGCGCTGGAGCGCGCGCAAATGGTTCGCGCGCATCATGGTCACCTGGGGGCTCATCACCGTCCTGATGGCGTTCATTCGAACGCCCACGCATTTCTACCTCGTTCGAATCCTGTTGGGCGTCGCCGAGGCCGGTTTCTTCCCCGGCATCCTCGTCTACCTCACCCACTGGTTCCGCTCCGAGGATCGCGCAAAGGCTTGCGCCATGTTTATGATTGCCATTCCTGTCGCCAACATTATCGGCTCGCCGCTTGGAGGCTGGCTGCTCGGCGTGCATTGGTTCGGCCTGCAGGGATGGCGCTGGCTTTTCATTGTTGAAGGAATTCCCGCGATCGTCTTCGGCGTCATCACGGTTTTTTATCTCACGGACTGGCCGCGCGAGGCGCGTTGGCTTGCGCCGGAGGAGCGCCAGTGGATCACAGCGGAGCTCGAGCAGGAAGCGCTGGCCAAAAAAGCTGAGCGTTCGTACAGAATCTGGGAAGCACTCCTGCAGCCGACGGTCATTCAATTAACGCTGATCTATTTCTTCGCCGTAAGCAGCATTTACTCGCTGACCATCTGGCTTCCTACTTTTCTCAAACGCGCATCGGGCATGTCTAATCTCGCGGTGACAATGCTTTCGATCATTCCGTATGTCGCTGTGCTGCTCGCCATGCTTTTCAACGGCTGGCATTCCGACCGCACCAACGAGCGCCGTTGGCACACGGCCATTCCCCTCATGCTCGGCGTCGTCGCATTTACTCTGACGATTCTTGGCGGATCCCATTTTTGGTTTGTATTTGCGTGCCTCACTGTCGCCTCCACGGCCAACGCGTTCCTCCCCTCCTTTTGGCCAGTTCCTTCGGCTTTCCTCGGCGAGTCAGCCGCAGCGGCATCCATCGGTCTGATCAATTCGATTGGAAATCTCGGAAGTTTTGTAACGCCTTCGGTGATCGGGTATTTCCTGGACCGCACGCACTCCTTCACTCCAGGGTTTCTCTACGTCATCGTGAGCCTTCTGATCGCGATCTTTTTGATTCTGACTCTGCGCATGCGCCCCGGCCAAAGCAGGACGAAACCCTAGAGTCGCGTTTCTCCGAGACCGTATTCTGAGAATGTCGGCTATTCGTACCGAAGCACGATGATCGGGTCGACTCGAGTGGCGCGGCGAGCGGGAATGTAACAGGCCACGAACGCGGCTCCAGCCAGCACCAACGCCGCTGCGCTGAACACCAAGGGATCGGTTGCCTGTACGCCAAACAGCAAGCCCGCGAGCAAGCGCGTGAGCGCAAGCGAGGCGGCGACACCGATAGCGATGCCGATCAACGTCATGCGCATTCCCTGGCCAACCACAAGCCGCAGAATATCCGTGGGCCGCGCGCCAAGCGCCACGCGGATTCCCATTTCTTGCTTCCGCGCAGTCGCGGTGTATGCCATCACACCGTAAATTCCGATCGCGGCCAGCAACAGTGCAAATCCCGCAAAAATCCCAACGAATTGCATCGTCAATTTTGGCTGTGCGATTGAAGCGCCGACGACTTCTTCCATGCTCGAAATTCCGGTGACGGGAAGAGTGGGATCGATCTCCGCAATCTTCGCGCGCACGGCGGATACGAGAGCCTGCGAGTTGGCTTCCGATCTCACAAGCAGCGTCGTATTGGGCCAGGGAACTTGCGCCATCGGCAAATACATCTCTTCCACGTTGGCCGCGCTCAGGGCGTTGAATTTCACGTCGGCGACGACGCCAACAATTTCGCGTTGCACCATATCGCGCGAATTGGCGATATGTCTCCCGACGGGGTTTTGCCCAGGAAAAAAGTGCTTTGCCGCCGTCTCGTTTATGACTGCAACCGGCGATCCGCCAGCGATATCCTTTTCGTCGATGGTTCTTCCACGCAGAAGCGGTGTTCGAACCGTTTCAAAATATCCCGCGCTGACCTGCCGCACCGCACTCGTCGGATCTTTTCCAACCCCTTCGCAAACGCGTCCTTCCGGGCAAACAAAAACATAGCGCGCGCCGCCGCCAAGCGGCAGATAACTCGTGATGCCAGCGTCCCGAACTTCCGGCATTGCTTTCACGTGCTCAAGCAGCTGCCGATAGAACTGCGCCTGCAGCTCCGGCTGCGAATACCGGCTGGGCGGAAGCGTCATTGGAAACGCCATCAAGTTTTCAGGCGAGAATCCTGGATTGACGTGCATCAAGCGAGAAAAACTTTGCATCAAGAGGCCCGCGACGGTCATCAACACAAGCGCGACGCAAATCTCCGCCACGACCAGTGCGGCGCGGAACCGCCCCCGGCTGCCTCCTTCCGAGGACCCGCGCCCACCCTCCTTCAATGTCTCGTGGAGATCTTTCTTGGATGTTTGGAGAGCGGGAACGAGTCCGAAAACAATTCCGGTGAACACGCAGAGAAGCAGGGAGAAAGCCAGAACAACCGCGTCGACCTTCGCTTCGGCGAGGCGCGGCACCGTGCCAGGGCTGATCGAACGCACTGAAGGCAGCAGCGCGATCGCTAGCAAAACTCCCAGCACGCCGCCGCACACTGAGAGCAGGATGCTCTCGCTCAGCAACTGCCGCACCAGCCGGCCGCTGGAAGCGCCAAGCGCCTTGCGCACGGCGATTTCCCGTTCGCGCGCCGTGGCGCGCGCCAGCAAAAGATTCGCGACATTGGCGCACGCAATCAAAAGCACGAAA
Organism: Candidatus Acidiferrum sp.; assembly: GCA_035272765.1. Taxonomy (GTDB): domain Bacteria; phylum Acidobacteriota; class Terriglobia; order Acidiferrales; family UBA7541; genus Acidiferrum. The sequence continues at coordinate 73,533 of DATEQG010000047.1, forward strand.
CCCACCGCCGTAAGCAATACAAGCAACGAAGTACGCAGACCGCCAACAAGACTATCTTCGAGAGTTTGCGCAAAGATTCCGAACTTCGTCGCGTCCGCGTTGCTGCCGAACTGCTGCTTATAGCTCGCGTTGATGGCGTCCAATTCTGCCTGAGCGTGCTTCAGAGTTTCGCGTGGCCGCAATCGCGCGATCATATTGAAGTAGCTCGCTCCGCCGCGAACCTGCGCGGGAGTCAGCAGAATCATCTCTGAAGGCCGCGGCAGCCAAACGTCAGGCTCCGGAAATTGCAGTGGGAAACGGAAACTCGCGGGAAGTATCCCGACGATTGTGGCGCTTTTTCCGTCGAGCACCAGCGCTTTACCCAGCGCTGCCGGATCGCCCGCGAAATGGCTGTGCCAGAATCCGTCCGAGATCACCGCGACGTCGGGGCCCCCATCCTGTTCTTCCTCGGGCAAAAAAACTCGCCCGCGTGCTGGAGAAATTCCCAATACGCGAAACAAATCGATGGAAGCCCGAGCGCCATTCGCAGCCTCTGGTTCGCGCTCGGTAACCAAACTCAGCGTGAGTGAATAGTAGCCGGCCATACTCTCAAGAGTTTTGCTTTGTTCCCGGATTTGCGTGTACTTCGTGTAGGACATGAGGGCGCCGCTGGCATGCGTTTTGAGGTCGATCTGTGTCAGGCTGATAATTTGTCCAGGATCTCTGTAAGGAAGCGGCTGGAGCAGCACCGTGTTGACGACGCTGAATATCGCAGTGTTCGCGCCAATTCCCAGCGCCAGCGTGAGCACCGCAACGGCCGTGAAGCCGCGATTTTTCGTCAGAATGCGGACCGCGAATTTAAGGTCTTGCCATAGAGTTTGCATTGTCCTCTTCCGTGTGGCGCTGTTCGAATACCAGCATAGTTAGACGCGCAGCGCGCTCGCGCGGAAAGCCGCCTGACGGAAAAATCCACAGGAGAGATACCTCACCTCTCCGGAGCCTCATCGCACGCTTCTGTCAGATTTCGCAATCAATCGTTTTGCTTTGCCAGATGACCCCGCGTTCATCCGTAATCGCAGCGTAACCGCAAGGCTTGCCTGTCATATCCTGCAGCATGACGTCATAGCCTTCTCCGTTTGCCGTTAAATTCAGGCGCAGCGACCATCCGGGTAATACTTCGGAAGAAGTCGAAAATTCCGCGTTGGCGAGTTCTGGATCGAAATGAGCGAGCCCCGCGATCACTCTGCTCCCATGAAACTGTTCGCCTGCGAGGAGCGCATCCCAAGTCAGATAGGACCCGTGCGTCATTTTGTAGCTCACTTCAGCGGTATTGATGGCGCGCAAAAGGTTGATGGCAACGCTGTGCCTCGTGTGGTCAGCCTCAGAGGTTTGACGCGGAGCATTTTGACTCGACAACGGAACTGCCGTGGACAGAAGGAAAAATGTTGCAACGGCCAGTGAAATCGATTTTGTTCTCATGTTCCACCTCCATGACACAGGAACTGCATAAAACATACTCTTCTCGTGTGTCACAGTCTATGGACTTACACTCTGTGCTAACTAGCGCAATTCGTTCTTGTAGACCACGCCGGCCTTCATCACGAATTTCACTCGCTTGAGCTCGGTGATGTCTTTGAGCGGATCGCCGCTTACTGCGACAATGTCCGCCCACTTGTCTTTTTCGATGGTGCCCACTTTGTCGCTCCAGCCAAGAAGCTCCGCCGGCACAACCGTGCCCGCGCGAATGGCCTGCATCGGCGTCATGCCGTAGTTCGCGTAGTAGACGAATTCTTCCGCCTCGTTGAGTTGTTTCCAATCGAAGCCGCCGGCGTCGGTGCCCAGAGCAATCTTCACATTTTTCTTCAGCGCCTTTTGAAACGCGATTTTTTCTAGATCGACCATTCTGATCCAGTTGCCGCCGCGGCCCGGCGCAACGTACGCGCCGACGGTAATCGTAGGAACCCAATAAACGCCCTTCTTTGCGACTTCGTCGAGTTCGGCGTCCGTGAATCCATCGCCGTGCTCGATCGTGTCCACGCCGGCGCGAAGCGCAGCCGCAATCCCATCGGAGCCGATACAGTGAGCGGCAACTTTTTTGCCGAGGCGGTGAGTCTCGTCGACAATGGCTTTGGCTTCCTCATCCGTGAAATTCACCATGCTGTGCAAGACGCCGTCGTCTTCAAAGTGATATCGCCGGTCGGAGTAATACTTGATCCAATCCGCGCCGTACATGACCTGTTCGCGGACGGCGATGCGCGCGCCGTCGACGCCGTCAACGGACTGAACTCCCGTCGGAACTTTCAATTCCCACGAATAGCCGAGAAGCGGATACATTCCGGTCGGAGCCATAGCGCGCGTGGCGACCTGCATACGCGGGCCGGGGACTTCGCCTCGAGCGATAGCCTGTTTCACGTCCACGTCGGCGTACATGGCGCCTTCTGTCTCGACATCGCGGATGGAAGTGAAACCGTTTTCGAGAGCGATGCGTGCATTCCGCGCCGCGAGAATGGCACGATATGGCGTGGATTGCTTCAAGAGTTGCTCGTCGTAATCAGCCGCCGTGATGTCGCCATTCAGGAGAACGTGAGTGTGGACGTCGGCGAATCCGGGAAGCACGGTAGCCTTCGAAAGATCGATCAGCTCATAGCCGGCAGGAGCTGTTCCTCCAGGGATTACGGAAACAATTTTGTCGCCTTCGATAAGAATCAGCGCGTTGAGGATAGGTGTGTCGCTCTTGCCGTCAATCAGGCGCCCAGCGCGGATGGCGATTTTCTTTGCGGGAGCTTTGTCTTTTTCTTGCGCAGGGCTTCCGGAACAAATCGAGAGCAGGAGTACTGTGGCAATCCCGATCAGCATAGCCAGTTTTGTTCGCCGGGTCATGACCATCTCCTCAGTGGGCTCGTATGTGTGCTTGTGGGCGCAAAGAGTAGCACAGAAGCAAGGCACCTCAAGCGTGGTGGAAAATTCCGCAGGGGAAAAGCTGGAGGATAACTTCAGAGAGAAGCGCTAAATTTTGCGGAGCAACACTGTGATCTATGTTCGCCCGAGCTCAAGCTCCGAATCGCTCCGCTGCCCGGGCCTTCGCTTTTGCCGCTTCCACTGCCCTGTCCCTCGGAGGTGCGCTGGTTTCAAGCGATTGCAGAAGACGAGCCGATACGGCTGCGATTTCATCTACGGCGGCCAAAAAGCGCGCCTCGTTTATCTTCGACGGCTTGTTAATTCCACTAATTTTTCGCACGAATTGCAGCGAAGACGCACGTACCTCCTCCGAGGTGACGGGCGGCTCAAAGTTGAAAAGAGTTTTAATGTTTCTGCACATGGATTACGGCCTCAAGTAGAGAAGTTCGTCCATTACAACCGAAAATAGAAATGCACGGCTGTAATCCGGCAGCGGCGGGAGGAATATCCCGCCGCTGCCCTGAATCGCGATCCTTACTCGGAGCGCAAGGCCTGAATAACATCGACGCGGGCAGCTCGCGCGGCAGGAAGCGCGGAAGCTAAAATGGCGGCCACGAGAAGAATGATCGCCGAGATGAATACGGGCAGTGGGCTGGGCATTTTCATGTCCAGAAGATAGCTGCCCGCCAAGCGCGCGAGGACGTAGCCGCCAACCGCGCCCGCAAGGATTCCCGCGGCGGCCATGATCGCTCCTTCGCGGATGACGCCCGCCAGCAGCCGGCTCGGCTGAGAGCCAATGGCCAGGCGGATACCAAATTCGCGCGTCCGCGCGCTGACGGAAAACGCCAAAACTCCCGCCACTCCGACGATCGCAATCGCCAGCGCAACGAGCGCGAATCCTCCGAAGACCACCGAGTTGAGCCGGTCCGGCGTCAGCACTTCGGCGCGAATGTCTTCGAGCGTGGCGGCTTTCTCAACAGGCTGGTCGGCGGACATATTGCGAATCAGTTGCGTGATCGGCGTGACCAGCCCGTAGGGGTTGGCGTGCGTATGCACAAAAAGACGGCCCGCGAAGAGGCCTTGCTGTTCCATGGCATTGTAGACCGTGAGGGTCGGCTGCGGGATTACGTGCGTGCTGTCCAAATCGGCGACCACTCCGACGATTCGGCGGGGTGTTGAATCCATGCCGATAAACGCGATAACGGGATCCGTCCACCAGAGATGGCGGTTGAGAGGATCGCGACCAGGGAACATCTTCTGCGCAAGGCTTTGACTGATGACGACCACGGGCTCCTTGTCCTTGCGGTCCAGGTCGTTGAAATCGCGTCCTGCCAGAAGGGGCACGCCAACCGCCGCGAAAAATCCAGGCGTCACGCTGCGGATCTGGGTACGAGGATCTTCTTCGCCGGGGCCTTTAGTGTGGCCGTCGGCCGAAAACTGCAATTGGAAGTCAAAAGCCGTGTCCCGCCAGGGAACGGAGTCGCCGACGGCTACGCCGTCCACGCCGGGTAGCTGAGAAACCCTGCGAACCGTTTCGTCATAAAAGTGGTTGATCTCGTCGAAGTTCTTTCCATAAGAGTCCACAGGAAGGTTTACGGCCAGCACCCGGGGTGTGTCGAGAATCGTACGAGCGTTCTGCATGTCGAGCAGAGTCTTCAGCAGCATGCTGGCGCCCGCGAGAAGCAGAAAGGAAGCGGCAATCTGCGTCATCGCGAAAAGACGTAGACGGCGATTTGTGCCGCCGGTGATGCGCACGCTGCCTGTGGCGAGTCCGAATCCTTGGGAAGAGTTAGCCGAAGGCAGACGCGGGACGAACGCCAGAAGGACGGCGGCGATCATCGCAAGTCCGGCGCCGACCCACAGCATGCTCGAATCTACGCTGAGATCCAGAGCGCGTATGGAGAAGCGCGAGGCGTAGCGAGCGAGAATGGCAACCATCGGACGCGCGAGAAGAACTCCGAGTAGAGCGCCGACTCCGCACAGCAGAACACTCTCCGCGAGAAGAGCGCGGCGAAGAGTTGCGTGGCTGGCGCCGAGAGCGGCGCGGATGGCGAGTTCGCCTTCACGGCGGACGGAACGCGCCAGGATAAGGTTGGCGACGTTGGAAACGGCGATGATAAAGACCAGTCCAGAGGCTGCGAGCAAAACGAGGAGAACCGTGCGCGCGCCAGAGGTGATCTGATCCCGTAGGCGCGTTGAGCTGATCTGGAAGTCGGCTTGCTTTGAGTAGGCTTCCGGATGCTGCGCTGTCATTGAACTGTACACGGTGCGCAATTCGGCGCGAGCTTGTTCGAGAGTGGCACCAGGCGCGAGTCGGCCGAAGAGTTCCGTCATGCGGTGGACGCGGCCCTCCACCATGGTCGCCGAGAGATGGTGCGGACTGGTCACGACGTTGCTCATGATCTCGGTCTCCGCGGGATAAGGGATGGAAGGCTCGAGTACGCCGATGACTGTGGCGCTTCGCGTCCCCATCGGGCCGCTGCCGAGGCGCACGGTTTTGCCGAGGACGCTTGGGTCGCTATGAAAGGCGGAGGACCAGAAACGATAGGTCAGAACGGCGACGCCGGCAGCTTTGGGACCATCGTCTTGTGGGCCGATGAGACGGCCAAGGACGGGGTGTAGGCCCATCACCTCAAAATAGGTGCCGCCGACGACGCCGGCCTGGACCTCGCGCGGTTCGCCCAGGCCGACCATGGTAAAGCTGATGGTCGAGAAATCGCCGAACTCACGAACGCTGCGGACGCCGGACTCGATGTCCTTCAGTTCCGGGACGGAGAAGTTGACGTTCGCGTTGCCGATGCCGAGCGCGCTTTGGCGAATATAGATGAGGCGATCCTCGTCGGCGTTGACCAGCGGGCGGAGAAGCACGCCGCGCACCAGCGTAAAAATGGCCGCGTTGGCGCCGATGCCTAGCGCAAGAGTGAGGATAACCGTGATAGCGAGGCCCTTGGCGCGCGCGAGCGAGCGAAACGCGATTTTCAGATCGTTGAGGAACATCTCGGGTTTGAAATTCATTTTCCCATCTCCTTAAATCAGCGCGCAATCAAAACGCGCAAAACCCTTTTCATCGCTGCCTACCTAGCTCCGCAGCGGAATGAGTGCGCGAACGCGGGGCTCGCGAAGGAAAAGTCCGCCCCAAACCATCACGCCAAGAACGACTGTCATAATGTAAGACGGATCGCCGATGCGAACGTTGGTGGCCGTCGCGCCGCCCAAATAGCCCGTCATTAAAATGGCGCCAAGAATCGCTGTGCGCGGAATCAGATATATCACGCAGGAGAGAAACTCGAGAACTCCAAGAGTGACGATCAGGCTCTCGGAATAACCCGCGTGCACAAACCCCTGGATCACCTGCGGTGGCCTAAGGAACTTGAGGACCGCGCTAAAGACCATGAGCAATACAGGTATGGCACTGATCACGCGCCCAACCCAGACCATCTTCTTCGAGATTGGAGCAGTTGCTTCCACGAATTCGCACCGCCTTACCGTTGGCCACTGTCCCCTTGTGGGGGCACAGCATGTTTACCCTGAGCTTCGAAGGGCCATGCCCCATCTCGGCTAGAACTCCAAAATCCTCGCTCGTTGTCTCTTCCGGCTTGCCAAAGTTAGCTTCCGCTGGATTCAGGCAGGCGATCGCTCCTGGCTCTCGCACAAAGCGCTATGCCGCCACCTCGGCTGCCTGCTCGCAATTGAGCATCCACGGAATCCCAAACTGATCCACCAGCATGCCAAACCGTGCCGACCAGAAAGTCTTCTGGATGGGCATCTCCACAGTGCCGCCCTCCTCCAACTCATGAAAGATACGCTCTGTTTCAGCGGGATCTTTCGTGGAAAGCGAGACGGAGAAGCCTTGCGGCGGTTGGTAACGGCCAGGAGGGGCGTCGGAACCCATCAGAATCATGCCGTCAATGTTCATGCGCGCGTGCATGACTTTGCTCCCCCATTCTGCTGGCACATGTCCTGCCATGGGCGAATCTCCATACGTGAAGACCGCTTCGATCTTGCCGCCGAGGCACTTTTCGTAAAACTTGAACGCCTCCTCGCACCGGCCGTTGAATATAAGATATGGATTCAATTGCATTTTGTCCTCCTCCTCCTGACTAGGACGTTTCGTTGCAACTTCTGTCTCCGCCCTTGTTTCGAATTTAGTACGAATTCATTGCTGACAGTCTTTTCTTGCTATTTCACTCCTTGATGGGAACCCGTACCTCCATGCCCCCCATCCCAGCGCAAAAATCGCATCACTCCTCTTTCACTGCCCGCTCTTTTCCTCAGCTCGTTCCTTCACGCGCATAAGCTGATGCTTCCAATATCGCTCGAACGTCCCCGCCCATTCATGCAAAGGCCGGATCGCCTCTGCATTCGTTCGGTAAAACATCTGCCGCCCTTCGCGCCGCGCATGCACCAGCCCAACATCCTTTAAGACGCGCAAATGCTTCGAAACGGAAGGCTGCTCCATCTCCAAAGCATCCACAATCTCTCCCACCGGCCGTTCCTGCAGCGCCAGATAGTTGAGTATCTCTCTCCGCCGCGGCTCAGCGATAGCGTTGAAAGCATCGGAAGTCGTAGCAGCGCGCGCCATGCACGCCACTATACATTCCCACATCGGAATGTGTCAACACCCTATTTTCCCCACTAAAAATCAGATTAAGCGCAAGCGCCAGCATAACGCCGGACTATCTCGCAGAAATTGGTATCGGACAATGGCCACTTGAAGCCGTATTCCCATTACCAGCATGACCAGAGGCAGAAGACGACGAGTGCAAAGACTAATGGCCTAGAAACAATAGTTCTTCGGGGGCCATGCGCCGCACCTGCCAAGATTCACGCGGCTCTTTGTTCACGCTGAGCTTGCACTCAACTTGGTCCTACAGAAAATCGCCACCAATATTCTGGCGGACCGGCTTCGCCGCCTCGAATCCTACGGAATTATCACCTCCCAACGGGATCCTGCCGATGGTCGAAAAATGATCTATGTGTTGACGGTCAAAGGAATCGATCTTGCGCCCGTGCTTACAGAAATGGTGCTCTGGGCCGCGCGACATGAGGAAACCGGCAACCAACCCCTGGTCCGCCAAATGCGCACCGCCAGGGAGCAACTCCTCGCACACGTGCGAAAACGCTGGGAGGGAAAACACAGTTCGCTCAATTCCTGACGGAGCCCAGGCGAATGGACTCTGCCAGATACTCGCCTAGCCGCGCCAAGGTCTGCTTCCCGCCTTCGATCGCGCCAAATTCCTTCACCACGAGCTCCCGTGCTTCTGCGGAATCGAAGACCATGCGAATGGTGACCTTCGTCTGGTCGCCTTCAACTTCAAAAGTCCATGTCGATTTGAAACTCGCTCCCGGGCCGCCTTCTTTCCCACCGCTGTGGGAGAAAACAATGCGTTTGTATTTGACGACTTCCGTAAAAACGCTCTTACCGGGATAGTTGGCGCCGTCTGGACCGTGCATCGTCTGACGCCATACTCCGCCCGGCCGAACATCCATTTCATGAATGGTCGTCGTGAACCCTCTTGGTCCCCACCATTTCACAATCTGTTTCGGATCGGTCCAGGCGTTCCAAACCATCTCGCGCGGCGCATCGAAAACCCGCGAGAGGACTATCTCTCGTGCCGCCAGCGCGGCCGCAAGAGAATTCTCGATTTCATCCGCAAGGCGGTAGAGGCTTTCGCTCCAACCCTGCTCCATTCCGGCGAGCGCAGCGGCCACCTGGGGAGTCAGTTTGAAATCCTTGGTGACCAGACGAGCATGTAGCGTGAGCTTTGTGATTCCGTGGAAGTCTTCAAAAGTAACGGTGTTGAGAATTTCCAGTGAAGGCTTGCCGTGCTCGTCTTCGAGGGCCGTGCCGGTGAAGACCAAGCGCTCCGGTTCAACGATCTCGTGGAACACGCCTTTCATGGGATGGATGGTGCCGTCAGGCCCGCGCATGTCGATGCGAATCAGGCCGCCCGGCCGGACATCCAGTTCGCACACCGGATTCGTGAATCCGCGCGGACTCCACCACCGCTGCACGTGTTTAGCATCGGTCCAGACCCTGAAGACCAGGCTGCGGGGAGCCCCTAAAATGCGAGTGAGGATAAGTTCCTGCTGGGCGTGGCCTGCGGCGGAACTACTTTTTGCTTCGGCCATGTTTCTTCTCCTTGGCTTGCACCTCGGCCAAATAGTCGTGCAAGCGGTCGAGTTTTTGCTCCCACGCCATGCGGTAGGCTTCAACCCAGTCGGCGACCTCCTTGAGAGGCGCGGCTTTGATGCGGCAGGGGCGCCACTGCGCCGCCCGGCCGCGCGTGATCAGTCCAGCTTGTTCAAGCACTTTGAGGTGCTTGGAGATAGCGGCCATGCTCATCTCAAAGGGCTCAGCAAGGTCAGTGACGGAGGATTCGCCGGACATCAAGTGAGCGAGTATCGCTCGACGGGTGGGGTCGGCAAGGGCTGCGAAGGTCGAGCTGAGCTTGTCGATTGGCATGTCGTATTTAACCGACTGGTTAAATACGACATTGCGGGAATTCTGTCAAGTGCTCTTTGTAGAGCAACTCGAACCGGGCATGAGATCTTAGTGGCTCTGTTTACATGCTCGGCACGGGAGTTGGTTTTCGAGGAAGACAGGCGAAGTGCAATGATGTTTTCTACTGGAGCAGGAGGTGGGATGCCAGAGATCGGACTCCTGCCCTTTGCCCGCGTGGCTGTGGATGCAGC